>NZ_PDJB01000001.1:1348329-1968744 GCF_002563895.1 Pseudomonas lurida | reverse complement strand
CCAGACCGCCCTCGGCGGCTACCAGAGCATCAATGACCTGGTCTTGCCCCAGGGCCGCCTGCTGGAGCAGCGCAACCGCACCTGGGAACTGCTCAACGCAATCCCGGGCGTGAGCTGCGTGAAACCCATGGGCGCGCTGTATGCCTTCCCGCGGATCGACCCGAAAGTGTGCCCGATCCTCAATGACGAGAAATTCGTGCTCGACCTGTTGCTGTCGGAAAAACTGCTGGTGGTGCAAGGCACCGCGTTCAACTGGCCGTGGCCGGATCACTTCCGCGTAGTGACGCTGCCGCGTGTGGATGACCTGGACATGGCCATTGGTCGCATCGGTAACTTCCTCAAGTCCTATCGCCAGTAACGCAAACGGCGCTGTACGACCGACAATCGGTCGTACAGCGAGTATCTGGCAACACTTCTCTGCCCCTCCTGCGTATCAACGCTTCGCTGGCAGCAAAAACGCCACCGCCCCCTTATGATTAAAGGGTTCCATGGCAACGGCGAATCAATCAAGACGCCTTTTCAACCACGGAAAAACCCTTCAAGGCTCTACATTCAGGCTGTAGGACACAGTTTGAAATAGTCGCTCGGTTGAATCACCCCATGGCGCACCTTATATACCCCGCAGTAAGCGACATATTAAGCATGAGGAGAACTCTACAACCATGATGCGCATCCTGCTGTTCTTGGCCACTAACCTTGCGGTCGTGCTGATTGCCAGCATCACCTTGAGCCTTTTCGGCTTCAACGGGTTCATGGCGGCCAACGGGGTTGACCTGAACCTCAATCAGCTGCTGGTTTTCTGTGCGGTCTTTGGTTTTGCCGGCTCGCTGTTCTCGCTGTTCATCTCCAAGTGGATGGCGAAGATGAGCACCAGCACCCAGGTCATCACCCAGCCACGTACCCGGCATGAGCAATGGTTGCTGCAGACTGTCGAGCAGTTGTCCCGCGAGGCGGGCATCAAGATGCCCGAGGTCGGGATTTTCCCGGCCTATGAAGCCAATGCCTTTGCCACCGGCTGGAACAAGAACGACGCACTCGTTGCGGTCAGCCAGGGCATGCTGGAACGCTTCTCTTACGATGAAGTGAAGGCCGTACTGGCTCACGAGATCGGCCACGTGGCCAACGGTGACATGGTCACCCTGGCGCTGGTCCAGGGCGTGGTGAACACCTTCGTGATGTTCTTCGCTCGGATCATCGGCAACTTTGTCGACAAGGTGATCTTCAAGAACGAAGAAGGCCGCGGCATTGCCTACTTCGTGGCAACCATCTTCGCTGAAGTGGTGCTGGGCTTCCTGGCCAGCGCGATCACCATGTGGTTCTCGCGCAAGCGCGAATTCCGTGCAGACGAAGCCGGTGCGCGCCTGGCGGGCACCGGGGCGATGATTGCAGCGCTGCAACACCTGCGCTCCGAACAGGGCCTGCCGGTGCACATGCCGGACAGCCTGACCGCCTTCGGCATCAACGGTGGCATCAAGCAGGGCATGGCTCGCCTGTTCATGAGCCACCCGCCGCTGGAAGAGCGCATCGACGCACTGCGCCGTCGGGGCTGATAACCAGCCGTTACGCAAGAAGGGGCGATTTGATCGCCCCTTTTTTTGTGGGCGCTTATATTGTCAACGCATCGTTAGCTGATAGACACGCTCGTCGAGCCGCGTGACGCCGTCCTGCACGAACTTCCAGCTCTCACCCAGAATGTCTTGCGCCTCCAGCGCCTCCAAGGTCCATTCCGAACCGAACAGCACCTTCACCTCGTCATCCGTCACCGCAAACGGTGGTCCGGCTTTCTGCGTCTGGTCGTAATCGAGGGTGATCAACAACCCCTGGCAGCCTGGAAGCAGCAGGCTGTTCAGGTGTTCGGCGTATCTCGCACGCATCAGCGGCGGCAAGGCAATCAGTGCGGCGCGGTCATACAGTGCAGTGCAACCGGCCAGGACGTCGGCGTCCAGGGCGAAGAAATCGCCACACCACACCTCGACCCGATCAGCCTGATAAACCGTGAAGGCGCCCCGCCGTGTGATGCGTGGCGCCAGGTTCTGCTCACTGAAGAACGCCTCGACGGCCTGCTCCGATAGCTCCACGCCCAACACCCGCAGCCCACGGCTGGCCAGCCAGATCAGGTCCAGGCTCTTGCCACACAATGGCACCAGCACTTGGGTGTCCTCGGCGAGCGCGAGCTGCGGCCAGTGTCGTTGCAGGTACGGGTTGACCTCAGGCAAATGGAAGCCGATCTGATTGCGCGCCCAGCGCTCCTGCCAAAACTTAGGCTCCATGGATCCCCCCGGAAATTCGATCAAAAGGCACTAAAACTTATATTAGATTTAGATCAATGATCTGATTGAAGATGGGCCCATGTTAACGCTCAGGACCCCACTTATGCTCCCCAGCCTGTTTATCTCCCACGGTTCGCCCATGCTCGCCCTGCAACCCGGTGCCAGCGGCCCGGCATTGCTGCGCCTGGCGGCCGAGCTGCCACGACCCAAGGCAATCGTGGTGGTGTCGGCGCATTGGGAAAGCCAAGAGCTGCTGGTCAGCGGCAGTCCCGCGCCCGAGACCTGGCACGACTTCGGCGGCTTCCCCCGCGAATTGTTTGCCGTGCAGTACCCGGCGCCAGGCGACCCGCAACTGGCCGGCGAGATCGTCGAGCGGCTGCATGCCGATGGACTGGATGCACGCGTCGATGCACAACGCCCTTTCGACCATGGCACGTGGGTGCCGCTGTCACTGATGTACCCGGCAGCGGACATTCCGGTGGTGCAGGTGTCCCTGCCCAGCCGCATGGGCCCTGCCCTGCAGACCCGCGTCGGGCATGCCCTGGCCGGTTTGCGCGAGCAAGGTGTGCTGTTGATCGGCTCCGGCAGTATTACCCATAACCTGGGTGAGCTTGACTGGCGCGCCGGCCCCGAGACCATCACCCCATGGGCGCTAGAGTTCCGCAACTGGGTCGTCGACAAACTGGCGGCCAACGATGCAAACGCCTTGCACGACTATCGCCGCCAAGCGCCGAATGCCGTGCGTAGCCATCCCAGTGATGAGCACCTACTGCCGCTGTATTTCGCGCGCGGTGCCGGTGGCGATTTCAGCGTGGCGCACCAGGGCTTCACCCTGGGCGCGCTGGGCATGGACATCTACCGCTTCGGTTGACAGAGTCCGTCGCTGGAATGGGACAGTCTGTAGGTGATAGACACTAAGGCGATAGCCCTGCAACTATCAAGGGCACGGGCTAGGCCTTCTTCTCAGACCCCACTCCTTTAAAGGAAAAGTGGATTTCCTTTCCTACACCGGAGTCTTTGGTCACCTGTTGGGTGCCCACCATCGAGTTCTTGTACCTGCCGTAAAAACCAGTACTGTTGATCACGCCAACTTTAATATTCCCCTTATCGTCTGTAGTAAAGGGCGCTGAAAAACTGCCGCCCGTTGGCGCAATCTGCGAACTTCGGTTTATTTTCTCGCCATACTGCTCAACAAACCCAACTTCTCTGCCCGCCAGTGCAACGTCTCTGTCGACATAAAGATCTTGGACGTGCTGTTTGGGACCCGGATTATCGGGATCCGTGACATCCTGAATATAAGCGCTCAACTTCCGGGGATTTTCAGGATCCCGCACCACCGTCAAATTATATTTATGCCCAAACTTAAAATCGACCAATGTGCTATTACTCGCGCCGTTCCCCCCATCAAACTCGCCGCGACCTTGTGGCGCTTTGAAATGCGAACCGGATCCGGAAAATGTAACCAGCGCCTTGCCATCTCCACGTGGCTGCATCCCTATATAGCCGCGACCGAGGGGCTTGCCATTGTTGTCATTAACGCCAAATTGCATCGCATAATAAATACCCGCATCCTTGCCTGTCTTTCTTTGGAGGCCTTCGTCAATACTCATTGGAAACGTGATATTGCTCAACCCAGGGTGCGGTGCGGACAGTGAGTAACTTACACCATACAACCCATTGGGTGCTGTGGCTTCCTTCTTGATTTCGAGTTTTGGATCGCTCACCTTATCAAGCTTCGAGTGATGGATTGTGATCGTGGGCGAAATAGCTTTCGAGGAAACTTCTCTTAATAGCCGCCTCGGAGCATCATTCAATACGCTAAAGCCCCCTGATGACCGAAGGCTATTTTTATCTTCTTGGTACTGATCATTACGTGGCTCACCAGCCATATTAAAGGAAGGTTGCACAAGAGGATGAATAACGGGCTCAGGTATTCTTGATAGGGGACGGTGTGAGTTATCAACGCGCATAACAGCTACAGCCTCTTTCCAGTGAGTTCAATCATCACTCGACATTAGTGACTCACTTACAAGCAGGCTGCCAGACAGGTCAGTCATACGCTCGGACTTTTCTTAAACCTGATGTGATCATTAGCTGACAACGAAAACCGATAGTTCAGAAAATACCTAAACACCCTCCGCTCTATGAAGCACTCCCCACCAAGCGAGTAGCTTTTGCGTGCATACCCAACGCCAGGCAAAAAAAATCCCCGAACCAGTCGGGGATTTTTTATGTTCGATCAATCAGCCCGGGGGCGGATCAATCTTCGCGGTAGCGACGCAGCTTCAGCTGCTTACCGGCAACGCGAGTGTCCTTGAGCTTGGCCAGCAGTTTTTCCAGACCGTCTTCCGGCAGCTCCACCAGGGAGAAGCTGTCACGGACCTGGATGCGACCGATGGCTTCACGTGCCAGGCCACCCTCGTTGAGGATAGCGCCCAGCAGGTTCTTGGCAGCGATACCGTCACGCGCGCCCAGCGCGGTGCGGCAACGAGCGCGGCCTTCAGCCAGTGGAACCGGAGCGCGACGCTCGCGATCACCACGCTCTGGGCGGTCACCGGAACGCTCTGGACGATCACCGCGTGGCGCGCTGTTCGGGACCAGTGGACGTTCTTTCTCGATGGCTGCCAGGGTCAGGGCCTGACCATTGGTGGCTTTGCGCAGCAGGGCTGCAGCCAGGGCACGCGGGGTGCAACCGATATCGGCGGTCAGGCGGTCCAGCAGGTCGCCGTGGGTCGATTCAGCGTCAGCCACCAGAGGCGCCAGGCTGTTGGTCAGTTTCTTGATGCGCGCATCCAGGACTGCCTGGGCATCCGGCAGGCGTACTTCAGCGACTTTCTGACCGGTTACACGCTCGATCACTTGCAGCATGCGGCGCTCACGTGGAGTCACCAGCAGCAATGCACGACCTTCGCGACCCGCACGGCCGGTACGGCCGATACGGTGAACGTAGGACTCTGGATCGTAAGGCATGTCAACGTTGAACACGTGGGTGATACGTGGAACGTCGAGGCCACGGGCGGCAACGTCGGTCGCCACAACGATGTCCAGGCGGCCATCCTTGAGGGAGTCGATGACGCGCTCACGCTGGTTCTGGGCGATGTCGCCGTTCAGCGCAGCAGCTTTGTAGCCTTTGGCTTCCAGGGCACTGGCCAGGTCCAGGGTCGCTTGCTTGGTGCGCACGAACATGATCAGGGCGTCGAAGTCTTCGACTTCCAGCAGGCTCAATACAGCCGAGGTCTTCTGGTCAGCGTGAACCAACAGGTGAGCCTGTTCGATCGCGGTAACGGTCTGGGTCTTGGTCTGGATCTTCACGTGTTGCGGATCGCGCAGGTGGCGTTCGGCAATGGCACGGATCGACTGTGGCAGGGTGGCCGAGAACAGCACGGTCTGACGGGTCGGTGGCAGCGCCTTGAAGATGACTTCCAGGTCATCCATGAAGCCCAGCTTCAACATTTCGTCAGCTTCGTCGAGAACCAGGTGGTTCACGGTCGACAGTACTTTCTCGTCACGACGCAGGTGGTCGCACAGACGGCCCGGGGTGGCGACAACGATCTGTGCGCCGTTACGGATAGCCTTGAGTTGCGGGCCCATCGGCGCGCCGCCGTAAACGGCTACAACGGTAACGCCTGGCATTTGCTTGGCGTAGGTTTCAAAAGCGGTTGCTACTTGCAGCGCCAACTCACGAGTTGGCGCCAGGATCAGGGCTTGCGGTTCGCGCTTGGCAGGATCGATGCAGTGCAGGATAGGCAGGGCGAACGCGGCGGTTTTACCGGTACCGGTTTGCGCCTGGCCAATCATGTCCTGGCCGGCCATGATGATCGGGATCGATTGCTGCTGAATCGCCGAAGGTTCTTCGTAGCCAGTCGCTGCGACGGCTGCAAGAATATTCGGGTTAAGATTAAAAGCGGCGAAGCCGCCGGTTTCCTGGGTCATGGGTCTGCCTCTAAGTGCATCCGCAAAGACCCATGCTCCAAAGCTGCGCATGCCGTGTTGAGACTCAAGAGTCGCCCTGGCTGCTTTGTCGGCGGGGATTTGCGAAAACGAATGAATGAAAAAGATTCGTCAAGGGAGAGTCCGCTGTGCGGACGTGCAGCCGAAGCTGACTTCGGGGAATTGCGCTACCTAAACGCGGCCCGGTTAAAGGCCGGCGCGCACTATACCGGAAATAGCTGAAAAAGGGAGCTTTTTTTATCGGA
Source organism: Pseudomonas lurida (assembly GCF_002563895.1). NCBI lineage: Bacteria > Pseudomonadati > Pseudomonadota > Gammaproteobacteria > Pseudomonadales > Pseudomonadaceae > Pseudomonas > Pseudomonas lurida. The sequence goes on along the minus strand of NZ_PDJB01000001.1, from coordinate 1,962,278 downwards.
ATGCACCGAGAAAGCGCGCTGCGTCACCGCCTTTGCAGATAACTCCGGCAGGGTCTATTTTTCAAAGGCCCGGCCCGCCTGGTCATAACGCTTAAACGGTTCACCTGACCTTTCAGCCCCTTTGGTCTGAAAGCCTTCCCCGCTCCCGAGGGTACACCCGATGAATCAAGCCAGCAGCAGCCGCGTCAGCCGTGAACTCCAGGGCCATGTCCTGATGCTGGGCCTGGACCGGGTGGCCAAGCGCAATGCTTTCGACCTGGACCTGCTCAATGAACTGAGCCTGGCGTATGGCGAATTTGATCGAAACGACGACGCACGGGTGGCAGTGGTATTTGCCCATGGGGATCACTTCACGGCCGGGCTGGACCTGGCCAATGTCAGTGGTGTGATGGCCGGTGGCTGGCAACCACCGCTGGGGGGCTGCGATCCCTGGGGCGTGTTTGCCGGCCCGCATGTGAGCAAACCGGTGATCGTCGCGGCCCAGGGCTACTGCCTGACCATCGGTATCGAACTGATGCTGGCGGCCGATATCAATCTTTGCGCAAGCAACACGCGCTTTGCGCAGATGGAAGTGCAGCGTGGGATCTTCCCATTCGGCGGCGCGACGTTACGCTTTCATCAGATCGCCGGCTGGGGCAACGCGATGCGCTGGCTGCTCACCGGCGATGAGTTCGACGCCCATGACGCCCTGCGCCTGGGCCTGGTGCAGGAAGTGATGGCCAGTGAAGACCTGCTGCCCCGCGCGGTCGAACTCGCCAACCGCATCGCCCGCCAGGCGCCACTGGGTGTGCAGGCCACGTTGATGTCGGCACGCCTGGCGCGCATGGAAGGCGAGACCGTCGCGGCCGCCGCATTACCGCCGATGGTGGATAAATTGCTCAACAGCGAGGATGCCAAGGAAGGCGTGCGGGCGATGATCGAGAAGCGGCCCGGGGTGTTCAAGGGTATTTGAACTGGCAATACCGGCCTCTTGGTGGGCAAGCCCGCTTCCGCATGTTGGCCGCATTCCCCGTTGAAATGCATTCCCCTGTGGGAGCGGGCTTGCCCACGATGGCGTCGTCACAGGCGACTAAGTCGCCGGCCGAATCGCCTTGATCAACGGCTGCAACGAGTACCCCAGCCTCGGCGCCAACGCTTCGGCACGGGCCGAGAGCGCATCCATCTCCAGCTCCTGGTCCAGCTCCGACGGCACCAGCAGAATCACATTGCCCTCCTTCACCGGCAGCTCCCAGTAATGGCGGTGGTACAAGCCACGCAATAACGCTGCCCCCAGGGGTTTGCCGTCGTCGGTGGCCCACTGGTTGATCACCAGCCAGCCGCCAGGGTTGAGTTTTTTCTGGCAGTTTTCCAGGAAGGACCAGGCCAGGTGCCCGACGCCGGGGCCAACGTCGGTATAGAGGTCGACGAAAATCAAGTCGGCCGACTCGGCGCTGTCGAGCAATTGCAGGGCATCGCCAATGCGGATGTACAGCCGAGGGTCATCGTCCAGCCCCAGGTATTCGATGGCCAGGCGCGGCACGTCGGGGCGCAGTTCGATGGCCTCGACGTCCTCCAGCGGCAGGAACTTCAGGCACGCCTGGGTCAGCGTGCCCGCACCCAGGCCGAGGAACAGCGCGCTGTCCGGCTGCTCATGGCATAACGCGCCAATCAGCATCGCGCGGGTGTAGTCGTACTCCAGCCAGCTCGGGTCGGCGGTGAACACGCAGCTTTGCTCGATGGCGTCGCCAAACTCGAGAAAACGGTAATCGGCCACTTCGAGCACACGGATCATGCCGAAGTCATCATGGACTTCGGCCAGCAGGCGCTCGACACGCTCCTCGGTCATCACTACTCCTAACGGGTTTGCTGCACGGCAAAGGCGCGATTGTCGGCCAACCGGCGGCAACAGGTCACGCACTAATTGCTGATAACATTGGCGCCCGACCGTCAATCAGCCAATCGAGTTCATGATGAGCCAACCCTGGAGCCCCGACAGCTGGCGCGCCCTGCCGATCCAGCAACAACCCCAGTACCCGGACGCTGCACACTTGTTGCAAGTGGAGCAGAACCTGGCCAGCTACCCGCCACTGGTGTTTGCCGGTGAAGCCCGCGAGTTGCGCCGCCAGTTTGCCGAGGTGACCCAGGGGCGTGCGTTCCTGCTGCAAGGTGGCGATTGCGCCGAGAGCTTTGCCGAGTTCTCCGCCGCGAAGATCCGCGACACCTTCAAGGTGCTGCTGCAGATGGCCATCGTGATGACCTTCGCCGCTGGCTGCCCGGTGGTGAAAGTCGGGCGCATGGCTGGCCAGTTCGCCAAGCCTCGCTCGGCGAATGATGAAACCATCGGCGGCATCACCCTGCCCGCCTACCGCGGCGACATCGTCAACGGCATCGGCTTCGACGAAAAAAGCCGCGTGCCGGACCCGGACCGCCTGCTGCAGTCCTATCACCAGTCCACCGCCACCCTGAACCTGCTGCGTGCCTTTGCCCAAGGCGGTTTTGCCGACCTGCACCAAGTGCATAAATGGAACCTGGACTTCATCGCCAACTCCGCCCTGGCCGAGAAATACAGCCAGTTGGCCGACCGCATCGACGAAACCCTGGCCTTCATGCGCGCCTGCGGCATGGACAGTTCGCCACAACTGCGCGAAACCAGTTTCTTCACCGCCCACGAAGCGCTGCTGCTCAACTACGAACAAGCCTTCGTGCGCCGCGACAGCCTGACCAACGATTACTACGACTGCTCGGCCCACATGCTGTGGATCGGCGATCGCACCCGTCAGTTGGACGGCGCCCACGTCGAGTTCCTGCGCGGAGTGAACAACCCGATCGGGGTCAAGGTCGGCCCGAGCATGAACCCGGATGACCTGATCCGGCTGATCGACATCCTCAACCCGGACAACGACCCCGGCCGCCTCAACCTGATCGCGCGCATGGGCGCAGGCAAGGTCGGCGACCACCTGCCCAACCTGATTCGTGCAGTGCAACGCGAGGGCAAGCAGGTGCTCTGGAGCTCGGACCCGATGCACGGCAATACCATCAAGGCCAGCAGCGGCTACAAGACCCGCGACTTTGCGCAGATCCTGGGCGAAGTGAAGGAGTTCTTCCAGGTGCATCAGGCCGAAGGCAGCTATGCCGGCGGGATTCATATCGAGATGACCGGCCAGAACGTCACCGAATGCATCGGCGGCGCGCGGCCGATCACCGAGGATGGCTTGTCGGACCGTTACCACACCCACTGCGACCCACGCATGAATGCCGACCAGTCGCTGGAATTGGCGTTCCTGATTGCCGAGACGTTGAAACAGGTCAAGCGCTGAGGCGTTGAGTCGACGTCGCTGAAGCCGTCGCGGGCAAGCCCGCGATGGGCCCCTACGTCACACGCTCGCTATTGATCATTGCCACTCGCAACCGGTCGGCACTCGGCCGCTGGCAATTGAGTTGCACGTGGTCCAGCCCCAGCCAGTCGGCCATTTGCCGCAGGTTCTGCGCCAGCGCGAGCATCCCCTCCTCATCCAACCCTGGCGTTTCCTCGTGCACCGCATGCACCGCCAAGCGCCCGTTGGCGCGTTCGGCGCGCAGGTCGACGCGCGCGGCGATCCGTTCGTTGTGCAGAAACGGCAACACGTAGTAGCCGTACACCCGTTTGTCTTGCGGGGTATAGATCTCCAGGCGGTAACGGAAATCGAACAGGCGCTCTGTGCGGCTGCGCTCCCACACCAGCGAATCGAACGGCGACAGCAATGCGCTGGCCGGCACTTTGCGTGGCACTTTCGGCGCGGGCAGGCAGTAGGCAAGCGGCTTCCAGCCCTGCACCTGGCACACCTGCAACTGCCCGTCCTCCACCAGTTCGGCCAGGCGATGACGGCTGTCGGCAGGGTCAAGGCGGAAATAGTCGCGCAGGTCCTTTTCGCTGCCCACGCCCAATGCAGTCGCACTGTGCAGCAGCAAGCCGCGCTGGGCTTCGGCCTCAGTGACCGTGGCTTGGAGGATGTCGCGGGGAATGACCCGCTCCGGCAAATCATAGAGCCGCTCAAACCCTCGCCGACCGGCCACCGTGACCAGGCCTGCGGCAAACAGCCATTCCAGCGCATGTTTCTCGTCGCTCCAGTCCCACCATGGGCCGGCGCGCTCCTCACGGGTCGACAAGCTACCGGCACCCAGCGCGCCCTGTTGCTCAACGGTCTGCAGAACACGCTGAATCGTGGCCTGTTGCTCACGACCAAAGCGCGCCATCTGCGAATAAATACCCTGGCCCTGCTTGGCCCGCTCCATGCGCCAGCGCATCAACGGGTACAGCGCCATCGGCAGCAGCGACGCTTCATGCCCCCAGTACTCGAACAGCGAACGCCGCCGCCCCTGGCTCCAGGCGGCCTGTTCAAGAATCAACGGGGAGTAGTTGCCCAGGCGGGAAAACAGCGGCAGGTAATGGGAGCGCACCACGGCATTGACCGAGTCGATCTGCAACACGCCCAGGCGCTCGATCATGCGGTTCAGGTGTGCGGCCTTGACCAGCGCAGGCGCCTGGCGCCCGGAGAAACCCTGGGCCGCCAGTGCCATGCGTCGAGCTTGCTTGAGTGAAAAAGACAGGTCGGCGGGCATGGGTTTCTCCGGGTAGGCTCGCCGACTACCCTACTGCATCCGCGCTCATTTTCGCAGCGGGTCCTGCCAGAAATGCAGGTGACGCTCCTGCTCGACATCGCCGCGATTGAGGCCGATGTCCCTGAGCGCATCATCACTCAAGGACGCCAGCATCTGGCGCTCCTCGTGCAGCGCCTGCCAACGGGCAACCTTGTGAAACAGCCCGGAAAACGGACGTTTCGCCATCACCACAAAACCTTTTTGACCTTTCATCTTCTCGCCCTCCAGTGGGGATGACGGCAGTGTGTGCCCGGGCTTAAGATCAATCCAACGAATGTTTCTTATGCAATACATCTCGGAGATTGATCAATTGTCCGGCTACCCAAGCATCGACACTGAAGTGCTGCGCACCTTCGTCGCCATCGCCGACCAGGGCGGTTTTACCCGCGCTGGCGAGCTGGTCAACCGCACCCAGTCGGCGGTGAGCATGCAGATGAAGCGCCTGGAGGAGGACGTGTTGCAGCGCAAGCTGTTCGAACGTGATGGCCGGCAGGTGCGGCTGACGCCCGAGGGCCAGGTGTTGCTGGGGTACGCGCGGCGCATCCTGAAACTGCACAGTGAGGTGTTCAACACCCTGCGCGAGCCGCACATGGTGGGGTTGGTGCGCATCGGCACGCCGGACGACTACGTGATGCGTTTCCTGCCGGGGATTCTCAAGCGGTTTTCCAAGGCGTATCCGCTGATCCAGATCGAGATGCACTGCGAGGCGTCGACGGTGTTGATGCAGCGCCGCGACCTGGCGCTGACGGTCATCAGCCGTGAGCCCGGCAATGAGATCGGCGAGTTGCTGCGCACCGAGCGGATGGTGTGGGTGGCGGCCCCGTGCTTCTGCGTGGACGAGCACGATGCACTGCCACTGGCGATTTCGGGCGTCGACAGCTTCTGCACCCAATGGACCCGCGCGGCGCTGGATGCGGCGGGTCGGGACTACCGGCTCGCCTACCACAGCTCCAATGTAGCGGCGATTCAGGCGGTGGTGAGTTCTGGCCTGGCGGTGATGGTGAGCATGGAAAGCCTGGTGACCGATGACCTGCGCGTCCTCGGCAGCGAAGAAGGTTTTCCACCGCTGCCGTCGATGAATCTTCGCTTGCTGCGCAACCCGGCGATGACCTCGCCGATCACCGAATGCCTGGCGGACTACATCCTCGAAGGCTTCAGACTTTAAAGGTCAGCATCACCGCGCACACCACCAGGAAGCCGCAGAACAAGCCGCGCAGTACGCGCTCCGGCAGTGCGTGGGCCACCTTCACGCCCCAACTGATACTGAGCAAACCGCCGACGGCCAACGGCACGCCAATCATCCAGTCCACCTCCTGGTGCCAGGCGTAGGTTACCAATGTCACGCCTGTGCTGGGCAATGCCAAGGCCAGGGACAAGCCTTGGGCAACCACCTGGGTGGTGCCGAACAGGCTGGTCAGCACGGGCGTGGCAACCACTGCCCCGCCCACCCCAAACAGTCCCCCCATGGAGCCGGACGCCGCACCGAGCAGCCCAAGCCATGGCCAGGAATAGCGCATTTGCGCCGTCGGCGGCGCGTTGCGGGTGAACATGCGCAGCAGGTTGTAGGCCGAAAGCGTCAGCAGGAACGCAATAAAACCGATGCGCATCGCCCCCGCGTCCAGGCCCACCGCCCAGATGGAACCGAGCCAGGCAAACGTGAACCCCATGATGCCCAATGGCAGCGCATGGCGCAGTTCGATGCGGTTGCGTTGGTGATAACGCCACAGCGCAAGCATTACGTTAGGCACCACCATGACCAGCGCCGTACCTTGGGCCAACTGCTGGTCCAGGCCGAACAATACGCCCAGCACCGGGATCGCAATCAGCCCGCCACCAATGCCAAACAGGCCGCCCACCGTGCCCAAGGCCGCGCCCAATACCAGGTAAATCGCTAAATCCAACACCGCACGTCACTCCACAATCCCAGGCCTTGCATGCTACGCAGTCGGCTATGGCGTGGAAACGCACAGCAACGCACAATGGCTGTGCCAATCTCGCATAAGCGCCTTTTCGATGAACCCCAATACCCTGACCGATCAACTGGGCCTGTTTCTCGATGTATTGGAAACCGGCAGTTTTTCCGCCGCTGCGCGCCGTCATCCGCTGACGCCCTCGGCGGTGGCTCGACGCATCGACAGCCTGGAAAGCTCGGTAGGCAGCCGCCTGTTTCAGCGCAGTACCCACGCGGTGGTGCCGACCCCGGCAGGCTTGGCGTTTGCCGAGCGGGCCCGACGGATTGTCAGCGAGTTGCAGCTGGCGCGGGCCGAGGCGGTGTCCCTGAGCCATGCACCGGAAGGCCTGATTCGGGTAGACGCGCCCGCAGCGTTCGGGCGGCGGCATCTGGCGCCCGTGATTGCAGACTTTCTCAACGTGTACCCAGGCCTGGATGTGCACCTGCATTTGATCGACAGCTTCGTGGACATGCAGGGGGCGCACCTGGGCAAGGTGGATCTGGTGCTGCGCGCCGGGCATATCGTCGACACCCGGCTGATCGCCACGCCCTTGGCGAGCATCGTACGCATCGCCTGCGCCAGCCCGGCGTACCTGAAAAGCCGTGGCACGCCGACCCACCCGCGCGAGCTCAGCGAACACGACGGGCTGGACTGGGATGGCCTGGCGCCGATGTTCGCGTGGCGCTTCGAGCTGGATGGACGCCGCGCGACCTATCGCCCGCAACGCATCCGTATGAGCGCCAATAACGCCGAAGCCTTGTTGTCCGGTGCGCTGGCCGGGCTGGGTATCGCCCATCTGCCCACGTGGCTTGCCAGTGAGTACCTGGTGCGTGGCGAACTGTTGCCGCTGTTTTGCGAAAACGGCCTGCCCAGCCCAGAGACCACCGGGATCTATGCGCTGCGCCTGGAGCAACAGCCCAACGCGCGCAGTCGGCTGTTGCTGGAGTACCTGAAAACCCGTTTCAGCCCCGTGCCGCCCTGGGACCTGGCCTTGCAAAGTGGCTTGGCCTGACCGCTCGGACAGATTTATCTGGCGCATTAAAGATTTGCCCGCTAGATTCCAGCCCAGACACGCTTTTTCGAGGTACCGCCATGAGCAAGAATCCTGATCCCTGCGAATCGCTGATGCTGGACAACCAGCTGTGCTTCGCCCTGCACTCCACCTCGCTGCTGATGACCAAGGTCTACAAGCCGCTGCTGCAGGCCCTCGGCCTGACCTACCCGCAATACCTAGCCATGATGGTGCTGTGGGAAGAGGATGGCTTGACCGTCGGCGAAATCAGCAGCCGCCTGTTGACCGATCCTGGCTCCCTCACCCCCTTGCTCAAGCGCTTGGAAGCCGAAGGCCTGCTCAGCCGGACCCGTAGCCGCGAAGATGAACGGGTCGTGGTCGTGGAGCTGACCGATGCCGGGCGCGCCTTGCAGGACAAAGCCATGGGCATCCCGCAGTGCATTCTCGGCGCCAGCGGCCTGGAATTGGACCAACTGCGCAAGCTGCAAAGCGACCTGGTCGCGTTGCGTGCCAACCTGCAAGCCAGCGTCTGACACGCTCGAGCCAACACTGAATAGCTAAAATGTGGGAGCAGGCCCGCTCCCAAATTTGGCTGTTCGGCGGATCAAAAAAAGGGCTCGTCAAAAAAATTTGAAAATTTATCTTGCGCGCTAAACATTAGCGCTATACATTCACCTCACCAACTACTTAGCGCGCAAATATTTAGCACTAACAACCTTAGAGGACGACACCATGCAAACGCTCTATACCGCAGTAGCCACTTCCACCGGCGGCCGTGATGGTCGTGCTGTTTCCAGCGATAACATCCTTGACGTCAAACTCGCTACCCCCAAGGAACTGGGCGGTGCCGGTGGCCAGGCCACCAACCCTGAACAACTGTTCGCTGCCGGCTACTCGGCGTGCTTTATCGGCGCCCTGAAATTCGTCGCCAGCCAGACCAAACGCAAAATCCCGGACGACGCCTCGATCACCGCCCACGTCGGTATTGGCCAGATCCCCGGTGGTTTCGGCCTGGATATCGACCTGCACATCAGCCTGCCGGGCCTGGCCCAGGACGACGCGCAAAGCCTGGTCGACGCCGCTCACCAAGTCTGCCCGTACTCCAACGCCACTCGTGGCAATGTCGATGTACGCCTGCACGTGACCGTCTAAATGACCTCGGCCGCCCCCGGAGAAAGAAATGAACACAATTGGTAAAGCGCTGACCGGCACCCTGCTCGCCCTGTCCATCACCCATGCATTTGCTGCAAGCGGTGAGGTCGAGCACAACACCCAGGCCTTCCTGGATGTGTTGAACGCAGGCACCGGCAAACCGATGGAGCAACTGACGCCCAAGGACGCACGTGCTGTACTGAGCGGCGCCCAGGCCGGTGTGAAGCTGACCTTGCCGAAGGCCGATGTGAGCCAGAAGACCATCCAGGTCGATGGCAAGCCGCTGGACCTGACCATCGTGCGTCCGGCCGGGGTCAAGGGCACATTGCCCGTGTTCATGTTCTTCCACGGTGGCGGCTGGGTGCTCGGGGATTACCCGACCCATGAACGTCTGGTTCGGGACCTGGTCGTTGGCTCGGGTGCGGTGGCGGTGTTCGTCAACTACACACCTTCGCCAGAAGCGCATTACCCGGTGGCCATCAACCAAGCCTACGGTGCTACAAAATGGGTGGCCGAGCACGGTAAAGAGATCAACGTCGATGGCAAGCGCCTGGCGGTCGCGGGCAACAGCGTCGGCGGCAACATGGCGGCAGTGGTCAGCCTGATGGCCAAGGATAAGGGCACACCGGCGATCAAGTTCCAGCTGCTGTTGTGGCCGGTGACCGACGCCAACTTCGACACAGGGTCCTACAACCAGTACGCCGAAGGACACTTCCTCACCCAGAACATGATGAAGTGGTTCTGGGACAACTACACCACCGACGCCAACCAGCGCGCCGAGATCTACGCCTCGCCGCTGCGGGCAACCACTGACCAGCTCAAAGGCTTGCCGCCCGCGCTGATCCAGACTGCCGGCGCCGACGTATTGCGTGATGAAGGCGAGGCCTATGCCCGCAAGCTGGATGCAGCCGGTGTGCCGGTGACCGCCGTGCGCTATAACGGCATGATCCACGACTACGGTTTGCTCAACGTGGTCAGCCAGGTGCCGGCCGTACGTTCAGCCCTGCTCCAGGCCTCGGATGAACTCAAGCAACACCTGAAGTAAAAGGTAGCGCCCACAAAAAAGCCCGACACATGGTCGGGCTTTTTTTCGTCTCGGCAGGGCCAGAATTACTTCTTGGCGCGACCTTTGTACGAACCACCTTCGCGGGTGTCGATCTCGATCAGGTCGTCGATTTCGATGAAATCGGCAACTTGCAGCTCGGTACCGTTGCTCAGTTTGGCAGGCTTCATCACCTTGCCCGAAGTGTCGCCGCGAGCGGAACCTTCGGTGTAGGCCACTTTACGCACGATGGTGGTCGGCAGCTCTACGGAAACCAGGCGCTCTTCGAAGAAAATAGCTTCGCAGACGTCTTCCATGCCTTCTTCGATGAACGGCAGAACGGCTTCGATATCTTCAGCGTTCAGCTCGTACATGGTGTAGTCGGTGGTGTCCATGAACGTGTAGGTGTCGCCGCTGATGAAGGACAGGGTCGCTTCTTTGCGGTCGAGGATCACGTCGTCCAGTTTGTCATCGGCGCTGTAGACGATCTCGGTCTTGTAACCGGTCAGCAGGTTCTTCAGCTTGGTCTTCATGATTGCGCTGTTACGACCAGACTTGGTGAACTCAGCTTTCTGAACCAGCCAAGGGTCGTTTTCGAGACGGATCACTGTACCGGGTTTCAGTTCTTTACCAGTTTTCATTGCATATATCCGAAATTTGGATGGGATTTACAAAATTCAAGGTGGCGTATCATATCCAACTTTCATAAAACTTCACCAGCGCCGTCGCAAGATCGGCCTGCAAGCCCTGTTCCAGACACCATGTTTCGGCGTGCTGGCTCACCTCTGGCCAGTGTTCCAACAGCATTTTCCACGGTTGAGCCATATCGGCCTCCGTGTTCCAGGCCTGCCAGAGTCCGATCAGAGCAGCCTGTGCCGCCAAAGATAAGCCAGCGGTGTACAGCTCGAGGAAGGCGTCGAGCTTGTCGAGGTGAATATCTTCGTCTTGTCGGTAAATGTGCCACAGCAGCGGGCGGCCGGCCCACTGGGCGCGCACGAACGAGTCTTCACCGCGCACGGCGTTGAAGTCGCAGCACCACAACAGGCGGTCATATTGTTCCTGGCGTACGAACGCAATGACCTGCACGGTCAGTGACCCACGCTGCTGGATATCCCCCGCTGCCAGCTGATCGACGCCCAGCCAGCGCTGCACATCGCCAAGAATGCGCCCCTCTGGAACCAACAGATGAGTGGCACGCCCGTCTGTCGATAACACCTCCAGCCAACGGGCCAGCCCGGCATTTTCGTAGGCAAACAGTGAGATCAGCCGCGCACCAGCAGTAGGAAAGACACCCAAAGCTTGCAGGAAATCTTGCTGGGCACTGGCATCCTGCTGAAAGGCCCGACGCTGCTCCAGCAATCCCGCCTCGCGCAGCAGGCCACCGGTGCCGGGCCGGAAGCCGGGAAAGAAGAAGTACTTCTGCACGCCCTTGAACTTCACCGACGGCAGCGTGTGACAACCGACCACCCAATCTTCGGCACTGAGGTAATCCAGGTTCATCCACAACGGCGTGCGTTCACGGGCCGCCATGGCTTCCATGTAGTCGGGCGGTAACTGACAGGCGAACGCGGCGATCACCACGTCCGCGGCGGGCGCCTCTACCCAATCGGCCGGCCAATGGCGCACTTCGACACCCTCCTGCCATTGCAGGCCTAGCTGCACATCGACCTCGGGGCACATGCGTTCGAAGGCACGCAGGTCGTCAACCCACAAGCGCACGTTACAGGCATGCTCCACCACCAATTGCCGGGCCAGGCGCCAGGTCACGCCGATGTCGCCGTAGTTGTCGACGACGCTGCAAAAAATATCCCAGCGGGCTTTCATTCCGGGCTCCAATGCTCAAAGGCTCGATTGTCCGCATAAATGCACGGATGCAGAAGGCTTGATCGCGATTATTCTGCACGGTGGCTGTGCGACAATCGCCGCCACGCCGTAAATGCCTGCCAGGAGGCCATCATGTCTGACCGTCCGTTGTCGCTGTTCAAACTCAGTGCCGCTATCGCGTTTGGCGTGTGGCTGGGGTTTATCGCCATCGTGCTGACTGCCTGGCTGGCTTCACGCTACCTGTTCCCACAGAGCCTGGCGCCGGTGGCCCAAGCGGTGCAGCAACTGGGCAAGCCCACGGTTGTGGCGCCCGAACCGCCTAATCGCATGTTCGAGCAATATCAACAGAACCTGCACAAGCAGGAGCAGCAACAAACCCTGGACCAGGCCCGCAACAATGCGCGCAACCTGTCCAACCCCAAATGCCAGTTCTGGCTGCAACAGGACCAGAACGCTCCCAACGAAAAGACCCGGGCCAATGTCCTGCAATTCTGCGATTGATGACCATGAATAAACACGCCGTCCACCACCGGGTCCTGGAAAAGCTCAGCGTCGACCTCGACATCGCCCAACGGGCCGCGCAGACCGCCTACGAAACCGCGACCCACGTAGAAAACATCGCCGAAAACAAGTACGACACCCTGGGCCTGGAGGCGTCCTACCTGGCGGCAGGGCAAGCCAAGCGAGTCGAGGAAATCAAGCAGGCACTGGCGCTGTGCCAGACCATGGCACTGCGGGCCTACGATGATCAGCGGGGCATAGAGATCGGCGCGCTACTGGGCCTGGAAGATGAGCACGGCCGCCAGCAGTGGCTGTTCCTGGCGCCGGATGCGGCGGGCTTGAAGGTGGACGTGGTCGGGCAACCGGTGACCGTCATTACCCCGCGCTCGCCGCTGGGCAAAAGCCTGCTGGGCAAGTTCGAAGGTGATGAGGTGGAGATTCTGGTGGCAGGCGCCCGGCAACATTTTACGGTTACCGAGGCCAGATAAAACGCCAGGGCCGCGCTCCCTTACTACAGGAAGCCGGCGCCCACGGTGTCAGTGAACCGGTAATTCAACGCCGTCGAACAGCTCTTCCAGCTCCTGCTTGTTGTGGCACTGGATCGCCTTGGCCATGACTTCGCGCGTCAGGTGCGGCGCAAATTTCTCGATGAAATCGCACATGAAGCCACGCAGGAACGTACCACGCCGGAAGCCGATCTTGGTGACGCTGGACTCGAATAACTCGCTGGCATCGAGCACCACCAGGTCTTTGTCGAGCGCGGTATCGACCGCCATCTTGGCGACGATACCCACGCCCAGGCCCAGGCGCACATAAGTCTTGATCACGTCGGCGTCGGCCGCGGTGAATACCACTTTTGGCGTCAGGCCGCGATGGCTGAAGGCTTCGTCGAGCTTGGAACGGCCGGTGAAACCGAACACGTAAGTCACGATCGGGTATTCGGCCAGGGCTTCCAGGGTCAGCTTCGACAGCTTGGCCAAAGGGTGACCTTGAGGCACGACCACGCAACGGTTCCAGCGGTAGCACGGCATCATCACCAGGTCACCGAACAGCTCCAGGGCTTCGGTGGCGATGGCGAAATCGACGGTGCCGTCAGCGGCCATCTCGGCGATCTGCATGGGCGAACCCTGGTGCATGTGCAACGCCACGTCCGGGTACTGCTTGATGAAATCGCGGATCACCGGCGGCAAGGCATAGCGTGCCTGGGTGTGGGTGGTGGCGATGGACAGCGTGCCCTTCTTCTCGTTGGAGAATTCCTGGGCGATCTGCTTGATGCTTTCGACTTTGCGCAGGATCTCGCCAGCGGTGGTGATGATGCGCTCACCGGCCGGGGTGACACGTGTCAGGTGCTTGCCGCTGCGCGCGAACACTTCGACGCCCAACTCATCTTCGAGCAGGCGGATCTGCTTGCTGATACCAGGTTGCGAGGTGTAGAGGCTTTGAGCGGTAGCGGAAACGTTGAGGTCGTGGTGCGCCACTTCCCAGATGTAGCGCAGTTGTTGAAGCTTCATATGTGTCCCTCAAAGCAGATAGACGCCACGGGTATCAGCGACGGTATATAACTATATTAAAGGTTCGATGGATAAATCTAGAACTTTTTATCGTTCTTACCTATCACACGTCATCACTGCGGCGACGTTGCAACGCAGGCACCAGGTAAACCGGCACCGTGGACAACTGCAGCACCCGTGCTGCCGTGCGCCCCAGCGGGGTAGCCGCCGCGGTTGCATGGCTGTGACTGCCGACGATCAACAGGTCTACGGAAAGTTTGCATAGCTGGTCGAGAATCACCTCGCACGGGTCCCCCTGGATCACCCGTACCGAGCGAATCAATTTCAGGTCTTGCTCCCCGTCCCCCAACTCTTCGCGAAAACTGTCCAGCACCCGCTGCTCGATCGTCGCCATCACCGTCGTCAACCCCTGGCTCTGCCATTCACTCAGGGCCTGCTCATCAAGGTAGCTCTGTAACACGGATTCGGCGAACAGCCCGATGGGCTCGACCACGTGAATCACATACAAATCTGCCTTGAACGTCCGGGCCAGCGCCAGCGCATGCTGCATCACATAAGGCGCGTACAGACCGAGGTCCGTGGCGTACAGCATCGAACGAATCATAGAACCTCCTGGACTGCCAGGATGGCGGAGATGAAATGAGCTTAGCAGCGCCCAGGCGACTTGTTTTGACTTAGACCTTCACCTCATTACTGATGCCATGGGGCACATGCCCGGTGGTGACAAACTCCATGGCTTTCTCGCAATGACCGGCCTGGTCATCGAAAAATACATCGGCGGCGAAAGCCTCCAGGAACGCGGATTTTTCCAGGCCACCCAGGAACAATGATTCGTCCAGGCGGATATCCCACTCACGCAACGTGCGAATCACCCGCTCGTGCGACGGCGCCGATCGAGCAGTGACCAGGGCGGTGCGGATCGGGCAGGCCTCATCGGCGAACTCGCGCTGCAACAAATTGAGTGCCGCGAGAAACCCTTTGAAAGGACCGCCGTGCAAAGGCTGACGCGCCGACTCGCGCTCATTGGCCTGGAACGCTTCCAGGCCACCGGCCTGGTACACCCGCTCCGACTCATCGGAAAACAGCACCGCGTCGCCGTCGAAGGCAATGCGCAGTTCTTCGCTGGAGGCACGGTTCGGGCCGCCGGACAGAATCGTCGCCGCCGCAAAGCCGGCATCGAGGGCACTGCGCACATCCTCAGCATGGGTCGATAAAAACAGATGACAACCAAACGCCGCCAAATAAGGATAAGGACTACGCCCTCCTACAAAAGCGGCGCGGGAAATATCCAGGCCGTAATGCTGGATCGAGTTGAACACGCGCAGGCCGGTGTCCGCGCTGTTGCGCGACACCAGCACCACTTCGACCCGGGCACGGCCGAGGCTGGCATTGAGGCTGAGCAGCTTCTCGACCAGCGGAAAGGCGTCGCCGGGCGCGAGGATCTCCTCCTCGTGCTCGATCTGGTACTGGCGATAGGTCTCGACCCCTTCGGCCAGGTAGACCTTGTGGCTTTCACTCAAGTCAAAGAGTGCCCGCGAGGAAATCGCCAGCACCAGTTTGTCGCCCAAGCCCTTTGCCATGGTGTCCCTCCTACTCAGCGGTTACGCCGATCAATAAAACTCAAGGCCTGGTAGAGCGCCTGCATCCGCGGCAGTTCGCAACCCGCGGCTTTTGCGGCGGCGAGTGGCCGGGCATAAATCGCCGCCAGTTCCAGCGGGCGCTTATGCACGTGATCGTGGTACATGCTCGGCAGATAGTCGTCCATGGTTTCGGTCATGGTGAACATTTGCTCGGCGTAGCTGTGAGGAATTTCATGACCGCAGGCGTGGGCGCCCTGCACCACTTCAGCCATCAGCGCCTGGATCAGCTCGCGGCTGGACTCGTCCGCCATCATGGCCGTGGTGCCGGTGCCCAATAACACGGAGAGGCCGTTGTAGGGCACGTTCCACACCAGTTTGTGCCAACGAGCCTGATGCACATTGGCCATGGTCTGGGACTCGATACCGGCCTCGTGAAACAACCCGGCGCCGGCTTCGACAATCGCCTTTTGCAGGGTTTCGTCATTGGCTGCCGTGCCGCTGTGATAGCCCAGGTTGACCCGGCCCAACGCCTGGTGCTCGATAACGCCGGGCGCAGAACGGTGCACGCCGATGTAGCACAGGCCACCCAGCAAGTGCAGCGACGGCGGCAAGTGTTCACGCAGGCTGTCTTCAACATCGAGGCCGTTTTGCAGCAACACCACCTTGGCCTCCGGCGCCGCCACCTGGGCAATGGTCGGGGCCAGCTCGACGTTGCCGGTCGACTTGGTGCCCACCAGCAGCCAGTCGCAGGGCGGCATATCGGCAGCGCGGGCATAGGCCTGCACGGGGTGCAGGTGCAAGGGACCATGCACGGTACTGTTGAGGTGCAGGCCGCGCTCGCTGACGGCCGCGTATTCACTGCGCAACAGGAAGTGCACGTCGAAACCGGCGCGCGCCAGCATCAAACCGTAGAAACCGCCGATGGCGCCGGTGCCGATGATGCCAATGCGGGGTGAACGTGCGGTCATGGCAGATCCTCTGGGGTGCGGGTAAGCGCTTGTTTAATCGCGTCAGCAACGTCAGGGCGCGTAAGGCGTGTCTGTAGTTGCCCGAGGAATTGACCCTCGCACACCACGAACAATGCCGGCAAATGAAAGATCTGGTAACGCTCGACCGCACCGCCGTTATCCCCGGCGTCCACCCAGCACACCCGGTCTACCGGTAACGACCAGCCTGGCAATTGCTGGCGCGCCCAACGGCAACTGGAACACCCGGGGCTTGTGAACACGACGAGCGAAATACCTGGCAATCCCAGCAATTGCTGGTCAATATCCAGGTCGGTTAATTCCAGTTCCTTCACTATACTGCTGCCACCGCCGTCAATTGGACGGTGCTCGGAGTCCGTGTACATGGGTCGTTTTTTACCTCACCCTGATGATGTCGCTGTCGAGTTAATCCAACGCCCCTCTCCCGCTATCCCCCGCCAACGCCTGCACACTACCGGCCTGGGCGGTGTCGCCTGCAATTGGCCGCGTGCCTGGCGCGAGGGCACGGCCGTGGATCTGCACATCCCCTCCCTGGGCGCCAGCGCGCGTTATCCAGGCTACGTGGCGTGGTGCCGCAAAGTGGAAAACGGCTACCGGATCGGCATCTCGTTTACCGACGAGCATGCACTGTTCGGTGCGCGAATGGGTGAGCAAGCATGCCGGATAGAGCGTTACTGCCGCCAGCACGAAGACGCCGAACCGACACCCCAGCAACTCGAAGCCCTGGCCCGCGAGTGGGTATCGCGCCATGCCATTGAGTTCTCCCATGAGGCATTTGTGGCGCCAGCGCTGGATTAAAGCGGGCTTTGCCCATTGTCGCGGGCCAGTGTTACGCGCTAAGGTTCCTCCCCCCTGCATTCAAATCATGCTGTGCTCCGCCGCACGGGGATGGCTGGCGGCCGGCACCCGTGACCCTGACGAGTAACACGATGGCTGATTTACCGATCAATGACCTAAACGTCGAATCCAACGAGACCCTGATCACGCCCGATCAGCTCAAGCGCGAAATCCCTTTGAGCGACGCTGCCCTGCAGACCGTCACCAAGGGCCGCGAAGTCATCCGTGACATTCTCGACGGTACCGACCACCGCCTGTTCGTCGTCATCGGGCCTTGCTCGATCCACGACCTCAAGGCTGCCCACGAGTACGCCGAGCGCCTCAAGGTGCTGGCCGCGGAAGTGTCCGACACCTTGTACCTGGTGATGCGCGTCTATTTCGAGAAGCCGCGTACCACCGTCGGCTGGAAAGGCTTGATCAACGACCCGTACCTGGACGACTCGTTCAAGATCCAGGACGGCCTGCACATCGGTCGTCAATTGTTGCTCGACCTGGCCGAGATGGGCCTGCCCACCGCCACCGAAGCCCTCGACCCGATCTCCCCGCAGTACCTGCAGGACCTGATCAGCTGGTCGGCCATCGGCGCACGTACCACCGAATCCCAGACTCACCGTGAAATGGCGTCCGGCCTGTCCTCGGCCGTGGGCTTCAAGAACGGCACCGATGGCGGCCTGACCGTAGCGATCAATGCGCTGCAGTCGGTATCCAGCCCACACCGTTTCCTGGGTATCAACCAGGAAGGTGGCGTGTCCATCGTCACCACCAAGGGCAACGCCTACGGTCACGTGGTGCTGCGTGGCGGCAACGGCAAGCCCAACTATGATTCGGTCAGCGTTGCCCTGTGCGAGCAGGCGCTGAACAAGGCCAAGATCAAGCCGAACATCATGGTCGACTGCAGCCACGCCAACTCCAACAAGGACCCGGCCCTGCAGCCGCTGGTTATGGAAAACGTCGCCAACCAGATCCTGGAAGGCAACCAGTCGATCATCGGCCTGATGGTCGAGAGCCACCTGAACTGGGGTTGCCAGGCCATTCCAAAAGACCTGGCCGACTTGCAGTACGGCGTGTCGATCACCGATGCCTGCATCGATTGGTCCGCTACCGAAAACACCCTGCGCAGCATGCACGCCAAGCTCAAGGACGTATTGCCCAAGCGCAAGCGCACCTGACTTTAAACTGCGCACACAAAAACGCCGGGCTAAGCCCGGCGTTTTTCATGCTGCTGGTTTAGACCCTACAGCTTTGCGGCATGGCGCTGGTGGCGCTCCATGTAGCGTTCGACGTAGGAGCAGGACGGGATCACCGTGTAGCCTGCCTCTTCGGCGAACTTCAAGGCTTCCTCGGTCAATGCCGCCGCAATACCACGGCCTCGCAGTGCGTTGGGCACGAAGGTCCGATAGATATCCAGGGTCTGTTTGCCGAGGTCCATATAGGTCAGATAGGCACGATGACCGTCCACATTGGTCTCGAACTGATGACCAGCCTGGTCATGGTGGATGGACAACGCCTCGCTCATCACTACTCCTCGCGGGTCTTGGTTTCTGACCCCTACCTTACCGATGTTTTTCCGGCGAAGGAACATCTACGCCACCCCGTGCCGGTTTCGACAACGAGAAAACCCTGAGCGCTCACAACCAGCACGTAGGGAATAGTAGGCGCCAATCCTGCAATTGCTCAAGGCGCACTCGTCATCCCCTGCCGCTGGTGGATATAGAAAGGGCTCCGATCAACCGATGATCGAAAGCCTGAACATTGCCGGCAGTTGAACCTTAAGACGAACAGACGCTCTTAAAGTCACCTCTACATGCGCAAAAGATGCTGGGCCCCGCAAAGCCATGCGGCACGGAAGTGTCAGCGTGGATATATAAATTTTCATCTGTCTACAGGGCTTAACACATGTGGGCCGGCCCTTTCAGCCTGGATCCAATTGTCGCCTGATTGAAAAAATTTGGACGGTTTTTATACAAACCTTCAAAAGGTTAGCCAAAATAGATTCGGCGCGAGAATTTTTTTTGCTTCTTGCGCTACGTCAGTTTACTTACTACAAGTAATGGGTAGTATGTACGCCGGCTATTAGCTCACTCTGAGATACTAGCCATCTAATAGAAAGTCCTTGAAGGGGAACACGATGAACAACGTTCTGAAATTCTCTGCACTGGCTCTGGCCGCAGTTCTGGCTACCGGTTGCAGCAGCGTCTCCAAAGAAACCGAAGCACGTCTGACTGCAACTGAAGACGCAGCAGCTCGCTCCCAGGCTCGTGCAGACGAAGCCTACCGTAAAGCTGATGAAGCTCTGGCTGCTGCTCAAAAAGCACAACAGACTGCTGACGAAGCTAACGAGCGCGCCCTGCGTATGCTTGAAAAAGCTAGCCGCAAGTAATAATCCCTCGGGATTGTTATCAAGCCGATCCATTTTTGGATCGGCTTTTTTATTGCCTGGGGTTTGTGCCGCGATCGCAGGCAATAAAAAACCCGCCCCGGCGCAAGGCCGTGGCGGGCTTATGATCGAGCGACTTATTGCTGCAGGTCGATCGGCGCGCTGGCCGCGACCGAGGCGGCGCCAGGTACGCCGATCTCCGTCGGCAAACCATCTTCCGCCGCAACCACGTCACGCACCTGGTCCCAGTTGACCCGCAGGTTATTGGCCAGGTCTTCACGCTTGAGCAAGGCGTTGATCACCGCAGTGTGCTTGTCGACCACCGACGGCGTACCGTCATCATTCAACGGCGTATGGGCTTCGAGGTACACCTTGCCGCCACTGCTGCCGAACTTGTAGGCATCGTTGATGATGCGCACCGACGTCCCCACCGGCACCATGCCGGCCATTTCCAGCACGTTGTTGTTGAACATGCGGAAGCAGCCGTGACTTGTACGCGTGCCGATACCGAATTTCATGTTCGAACCGTGGATCAGGTAACCCGGCGTGCCCAGGGTGAACTTGAACGGGCCCAGTGGGTTGTCCGGCCCGGCCGGCACCACGTTGGGCAGCGGGTCGCCGTTGGCCGCATGCTCAGCCTTGATCGAGGCTGGCGGGGTCCAGGTCGGGTTGGGCGTCTTGGCAATGATGCTGGTGTGGGCGATGGGCGAACCCCAGCCTTCCCGACCGATCCCCAATGGGAAGGTGTAGACCACGTTCTGGCCCTTGGGGAAGTAATAGAGACGGTATTCGGCCAGGTTGATCACGATGCCTTCCCGAGGCCCGGGCGGCAGGATGAAGCGCGTCGGCAGCACGATCTCGGTACCCGCGCCCGGCAACCAGGCATCGACGCCGGGGTTGGCCGCGACCATCTCCGAATAACCCAGGTCATAGGTGGTGCCCAGGTCGGCAAAGGTGTCTTCGTACTTGGCCTTGATCACCTGGACCTGACCGACGATGTCTTCACCCGGTGGGGGCAAGGGCAACTGCAAGGCTGACGCAGAACCGGCCGCACAAAGTGCAGCGAGGGACAGGCAGCAGGTGACGACGGAAAGGCGCGACAACATCCGGAAAATCCTTCGCAGAACGACGGGTAGGTAAAAATCGATTGTATACGTGAAGCGCGGTTCTAGCTGCCCCCTACAACTCGAAACGCAGCTCCGGCCAGATCGGCGGTGTACCCCGCTTCTGGGACTCCAGGATGGCACGGCATAACGGGCACAGGCGCTGGTCCTGGAAGATCGAACGATCGACCCGCGACCAACGCGGTTGCGCAGGCAATAGCGTGCCACACAGCGTGCGATCGATGGAGCCGCCCAGTTCCAATTGACGCGTCACCAGATGCACCCGCACTTCCTGGCAGGCGAACAGATCCAGCTGCTCGTCCGGCTCGATCAGTTGGTAGTTAAACAGGGACCAGGCAGGACGCGACATCAAGGGCTCCAAATCGGGGGGGCGCCACCTTAGCCGAAAGCCTGCCGGTAGAAAAGCGTCATAACAGCGGTTTTAGCGTCGGCCAGACATTTTCCAGCAACTTGCCCTGGGCACCGACCGCCGGGTGCAACTGATCGGCCTGCATCAGCTCGGGATGACCGCCCACGCCTTCGAGGAAAAACGGCACCAGCGGGACATTTTTTTCCTTGGCCAACGCGCCATAGACTTCGGCAAACGCGGTGGTGTATCGCGGGCCATAATTGGGCGGCAACTGCATCCCCAACAGCAACACCTTGGCACCACCGGCCTTGGACTGGTCAATCATCGACGCAAGATTTTGTTGCAATTGCGCAGGCGGCTGACCGCGCAGGCCGTCGTTGCCACCCAACTCGATCACCACCACGTCCGGCTTATGCTCTGCAAGCGCCGCCGGCAGCCGCGCCAGGCCTCCCGCGCTGGTATCGCCGCTGATGGAAGCATTGACCACTTTATCGTCGAAACCTTCCTGCTTGAGCCGTTGCTGCAACAGGGCAACCCACCCTTTGCTGGTATCCAGGCCGAAACCGGCACTGATACTATCGCCAACGATCAGGACTGTACCCGCCGCTGCGTTCTGGGCCATGCACATCAAGGCCAGGCCAGCACTCAAAAACCACATTCGCATCGGATTCTCCATGGGCGCAAGCATTCTCACCGCGCGGAACCTTAGCAAAGTGGTTCCCAGCGCGGAAGGTGAACTGACTATCCTGCACGAACTGAGCCTGGAACTGAACAAGGGCGATAGCCTTGCTATCGTCGGTGCTTCCGGTTCCGGCAAATCCACCCTTCTGGGCCTGCTGGCCGGCCTCGACCTGCCCAGCAGCGGCGAAGTCACCCTCGCCGGGCAAGCCCTCAGCACCCTCGACGAAGACCAGCGCGCGCGCATCCGTGCCGAGCATGTAGGTTTTGTCTTCCAGTCGTTCCAACTGCTCGACAGCCTCAACGCGCTGGAAAACGTCATGCTGCCGCTGGAGCTGGATGGCCGCAAGGACGCCCGCGAGCGCGCCCGGCACCTGCTGGAGCGCGTAGGCCTGGGCCAACGCCTGACCCATTCGCCGCGCCAACTCTCCGGTGGCGAGCAGCAACGGGTGGCCATTGCCCGCGCCTTTGCCGCAGAGCCGGATGTGCTGTTTGCCGATGAACCCACCGGCAACCTCGACAGCCACACGGGCGAGCGCATCAGCGACCTGCTGTTCGAACTCAACAAAGAGAGCGGCACGACCCTGGTACTGGTCACCCACGACGAGCGCCTGGCCCATCGTTGCCGGCGCCTGATCCGCCTTGAAGCCGGCCTGATGGTCGCGCCCCTGGAGCCTTGATGGCACGTTTGCCGCTGTTGCGCCTGTTCAGCCTTGCCATGCGCCAATTACTGCGCGATGCCCGCGCCGGCGAATTGCGCGTGTTGTTCTTCGCCCTGTTGGTGGCCGTCGCTGCCAGCACCGCCATCGGTTACTTCGGCGCGCGCCTCAATGGCGCGATGCTGTTGCGCGCCACCGAATTCCTGGGCGCCGACCTGGTGCTCGAAGGCAGCTCGCCGGCCCGTCCCGAGCAGATCCAGTCCGGCACCGAGCTGGGCCTGGATCACGCCCGCGTCGTTGAGTTCTCCAGCGTCATTGCCACCGATAACGATATCCAGCTTTCCAGCATCAAGGCAGTCAACGAACAGTACCCGCTGCGCGGTGAACTCAAGAGCGCCGCGGCGCCCTTCGGCGATGAAACGCCGGGCGGTGGCCCCAAACCTGGTGAAGCCTGGGTGGAAGCACGACTGCTGACCGCACTGGACCTCAAGGTCGGCGACAGCATCGATGTGGGCATGAAGACGCTGCGCCTCGCCCGCGTCCTTACCTATGAGCCGGACCGCGCCGGTAACTTCTACAGCCTCACACCCAGGGTGATGATCAACCTGGCGGACCTGGATGCCACCGGCGTGGTGCAACCCGGCAGCCGCGTCAGTTACCGCGAATTATGGCGCGGGCCACAGGGCAGCACGGTGCTGCAAACCTATCGTGACCTGGTCAAGCCGGGGCTCGCCGCCAACCAGCGCCTGCAGGACTCGCGCGATGGCAACCAGCAGATCGGTGGAGCCCTGGGCAAGGCCGAGCGCTACCTGAACATGGCCAGCCTGGTGGCAGTGCTGTTGGCGGGTGTCGCCGTGGCGCTGTCGGCCAATCGCTTCGCCACCCGACGTTTCGACGCCAGTGCATTGCTGCGCTGCCTGGGGTTGTCACGGCGTGAAGCCATGTTGCTGTTCAGCCTGCAACTGAGCGTCCTGGGGCTGCTGGCCAGCCTGACCGGCGCCCTGCTCGGCTGGCTGGCGCAGTTCGGTCTGTTCTACTTCCTCCACGACCTGCTGCCGGCAGACGTTCCACCCGGCGGGCTGCTACCGGCGATTGCCGGGATCGGCACCGGCCTCGTCGCACTCGCCGGCTTTGCCCTGCCGCCCCTGGCCGCACTGGGTCGGGTGCCACCGCTACGGGTGTTGCGCCGAGACCTGCTGCCGATTCCTTCCAGTACCTGGATGGTCTACGGCGCGGCGTTGTTTGCATTGGGGCTGATCATGTGGCGCCTGAGCCTCGACCTGGTGCTGACCTTCGCGCTGCTCGGCGGCGGCGTGGTGGCTGCACTGGTGCTTGGCGGCCTGCTGCTGCTTTTGCTGCAAAGCCTGCGTCGCCTGCTGGCACGTGCCTCCCTGCCATGGCGCCTGGGCCTGGGCCAGTTGCTGCGCCACCCGCTGGCGGCGGCCGGTCAATCCCTGGCGTTTGGCTTGATCCTGCTGTCCATGGGCTTGATCGCCCTGTTGCGCGGCGAGTTGCTCGACACCTGGCAAAACCAGTTGCCCAAGGACGCGCCCAACTATTTTGCCCTGAATATCCTGCCCGCCGACAAGGAAGCCTTTGGCACCCGCCTGCTGGAAGTGCAGGCGCAATCCGCGCCACTGTACCCCGTGGTGCCGGGTCGCCTGATCAGTATCAATGGCGAACCCGTGCAGGAAATCGTCAGCAAAGACTCCAGTGGCGATCGTGCGGTACAACGCGACCTGAGCCTGACCTGGGCCGCCGACCTGCCGCCAGGCAACGTCCTCACAGAGGGCTCGTGGTGGTCACAGCAACCCACCGATGAAATCCCTGGTGTCTCCGTAGAAGCCAAGGTGGCGCAAAGCCTCAAGCTGAAGCTCAATGACCACCTGGTGTTCACGGTGGGCGGGGAAAATCGTGAGGCGCGGGTGACCAGCCTGCGGACCATCAACTGGGATAACTTCCAACCCAACTTCTTCATGATTTTCCAGCCGGGCACCTTGAAGGACCTGCCGACCACCTACCTGACCAGCTTCTATCTTGCGCCAGGGCATGACCAACAGATCGTTGACCTGTCCCGGGCGTTCCCGGCGGTGACCATCCTGCAAGTCGAAGCGTTGTTGGAGCAACTGCGCAGCATCCTCGCCCAAGTGACCCTGGCGGTGGAGTACGTGCTGCTGTTTGTACTGGCGGCGGGAATGGCGGTGTTGTTCTCCGGCCTGCAAGCCACCCTGGATGAACGTATCCGCCAAGGCGCCCTGCTGCGCGCACTGGGCGCCGAACGCAAGCTGTTGGTCAAGGCCAGGCGTATCGAGTTTGGCTTGCTGGGTGCCGTCAGCGGGCTGCTGGCGGCCCTGGGCACGGAGCTGGTGACGTTCGTGCTGTACCGCTACGCGTTTGACCTGGCGTGGCAGCCTCACCCGTGGCTGCTGTTGCTGCCGGTGATCGG
The DNA here is from genome assembly GCF_002563895.1 of Pseudomonas lurida. NCBI lineage: Bacteria > Pseudomonadati > Pseudomonadota > Gammaproteobacteria > Pseudomonadales > Pseudomonadaceae > Pseudomonas > Pseudomonas lurida. The sequence goes on along the minus strand of NZ_PDJB01000001.1, from coordinate 1,937,631 downwards.
TGCCGTGCTGATCGGTGGTGCCGGCGTGTTTGGCACTCGTCGCGCATTGAATGCCAGCCCGCTGACCGTACTGCGCGAAGGTTGAAACGCCGTTGGCCCGCCTGCCTCACAGCGTGCGGGCCAACGCGGCTCACTTCACGTACTCGATCTTGGTGATCCACCAGCACACTTCACCACTTGGGGTTTGCACGATGGCCTCATCGTCCACTTCCTTGCGCAACAGCGCACGGGCCATGGGTGAGTCGATGGAGATGTAATCCATGCGATCGTAAATCTCGTCATAGCCGACGATGCGAAAACGCTTGGTCTCACCCTGCTCGTTTTCGATTTCCACCCAGGCACCGAAAAAAACCTTGCCCTCCTGCTCGGGCATGTACTCCACCACGCGCATGTCTTCGAGGCGCTTGCGCAGGTAACGCACACGGCGATCGATCTCACGCAGCAGTTTCTTGTTGTACTGGTAGTCCGCATTCTCGCTCCGGTCTCCCAGCGAGGCGGCCCAGGTCACTTTGCGCGTGGTATCCGGGCGCTTTTCACGCCACAGGTAATCCAGCTCCTTCTTCAGCGCCTCATGACCCTCTTTGGTAATCAGCTTGGTACTCAAACGCTTACATCCCCAGGCAATGTCCATAAGTGCCGATCCGCTCGGGGTTCAGACCCAGGCTTCGGTTGGCTGGCGTTGATGATAAATGAACCCGGGAAAGTAGCCACAACAGTCTAGCTGTCCAACACCTGATCCAGTTCAAGCAGCAGGCCCCGCAGGCTCTGCCGCACACCCGCCACCTGCGACATCATCACCGTCAGCGCTTCGGTCCTCTGGCTGACGGCAAGCGACTGATCCTGCACGAGAGTGGTGCGTTGCTCCAGGTCTCGAACCTTCTCATCCAGTTGACCCTGCTCCTGCTGCAACCGTGCTTGCCATTGCTCAAGGGCCGATTCCCGTTCGATTACCACGCGTTTTTGCTGGGTCAGCTCTTGAGCCACCCGGGCGAGATTGGTCAATGTGCTGTCCACCTCGAACAAAGTGCTGTGGTCACCCGACGATGGGAGTGTCAGGGGCGCCTGCACCTCGGGCCCAGGTTGGACGTCAGGTGCGGCCTGCCCCATGACCACAGGCGCTTCGACAGGTGACTGCCGGATCTCCTCGACGGGATGTTCTTGCACTGGCGTATGTTCTGGCCTGGAGGGATTCGGCCCCCTGGGAGGTGAGATCATTTGCGACGAAAATCGAATGGACGGCACGATCACAGAGGCGCTTTCAATGGCCGGTAGCGTTGGCGCCGACATGCCCAGCGTGATCACTTTCATCACCAACGCCTTCTTGATGATCACCGAGTGATGGTCCTCGGGCCTGGCAGGCGGCAGCTTGCAACCTTTCAAGTCGACAAAGTGATAGGGCACTTGGGTTTCGGTGACGGCACCCGCCTTCGCTCCCGCAGAAGCCAACGTCAATATTTGCTTGAACACCTGCAATGCCACCTGCAGGTCTTCCTTGGACTCAATTGCGCCGAGGAAGTACCGGTCCAGCTTCTTACGCAACGCAGCGATATAAACCCTGGAACTTTCCGGCTCTACCTCTTCATCCAGGCTATAAACGAGAAAGTTGGAGCCCGTCTGACCTACAGCAAACCCACAGAGCAGTGCGCCGTTAACCGGAGCATCCTGCCCGTTGCGTTCAAGAACAAGGGTACGTAGCAGCATCATCGCATTCAGGCCTCAATATGCAGGGTAACAAGTTTATCCAAACAAGAAGTAAACACTCGAAAATTGGACACTCCAAAACACCCCACATTGTTTCAGCGACTTACCCGCCTCGCACGTAGGACTTCTCTTATTAAGGCTGTTCGGCGTTCCCAAAAAAGCCCAATACCCGTACCCTTTTTTAACGCCCTCTCGTCACGCCAAACTTATTCGGTAAAAAAATGATCGAAATAAGCAATCTGACAAAATACACGGGTCACACAACTATCATCAGCGACTTTTCATTCAGCGCTCATCCACAAGAATGCCTGGGGCTATTTGGAAAAGATCCCACCACCAAAACAGCATTGCTCAATTTAATAGCCGGTTCGACGCAGCCCTCCAGCGGTTATATCAATATCCAGGGGTTCAATACTCAAACCCATGCACTTCACGCGAGGCAGTTCGTCGGCTATCAATATTCCAGCGACCTCGGCCACCCGACGATGACCGTCAAAGCGTTCCTGAACTTCATCGCCGCCATTCGCGGGTTCCATGGCGCCGAAAAGCGCGCCAGGGTGGAGCAGGCTGTCGTACGGCTGGAGCTGTTTGCGGTACTCAATGCCCCCCTCGACGCCCTCTCCATGGCCTGGAAGCGCAAAGTCGCAATCGCCCAAGCCATCCTGCATGGCCCGACCCTGTTACTGCTGGATGAGCCAACCGAAGGGCTCGCACCGGATCAGAAACATGCATTCAGGGCGCTTATCCAATCCCTGACACACGAAATGACCGTGGTCATTGCCTCTCGTCACTGTGATGAATTGTCCGAAGTGTGTACCCGTGCCTTGGTGATTGCGGACGGTCGCCTGGTGGCCGATACCGCCCTGCCCGATCTGCAGCGCAGTTCCCGTCACTTCCAGGCGGTCACCCTTGCCGCAGAGAGCCCGTTGGATCTACTGGCACTGGCCGTACTACCCGGCGTGGCAGGCATCGAAGAGCATCGGCACGCACCCGGCACAGTGACGGTTCTCGCCATGCCAGGGCATAGCATCTATGCCCCTATCAACACACTGATTGCCAACCGCCGCTGGAAAATCAACGCCCTGAACCTTGAGCCAGGTCGCCTGAATGATGTGGTCCACCACCTGAGCCAAGAGGCGTCCGCTTGAAACTATTGCCCATCATTCTAAAACGTCAGCTCGTCAGCTATGCCCACACCCCCGGTACTTACCTGAGCATTGCCATCTTCCTGGCGCTGTCAGTGACATCCGGGTTGTACGTCAGCCCGTGGCCGGAGCAAAACGGGACCGACTTGCAGGTGTTCTTCCACTTCCACCCCTGGCTGTATCTACTGCTGGTTCCCGCCTTGGCGACCCACCTGTGGGCAGATGAAGCCAACGCGGTTTTCTTCGCACTGATGAAAACCCTGCCGATTACGACGTTCGAATGGGTCATCGGAAAATTCCTCGCCGCCTGGCTCGTAGCAGGCACAGCCCTGTTGCTGCTGTTTCCTCTCGTTGTCATTGCCAACTACCTGGGTGAAGCAGACAACCGTGTTATCGCCTCACAATTCGTGGCGAGCTGGTTACTGGCGGGCAGCTACCTGTCGGCCGGTTGTTTTATATGTGCCCTTGTACGGCAACGCACACTCATTTTCGTACTGACCCTGTCTTTATTACTGGCCGCCAGTGGGCTTTCTGCTCTATTGGATGCGCTTGAACACCAATCCCCTTTATGGTTGATCGACAGCCTGGCCTCCCTTAATCCTATGGTGCGATTCAGCAGTATTGACGAAGGAAAACTTACACTTCGCGATACGCTTTACTTTGTCAGCATGATCTTCGGCTTTCTCGCTGCGACGACAGTCACCTTCAACTACAAACACAGCTGAGAAGGTAACACCTTAATGCGGTCCACTCTGCGTACCGGTATGACACTTACTGTCATTCTGCTGCTGTTCCTGGCGTTCAACCTGGTTTGGGTAGGTAAACTTCCTGATGTTCGGTGGGATGTTTCTCAATCGAAAACGCACACCCTGTCGCCGCCCGTAGAGCAATTTATTGCCACGCTGGAAGAGCCGGTGGACTTGTATTATTTCAATTCGAACAACGCCCCCAAAAGACACTACGCCGTGAAACGCTACAGCAAGCGTATTGAAGATCGGCTCAAGGAATACGAACAACACGCCAAGGGCATGATCAACCTGCACATTATTGAACCTTCCCCATTCTCGGAAGATGCCTACAAAGCACGACTCTCCGGACTCGACGACAACGCTGGGTTTCTCGGCCTTATCGGCACCCGCGCCGGCCATGGTGTACGGCGGATCGGATCCTTCAGTCTCGACCGGGAGCCCTTGGTCGAGTATGAAATCAGCCATCTGCTCTATAAGTTGCAGCACCCCAAGCGCCCGACTATTGCCTTGTTGTCGGGGCTGGCCATCGAGGAATCCGCAGGCCGGCTGCTGCAGGAACTGCGGCGAGAATTCGATGTGGTCAATCTTGAGCCGACGGCTGCGCAGGTGCCCGGGCATATTCGAACACTCATGGTTGTGCACCCACAGGCGTTGCCTGAGCGAACCCTGTACGGGATTGAGCAATTTGTATTGAGGGGCGGCAGGGTGATGATGTTTATCGACCCCTTGACCGAGCAAGCCTCGAACGCGCCGCCTGCCAACCCACGGCTGGACGATTTGCTTGCGGCCTGGGGTCTGCAGATGCCTGCGGACAAGCGGTTGGTCGACTACCGCTACACGCCCTGGGACGCGCCGGGGGCCCTCCACCAAGTCAGGTTGAACCTGCCCCGCCAGGCGATGAACACAAACGACATCAGCACATGGAACCTCAACGGGGTAACCGTATCGAGTAGCGGTGCACTCTCAGGGCTGAACAAAAGTCGCACGACCTTCATTCCCCTTCTGCAAAGTTCCGAGCAAGCCGTGCTGCTGGAACCGAACAGCTTTACCGGTGCAAACACGTTCGATGCATTGATGGAGGAGGCGTCGAACCAGGCGCGACGCCATGTCGTCGCGGCGCGTATCGAAGGGCCGAGCTATTCGGTGTTCCCCGATGGCATCAAGGGCCAGCCGCCTGGCCTGCAGACGGCGGCGCAGATCCATGTCGTGGTGATTGCGGACACTGACATGCTGACAGACAAGGTCAGCAGCCCGGCACCGGACAGCAACGCGCTGTTTGTCCTGAACACGCTGGATAACCTGTCCGCCCCCGACACACTTGCCGCTATTCGCTCGCGCGGGGCGCCGCAACGAACACCGACGGTGCTGGAGGGCATGCGCAACGTCGCAAACCAGGCCTATCGCTTGAAGGCCAGTGAACTGGAGCGGCGCCTGCACCGGACGGAGTTGGAATGGCAACGGCTGAGCCCCTGGACAACCGGCCTTGGCACACAGGCCGTGGACACCACCACCCAGCTACAAGCACTCAACAAGGAACGCCTGCGCCTTCCCATGGAGCTGCATGCCTTGCAACGGGAAGCCCATGCCCCGTTGCGTCGTCTGGTACTGGCCATAAAGCTGTGGGTGACCTTGGCGATACCGCTGGCATTATGCTTGGTCGCCTGGCTGATCTTTCTCGGCCAGCACCGTCGTCGCCTGCACGCTAACAGCCTGATTCACTGAACGTTCAGCGACGGGCGATCAACCCTTGTCGGGCAATGCGGGTCAAATGGCGGATGACCTCATCGGCATCGCTGGCGCTGGGGGCCTGGATAACGGCGAGATCAAAGCTGTCGCTGGCAAAACGCGCAAGGGAATCGCCATCTTCAACAAACTGGATGAGGAATGCCGAGGGTCGGCCAGTCCGGCGCGGCCAGCCATCCAGGTAACGCAACAGCGTCGGCTGGTGCTTGCCACCCAGGAGAATTTTCGGATTGCGTTGAGTGAGGTCCGCGGTGATCGGGGCCAGGCGTATCAGGGGGCTTGGTGCATTCATCGTGTCGTGTCTCTGCCTCAAAAGTCTGCGGGCAGGTGAGAGGCAACACCGAACCAGCGCTTTAGCGGAATTTCGAAGCATGGAGCATGCTTCTGTCGGGACCGAGAACGATCACCCATGGCGCCCCGCAATTAGCTGTTTAAATCGGCGCATGAGCGGCATCCTAGAGAAGCCGGTGGGGCGGTGTCAAGAATCCCGAGCAACGAAAAGGCCCGCGCGTGGCGGGCCTGTTCGAGGTCTGGCAGACGAATCAGTGGGCGATGGCGCGGTCCGCTGACAGTTTGCCAGCGCCTTCCAGCAACACCGCCAGGGAGCCGCCGAGCAAGGCCAGCGCGAACTCATAACCGTTGTTGGCCATGAACAGGCCGTTATGGATATGCACCGAGAAGATCGCCACCAGCGACAGGATGGTCAGGCCCAATGCTGCAGGGCGAGCCAGCAGGCCGATGATCAGCGCCAGGCCAGCGAAGAACTCGGTGCCACCCGACAGCAGCGCCATCAGGGTACCCGGTGCCAGGCCAATGCTTTCCATCCACTGGGCAGTGCCCGCCAGGCCGTAGCCGCCAAACCAGCCGAAGAGTTTTTGCGAACCGTGGGCGGCGAAGATGATGCCGACAACGATGCGCAGGAGGGTCAGGCCGTAACCGGCGCGGGTGGACAGGATGCTTTTGATCAGTGGGCTCATGGTGATAATCCTTTTCAAAGTAGGGGTTTGTTGGCCGCTATATTAATCAGTTTAAGCAATGATAAAAGCCGAAAAAATGCCTGATCAATATCGATAAAATCGATTACTTCCGTGAGGCGATTTTCGGCGCTGGCGGCTCCAGGGACTCACGCTCCCGATCGAACGCCAAGTAGTACTTATTCACGCTATTAACATAGCTGACGCCGCCCATCCCTACTTGCTCCATGGCAATGCGTTCAACCTGGAAAAACCACTGATTGGGGTTCAGCCCTCGGCGCTTGGCTTCGGTGCGCATACCCTGCACGCGCTCCGGCCCCATGTTGTAGGCGGCCAGCACAAAGGCCATGCGCTCGCGTTCATTGAGCTTGGGGCTGGCAAAGAACTTGCGGCGGATCATCGCCAGGTAACGCGCACCGGCCTGCACATTACTGTCAAGATTCTCGATATTGTTGACCCCCACTCGCTGCGCGGCCGAGGGCGTGATCTGCATCAAGCCAGTGGGGCCGCCGCTGTTGCGTGCGCCAGGGTCAAGCGCCGACTCCTTGAAGGCGAGTGCCGCAAGGTTGAGCCAGTCCATGCCCTGCTCGCGGGCGTGCTTTTGCAAGACCGGGCGCAGTTTCTCCAGGCGCTGGCGGTCAACGCGGGCCAGAGGGTTACGCACTTGATAGAGGCGACGGTAGATACGCTGGAACGCCACATCCTGGTCAGACGGCGTTCGATAGGTCTTGAGGAACCGATCAATACTGGCCCGCAACATCGACGCATCCTGGCGCACAAACCAGTACTCGTCGCCCGGCGCGCTGATCGCTACCTGCTTGTCGAAACGTAACTTGGGCAGGATCTTCGACCAGCGTTCGGCAATCGGTTTCTCGACGATGGTCAGGTGGAAAATGCCAGCCTGGACCATTTCCAGCACGTCCTCCACGGCCAGGGTTGGATCGACCCATTCCACCTTGATGGGTGGCTGCTTGTGCAGGGCGAGCTTCTGGTTGACCTGGCTAATCGCATCCGCCGCCGCACTGCCGGTGGTCAGCGCCAAGGTGCGACCGGACAGTTGCTCCAACTTGGTAAACCGTCGTTCGCCCTTCACCCCCACGAGCCACAAGGGAACATCGCTGGCAATCGGGTCGCTGGTGCTGATCTTGTGCGCCGCCTTGACATCGAGCAGCTCACCGGGCGCCACCAGGTCACCTTCGCCACGGGCCAGCGCGCCGAGCAACTGGTCCTTGGCCTTGGGAATGATCTTGAGGTTGATATCCCGGCCATCTCGGGCGTGGCCATTGAGGTATTGCTCGAAGGCGCGCAAGCGATGGTATTCGACACCAATGGCCTGGCCTTGCACTTCACCGGAACTGTTACGGCTCTGGTTGACCAAGACACGCAGAGTGCGGCTGGAACGAATCTGCGCCAAGTCGCGGACCTTGCCGGGCTTGGTCACTTCCAGCGGCCCGTCCAGACGTGCAACCGCCGCCATGGGCAGCAGCAACGCCAGGCACAACATAAGCAACGCCGAGGGTCGGATCATCCGCTCTCCGGAAAAGAATACTGGCCAACGCCCTCGCGAAAAACGAGGCGGTGGGGATCAGAAACAGAGCGCTTTATGCGCTGGCAAGGCGTGCAACGGTGGCACCGGGCAAGGCGTACGGCCAACCACAATGTCACTTGCGACGTTCAAAGACAGCTATAACTCTTTGTAGTTCTTCGTTTTTCTTATAAATCTACAGCTCTGATATGCTTTCCGGCCGCAGGCGGAGATAGCACCATGCAACTCATTGATATCGGCGTCAACCTGACCAACCCCAGTTTCGACGAGAAGCACCAGGCTGTGCTCGAGCGTGCCTATGCCGCTGGCGTGCAGCAATTGGTACTCACCGGCACGAGTGTCGAGGGCAGCGAACAGGCCCTGGAACTGTGCGTAAAACTGGATGAAACCGGCCAGCGCCTGTTCAGCACCGCCGGCATCCACCCCCATTCCGCCAGCGACTGGAACAGCGACAGCGCACAGCGTTTGCGCGCGTTGCTCAACGACAGCCGCGTACGCGCAGTGGGTGAATGCGGGCTGGATTTCAACCGGGATTTTTCACCGCGCCCACAGCAGGAAAAAGTCCTGGAAGAGCACCTGGCATTGGCCGTCGAGCTGAAACTGCCGGTGTTCCTCCACGAACGTGACGCCAACCAACGCTTGCTGGACATCCTCAGGGACTACCGCGATCACCTCAGCGCCGCGGTGGTGCATTGCTTCACCGGCGAACAAGCGGCGTTATTCAGCTACCTCGACCTAGACTTGCACATCGGTATCACCGGCTGGATCTGCGACGAACGCCGTGGGACGCACCTGCACCCCCTGGTCAGGGAGATTCCCCTTGGCCGTCTGATGCTGGAAAGCGACGCTCCCTACCTGCTGCCACGGACCCTGCGGCCCAAGCCAAAAAATGGCCGCAACGAACCCGCGTATCTGCCGCAAGTGCTGCGCGAAGTCGCCCTGCATCGCAACGAAAGCATGGAAGACCTGGCCCAGCACAGCACTGACTGCGCCCGCCGCTTTTTTGGGCTGCCCGACGTGGATTGATGCGGCGCATTGACCCATGTCAAAACCGGTTTCCGGGATAGCGGCACAATAATGGCACCTTGCCAATGCTGTTTCCGCTATCAGAGAAAACCTTCCATGGGTGCCTGGCTTAGCAACATCTCGCTGAAGTACAAATTCTGGGCCGTCAACGCGGTCGCCTTCATCACCACCCTGCTGTTGGTGCTCTACGCCGTGCAGCTTGAACAACAGGCCCGCAGCGACGCCTCGCGGGCCTCGGCGCAGGCACAGGCGCACTTGCTCGGCGCCTGGCCCGCTGGCGAAGCGCTGCCCAAGGGCGAACACTGGCTGACGTTCAAGCGCGGCCAAGCCCCACAACTGGCTGGTCAGGACCTGTCAGCCCTGGGCAGCGCCCTTGGCTGGGTCGAACTCAATCACATGCCGTTGTTCGGCGAGAACCCATTGATGGGCGCTGAAGTCATCGCTCGCACCGACGGGCACTCTGTCGCTGTGCTCGCCTATGCGCCCAGCCTGAGCCAGGTGTTCGGCGAACGCTTCGCCAACTATGCGGTGGCGGTCTTGATCTTGATGCTGGCGATGCTTGGCGCTTCGCAATTGCTGATCCGCTTCCTGCTCAGCCAGCTCAACACCCTCAAGGACGTGATGCTGCACGTGGAAAAAACCGGCGACCTGTCGGCCCGCGTGCCGTTGGCGTGCAAGGATGAGGTGGGCCAGATGGCCAGCGCCTTCAATGCCATGCAGGCGGGTTACCAGCGCGTGGTCAACACCGTGGCGCGCACCGCCAAGCAACTCGATGATGGTGCTGCGCGTCTGGCCAGCAGCATGAACGACGTGCAGCACGGCATGCTCGGCCAGCAGAGCGAAACCGACCAGGCCGCCACCGCCATCAACGAGATGACCGCCACCGTCTACCACATCGCCCAGCACGCCAGCGCCACACGGGACCTGTCCCAGACCGCCGACACCCTCGCCGGCAGCGGCCAGGAAGTGGTGACGCGGGTACAGCGCTCGATTGCCGGCCTGTCCACGGGCGTACAACAGACCGCCGAAATGATCCAGAAACTCGCCGAGGACAGCCAGAAAATCAACGGCGTGGTCAGCGTGATCCACAGCATCGCGGAACAGACCAACCTGCTCGCCCTCAACGCCGCCATCGAAGCCGCCCGCGCCGGGGAAATGGGCCGTGGTTTCGCCGTGGTTGCCGACGAAGTGCGCAACCTGGCCAAGCGCGTACAAAGCTCCACCGACGAAATCACCCGCATGGTCTCCGCGCTGCAAGCGGGCACCCGTGATGCGGTGGACTTCATGCAGGAAAGCTCATTCAAGGCTGACGACTGTGTGCAACAAGCCCAAGAGGCCGGGGCCGCCCTCGCCGAAATCACCGGCGCCGTGGCGCAGATGCGCGAAAGCAACACCCAGATCGCCGTCGCCGCTGAACAGCAAAGCCACGTCGCCGAAGAGATGAATCGCGCGGTGGTGAGCATTCGTGATGTAACCGAGAACACCGTGCAGCAGACCGTGGGCTCGGCGACAACCAGCAATGAACTGGCCACCCTGGCCGGGGAATTGAGCAAGGCGATTGGGCAGTTGAAGCTGTAGGACTGTCCAACCTGTAATCCCCTGCCTACGACGGAGCCTCGTTTTGCCCGAGACTTTGGCGAAACGTCCTAGCCTTGCCGGCGAATAGCGCCGACTTCTTTTCCCTACCAACCTCTCCAAAGTCTCTCGCCTGACCAATCAGCGCGAGGGACCGCCGATGTACTTCTCTATCCGTGCCCCACTCAAGGGGTGCGTCTCATGATTCCGGTTATCGCCAAGTTAGTCCTGTCGCCCTTGGATGGCCAGAGGCCGGACGTCAACAGCGTTTTCCGTGACTTCCGAAATTGCCTGAACACCTTTGACGAGTGGGCCGAACGCTTCTGGAGCGTTTCGGCACTGGAAGTGGAGCAGGTGTTCAAGGTCGGAGAGGACGTTTCCCTCGTTGCTCCCGCTTCGTCCAAAAAACCCAACCGCACGGTTGCCACCTGCAAGGCCCAGGGCTCGTTGACCCTGGTGCATATGTTCGAGAGCACCCGGTTCGTGCCTATCGGCAATACGCCGGTGGTGCTGCAAGCCATTGCTGCGGATGACAGTCCGATAAATGAGCCACTCCATCGAATCATTGGCCCCACCGGCATTCTTGTAGTCAACGACTGCACCCGTGATCAGCGCTACCAGATCACCTTCTACCCCAACGTATCCAAGGATCACATCAAAACGCTGTATGCGTCTTATCAGTCGGTAATCGCTGATCTGGAAGTCCGCCTGCGTGATGAATGGAAGAAGACCTTCACGCCGCAATGGAATGACTTCGCCAACGCCACACCCTTCGAGCGCAGCGCGATGCAAGGCGTGGCGTTCTCAACCGGCGTTTCCAAGGCGCTCTACAACCTTTGGGACAACTTCGCCCAGCTGTACGAGCTCTTGGCGGATATCAAGACCAATAGCCAGAAGTTGTTGCAGTACGTCTCCCAGGCAGAACTCGACGAACTGCTGACACTGGGCAAGGACGCCATTGCCCATGGCCTGCTCGTGTTGAGCGATGAGCCGCTGTTGTTTATCTATCTGTCGGCCATGGTCGCCTGGATACGCATGCTGCCACCGCCGCAGATGTACGAATTGCTGGGCGAGATTACCGGCGAGGTGCTGATCAATCTGTTTCTGATCTGGGCGACGCGGGGCATGGGAGTTCGCGTTCGTCTGGGTGTGCAAGTGATGGGGCATATCAAATCCGGCCGCGTGCGTGGATGGCTGGAGATGCTGGCCGATCAGCTCGTCGGGCCCCGCTTGGAAGCGCATGTCGAAGCGGCCAAGCCGTTGTTGCTGGGCAGCGCGGCGATACCGATCCGGGTGATTCCAGATGTGCCTTTGAAGGTTGGGGATCAGGTGGTTTCCAACCCGGTGCCGTTGGTTCGGGACAAGGCCACGCAACGGACGGTGTTGGTGCGCCAGGAGCCTGTGGATGACGTGCCGGCAGCTGCTCGAAACCCCAATGGGGATGCCGCTGCGTCGTCGGACAAAACCGCCACAAACGGTTGCCCGGTGTCGATGGTCACGGGCGAGGAACTGCTGACCCTCACCGATGGGGCCCTGGACGGGATTCTGCCGTTTGAGTGGACACGCTTGTACCGCACCAGTGCAGTGGAAGTGGATTGCGGGTTGGGGTTTGGCTGGAGTCACTCGCTGGCGCATCGGCTGAGTGTTTCCGGCGACTCGGTGGTGTGGACCGACCATGAAAACCGCTCGACCACCCTGCCCTTGCCCACCGTTTCTCGGCCTGCAATCACCAATAGCCTGGCCGAAGCAGCGGTCTACTTGGGGACTGTGCCTGATGAACTGGTGCTGGCTCAGTCGTCACGTTTTTACCACTTTCGCGACGGTGTGCTGACGGCGATCAGCGATGCGTATGACAACCGGTTGCGCGTTTGCCGGGATGTTCTGGGGCGCATTGAGCGGCTGGATAACGGCGTGGGGCGTTCGCTGTTTTTGCGCTATGCCTCGGGCCGGATTGTGGCGGTGGACTACCAGATTCATCGGGCCAAAGACCTTGAGCCTTTTGAATGGGTGACGGAGCATACCGTCGTTTCCTACGCCTATGACGACGCTGGGCGACTGATTTCGGCAACCAATGCGGTCGGTGAAAGCGAGGTTTATCGGTACGACGCTCAGCACGTGATTCTTGAGCGTGGATTGGCCGGTGGGGCGAGTTTCTATTGGGAGTGGGAACGGGCTGGCAAGGCCGCGCGGTGTGTCCGGCATTGGGCGAGTTTCTCGCAGATGGACACGCGGTATGCCTGGGATGACAACGGGCAGGTCACGGTGTTTAACGCCGACGGCAGCCAGGAAGTCTACGTGCATGACCAGCGGGCGCGGCTGGTGCAGCGGGTGGATCCGGAGGGGGCTGAGCACTTCAAGTCCTACGATGACAAAGGCCGGCTGACGGTTGAGCAGGATCCTCTCGGTGCGATCACGGCGTATCAATACGACGAAGCCGGGCACCTGGTGGCGTTGTTTCCGGGAGATGACGAGCCGACGACCTACGAGCATGACAACGGGTTCGTACGGGTTGTGCGGCGTGGTGAAGCAGTCTGGAAATACGAGCGGAATGACCAGGGCGATGTCACGCGTAGGACCGATCCTGACGGCAACGCTACTGACTACAGCTACAACAAATACGGGCAGCTGGTTGGGGTTTGGTATCCAGACCATAGCTGTCAGCGACTGGTGTGGAATGAACGTGGGCAGTTGCTTGAGGAGCAGTTGCCCAATGGTGGAATCAAGCGTTATCGCTATGACGATCTCGGACGACAAGTTGCGCGTGAGGATGAGCATGGTGCGCTGACCCAGTATCAATGGGACAGCGTGGGTCGGTTGATCCGCGTGGTGCTACCGGGCGGCGCGTGCAGGGAATACAGCTACAACGCTTACGGAAAAATCACTTCCGAACGCGATGAACTGGGGAACGTCACCCGCTACGAATACGCCGACGGCCTGCACCTGATCAGCCGCCGCATCAACGCCGATGGAAGCCAGGTCAAGTACCGCTACGACAACGTTCGGCTGCTGCTGACCGAGATCGAGAATGAAGTCGGCGAGACCTACAAACTCGCTTACCACCCTAATGGCCTGATCCAGCAGGAAACCGGGTTTGACGGCCAGCGTACGGCTTACGTCTACGACCTCAACGGCAACCTGCAGGAAAAGACTGAACACGGTGATGACGGCAGTCGGCTGGTTACTCGCTATGAGCGCGACCATGCCAGTCGACTCGTAAGAAAAACCCTGCCCGACGGTAACAAGGTTGATTACGCCTACGACCGCCAAGGCAATCTCCTAAGCGTCGACGACGGCCACTGGGCTTTGGTCTATGAATACGACGTCCAAAATCGCCTCACCGCCGAACACCAAGGCTGGGGCACCCTGCGCTACGGCTACGACGCTTGCGGCCACCTTCATGACCTGCGCCTGCCGGACAACAACCGCCTCACCTTCAACCACGACAAAGGCGGTCACCTCGCCACCGTCGAACTGAACGGCGCAGTACTCACCTCGCACCTCTTTACTGCCGGTCGCGAACAGCAACGCCAACAAGGTCAACTGCTCAGCCACTACCAACACGACCACCAGGGACGCCTGTTCAGCCAGAGCATCAACGACACCGAAGGCCCGCTATACCGCCGTCATTACGACTACGACAAATCCAGCAACCTCACCCGCCTGCTCGACACCCGCAAAGGCGAACACCGCTACCACTACGACCCACTCAGCCGCCTCACCCGCGCCGACCACACCCAAGACGAGCAAGAACGCTTCGGCCATGACCCGGCCGGCAACCTGCTCATGCAAAACCGCCCCGGCCCCGATATCGTCGCCGGCAATCGCCTGATGATCCAGGGTGACCACCATTACGACTACGACGCCTACGGCAACCTGATCCGTGAGCGACGCGGCAAAGGCCACACCCTCGTCACCGAATACCGCTACGACTGCCAGCATCGCCTGATTGGCATTAAGACGCCCAACGGCCAAACCGCCAGCTACCGCTACGACCCGTTTGGGCGGCGAATCAGCAAAACCGTCGATGGCATTACGACCGAGTTCTTCTGGCAAGGCGACACACTCATCGCCGAACACCACGCGAACCGCCACCGCAGCTACCTCTACGAACCCAACACCTTCCGCCCGCTGGTCCTGCTGGAAGGCTTCGGCCCAAAGGAAACCAAGGCCTACCACTACCAACTCGACCACCTCGGCACCCCACAGGAACTCACCGCTCCGGATGGCGAGATCGTCTGGTCTGCGCATTACCGTGCTTACGGCGAAATCAGCCGTCTCGACATAGGAAAAGTCGACAACCCCCTGCGCTTCCAGGGCCAATATTTCGATCAAGAAAGCGGGCTGCACTACAACCGCCATCGCTACTACAATCCGGATGTTGGTCGCTACCTGACGCCGGACCCGGTGAAGTTGGCGGGTGGGATCAATGCGTACCTGTACGTGCCTAATCCGACAGGATGGATTGATCCACTCGGGTTGAATGCCCACTGCCCACCCAAAGGTACGAAAAGGCCAGAATGTGGCAAACCTACGGAACCTTCCGCGCCGGAAGTATCAAGGAATGGAGCTTTCAAACAGGCGAAGGCCGATGCGGGAATACCGCGTGTACAACACCCCGATGCCGTAGTTGATCCTAGATTAGGAACAATGAGGCAATACTCACTTGTATCGATGAGAGATCAGCAGAGAAACGAAATTCTAGATGCGCAAGGAAAGCCAGTGATGACTCGAGAGTATGAATTCACGCGGATGGACGGCTCCAAGGTTCTCATTCAGGATCATGGGGCTGGTCACAAATTTTCAACACCTGACGGAAAGGGTGATCAAGCAGCGCATTTCAATCTTCGACCGAAATTCAGGCCGAGAAATGGAAAATTAGATGGCGCGAAAGACCATTATTATTTCAAGGATAAAAAATGAAATATTGGAACGAATTAGAAAACACTATTTTTTTCAACAAGGTATTCACTTACCCAGTAGAGATAGGCGAAATAACGCTTTTTTCCGTGACCATTGACAACGACCGCCCCAATATAGGTTTAGGTTTTGACATTTCTGAAACACCTGACGCCCCTCCGGAAAAGTGGATCAAAGAGGGGTTTAACACATGCAGAATCGGCTTGGATTGCGGAGGCTTGAGCGACGTCAAAATCAAAAATATCCCGACTAAAGAAACGTTAAAAATGGTGATAACTAAGCACGAAAACTATTTTGAGTTGCAAGCAACGTCCAAGTCTTCGGTAATCGAATTAAAAGCCAAATATATTTCTCTCTGCGGTCCAGCCGTATACATCAACGACCAAGATTCAGCTTGTGGCTAGGTATGCCAATTCTGTTAGACAGTGATAGCAAAATCATTGATCGAACTGGGTACGGGCTCTATGACCCCCATAGCCAGCCCCAATTCGCCCCCCCACCCAACCCCACCTAAACTCTTTCCATGTTGTTTCAACGGACAGAGGATTCATCATCATGGGCAAACGTCATCCCAATCTCCCCGCCTGGCAATGGCGTAACTACCCGCAGAACCATCAGCACCCGACCAACCTGGCGTTGCACCTGATTGCCGTGCCGCTGTTCATCATCGGGTTTCTGTTGATTGTATCCGGGGTGTTCAGCCTGAGCCTGGCGAGTTTTGCCGTGGGTGTCATCGGTGTCCTGGCCGGCCTGGCGTTGCAACGTCATGGCCATCGCCTGGAAGCCCAGGCCAGTGAGCCGTTCAGTGATCGTAAAGACGCGGTACAACGCCTGGTGGTCGAACAGTTCGTGACCTTTCCGCGCTTTGTGTTGAGCGGTGGCTGGTGGCGTGCCTGGCGGCAGCGCCACAGGCACTGAGTTCAGGCGAAAACCACCACGGTCTGGCGGCTGATGGCGATCAGTTCGCCGGTCGGGCTCCAGAGGGCGGCGGCGGCGTGGCCGTAGCCATCACGGGCGTGTTCGATCGTGACGTGGTACTGGCACCAGTCCAGGGTCGTGAGGTCTTGCAGAGGCTGGATGAACTCGATGGTCCAGGTCAGAGTGCTGCCCGGTGCCGGTTTTTTGAGGTGGGGCAGTAATGCCGGGGGCCAGGCATCGACCAGGGCGAGGATATGCGCCTCGGTCAGTGGCTCTTCTTTCACATCGCCGCGCAACCGGACCCAGCCGCCCATCTCGCGGGATTTATGACCGGTGAACGGCAAACCACCCACACTCCAGCGCATCGCCAGGTGACGCATGAACTCAGGGGTGACGCCCTTGATATAGGGCAGCTCCTGGCACTCCTCCCAATGCTTGAACACCGGCGGCGCTTCGCTCTCCACCGCGATTTCCGATTCGCGGGCCGCGCCGAAACTGGCTTGTACCAGTGTCGCCACTTCACCGTTCTGCACCACACGACCAAGCAATTGGCTGACCGCCTTGCCTTCGCGCAGTACTTCGACTTGATAACTGGCAGGAACGTCCGGCGCTACCGGGCCAACGAAGGTGATTGCCAATGATCGTAGAGACCGATCGGCCGGAACCTGTGCACGCAGGGCTTCGTATTGCAATGCAGCCACCAGGCCACCGAAGGTCGCGCGGCCCTGGGCCCAGTCGGCGGGAATGGTGACATCCAACGGGTTGCTGCGGGCGGCGTCGAGCAAATCACTAAAGCGCATGGCAGTCTCACATCGAAAGAAACAGATGGGGGGATCTTAACCATCGAGCCGGTCAGGTACAGCGCCTATTCCGGCCAAAAGCCGGACCGGTTCAGAAACATGCGGCGCTGAGTTTATCCAGCACGCGATCCGCCTGACCTTCCGCCTTGGCCATGGTGCGGTGCCACACCGCGACACACGGTTGCAGGTCTGCCTGGTGTTCGGCCTGGACCAGCCATTGCCAGCAGTCGTGCCAATCCCCCAGCGCGGCCTGGGCTTTTTTCAGGTGCGACATGGCCTTGGCAGGCAACGTGTCCAATTCGGGATAGGCCTCGGCCGCGTAGCGCACGCGCTTGATCAACAACCGCAAGCGATGGCGATCATGGTCGGGGTCTTTCAAGGCTTCATCGAGTTTCTGCCATTGCTTGGCCAGACGTTTTTCGATGCGTGGGCGCAGGCCCTTGAGCAGTTTCTGGTGCTCAGAAGCGCGGATAAAACGCGGGAAGGCGTCGAGGATCAACAGCAAATGCGCGAGTTCCGGGCTTTGCGCCACGTGACGATAGGCGTCGGGCTGCAGGCGCAGTCGACGGTCAGCGGCCTCGTGATGGCCGTGCTGGTGCAAGTACGCCGCCAGCACCTCACGGTCGCGTAGCGGCGTGGTCAATTGGCCGACGGTACTGGCGGCCATTTCAAGCTGCTCGACCCCAGGCAACCCACGCAAGGGGCGCAACAGGCTGCGCAGCCGGCGCACGGTGGTGCGCAGGTCATGCAGGGCTTCATCGTCGGTGACGGCGGCGAGGCGAGCCTGGCAGCTCAGTAACCCTACTTCCAGGCCAATGACCTGAGCGACTAACTGATTGACCAACGCTGACATCCTGCCCTCACTTTCTGATGAAGAGTCCTAGTCGCCGCTACAGGTCAACGCCCGGCGCGAGATTCACGAATGTAGAACCGCGCTTTCTCGGCCTTGTTGGAGCAGCCTTCAAACGCTTCGAATTGTTGCTGGGTCTTGGCGCCCGTCAACAGTGACAAGGCCTTGGAGTAGCTCACGGTGCCGGCAAAACCTTCGGCCTTGGCCAGGTCCAGTTCTTTCCAGGCGGCGTCCAATTGGGTGCCGCAGCTGTCGCGGTATGCGGTTTTCCCGGCACAACCGGCCAGGGCCAACATGATCACAGGCACACACATCCAGGCTTTCATCGATGACACCTCAAAATAAAGAAAAACAGTCGTACGCTGTAGACGTTGCCTACATGGAAAAGTGCCTGTCCTTAGCCTGAAATCGATAGTACCTAATCACCAGAGCATACCCGAGCAGCACGGCTATCCTGGAAAAAAATTTCAGCCGCCCACGAAGATTGAAGCCAGCCCCTCAATAGGTGCATTGTGGGTACCTGCCTTGGGGAGGACATGGACCATGAAAAAGCGTGTTGCCTTGGTGCTGGGCTCCGGCGGGGCCCGGGGTTACGCCCATATCGGGGTGATCGAGGAAATCGAACGGCGCGGCTACGATATCGCCTGTATCGCGGGATGCTCCATGGGGGCCGTGGTCGGCGGGATCTATGCCGCCGGCAAACTGGATGAATACCGTAACTGGATTGAAAGCCTCGACTACCTCGACGTGCTGCGACTGGTCGACGTGAGTTTTCGCTTGGGGGCCATTCGTGGCGAAAAGGTGTTCGGGCAGATCCGCAAGATCGTCGGCGAGATCAATATCGAAGAACTGCGCATTCCCTACACGGCCGTCGCCACCGACCTGACCAACCAGCAGGAAATCTGGTTCCAGGAAGGCTGCCTGCACCAGGCCATGCGTGCGTCGGCGGCGATTCCCAGCCTGTTCACCCCGGTGATGCAAGGCAATCGCATGCTGGTGGACGGCGGCCTGCTCAACCCGCTGCCCATCGTGCCGGTGGTGTCGAGCCATTGTGACCTGATCATTGCGGTCAACCTCAACGCCACCAACCAGAAGCACTATCAACTGCCGGTGATCCAGCGCCCGCCAGCGTTCAAGAGTCGCTTCAACAACCTGGCGAAATCCCTTGGATCGCACCTGCCGTTTCGTCGCAAGCAGGCCGAACAATTGATGAAGCTGGAGCAGGAGGCCTTGGAGGCGCAGGCGGCGGAGATCAACCCGTGGCTGGAGTCCGCCGAGCCCGAATCGCAACAACCCGCCGCCGCACCGGAAAAACCCGGAGCGCCGAAGTCGGCGACCGGGTCGTTCATCATCGATAACGTTGGCCCGGCATCATTGCTTGACCTGATCAACCAGAGCTTCGAGGTGATGCAGACATCGCTGGCGCAGTACAAGATTGCCGGCTACCCACCGGATGTGCTGATCAACGTGCCGAAGCGGGTGTGCCGGTTTTTCGAGTTCTACAAGGCGCCGGAGTTGATCGCCCTGGGGCGGGAGATTGCCAGTGATACGTTGGATCGCTACGAGAGTGAGCAGCGCTGAGACATAGGGTGTTGCGGATGGCCTCTTCGCAGGCAAGCCAGCTCCCACATTTGGAATGCATTCCCCTGTGGGAGCTGGCTTGCCTTCGATGACGCCAGAGCAAGCACCAACGATCTACCCGCCTAACAACCGATACCCCACCCCTGCCTCAGTCACGATAAACCGTGGCTGGGTCGGGTCATCCGCCAGCTTCTGACGCAGGTGCCCCACCACAATACGCAGGTAATGGCTGTCCTCGGTATGGGTCGGGCCCCAGATATCCTTGAGCAGTTGTTGCTGAGTGATCACCCGCCCCGGATGCCGCGCCAGTTGCGCCAACACCGCGTACTCCTTGCGGGTCAGCGCCACTTCAGCACCGTCCAGCAGCACCCGGCGATAGGCCAGGTCCACGGTCAAGGGGCCAAAGCGCAGGGCCGCTTCCTGGGACTCACCCGCCGGCGCCTGGCGCAGCAACGCGCGCACCCGGGCGAGAAACTCCTGGATACCAAAGGGCTTGGTCACATAGTCATTGGCGCCATTGTCGAGGGCTTCGACTTTCTGTACCTCGCTGGCCCGCACCGACAGCACCAGCACCGGCACCGTCGACCATTCGCGGAACTCGCGCAGCACCTGCTGACCGTCCATGTCCGGCAGGCCAAGGTCGAGCACCAGCAAGTCCGGCTTGCTCAGCGCGGCCTGGGCCAGGCCTTCGTTGCCGGTGCCGGCCTCTATCACTTTATAGCCCTGGGAGGCCAGGCTGATGCGCAGGAATTTGCGGATCTGCGGTTCGTCGTCAATGACCAAAATCGTCGCGGTCTGGCTCATGGTATCCAATCAAAATCCGTGAAGAAAACAGGGTAGCTCATGCCTCGCGCTCCAGGCCAGGCTGTGTGGGTAAAGGGAGGAACAAGGTGATGCAAGTGCCACGCCCGTCGATACCGTCGGCCACGCTGATATGCCCACCATGGGCGCCCACCATGCCCTGGCAGATAGCCAACCCGAGGCCCGTGCCCTGCCCGCCCCGATCGCCACGGGCGGCGGTGTAGAACATGTCGAAGATCTTTGCGCGCTCGTCTTCGGGAATGCCGGGGCCCTCATCTGCCACGGCGAAAAACAGCTGGTCATCCAAGACTCCGGCACTCAGTTGCAGGCGGCCTTGTGGCGGCGAAAACCGCGCGGCGTTTTCCAGCACATTGACCAGCGCTTGTTCGATCAACGCGGCGTGCACGTACAACAACGGCAGCTCCGGCGGCACATCGGTATTCACCTGCAACGGCGCCAGCACCGCACGCAGGCGGCCCAGGGCGCTGCCGACGATGTCGCCCGGCGACACCCAGTCCCGTGCCAGTTTCAAGGCGCCGTGACCGAGGCGCGTCATGTCCAGCAGATTCTGGATATAGCGGTCGAGACGCTCGGCCTCATCGCGGGTGCCTTCGAGCAACTCACGGCGATCCTCCAGCGGGATCGCCTCACCGAGCGCCAGCAGGCTGTCGATGCTGCCGCGCATGGAGGTCAGCGGCGTGCGCAAATCGTGGGACACTGAAGCCAGCAACGCACTGCGCAGTTGCTCGGTTTCGCCGTGCAGCCGAGCGGACTCCAGCTCTTGAGCCAGTTGCGCCCTCGCCAATGCCTGGGCCAGCGGCTGGCTCAAGGCGGTGAGCAAACGGCGGCGTTGGCCACTCAGCTCCAGGCCGGGTTTGGGACTCACCCCCAGCAACCCCAAGGGCCCCTCTTCGCCCGACAACGGCCACCACCACCAGCGCCCGAACGGCAACGTGCCGGTGCCCATACCCGCCGGCTGGTCATGCTGCCAGGCCCAATCGGCGGCGGCGCGCTCGGCTTCGGTGAGGGTCAGCGGGCCGCCCGTCTCGATCGCCCAACCGCCCTGGCCATCGCGATTGACCAGGCACAAGTCCAGGTCGCTCCAGCCTTGCAGGTGATGCGCCGCAGCGCTGATCACCGCCTGGCGGTCGGTGGCGGCGGTGAGTTTGCGGGACAGGTCGAGCAGTTCACTGGTTTCTTCCTGAGTATCGCGCAATGCCTGCAACTGGCGGCGTTGACGCGCGGCCAGGTTGCCGGTCAGCGCCGCCATCAACAGGAAGAACAACAGGGTCAGCACGTCTTCTTCGCGCTGGATGGCAAAGGAAAAATTCGGCGGAATGAACAGGAAGTCGTAGGTCATGAACGACAACGCCGCACACACCAGCGACGGCCCCAGGCTGCTGCGCACCGCCACCAGCAATACCGCAGCCAGGAATACCAGCGAGATGTTCGGCAGCGGCAAGACGCTGGACACCGCCCACGCCACTGCCGCCGCAACCACCGTTGCCAGGACCGCAAGTGCATAGTCGAACCACACCAGCCCGCGCACATCCGGCAAGCGTGGCGGTGCGGGGATGTCGTCGCTGTCGAGGACGTTGATTTCCAGACCCCGCGCGTTTCGCAGCAAGCGTGCGGCCAGGCCGCCTCCAAATAAGCGACGCCGCCAGCGCATTCGCGACTGCCCCACCAGCAACAGGCTGGCACGGCGTTCGGCGGCATGCTGGATCAGCGTCTTCGCCACCTCCCCCGCCCGCAGCAATACGACCTCACCGCCCAGGCGCTCCGCCAGTTGCTGGGCATTCTGCAGGCGTAGCCGCGACTGTTCATCCCGCGCTCGGCCGTTATCGACATGCACCAGGCTCCAGGGCAAATGCCGGCGCTGGGCTACCCGGCTGGCATGGCGCACCAGGCGCTCGGCCTGCGCATCACCGTCCACCCCCACCAGCAAGCGCCCACGCACGGCGGGGGCAGCCTGGCCCAGTTGGCGATACCCCTGGGCCAAATCGTCATCGACATGGGCGGCGGCGGTTTGCATCGCCAACTCGCGCAGGGCCATGAGGTTGGTCTGGGTAAAAAACGCATCGATGGCCGCGCGCGCCTGCTCCGGCACGTAGACCTTGCCGTCGCGCAGGCGCTCCAGCAACTCGCGGGAGGGCAGGTCGATCAGCAGCAGTTCGTCGGCCTCCTGCAGCACCCAGTCCGGCAGCGTTTCACGCACTTGCACCCCGGTGATGCCGCGCACCTGGTCGTTGAGGCTCTCCAGGTGCTGGACGTTGACCGTGGTAAACACGTTGATGCCAGCGGCGAGCAGTTCCTGGATGTCTTGCCAGCGCTTTTCATGGCGGCTGCCGGGGGCGTTGCTATGGGCCAGTTCGTCCACCAACACCAGCTTGGGCTTGGCGGAGAGCAGGCCGTCAAGGTCCATCTCTTCGAGCATCACGCCGCGGTATTCGCTGCGCAGCAGGGGCTGTTGCGGCAGGCCGCTGAGCAAGGCTTCGGTCTCGGCGCGGCCGTGGGTTTCGACCACGCCGGCGATCAGCCGTACGCCCTGGCGCAACTGGGTATGCGCAGCCTGGAGCATGGCGTAGGTCTTGCCCACGCCGGGCGCGGCGCCGAGGAAAACTTTGAGCCGGCCACGGCCGTCCCGGGGCAGATCGGCTAACAGGGCGTCGGCGCGGCCGGAGTCGCTCATGCGCGGGGGTTCCTTCAGGTGTTTATCGGGTGTACTTCAGGCCGTCATCGCGGGCAAGCCCGCTCCCACATCTGGGATGCATTCCCCTGTGGGAGCGGGCTTGCCCGCGAAGCGCTTTCACTGCTTACAATTTTTCCAAGGCCATGTTCAAGGCCAGCACATTCACGACAGGCGGGCCCACCAACGGGCTCTCGATGTGTTCATCCAGCAACCGTTGCAAGGTTGCCACCGGCACATTCCGCGCCGTGGCCACTCGCGCCAGTTGATAGGCAATTGCCTCTGGAGGCAAGTGTGGATCAAGACCGCTGCCAGAGGTAGTCAGCGACGCCAAAGGCACCGGCCCTTGGCTAGGCACCAGTTGCTTGTTGGCGTCATCGAAGATACGCGTCGCCAGTGCCGGGTTGCTTGGGCCCAGGTTACTGGCGCTGCTGGAAACCGTGGCAAACGCGCCGGCCGATGGGCGCGGGTGGAACCAGCTGTCGCCGGTAAAGTCCTGGGCGATCAGGCTGGAGCCGCGCACTTTGCCGCTGTCGTCACGCACCAGGCTGCCATTGGCCTGGTCCGGGAAAGCCACTTGGGCGACGCCGGTCACCACCAGCGGGTAAGCGACGCCGGTGATCAGGGTCATGAGGACCAGCAGGCTCAGGGCCGGGCGGATCATGTTAGTCATCTTCACATCCTCAATCAGTCAAGAAACCCCTGTGGCGAGGGAGCGCGCCCCCCCGCCACACAAGGTGGAGGTCTTTACACCAGGTGCAACGCCGTCAACAGCATGTCGATCGCCTTGATGCCCACGAACGGCACCAGGATCCCGCCCAGCCCGTAGATCAGCAGGTTGCGTCGCAGCAATGCCGCCGCACTCGCCGCCTGCACGCGCACACCGCGCAGCGCCAGGGGAATCAGCACCACGATGATCAGCGCGTTGAACACGATGGCCGAGAGGATCGCGCTCTGCGGGCTCTGCAAGTGCATCACGTTGAGCACGCCCAGTTGCGGGTAGATCGAGGCGAACAGTGCCGGCAGGATCGCGAAGTACTTGGCCACGTCGTTGGCGATGGAGAAGGTGGTCAGCGCGCCACGGGTCACCAGCAACTCCTTGCCGATCTGCACCACGTCCAGCAACTTGGTCGGGTCGCTGTCGAGGTCGACCATGTTGGCGGCTTCGCGAGCGGCCTGGGTGCCGTCATTCATGGCCATGCCGACGTCCGCCTGGGCCAGCGCCGGGGCGTCGTTGGCACCGTCGCCGCACATCGCCACCAGACGTCCGTCGTTCTGCTCATGACGAATGCGGGCGAGTTTCTTCTCCGGGGTGGCTTCGGCCAGTACGTCGTCCACGCCCGCTTCGGCAGCAATCGCGGCAGCGGTCAGCGGGTTGTCGCCGGTGACCATCACGGTGCGGATGCCCAGCTTACGCAGCTCGGCAAAACGCTCGCGGATGCCCGGCTTGACCACGTCCTTCAGGTGGATCGCACCAAGCAACTTGCCATCGGCACACACCAGCAACGGGGTGCCACCGCTTTGGGCGATCTTGTCGATTTCCCGCGACAGAGGCGCTGCAAGATCGCGACGTTGTTGACCGACGAAGGCCAGCAACGAATCCACTGCGCCTTTGCGAAATACGCGGCCCTGGTAGTCGACACCGGACAGACGCGTTTCAGCGCTGAATGGCACGGCCGTCAACTCGTCTGCGGTCGGCTCGGCTTGAGGGTGCAAGGCGCGCAGGTATTCGACGATGGATTTACCTTCCGCCGTGTCATCCGCCAGCGAGGCAAACAACGCCCCTTCGGCGACTTCCTTGCCGCTGACGCCAGGCGCTGCGACCACTGCCGCGCACCGACGGTTACCGAAGGTGATGGTGCCGGTCTTGTCCAGCAGCAACACATGCACGTCCCCCGCCGCTTCCACGGCACGGCCGGACTTGGCGATCACATTGAGGCGCACCAGGCGGTCCATGCCGGCGATACCGATAGCCGACAACAAGCCGCCGATGGTGGTAGGAATCAGGGTCACCAACAGTGCGACCAGGAACACCAGCGGCAAGCTGCCACTGGCGAAGTGGGCGAACGGTTGCAGGGTCACCACCACCAGCAGGAAGATCAGGGTCAGGCCGATCAGCAGGATATCCAGCGCGACTTCGTTGGGGGTTTTCTGGCGCTTGGCGCCTTCCACCAGGGCGATCATGCGGTCGAGTGTCGACTCACCGGGGTTGGCGGTGATGCGGATCAGCAGCCAGTCCGACACCAGGCGAGTGTTACCGGTGACGGCCGAACGGTCGCCGCCGGACTCGCGGATGACGGGTGCGGATTCACCGGTGATCGCGGCTTCGTTAACCGCCGCGATGCCTTCAATGACTTCGCCGTCACCGGGGATCATTTCCCCGGCGGCAACGCGCACCACATCGCCTTTGCGCAGGCTGGTGGCCGGCACGACCTTGAAGCTGCCATCCGCCTCCTTGCGGCGTGCGCTCAGGCCTTCGCTACCGGCCTTGAGGCTGTCGGCACGCGCCTTGCCACGCCCTTCGGCCAAGGCTTCGGCGAAGTTGGCGAAGAGCACGGTGAACCACAGCCACACCGCGATCTGCACGGCGACATAGGTCGGCACAGTGGTGTCGGGCACGAAGCACAGCACGGTGGTGAGGATGGCGGTCAACTCGACCACCAGCATCACCGGCGAGCGTTGCAGTTGGCGAGGGTCCAGCTTGACGAAAGCCTGGACCAGCGCCGGACGCCACAGGGCGGAGATGGCGGTTTTGGCAGGCTGCTGGGTTTTGGCCGGAGCTGCGTTTTTTGCAGGCATATTCATTTTCATATCCCTCAGAAGCCCATGCTCAAGTGTTCAGCAATAGGGCCCAGTGCCAGCGTCGGCAGGAAGGTCAGGCCGCCCACCAGCAAAATGGTCACGGTCAACAGGGTCACGAACAGCGGGCCATGGGTCGGGAAGCTGTTCTGGCCAATCGGTGCGGTCTTCTTCATCGCCAGGCTGCCGGCCAGGGCCAGTACCGGGAGGATGTAGCCGAAGCGGCCGATCAACATGCCAAGGCCCAGCATCAGGTTGTGGAACGGCGTGTTGGCGCCGAAGCCACCGAACGCCGAGCCGTTGTTGGCGCTGGCCGAGGTGTAGGCATAGAGCAACTGGCTGAAACCGTGCGGGCCAGGGTTACTGATGGCGCCGGCCGGGCCAGGCAGGCTAGCGGCAATGGCGCCGAGCACCAGCACGCCCACCGGCATCACCAAGAGGGTCACCACCAGCAATTGCACTTCCTTGGCCTGCAGCTTCTTGCCCAGGTATTCCGGGGTGCGGCCGATCATCAGGCCGGCGAGGAACACCGCGATCAGCACGTTGAGCAACATGCCGTACATGCCGGCGCCGACGCCGCCGAAGATCACTTCGCCGACCATCATGTTGACCAGCGCGACCATGCCGCTGAGAGGGTTGAGGCTGTCCTGCATGCCGTTGACCGACCCGTTGGACGCCGCCGTCGTCGTCACCGACCACAGCACCGTGCCGGTGGTGCCGAAGCGTGCCTCTTTACCTTCCAGTGGTGCGGTTTGCTCCACGGCCGGGTTGTTGAGGGTTGGGTTAGGCTGGTATTCGGCCCACAGCGAGGTCGCGCCGCCGATGATGAACAACGCCAGCATGCAGCCAAGAATCGCGCGGCTCTGACGCAGGTCCTTCACGTAATGGCCGAAGGTGAAGACCAGCGCCACCGGGATCAGGATGATCGACGCCAACTCGAACAGGTTGGCCCAGGCAGTCGGGTCTTCAAACGGGTGCGCCGAGTTGACACCGAAGAAGCCGCCGCCGTTGGTGCCCAACTGCTTGATCGCAATCTGGCTGGCCGCCGGACCCAGGGGGATCACTTGATCCACGCCCTGCATCGTCACGGCATCCACGTAGTGGGCGAAGGTTTGCGGCACGCCCTGCCACACCAGGAACAACGCCAGCACCAGGCACAACGGCAGCAGGCCGTAGAGGGTGGCGCGGGTCATATCGACCCAGAAGTTACCCAGTGTCTGGGTGGACTTGCGACCGATCCCGCGGCAAAGCGCAACCAGAACGGCCAGACCGGTCGCCGCGCTGACGAAGTTCTGCACGGTCAGGCCGGCCATCTGGCTGAGGTAGCTCAGGGACGCCTCACCGCTGTAGGCCTGCCAGTTGGTGTTGGTCATGAAACTGACCGCGGTGTTGAAGGCCAGGGTCCATTCCTGGCCCGGCAATTTCTGCGGGTTCAGTGGGAGGTAGTCCTGGAACAACAGGATCGCGAACAACAGCAAAAAGCCCGCGAGGTTGAACGCAAGCAACGCCAGCATGTACTTCTGCCAGCTTTGTTCCTGATGCTCGTCAACGCCCGACAGGCGATAACAGGCGCGTTCGACAGGGCCGAGTACCGGCGTGAGCCAAGTGCGCTGCCCTTCCATCACCTTGTAGTAGAACCGCCCCAGGAACGGTGCCGGCACCAGCACCACGGCAAAGAAGGCAATGATCAGCCAATAGTCATAACTGTGCATAGCCCGCTCCTAGTTCCGATCCGCGCGTAACAGCGCAACCAGCAGATAAATGAACAGCGCCACGGCCAATAGCAGTGACACCCCGTCCAGAACGCTCATGGAAGTCTCTCCGTTTAGCGGCGAGTGCCGCGTGTGGGGCAATTGTCGGCAGGAGTGGTGTAAAGGAACGAGAGCGAGGCTGTGGGCAGGGCGTAAAGACGGCGTAAAGAGTGGGTTTATGCGGGGTTTACAGGGGATTTTCGGCGCCTGCGCGGGCCTCTTCGCGGGCAAGCCCGCTCCCACACTCGACTGCGCTTGATCACAAAGTGCGCGCCCCCCCGTGGGAGCGGGCTTGCCCGCGATGGCGGCAGCTCAAGCACTACCGCACTTATCTGGTGCGACACCGGCAAAATTCAAACGCCAAACCGTTCCCCTGGCGACAGTTGCGCGGCTTTACGACAATGATTCCCAGGCTGGCATGGCCGCTGCAACACCTTGAATCATTCCAAACGGTTCAGGGAGAGCAACACAATGAACACACAACTCAAACCCACCTTGGGCACCCTGCACTTATGGGGCATTGCGGTCGGGCTGGTGATATCCGGGGAGTACTTTGGCTGGAGCTATGGCTGGGGTGTCGCCGGAACCCTCGGCTTCCTGGTGACCTCATTGATGGTCGCCGCGATGTACACCTGCTTCATCTTCAGCTTCACCGAGCTGACGACTGCAATTCCTCACGCCGGCGGGCCGTTTGCCTACAGCCGTCGCGCCTTTGGTGAAAAAGGCGGCTTGATCGCCGGGCTCGCGACATTGATCGAATTCGTCTTCGCGCCGCCCGCCATCGCCTTGGCCATCGGCGCCTACCTGAATGTGCAGTTCCCGGCACTGGACCCGAAGCACGCCGCCGTCGGCGCCTACATCGTGTTCATGGGCCTGAATATCCTCGGCGTGAAACTCGCCGCCACCTTCGAACTGGTGGTGTGTGTGCTTGCCGTCGCTGAATTGCTGGTGTTCATGGGCGTGGTGGCGCCCGCCTTCAGCTTCAGCAACTTCGCCCTGAACGGCTGGGCCGGTTCCGATACATTTGGCGCGCCAGCGATTGCCGGCATGTTTGCCGCGATCCCTTTCGCCATCTGGTTCTTCCTCGCCATCGAAGGCGCGGCCATGGCTGCCGAAGAAGCCAAGGATCCGAAGCGCACCATTCCAAAAGCCTACATCAGCGGCATCCTGACACTGGTGGTCCTGGCCATGGGCGTGATGTTCTTTGCCGGCGGCGTGGGCGACTGGCGCACCCTGTCGAACATCAACGACCCATTGCCCCAAGCCATGAAAACCGTCGTAGGCGACAGCTCCGGCTGGTTGCACATGCTGGTGTGGATCGGCCTGTTCGGCCTGGTGGCAAGCTTCCACGGCATCATCCTCGGCTACTCGCGCCAGTTCTTCGCCCTGGCACGCGCCGGCTACCTGCCGTCTTTCCTCGCCAAGCTGTCGCGTTTTCAGACACCTCACCGAGCAATCATTGCCGGCGGCGTGGTCGGTATCGCAGCGATCTACAGCGACGGCCTGATCAACCTGGGCGGCATGACGTTGACCGCCGCGATGATCACCATGGCCGTATTCGGCGCCATCGTGATGTACATCATGAGCATGCTCAGCCTGTTCAAACTGCGTAAGACCGAACCGCTGCTGGAACGCACCTTCCGCGCACCGGGTTACCCGATCGTCCCGGGCATTGCGCTGGTGCTGGCGGTGGTGTGCCTGGTGGCCATGGCCTGGTTCAACGCGCTGATCGGGCTGATCTTCCTGGGCTTCATGGTGGTGGGGTTCGCCTACTTCCAGATGACCGCGCAAGACCGCGCCGATGCCCCGGCGGATGCGATGTTGACCGGGCTCTGACCTACTGGAGGCAGAACGGGCCTACACTGAACTAGTAAGAAAGCCCGTTACTCAAAGCAGTTATTACCGTGGGAAAACTCTCCCACGGCAATCTGCCTCAAGGAGAGCCTTATGCCGTGGTATGCATGGTTGATATTAGTAGTCGCCATCGGGTCGATCGTCGGTGGACTGATGATGCTGCGTGACAGCGCCAACAAAGTGGAACTCACCGACGAACAACGCAAGCGCGTGGCCGAGCGCAACGCCCAGGCGGATGCCAAGGACGCGCAGGATCGCTGAACCTTGGGGTTACTCCCAAGCCGCCTTGGCAATATGCAAACCGTGCTGCCCCTTGTAGGCAGCACGCTCAGGCTGGCTCCAGCCCTTCAGCAGCTCATCCTCCAGCTTATAGATCTCAACCCCCAGCGGGCGGCACACCGTCAGCGGATCCTGTGCATCCGGCCCCCACATCGGCAACGACAGATCCCCGCCCGGGCACGTCGACAGCGCGCACAACACATCAATTTCGGCAAAAAACTCCAAGTAGTCGCCCTTTTGTGCCGGGCAGGCTTTCATGAAGTACATATCGTCGTGATTGAGGCCCGTGCACTGGAAAATATTCAGCACGTCATGCACGTCGAATTCCGTCAGGCCGTGGGGTAACACCGCGCGCGTCAGGTTCGAGTGGCAATGGTGATGGAAGTCTTCACCGGTGAGCATGCGGTTCACATAGGGATCGCAACGGGTACCGAGTAAATCGTGCAAGCGACCGCCGTGCTCATCGATACCGTAACCGGCCAGGCTGTCGTCGGTGATCGTCACCAACGGCCGCAGAAAGGGCAGGTTCGACCATAAGCGGTCATGGGTGCTGACATGCGCGCCTTGCAACTGGCGCGTACGCGCCGCCCACAAACGCTCGCGAGGGTCATTGGCGTTCCACACATTGAAGTCACCCACCTGTGGCCCCACCGGCGTGGTGACCCGGAACACATGCCCGGCCGGCACCTTCCACGCCCTGCCCGTGCGAATCGGTACCTCGAAGCTTTCAACGAGCGTGCGCTGGTCAGCCCGATCACGGATACGCTCGTAGAACGCCGTATCCACCTGCAACGCCGAACCTTTGCTGACCTGGTAAGCGGCCGGATAGTCTTTGTACATGGTGCAGATCCTCAATCAGGGATGGTTGAACAAGGCTAACGACAGGCGTTCCGAATCATCCAGGTACAGGCTCATCGCCTCCCCTGCAGCCGGTTTATCCTGCTGGACCAATAACGTGTAAATCTCGCGATCACGCTCCAACCAGGGCGACTGGAAGCGTTGCTCGTCGGGCGCAGCGCAAAACACCAGGCGTAGCTGGGCGATCACCTGGGCAAAAAACTCATCGAACAAGGGACTGCGCATCAAGCTGACGATTTGTTGGTGAAACACCAGGCTGTGAGTCGCGACCGCACGCCAGTCTTCGCGCTCACGGGCCAGGGTGGTGGCGTCAATGGCGTTTTGCATACGCGCGGATTGATCCTCAGCCAGAGGACCGCTTTGGGCGATGGCCTGCAACTCCAGGGTGCGACGGACCACAAACAAATCACGCACTTCCTCTCGTGCCAGCCGACGGACCATAACGCCCTTGTTGCGCACATAACGGGTCAGCCCTTCCTGGCCCAGCCGGTGCAGCGCTTCGCGGATCGTGTTGCGCGAAGCGTTGTAGGCTTTTACCAGCTCCACTTCGACCAACGGCATGCCCGGCAACAGCCGCCCGCCGATAATGTCGGCACGAAGCTCCAGCGCAATCTGGTCGGCTAAAGACAAGCTGAGCGTCATGGTTACCTCACGATTGTTGAACAATCCTCTACAGACAGGTAATCACTTTTCATGCCAATTCCACCGCCTAGGCCATGTGTGTGAAACGCTTCGAGTGGGTTAACCTTGACGCCTGTCACCGAGGCCGCCCTATGCGTTATTCATCCGACCATAAAGCCCAGACCCACCAACGCATCATCAAGGAAGCCTCCGTACGCTTTCGCCGCGACGGAATCGGCGCCACCGGCTTGCAGCCGCTGATGAGGGCACTGGACCTGACGCACGGCGGGTTCTACGCGCATTTCAAATCCAAGGGCGAGCTGGTGGAAAAGGCGCTGCAGGCCGCAGCTGCCGAGTTGGATGCTCATTGCGAAATGCTCTTCAGCCAGGAACGGCCACTGGAAGGGTTTATTGATAGCTACCTGTCGGAGTGGCACCTGAACTCGCCGGCTGAAGGCTGCCCATTGCCGACCATGTCTTCGGAGCTAGGGCTGAGAGGCCAGCAAAGTGCGACGACAGATGCGGTGCTCGACGCTCGGATCCAGCAGATTGAAACCGCCCTGGGCGATAGAAAGACCGATGCACAAGGCCTGGTGATGATGTCAACGCTGGTAGGTGCTTTGGTGCTGGCGCGAGGCGTTAAAGACAAGGCACTGGCGCGACGAATCATGGACGTGGTGCGGGCCAGTGTGAAAACCCAGGTTTCAGAAACTGAAAAAGCCGGTCAGTGACCGGCCTCCCCTTATCGGCTTAGTTGATTACAAGCCTGTCGCGGTTCTTCTCTAGCAAAGCCTTGCCAATCCCCTTCACTTCCAACAACTCATCCACCGCCGTGAACGGGCCATTGCTTTCGCGGTAGGCAATGATCGCCCTGGCTTTGGCAGCACCAATGCCGAACAAATCGCGACGCAGGGTTTCGGCGTCGGCAGCGTTCAAATTGACCTTCGCAGACTGCTCAGCCATGGGCATCTGGGCGGTGATAGGAGTGGCTGCTTCAGCCTTGATGGACGGGGCTGCGGTGGTGGTGACGGAGAGAGTGGTGAGGAAAGCGAAGATTAGGGAGGTGAGGTAGGTGTTTTGCATTTTGACGCTCCATGACGTTGGTAAGAGAAAAGCAGCTTTTCCGAAGCTGCTTTTCTAACTTAGGTCATGCTGGAAGGGTGTCAAAACCGGGTGGGTTACAGAGTATGACTTCTTCGGAAAAGACGTACTGAGGAGGGCCAACAGCACCAACCATCCCTGATTTCCAGTTAAGGTTCCAAACGGGTAGAATTGCTGCCAATTATTAGACAGGCAGGCATCAACCCGCACCGTAAACGGTGAAGAGCGAGGGTTGTAGGGCTTGGCCTATGCGCAAAACAGTGACGCAGGACTGTAGATCGATCGCGACACAGGGGAAGGGACACTGTGTTGCCAGGTCGCCCGCTTAGCCTTTTTCTCAGTGGAGCAAATGTAAGCGAAGGGCGAAATATGCTGCAGTACAACGCTGCGGCAGTCTCAAATTGTCAGAATTTTGTTGGCTTGGCTCTCAGGTTCATCACTTTATGGCTACCTGAAATTATTAAATAAATACCTGCCGTAAGGCATGTAGTCTGCGCACTGGATGCCCAGCGATGCTCCAGCGGCAGACGAGAGGAGATGTAAACGTACATGGGAATCAAAAATTCGGAGCAGGTGTGTACAACACCTTACATTCTGTCGGATGTATTCAATCACTGTGCTACCAATGCCAAGGTTGGTGCCTGACCCGTGCCTACTATCATTTTGTCCAACCATAAAACTTTCGATGCCGAAAGCGGCAAGAGCCTGCTTGATTGTGCAAAATCACAGGCAACGGTACTTGAGTACAGCTGCCGCACGGGGCGATGCGGTGTTTGCAAGGCGAACGTTCTCAGCGGTGAGACTGAAGTGGTTCAACCGGAGCTGGCCCTAACTGAAGAGGAGCGTGCGTCGGGTACCATTCTTACCTGTTGCCGCGCTGCACTCAGTGATGTCGAGTTGGATATAGAGGATCTAGGGTTACTGGCCGATATCCAGATCAAAACCATGCCTTGCCGCATCGACTCCATCGAGCGTTTGGCCGACGACGTGGTGCGAGTCGTATTCCGAACACCGCCTAAAAGTGCACTTGTTTACCTCGCTGGACAGTACATTGACGTCATCGGCAAGGATGGTGTCCGTCGCAGCTATTCCATTGCTAATGCACAACGCGAGGATGCCAAGCTGGAGCTGCATATCCGTAAGGTACCTAACGGTGTCATGAGCCAGTATTGGTTCGGTGAAGCTCAGGCAAACGACCTCCTCAGGCTGGAGGGACCACTCGGTACCTTCTGTCTACGCAGCGCGAATACTCAGAATCTTGTGTTCTTGGCTACCGGCACCGGTATCGCGCCAGTAAAGGCCATGCTGGAAGCCTTAGAGGCCGAACCTGGGTCCTTCGACAACAAGGATATATACGTCTATTGGGGCGGGCGTAAGGAACCGGACCTATACTGGCGCCCTGACTTCCCTGTACTCCGCGTAAATTACAGACCGGTACTGTCTCGCGCAGAGGAGCAATGGACGGGCGCCACAGGCTACGTCCAAGAAGCAGTGCTAGCAGAAGGTCTCGACTTGGCGGACACCTCAGTCTATGCCTGTGGCTCTGAGGCCATGATTCGAACAGCACGTGAGGCGCTTATTCAGGCCGGCCTGCCCCCCAAATTTTTTCATTCCGATGCCTTTGTAAGCTCGAATTGACCCGGAGACAGCATGAAAGCAGTTATTTTGGCCGGTGGCCTGGGAACGCGGCTAAGCGAAGAAACCAGCGTACGACCAAAACCCATGGTCGAGATCGGAGGTAAACCCATTCTCTGGCATATCCTGAAGATGTACTCCGCACATGGCATCAATGATTTCATTATCTGCTGTGGCTACAAGGGATATGTGATCAAGGAGTACTTTGCCAACTACTTCCTGCATATGTCCGACGTCACATTCAACATGCGCGACAACACCATGAAGGTGCACGACCAACGCGCTGAAAACTGGAACATCACTTTGGTCGATACCGGTGACGAGTCTATGACTGGGGGTCGCTTGCGTCGTGTCGCCGACTATGTCAAAGACGAAGAAGCCTTTTGTTTCACTTATGGTGATGGTGTCAGTGATCTTGATATAAGCGCTACCCTGGCCTTCCACAAAGCGCATGGCAAAGCTGCAACGCTAACTGCGACATTCCCGCCTGGGCGTTTTGGCGCGCTGGATATCCAGAAAGGTCAAGTGCTGAACTTTAAGGAGAAACCCAAGGGCGATGGCGCATTGATCAACGGCGGCTTCTTTGTTTTGAGCCCCACAGTGCTCAAGCACCTAAAGGACGACAGCACTACCTGGGAACAGGAGCCGCTGATGACGCTGGCCGCTGAAGGCCAACTCATGGCCTACGAACACGCGGGGTTCTGGCAGCCCATGGACACACTGCGTGATAAACATTATCTGGAGGATCTTTGGCATTCCGGCAAAGCTCCCTGGAAATCCTGGGACTGAATATGAAGTCGACAGTTTCTCCTGCTTTTTGGCAAGGCAAAAGAGTCTTCGTAACCGGTCATACTGGGTTCAAGGGCAGTTGGCTATCTCTATGGCTGACCAGCTTGGGCGCGCAAGTGAAGGGCTTTGCCCTGGCCCCGCCGACGCACCCCGCCTTGTTCGTGGAGGCCAAAGTGGCCGAAGGGATGGAGTCGGAGCAAGGCGACATTCGCGATCTGGCGGCTATCACCCACAGCATGACGCGCTTCAACCCCGACGTGCTGATTCATATGGCGGCACAACCGTTGGTGCGTTTGTCTTACCGCGAGCCGGTTGAGACCTACGCCACCAACGTGATGGGTACTCTGCACGTGCTCGAGGCGGCACGGCAGTGCCCCAACCTGCGGGCTATTGTTAACGTCACCACAGACAAATGCTATGAAAACCGCGAGTGGGAATGGGGCTATCGTGAAGACGAACCCATGGGCGGCCATGACCCATACAGCAACAGCAAAGGCTGCGTGGAGTTGATAACAAGTGCCTACCGCAAGTCGTTCTTCAACAATCCGCAAGGCGCCGTATTGGCCTCGGGCAGGGCCGGCAATGTAATTGGAGGCGGCGATTGGGCGGAAGACCGGCTAATACCTGATATTCTCAGTGCCTTCGAGAAGAGTGAGCCCGTCACAATACGTAACCCAAGGTCCACCCGGCCATGGCAGCACGTGCTGGAGCCTCTAAGTGGATACCTTGTGCTGGCCGAACATCTCTGGACTCATGGACATCGCTTTGCCCAGGGCTGGAACTTCGGCCCCAAAGATGAAGACGCACGCCCGGTGGAGTGGATCCTAAACCACATGGTGCAGGCCTGGGGTGAAGGTGCCCGTTGGGAACTGGACCAGGATCCGCAGCCGCATGAGGCCAATTACCTCAAGCTGGATATTTCCAAGGCGCGTGCCCACTTACACTGGGTCCCCAGTTGGAACCTTGAAACCACACTCGCCCGAATTGTTACCTGGCATCGCGCGTGGCTAAGTGGCAACGACATGCAGGCCCATTGCCTGGAAGAAATCAACGCCTACATGCTCGCCATGCATGCCAGCAGCAACTAACTCTATTTTTTAGCAGGATTTTTCATGACACCCGATATGCTCCGCCAGGAAATCAGCAAGCTCGTCGAGCAATATGCCAATGTTGCATTGGCGAGCAAGCCGTTCGTGGCTGGCGAAACCGTCATCCCGCCGTCCGGCAAAGTGATCGGTGCGCGAGAATTGCAATTGATGGTCGAGGCCTCTCTAGATGGCTGGCTGACCACTGGCCGCTTCAATGCCGAGTTTGAGAAAAAGCTGGCTGAGTTCATCGGTGTCAAATTCCTACTGTCGGTCAACTCCGGCTCTTCGGCCAACTTGGTTGCATTCAGCACTCTGACCTCACCCAAACTCGGTGAGCGGGCGATCAAAAAAGGCGATGAAGTTATTGGTGTGGCAGCAGGCTTTCCGACCACGGTTAACCCGATCGTTCAATTCGGTGCGATCCCGGTATTCGTTGACGTAGACATGGCCACTCATAATATCAATGCCGACCTGATCGAAGCCGCCATCACGCCGAAAACCAAGGCAATCATGCTGGCTCATACCCTGGGCAACCCGTTCAACCTGGGCAAGGTCAAAGCGCTGTGCGAAAAGTACAACCTCTGGCTAGTGGAAGATTGCTGTGACGCCTTGGGTGCAACCTATGACGGCAAGCTGGTTGGCACATTCGGCGACATCGCCACACTCAGCTTCTACCCCGCACACCACATCACCATGGGTGAAGGCGGTGCTGTGTTCACGAATAACCCGATGCTCAAAGTGATTGCCGAGTCGTTCCGCGACTGGGGCCGCGACTGCTACTGTGCACCCGGTTGTGACAACACTTGTGGCGACCGCTTTGGTCAACAATATGGCAGCCTACCTCAAGGCTACGATCACAAATACGTATATGCACACTTGGGCTACAACCTGAAAATTACCGACATGCAGGCTGCTTGTGGGTTGGCTCAGCTTGAACGCGCTCAGGACTTCATCGATACGCGCAAGCGTAACTTCGGGCTGCTGAAGGAGCGCTTGTCCAGTCTGTCCGAATTCCTAGAAATCGCTGAGCCCACACCCAACAGCGATCCATCATGGTTCGGGTTCCCAGTGACACTCAAGGAAAGCAGCGGCGTTAACCGTGTCGATTTGCTCAAGTACCTTGATCAGCACAAAATCGGGACACGCCTTCTATTTGCAGGCAACCTAACCCGCCAGCCCTACTTCCAGAATTTGGAATACCGAGTGGTTGGCGAACTGACAAATACCGACCGCACTATGAACCAGACATTCTGGCTAGGCGTACAGCCATCGCTGGGTCAGGAACATTTCGAGTTCGTCGGGGAGAAGCTGGAAGAATTTTTTGGGATTGGTTTCTAAACAATGAAAGCATCAGATGCCGTAGCGTTGGTTCTTGCACAGAACAAGGTTCTGTATGGTTACGAGCTTATCGGCGGGATGATCACGCATTTAGTTGACAGCATCAATCAGTTGGGCCGAACTAAGCTGGTCTCGGTTCACCATGAGCAAGGAGCGGCGTTCGCTGCATCTGCTGTATCCCGAGCGACACGCCACGAAGTACTTGGCATCGCCTTGGGCACTAGCGGCCCCGGCGCAACCAACCTGATAACCGGTATAGCTGATTGCTGGCTCGATAGCCATCCGTGCCTCTTTCTGACGGGCCAGGTCAATACGTACGAGCTCAAAGGCGAGAGGAACATCCGCCAACAGGGGTTCCAAGAACTCGATAGCGTCGCACTAGTCAGCAGCATTACTAAGTACGCCTATCAGGTCAGGCATGTCGACGAGTTGCTTCCATGCCTGCAGAAAGCTATCGACATCGCCAGGGAGGGACGCCCTGGCCCGGTCTTGTTGGATATCCCAATGGATATACAGCGAACCGACATTGATGACTCCATTGTAGAGGCGCATCTGGTACCTCGGCCGGAGTGTGTCGATGCGTCACTGGATGTATCAGACCTAGAAACGATCAAGCACGCACTGGAATGTGCTCAGAATCCGCTGATTCTACTGGGCGGAGGAGCCGTCAACACACGTAACTTCCCGCAATGGCTCGATCAATTAGAGGCATCGGGTATCCCCTACGTAGCCAGCTTGAAAGGAGCAGAAAAGACTCTGGCGAGCGCAAATTATCTGGGCATGCTTGGTGCGTATGGAACACGTGCCGCCAACCATGCTGTGCAAAATTGCGATTTCTTGTTGGTACTGGGTAGCCGCCTAGACATTCGGCAAACCGGCGCAAAACCCGATGAATTCGCGCGCAAGGCCAAGATTTTTCAGATCGACTTGATGGAAGGGCAACTGAACAACCGTGTGAAGGCACACGCATCATACGTAATTGAACTGAATACTTTCTTTGCGCGCTTCGCGCTATCCAATGTGCAAAAAAACTCGGCTTGGCCTGCTTGGACGGCGGATTTGCGTGCCGAGTTCGAGCAATACTTTGTCGACGAGTACACCGATTGGTCTGTGAGCCCTTTCGCCATATGCTCAACCCTAGGGTCCTTGACCAAAGGTCACACTCTCGACTTCGTTGCCGATGTGGGCAACAACCAGATGTGGGCCGCGCATACGCTGCGCTTGAACCACGGCCAGTCCATGCACCACTCTGGCGGCCTGGGAAGCATGGGATTCGCGATCCCCGCGGCTATTGGCGTCTGCAACGCGGGCGACAAACCTGTGATAGTTATTACAGGTGATGGTGGCGCCCAGCTTAATATTCAAGAGCTGGATATCATTGCGCGTGATCAACTTCCAATATTGGTCATTGTGCTCAATAACCACTCTCTGGGGATGGTACGCGGTTTCCAAGAAATGTACTTCGAAGGGAGAAACTCTTCGACCTACTGGAACGGCTACACTTCACAGTTTAAAGCAATTGGTGAAGCCTATGGAATCAACTCCATGGTCGCCTGCACCCATGATGCATTTTCGGCGCAAGTAAGACTATTTCTTGAGTCACCCCGACCTACATTGATTGAGTTGATGATGCCCGACGCTCGAGAATGCCGTCCTCGGCTCGAATTTGGCCGACCAATAGATCAGCAAATGCCTGAAAAATTACGGACACCTCGCTGATGCATATAGCAATATTCGGTGCAAACAGCCAAATTGCCCAGGATCTTATACGCTCTTTTTTATTAGATCGGACATTCAAACTCAGTCTATTTTTGAGGGACAAAAAAAAATTTGATACATCAATGCTTACACCAGCCGTGCATCGAAACGTCAAAATGTTCGACTACACAGATTTCAATACCACTACTAAATTCGATGCAATCATAAACTTTGTAGGTGTCGGCGACCCCGCAATGGCCTCGAAAATGGGCGCTACCATATTCGATATCACCCTCGAGTACGATAAACTCGCACTCGACTATCTTAAATTAAACCGAAAATGCCGCTATATATTCCTAAGCAGCGGCGCAGCTTACGGTGGCAGCTTTGAAACACCCGTAAACGCTAAAAGCCTTGCCATGTTTGACATTAACAACTTGAAAACGACTGATTGGTACGCTATAGCAAAATTTTATGCCGAGACGAGGCATCGAGCGTATCAAGACCACAGCATTATTGATATACGGGTATTCAATTACTTCAGCCACACGCAAAACTTAAATGCGCGATACTTTATTACTGATGCAGTTCGCGCCCTCATGGAGAATAACGAACTCGCTACTTCATCCACCAACATATTTCGCGACTACATAACTCCAGCGGATTTTTACAATCTAATCGTAAAAACATTGACAGCCAGGGACAGCGTGAACCTCGCCCTCGATTGCTACACGAAAGGATCAACCGACAAGCTATCAATACTCAATCACCTACGTAGCCGTTTTGGCCTGAGATTTGTCATCAACGACGCATCTCAGCAAATTAATGCCACTGGCGCAAAACTACACTATTACTCCGAGAACAAAACTGCATCAAAACTAGGGTACACACCTAACTTCAACTCTATTGAAGGGCTGACTCATGAAATCGAAAAACTCCAACTCTTCAGATGAACTTTAAAAAAATATTTACTCATGACTTTCGCAATACAGCAGCAAACCAACTTTGGCGCTTATTCTCCGGCCCTGCCCTACTTATTCTAGTCCCCCTTTACCTATCACCTGAAGCACAAGGATACTGGTATACATTTATCAGCATGGCGGCGCTCGCCATATTTGCAGACATGGGTTTTTCTGCAGCTCTGCTGATATTCGCCTCGCACGAATTTGCACACCTAGAATTCAACAACAAAAAAGTACTTTCGGGCCCCGCTGAAAACATTAAGCGATTGGCCACTTTATTTTCTTTCGCCATACGCTGGGCATGCGCCATGGCCGTGGTTGTTTTCCCGTTAGTACTATTAGCGGGTTATTTCATACTTGACGGCAAGACATCCTTAATACAGTGGCAACTTCCGTGGTTAATATATGGTGTAGCTTCAGTTATCGCTTTCATTAATAGTATTGCACTGTCATTTATCGAAGGCTGCGACAGCGTTGGCGACATCCAGAAAATTCGACTTCATATTAGCGTGATCAGCGTTGCGGCAACCGTGCTCATGCTGATATTTGGTGCAGACCTTTATGCCTTGGCTCTTTCGTTGCTAGCTGGCGCACTCGCCGGCACTTCAATAATCCTCAATCGTTACAAAGCCATGTTGGGCCAACTATATGAACTGGCTAAGATCAACAGTCATCCTTGGTTCAAAGAGATCATGCCGCTTCTGTGGCGCTTCGCCTTGAGTTGGATAAGTGGCTATTTTGTGCTTTCTATATTCACTCCACTTTCGTTCAATTATCACGGCGCAGTGAAAGCTGGGCAAGTCGGCTTCTCGATGGCTATTTGCATGGCAATGTTCAGCATTGCTAATATATGGATAACGATAGTAACACCTAAATTCAACATTTATGCTGCCCAGGGCAACACACTGGAACTCGACCTAACTTTCAAGAAAGCTGTTCTGCTTTCAATATCTACTTATATTCTAGGTATGGTAACGCTCTTTACAGGCCTTTGGTTGATGAGTGGTCAGCCCTTGATAGAGAATCGCATACTACCGCCTCTTTCGCTGTTGATGGTTAGCACAGGATGGCTAATGCAGCTAATAATCAACGCAATGGCAGTTTATATGAGGGCATATAAAAAGGAACCGTTGGTCATGGTATCAGTAGTCAATGGACTATATGTCGCAACAGCAACCTTATTGATAGCAAAATATCTTCCATTCGAATACCTTTTCTCAGGATTCATAAGTGCTTATCTCTTGATCTTACCATGGGTATATTGGATTTTTAGATCTTTCAAAAGGTGCTCACGATGAGTCTGCAGCCCAACCCCCTGCTGTCTATTGCACTACCAACTTACAACCGTGCGGACTTCCTTGATAGCTCACTGGCTGTCCACATACCAATACTAAAGAAACACAACATTCAGGTTTTTATTTCTGACAATGCATCGACAGACGATACCTATAACATTGTAAAAAAATGGAAGGCCGAATATCCGCTGCTTCACTATTCATGCAACCAAGAAAACCTCGGGGCTGATCTGAATTTCGAAAATGTATTAAATCTTTCGGACACAGAATATACATGGCTATTGGGTGACACATCTCAGATCCATGCGGACGGTTTAGAAGATATAATAAGCCTTTTAAAAACAGGCAAAGCTTATGATGCACTTTTAGTAAATCTGGTAGAAAAAGTTCGCATCCAAGAATGTATTTATCAAGACGCCAATACACTACTACAGGATCTTGCAGGACTCATGAGTTGTATGAGCTGCCTAATCTACAGCAAAGCATTGATAAGTGAAGCCAATTTCAGGCGGTATCATGATTCAAACTTCATCCAAACCGGTATCATCTTCGAGTTCATTTCAAATCGGCAGTTCAATATTCAGTGGCTACCCCACGTATCTATTACTCCCCTTGAAAAACCGAACCTTACAAAAAAAAGCTGGGCTCATACAGATAAGATATTTAAAATTGGCGTTAACTGCTGGGTTAATTTTATATTTTCATTGCCCGTTAGCTACTCATTAGAGAGCAAAATGCAGGCCTGTAAAAGCTTTGGCGAAGTATCAGGAGCATTCACGATCAAAGGAATGATATCCCTGAGAGCCAGAGGCCTATTGAACTTTGGCATCTACAATGAATATCGAAAGACTCTTACGTTGTCCGTCAGCTATCCCAGCTGGGTCGTGATGATGATATCAGTCCTTCCAAAATCGCTGCTCAATCGCGTGACTAATCTGTACCTCAAACGTACACGCGCCTTACCTTAGACAAACCATTAATCTGTGTTGTAATGGATCTTTACCTGCCAACGCCGTCCAAATCGAGTAAAATGCGGTGTCCTATTTAATCAAGAAGCTCAAGCAACACAATATCTTTGTAATCCCCATGGTGATCGGGCGGTTCCTTCTGATATGGAGAGCAATCATTCACCTCAGAACCCTTCCTACCCCCGGGCGGCGTGCCCGCTTGGGGCGAGCGCCTAAGGTTTTTGGCTTGGAACACATCGCTCTAGGCGATAATTTCAGCGTAGGTGAGGGGCTCTGGCTACACGCTATCCCTCAGTACATAACATTTGTCTATCAGCCCCGAATCGAGATTGGCGAGAATTTTTCTGCCAGCGATCATCTGCATATCGCGTGCTGCAACAAGATAACGATCGGCAGCAATGTCTTAATGGGTAGTAAGATTCACATTACAGACCACTCTCACGGGGCCTACTCAGGGGAAAATCAATCTAGCCCCTACGAAAAACCTTTCGAACGAAAGCTGTCTAGCAGCGGGCCAGTCACCATTGGCGATAACGTGTGGATTGGGGACAATGTCGTAGTACTCCCTAACACCTCTATTGGCAGCGGCTCGATTATCGGCGCCAATAGTATTGTGACCAAAGATATACCCAGTAACGTTATCGCCGCGGGGTGCCCTGCCAGGGTCGTGAAAGTATGGAGTGATAAAGAGAGTAAATGGTTAAGTATATGAACGTGATCGGATACGGGCGACCCCACACATCAAAGGTATGGCATGACGCATAAGATTGCAGTAGGTATTGTTGTCTATCATGCCGGCGCTGAACTACTGCGCAGGCTCGAATTGACTTCGGTAAACGGGTTTGAAGTTTATGTATTCGACAACTCGCCTCATATAGCCAACGTGCGGGAGTTTTCCGAATGTCATCCGCACATCCACTATTTCACCTGTGGCAAAAATCTCGGTCTGGGTGTAGGCATATCAACAGTATGTGCCAACGCCTATCAGCAGGGCCATTCGGCGCTTCTTTTTTTCGATCAAGATACTGGGTTCAGCGCCGAAACACTGACATATGTAGAACACAACTACATAGATAACATCGACTCTTATAGTACGTTTAGTGCGATTGCTTTCAAAGCCGATGGAGCAGCTTCGGTACGGGATGTGCCCCTAGTGATCAACAGCGGCAGTCTTTACTTCCTAGACAAACTCAAAACCATTGACTGGATGGATTGTAGCTATTTTGTTGACGGCGTAGATTACAAACTCTGCCTGGACTCGTTAAATAAAGGTTATCGAATAGGCGTCTGTGGCGCCACACCCGGCTTTGATCACGTCACGGAGCAAGCCGACAGTGTCTATCGTATCGCTGGCCACAGTTACTCAATGCGGGCCTATTCATGGTCCAGAATAAAAGACGCCGTATCATCGAACCTGAAACTTATTTTTTGTGCAATCAAG
This sequence comes from Pseudomonas lurida, assembly GCF_002563895.1. Classification (NCBI taxonomy): domain Bacteria; kingdom Pseudomonadati; phylum Pseudomonadota; class Gammaproteobacteria; order Pseudomonadales; family Pseudomonadaceae; genus Pseudomonas; species Pseudomonas lurida. Next base: position 1,894,139 of record NZ_PDJB01000001.1, on the reverse strand, counting down.
AGTCATCAACTCGGTTTCGCTTTAAAAATCACCAGATTGCTTACCCTCTATTGCACTTCCCAGATCCTTGTCAGGATAATCAATACATTAGGAATCTATAAACGTGACTGATAACGAAGGTAGGACCGGCGAGCGCTCAGCCATTTTCACCGTTTGCAATTTGGCTTACCTGCCTAAAGCGCTGGTGCTGGCAGAGTCTCTGGTTAAGTTTGATCAACCGAAGCTGAAAATTTATATTTTTGATCGCAAAGTGGAAATAGATCTGCCAACCGACCTAGCAGAATTCTATTGGGTTGAAGAAATTGGGTTGGCAAACGTCCGACAATACGCGTTCAAATATGACATTGTAGAATTCAGCACAAGCCTTAAGCCTTGGATTACTTTAAAGCTGCTTGAGCAACACGATAATATTATATTCTTGGATCCAGATACCTGCGTATTCAGCCGCCTCGATGGGATATGGGAAAAACTCGGCACTCACGATATCATTCTGACGCCACACTATGTCACTCCGCATGTTGAAGGTGATATTGGCATGCTGCGCTTTGGCTCTTTCAACTTGGGTTTCTACGCAGTTTCCAGTACGTCGGAAGCCAGACGTTTTCTACACTGGTGGAATGAACGCTGCCTTGAGCACTGTTATTTTGAAACTCAGTTTGGACTTTCTACCGATCAAAAATGGGTAAGTATTGCCCCGTGCTTCTTCCCTACGTTGCATGTGTCCTTCAACCTTGGTTACAACGTTGCCTTTTGGAATAGCCACGAACGGACACTGACCTCAGATGGCCAAGGTGGGTATGACGTCAACAAGAAATTCCCACTTGTCTTCTTTCACTTCAGTTCATTTGATGAAGAGAACCCTGAGCTTTTGAGCAAACGTGCGTTTTCCGGAAGGGACCAGAAAAGGCAGGATTTGCTAGAGGTCAGCCTTTACTACAAAGAACGGCTCTCACATTTCTCATTCATACCAGCAACTACACCTTATGCCTTTGACTACATGAGCGATGGTAAATACATTTCACCTACGTTGAGACGTGCTTATGCCAGCACGCTTGATGAATTCCCATCTGGTCATGATCCATTTGACTCGAAAGGTCCAGTTTACCAATTCGCCAAGAAAAACTACTTGTTTGAAGCGACCGGCCGATACAAACCTGCCGGCTTTGAAGACGCTAAAGCTCACGCAGGCAAATTAAACTTAATTAACTCAGTACTCAAGGTCATACTATATGCAATTGGCCCGAATCGATTCATGAACTTATCAAGACTATTCGTTTACCTATCCAGCTTCAGATTGAATAAAAAGCTTTGGAAACTGTAAATTGATTATTTACTTGCTCGGCTATCTGATCATTTTTTATATTGCTATATTGCGCTTTTTCACACTCCGTCGCGATCTGCCTTTGACGCTATTACTTTATATTCTAGTAGGCATTATTGGTGGCATCAGATATGAAACGGGTATGGATTGGCCACAATATTCCGATTACTTTGACTCAATTTCAGTCGAGCAAGGCCTTTACACCTCCTATTTGAGTAACAACTATAAGCTGGCCTTTGAGTTCGGTTACTTTCTATTAAACTACCTCATCAAATATCTCGGCGGAGGAGTAGAAATTGTATTTTTGACTGCCTCACTATTTTGTGCACTGAGCACATATCTGCTCTCGAGTTTTTTTCCTGGAAATAGAATTTTTATTTTTGCCATCTATATATCATATAATTTTATATACATGCACTTTTCAACAGTACGCCAATCAATAGCTGTAGGTTTGTTTTTTATTGCTCTATGGATACACCTGAAATTTTCGAACAAGAAACTAATGATTTTAGCGCTTGCCTTATGTGTCTGCTTCCAGATTTCCGCACTACTGTATCTATTTATTTTTTTCTGTTCATTTTTTGTACGCGACACCTACCGATATATATACACATGGTCCGCTAGTATATTGATAATTTTCATAGCAATACATTTTGGCTCAAATCCTTATGAAATACTCTCGACCATCCTTCCTTCATCGTTCGCTTCGAAACTGATGGAATATGCGGTATGGGATTTTGCATCCAGTACAAAAACTTACCTATTTGGATTATATATAGCCTTTTGCGCTTTTAACCTGAGCTGGTTAGAACGCATAGAAAAAAACAAAACCCCCAAAGCAACAATGAATAAAAAAGAAAACTTCGTAGTGAAGCTTTCTATAACATCGCTACTACTATCAGCGACATTTATAATATTATTCCCAAACAACTTTGCATTGTGGACTCGCACCTTCAATGTCGCATCGGTTTTATTCGCATGCGCGCTTTCATCTTTTTACTATTCGAGCACAGGAAGGTATCGGATTATATTCTTTCTACATCTGGTAATAGCAGCAGTGTCATTTGTAGTATCTTTATATGCTGCACAAGAAGCAATGTCACCGTACAGGACTATACTTTAAAAGCCCGCCAAGCCAGCTAGAAGATGTCAATCCCGCCAACTAAGCCCGGCGCAGGATTTCAATCCTAAACTTCGCGGTGGCGCTGAATGTGCATCCAGTCGACGATATCACCTTCGGGGCTGTAACCACTCACAGTCTCCTTCAACAACTGTCTTACGAGCGCGTAATCGCCTTTTTCAACGGCATCCAATAAATTCTGCAACCTCACCTTGAGAATCTCCCATCCCAGAAACTCCTCACTGGCACGCATGATCATCGGGTGACTGGTAGAGGCTACATTATCGCCAATCAACAGTTCTTCATATAGCTTCTCACCCGGACGCAGTCCACTGAAATTTATCAGAATATCCCCATGCGGATTCTTATCCGAACGGATACTCAATCCAGAAAGATGAATCATCTTTTCAGCAAGCTCAACAATTTTCACGGGCTCGCCCATGTCGAGCACGAAAACGTCTCCACCCTGTCCCATCGAACCAGCTTGAATGACCAACTGGGCTGCTTCAGGAATGGTCATGAAATAACGTGTGATTTTCGGATGGGTCACTGTCAAAGGCCCCCCTGCCTGGATCTGTTTGTGGAACAAGGGGATGACCGACCCTGAAGACCCAAGCACATTGCCAAAACGAACCATCGTAAAGCGTGTTTTATTTACGTGCGAGACATTCGATGTATCACCAAATAGAACCGGAGCTAGTTCTCTGCTCAAACCTTGTAGTACTAACTCTGCAAGCCGTTTGGTACTGCCCATCACATTGGTCGGTCGCACAGCCTTATCAGTTGAAATAAGTACGAAGTTCTCCACCCCAGCCTGAACAGCTGCCTGCGCAGTATTGAGAGTGCCTATCACATTATTGAGAATACCTTCGGCGATATTGTGCTCCACCATAGGAACATGTTTATACGCAGCTGCGTGGTACACAGTATCAACGGACCAAGTCTTCATGACCTCCAACAACCTATCCTGATACCGTACCGAACCAAGGATAGGCAGTAGTTTTACACTCAATGCATCTGACTCAATACGCTGCTCGAGTTCTGACAAGACGCAGTAGAGGTTGTATTCACCATGGTCAAAAAGCAAAAGATGGGTGGGCTGTAGTGTTAGTATCTGACGGCAGAGTTCTGAACCAATCGAACCACCCGCGCCGGTCACGAGCACGACGCGGCTCTTGATGCATCGTTCTAGGAGCTCATCCTGCGCCGGCACGGCATCTCGACCCAGCAGGTCGGCGACATCAACCTCCTGAATATCGTCGACTTTGACCCGGCCGCTCGCCAAGTCCATAAACCCTGGAACGCTGCGTACATGCAGCGGATATCCTTCTAGGTAGCCAAGTATCTCCCTGCGCCGAGCACGTGAGGAGGAAGGAATCGCGAGTAACAGCTGTTCCGCGCCGGTTTCGTTAATCATGCGCTGGATATGTTTTGGTTTATAAACCTGTAGACCGGAGATGACGCGATCCGCAATGCTACAGTCATCATCAATGAAAGCCACTGGGCGCATCTGCTTACCAAGGCGCAAGGCAGCAACCAGTTGATTCCCCGCTGCACCAGCGCCATAGATGACGACTTTTGGTAACCCATCGTCTCGATTTGTGAAGGGAACATGCTGGGCAGCCGCAAACCAATCTCCAAGAAAGTATTGACGCATACCCAAACGCAGGCCACCAATGATGACCAGGCTCAGCCACCAGTAGTTGAATACGATAGAACGGGGAACAACTGTTTGGTGGTTACTGTAAAGGTAAACTACCAAAGCTAATAATAGGGCTGAAAGACTAACAGCCTTGATGATCGCAATCAGTGCGTCATTACCGAAATACCGCATAACAGCGCGATACATACCAAAATTGATGAACAGAGGTATAGCGATCACTGGCGCACTAAGGAACAGCCACACATGGACTACAAACGGATTGTTAAGATCATCAAAACCCAGTCGAACGACAAACGCCAGCCAGAGCGCTACCCAGACAAGCACAATGTCAGTGACGACTTGCAAGAAGCGTTTTTGCCTACGCGGCAAACCCAACAAACGCGTGCGTAAACTATCCATAAACCCTATTTATACCTCGGTCCTTAGTACCGCAGCTAAACGCGGCCATCACCTATATTTACCACATCATTTTCAAAAAACGTCAACTTATTATTTCGTTTTCTCTAACTCACCTGCGTGAAATTTTACAGCCAGTAATACCAGCGGAACATAAGCCAAGACCACGCCAAACAAACCATCAAAACCCAATCCGACGCAGATACCAATTGGAATTAACCAAAAAATGTTGATTGCCATCACACCCAGAGTGACAGGCATATGGCGTCCGGCCTTCCGAGATGCGTACTGATAGGCGTGACTGCGATGCGCTTCATAGACCTTGTCTCCGCGCAACAGGCGCCGTCCGAGGGTAAAGGTTGCGTCAACGATAAATACACCGAGTAAAATGAGCCACACCCAAAGTAACTCACCGGCAACCCAAGCTGCCTGCAGAGAAAGCACGCCGATTACGATCCCAAGAAAACCGCTTCCTGCATCCCCCATAAAAATACGCGCAGGTGGAAAATTCCAATACAGGAAACCTAGCACTGCGCTCGCCAGCAGTATAGGTGCCAAGATGAGCTCATTATGGCCAGTTAGCCAATACACTAGGCTAGCCCCAAGACAGACACATACCGCCTCAATACTGGCTATCCCATCGATTCCATCCATGAAGTTATAGAGATTCAGAACCCAGACAAGGTACATGGCCGCGAGTAAATGCCCGAGCCAACCGAGACTCACTTCATATCCCGCCAGAGGGAGGGTAGGTAGACCTCCTATCCACAAAAGTGCCCACGCAGCCGCGCAAAAATGTGCCAACAAGCGCCAGCGCGCAGCGATATGCCCGTGATCATCTAGAAAACCAACCAAGGCGATCAATGCTCCGCTACCCAGCACAGGCCATGTGGCGATTCCACTGATCAGTCCGGCGGATGCCATAAACCCCAACGCTGCCAGATACGTCAACACTATAGCTAGGCCACCGCCACGTGGAGTAGGCACAGAGTGCGAACTGCGGCCATTGGGTATGTCCATCAGACTCTGAGCCAACGCATATCTGCGTAGTACCCGAGTCGAAAGTAGCGATACTACAAGCACAGCTGCGAACACCAAAAAGATGGTCATTTAAATTCAGATCCTGAAATAGAATGCAGTCAGTAAGACCTAGCAACCATCAATGTGCCAGTTCAAGCTGATAAAGTACTCGACGAGTACCTGAGCACCTCCGGCAAGTTGTCACTTTTTAAAGCCAATAAAGTGCTGGGCGACCTGCGAGAGAGCTTGATCAACATTAACAGGGGGTATCCAACCCAAAAGTTTTTGAGTTTTACTAATATCTACCTGTAGTGAACCACATAGGCGCTGGGATAACGCTTTGCGACCCAGCAGCGATGCGCCAGACTCCAACAACCATGCCGGAAAAGGTAGCAAGCGAGCAGGGACCCCTAATGCCGTGGCCATTCTTCGCAGCAATTGAGTGGTTGAAAGATCCTCACCGTCACTCACCAAGAAAGTCTCGTTCGCAGCCGATGGATGTTCCACACATGTCACAATGAGGTCTACAAGGTTATCCAAGGCAACAAAACTACGCTGGTTATGAATGGCGCCAAATGGCAAAGGAACGCCTTTATCCAACCAGCGCATCATACTGAGAAAATTGGCTTTCACTCCTGGTCCGTAGACCAGTGTTGGCCGAATAATAACAACGTCCATACCCGTCTGAGCGGCTAACAGCCGTAAAGCCTGTTCGGCCTCCATTTTGGAAATGCCGTAGGGATCTGCTGGGGCAGGCTCTGCGTCAGCCGTATAGGGCGCACCTAGGGCTGTGGCCTCGCCATTGACCTTGATGGAGCTGACGAATACAAACCGTTTTACCCCAGCCTCAGCGGCCTGCCTGGCGAGCCGCAACGTACCTTCAACATTGACTTTGCGAAACTCGGCCAATGGATCTGCGCTGGTATCGCTCATCACGTGCACACGCGCCGCGCAGTGAATGACGACCGCACATCCGGCTACAGCCTCTTTCCAGTCGGTAAACGCGTCGATTGAACTGACCTCAACCAGCCGTACTTTTTCTGGTACCTCAAGCCATGCCTTACGCACTGCAATCACGGATTCAAACTGAGAATCCTGTCTCAGCCTATCCAGTACCGCCCGCCCGACAAAGCCTGAAGCGCCAGTCAATAATACTTTTTTCATCGACGATCTCTGTGCCTCAGGGTGGCCCTTCTGAACAGCGCCTCAAGGCGATCAAACAAGGTCACTTTGGAAAAATGTTCAAGATAATAGTCGCGACCCGAGCGCCCCATTTTTTCGAGTTCTGGCGCCGACAAACTTCCCATCGTACGCACGATGTCTGCCAGTCCCGATGCATCGCCAGAGCCACATGCCATGCCGGCCCCTGACTCAACGACAACTCTGGCAGCTTCACCATCAATCATCGCGATAATCGGCTTGCCCGATGCCAGATAAGCCTGAACCTTACCTGGAATGGTCTTTTCGAATACTTCATTGGTCTTGAGCGAAACCAGCAAGGCGTCAGCAACGGCGAAGAGTGCCGGCATCTTTTCCAGGGGATGCCGTCCCAACAAAAAGACGTTGTCCAACTGATGTTCCGTTACATGCGCCTTCAACCAATCACTGGCCCGACCATCGCCGACGATCACCCAGCGCACGGGCAAGTCTGGCTCAAGCGTCTTGGCTGCTTGCAGGATCGCTGGAAAATCCTGAGCCTCCCCCAGGTTGCCGGCGAACACTATAGTAAAGACTGAATCGTCGCTTTGGAGCAGATCAGAAGCGCCACTCACATCACCGGAAAAGTCATCTTCAGCCCAGCTGGGAAAGTACACCAGCCGGTCGCTTGATATTGAACGGGTACAGTACTTTCTGACATTCTCGTCAAAAGAGCGTGATTGCAACAGCAGATAGTCGGTCCGGTTATAGATCCAGGAAACCATTTTTCCTACGAGTCCAAGCAGTTTCGGATGCTTGATAATCCCGACTGCACTCAGGGTTTCAGGCCACAAATCAAGGACCCAAACAAACACTGGCGCTTTTTTTAAACGGCCAATCACGATCGCAGGGATCGCGGCCATGATCGGGGACACGGCGTAGACAAAGATCGAATCGAACGACTGACCACGTAACTTGTAGCTGCCGATCGTCGATGCGCTGGTAAAAAATGAAAGGTAATTCAAACCCAGCGTTATGCTGCGCTTGCCCCTTGCCAACATCGGAACGCGGATGACGTTTGCGCCCTGATAATGTGAGAAACGTGCGGGATCCTGTAAAAAGTCTGCATACACCTGCCCTTCCGGGTAGTTGGGCAATCCCGTCAACACAGTCACTTCGTGGCCTTTGGCGACAAAGCCTTCGACCATGTTGTTGATACGCATGTTCTCTGGCCAAAAATACTGGGTAACTACCAGAATCTTGAGCGGTTTTTCCTGGGCGATGCTATTCAATCAGTATTGCTTCCATACATTGCGCATGACGTAATCGCGATAGCTGTGGATGATCCTCACAACTTTCTCGGCTACATTCGGCATGCTGTAATCCGTGACAAGTCGCAGTGTACGTTCTTCACCAACCGCCTGGCATTCCAGCAGTTCAAGGCCTTGCATGACACGTTCGACTTCCAGGCCGACCATCATCACTGCAGCCTCTTCCATACCTTCCGGACGCTCATGCGCTTCACGCATATTCAGCGCAGGAAAGTTAAGGATGGACGACTCCTCATTGATTGTCCCGCTATCGGACAGCACGGCCTTAGAAGTCAACTGAAGCTTGTTATAATCCTTGAAACCCAGGGGCTTGAGCAGCTGCACATTTTTGTGAAACGTCACGCCCATTGCATCTACACGCTTCTGGGTGCGCGGATGCGTTGTCACGATTACCGGGAGATCGTAGTGGGCAGCAACGGTATTCAATACTTCGACGAGTTTGAGGAAGTTCTTGTCAGAGTCGATATTCTCTTCACGGTGAGCGCTGACGACGAAGAACTTGCCCGCTTCCAAACCGAGACGCGCTACTACGTCTGAAGCCTCAATCCCCTCACGGTAGTAATTGAGCACCTCAAACATCGGGCTACCGGTCTTAATGACCATGTCAGGCAGCAAGCCTTCACGCAAAAGGTAATCACGCGCGATAGTGCTGTAGGTGAGATTGATGTCTGCCGTATGGTCGACAATGCGGCGATTGATTTCTTCCGGCACGCGCATATCAAAGCAGCGGTTACCAGCTTCCATATGGAAGGTAGGGATCTTGCGACGCTTGGCCGGAATGACTGCCATGCAACTGTTGGTATCACCCAGTACCAGCAATGCCTCTGGCGCTTCTTGTTCAAGTACGCGATCCACAGCGATGATCACATTACCGATGGTTTGCGCCCCGCTGGCACCTGCTGCATTGAGGAAATGATCGGGCTTGCGGATGCCGAGATCCAGAAAGAAGATCTCGTTCAGCTCGTAATCGTAATTCTGTCCGGTATGCACCAGGACATGCTCACAATGCTTGTCCAGCGCTGCCATGACCCGTGACAAACGGATAATTTCCGGACGAGTGCCTACGACGGTGACCACTTTCAACTTTTTCATTTCAACACTCTTTCCAGAATCATAAGCGTAGGGATTTGCCCCGGCTTGCATTAGGCTCAGGCGTGAGTCCCAACCGGTAACGCAAAAGTATCCGGACGTTCACGATCAAAAATTTCGTTAGCCCACAGCATAACAATCATCTCATCATCACCGACGTTCGTAATATCGTGAGTCCAGCCTGGAACTGTTTCCACTATGCGAGGTTGCTCGCCCTGGGTGAACAACTCATAGAATTCACCCGACACAATATGGCGGAAGCGGAAGCAGGCATTGCCTTTGATGACCAGGAACTTCTCGGTTTTACTGTGATGGTAATGTCCACCGCGCGTGATCCCAGGATGAGCAGTGAAATAAGAAAACTGCCCACTGTCCTTGGTCTTCAGCATTTCGACAAATACGCCGCGCGGATCGCCATACTTTGGAACCTCATAGGTGAACTGCTCGACAGGTAAGTAACTCACGTAAGTCGAATACAGCGCACGCACCAGTCCAGCACCTACGGGCTCACTGATCAGCGTGGCACGACTCTCGTGGAATGCGTGCAATTGATCCGCCAATTCCCCCACCGTCACTCGGTACACGGGGCTAACTTCGTTGACCGCGTCGATGGAGGCTCCAGCATCCATCGCCACAATAAAAGAATCGATGACATCATCGATGTAGACCAGGCTGACTTCAGCTTGTCGATCATTAATCTGAATCGGTAATCCCCGCGTGATGTTGTGGCAAAAAGTCGCTACAGCGGAGTTGTAATCAGGCCGTGCCCACTTTCCGAACACATTCGGCAAGCGCAGTACGTGAACCGTGGAGCCGTGACTAAAGTGCAAGTCTTCCAATAGCTGCTCGGCAGCTCGCTTGCTGACTCCATAGGGATTGTCGCGCTCGGCCTGAATCGAGGAGGTATATAACACGGGTATAGGCTTGCCACTCGCCTTGATGGCGTCACAAAGCGCGGATGTCAGGTCCGTGTTGCCAACCTTGAATTCGTCCTGAGACTGCGGTCGATTGACCCCGGCCAAGTGAAAAACAAAGTCAGTATCGGCCACCATTGAAGGCAATTGGGCGAGGGTGTTTTCCCGGGTAAAGGGCACAACCTCTATATCCTTTCGCTCACTCAGGTGCGCAACCAGGTTTTTGCCGACAAAACCGTTTGCCCCCGTGATCAATACCTTCATGACTCACTCCTCCGGCGTAGCATGTTCGCCACGCTGGATAGCCTGCATGAAATCGAGCTTGAGCAAGAGACGCTGCATGCCAGCCACATCCAACCTTTCGGTGTTATGGGAATTGTAGTCTTCAGTTCGAGAGATTTTTTCTTCGCCCAACTCCACGAACTTGGAGTAGTTCAGATCGCGCAAATCTGGAGGAACACGATAGTAGTCACCCTTGTCTTCGGCGCACGCCATCTCTTCACGACTGAGGAGTGCTTCAAACAACTTCTCACCGTGTCGAGTTCCGATGACCTGTATCGGATGCTCAGGTTTGCCAACCATTGCGGTGAGTGCCTTGGCGAGGGTCTCGACCGTAGCAGCCGGCGCTTTCTGCACGAAGAGATCGCCATTGCGACCATGCTCGAACGCATACAACACCAGGTCGACGGCATCCGCGAGCGTCATCATAAAACGCGTCATGTTCGGGTCGGTCAAGGTCAATGCCTGATCCGCTCGAATCTGCTCGATAAACAAAGGAATCACAGAACCGCGGGAAGCCATGACGTTACCGTAGCGAGTACCGCAGATGACGGTTTTTTCGTCATCCACATTGCGGGACTTGGCAACCATCACCTTTTCCATCATCGCCTTGGATATCCCCATGGCATTGATAGGGTAGACCGCCTTGTCGGTGCTAAGGCATACAACACGTTTAACGGTGTTCTGAATGGCGGCTTCGAGCACATTCTCAGTGCCGATGATATTGGTCTTGACCGCTTCCATCGGGTGAAACTCACAGGAAGGAACCTGCTTGAGCGCTGCGGCGTGAAAAATATAGTCAACACCGCGGGTAGCGTTAAGGACACTTTGATAGTCGCGCACATCGCCAATATAGAATTTCAGCTTGGGATTGGCGTAACGCTTGCGCATATCATCTTGCTTCTTCTCATCTCGGCTGAAGATGCGAATTTCAGCAATGTCACTGTCGAGGAAGCGTTTAAGAACCGCATTACCGAAAGAGCCGGTACCGCCAGTGATAAGAAGCGTTTTTCCGCTAAACATAATAGGTCCTAGAGCAACCCGCACAGCACGACAAGCTTTTAGCCGGCCACTCACCTCAAAACCTGCTGACCAACATAACCTACTCGTCCCCGGCAATGGCTCGGAGGTCAAGAGACTCAAGGAAAACGTCGAAGCTTGATGGCATGCAGGCTGAAAAATCAGCGTTGTGTGGTGCAGTTAAAGATGAAGGGGTTGAAATTGACCACTATTTTAAGCCCTGCACCCTCAAAGTCAAAAGCGATCACGTATGCGCGACTTTCAGCCGCCTTCCACGTGGCGACTGATATCTGAATCTCACAGACAATACAGGAAAGAGCCGGCAGCTCTTTGCAACGGCTAGTTCTTCAAACCCGAACGTTTGCGCCCGAGTAGCAGGCTCAATGCAGGCCCGACAGCCAATCCAACGATTAGACCCAGTGTCACGAAAACTGAAACTGGAAGCTCAGCCGTGGTCCAGCCAAGAAAAGATAATGACGCAGCTTGTTGGTTCTCCAGTACAAAGGCCAATACAACCAGAGCCAATAATAGGACGAACACTGCCAGTAAAACGCGCTTGAATCTAAGCATGATCTTCTCCGAGGCAAAATCGAATCAAAGCCCCTCTTCCTCATCCTCATTCACCCGATCCCGCAGTTCCTTCCCCGGCTTGAAATGAGGCACAAACTTCCCATCCAGACTCACCGACTGCCCAGTCTTAGGGTTGCGCCCCACTCGCGGTGCGCGGTAGTGCAGCGAGAAGCTGCCAAACCCACGGATCTCAATCCGATCCCCGGTCGCCAGGCACTGGGACATTTGCTCGAGCATGGTCTTGATAGCCAGCTCCACATCCTTGGATGAGAGCAGCCCTTGATGGGTGACAATTCGTTCGATCAACTCCGACTTCGTCATATTTTTCCCTTCTTTTTCAAGCAGCTAGGAAAAGCGCTTCGAAGGTTTTAGCATGACTTGATGAATTTGAACAGCCCGCTCGACAACTTATCTGCAGGATAGATGACAACCCGCTATAGGTCGATTCCATCGTCAATTACAGATCACCAGCATGGTTCGCGTTACCGCGCCGGCGGGGTTCCAGCCGAAAGGATAGTCACCCTCCTCATCCTTGGCGTCGCTGGATCGGGTGATGACCTTGTAGCCCTGCATCTTGCATTCGCGGGCCGCTCGCTTCTCGCACTTCTCCCACTTGTTACCCAGCCCTGAGCAATCGACCTCAATGCCGCTGACGCCGCGCTTGGCGTGGGTCTTGGCACTGGTGGCAGAGCAGCCCGCGAGCATGAGCACTGCGATTATTACGATAAGTCTGTTCATTCATATCCTTATTGAAGCAACCACGCTGAACGCGTTTTTGTTAAGACTATAGTCAGTTCTGACAGTGAGCTATACGCCCCGGTTCTCGGTTGTTGATTCAATAAATTTCAGGCACAAAAAAGGGCGACCGAAGTCGCCCTTTTTCTATGGTCTGACAGAACTTAGTTCTGTTTTTCCATTTGTGCACGCAGCAGGTCACCCAGAGTGGTAGGACCAGCAGCAATTTCAGAGGTAGCTGGCTTGTCGCGCAGGCTCTGGATTGCTTCTTTCTCTTCAGCATCGTCTTTCGACTTGATGGAGAGCTGGATTACGCGGCTCTTGCGGTCAACGCTGATGATCTTGGCTTCTACTTCCTGGCCTTCTTTCAGAACGTTGCGCGCGTCTTCAACGCGGTCACGGCTGATTTCGGAGGCTTTCAGAGTCGCTTCGATATCGTCGGCCAGAGTGATGATGGCGCCTTTAGCGTCAACTTCTTTCACAGTGCCCTTAACGATTGCGCCTTTGTCGTTGTCCTGAACGTATTCAGAGAACGGGTCGCTTTCCAGTTGCTTGATGCCCAGGGAGATACGCTCACGCTCTGGGTCAACCGACAGGATAACGGTGTCCAGCTCGTCGCCCTTCTTGAAACGACGAACAGCTTCTTCGCCCACTTCGTTCCAGGAGATGTCGGACAGGTGAACCAGGCCGTCGATGCCGCCGTCCAGACCAATGAAGATACCGAAATCGGTGATCGACTTGATGGTGCCGGAGATTTTATCGCCCTTGTTGAACTGGCCAGAGAAATCTTCCCATGGGTTAGATTTGCACTGCTTGATGCCCAGGGAGATACGACGACGCTCTTCGTCGATGTCCAGAACCATAACTTCCACTTCGTCGCCGACTTGTACGACTTTCGAAGGGTGGATGTTCTTGTTGGTCCAGTCCATTTCGGAAACGTGTACCAGGCCTTCCACGCCTTCTTCCAGCTCAGCGAAGCAGCCGTAGTCGGTCAGGTTGGTAACACGCGCGGTCACGCGAGTGCTTTCTGGATAACGCGCTTTGATAGCAACCCATGGATCTTCACCCAGTTGCTTCAGGCCCAGGGAAACACGGTTGCGCTCGCGATCGTATTTCAGAACCTTGACATCGATCTCGTCGCCAACGTTGACGATTTCGGAAGGATGCTTGATACGCTTCCAAGCCATGTCGGTAATGTGCAGCAGGCCATCCACGCCACCCAGGTCGACGAATGCGCCGTAGTCGGTGAGGTTTTTGACGATACCTTTGACTTGTTGGCCTTCCTGCAGGGATTCCAGCAGAGCTTCACGCTCGGCGGAGTTCTCTGCTTCCAGGACGCTGCGACGGGAAACGACAACGTTGTTGCGTTTCTGGTCGAGCTTGATGACCTTGAATTCGAGTTCTTTGCCTTCCAGGTGCGTGGTGTCGCGCACTGGACGAACGTCGACCAAAGAACCTGGCAGGAACGCACGGATGCCGTTAACGTCGACAGTGAAGCCGCCTTTAACCTTACCGTTGATAACGCCCTTGACCACTTCTTCAGCTGCGAAGGCTGCTTCGAGAACAATCCAGCATTCAGCGCGCTTGGCTTTTTCACGGGACAGCTTGGTTTCACCGAAACCGTCTTCAACCGAGTCCAGAGCAACGTGAACTTCGTCACCGACATTGATAGTCAGGTCACCAGCATCGTTGTAGAACTGTTCCAGCGGGATCAGAGCTTCAGACTTCAGACCAGCGTGAACGGTTACCCAGCGAGCTTGGTAATCGATATCAACGATAACACCGGTGATGATGGAGCCTGCCTGAAGGTTCAGGGTTTTTAGGCTTTCTTCAAAGAGTTCCGCAAAGCTTTCGCTCATTTTAATTCCTGTTGATAAGGGCGAAGAATACGCCCATCTCCACACCCCAGACGGTATGGGTCAGTTTCAATTAAAAGAAGCACCACAGGACTATGACTGGTCCCCTGCGGCCTTCTTGGTCACCCGGCGATATCGCGAATGGCGATCTCGCTCATGATGCGTTCCAGCACCTGCTCGATGGACAGCTCCGTGGAATCCAGCTGTATGGCATCAGCCGCCGGCTTGAGCGGGGCTACTGCGCGCTGGGTATCACGCTCATCGCGTGCACGGATCTCATCTAGCAGACTCGACAGACTAACACCATCGACTTTGCCCTTCAACTGCAAGTAACGGCGGCGAGCTCGCTCCTCTGCGCTGGCGGTCAGGAAAATCTTCAATGGCGCGTCGGGAAACACCACGGTCCCCATGTCACGGCCATCGGCCACCAGCCCCGGCGGCTCCTGGAAAGCCCGCTGACGCTGCAGCAGCGCATCGCGCACGGCCGGCAGCGCGGCAACCTGGGAAGCCCAGGAGCCGACTTGTTCATTACGCAGGTCATCCGTCACATCGTCCCCTTCGAGGATGATGCGCTGGGGATGACCTTCCGTCGCGCCGACGAACTGCACGTCGAGGTGCGCTGCCAGCAGCTTCAGGGATTCTTCGTTGGTCAGGTCGACGCCATGGTTGCGAGCGGCAAACGCCAGCAAGCGGTACAACGCGCCCGAATCCAGCAGGCACCAGCCCAGGCGCTTGGCCAGGATGCCGGCGATCGTGCCTTTGCCCGAGCCACTTGGCCCGTCGATGGTAATCACCGGTGCTTTGATATTCACAATTGAGCCTCTTGGGCAACACGGATGCCGACTTGGGCACACAGTGTAAGAAAGTTCGGAAAAGACGTAGCAACATTGGCGCAGTCACGGATACGAATCGGCACCGCCGCCCGCAGGGAAGCAACGCTGAACGCCATGGCAATCCGGTGATCGCCATGGGCATGGACTTCACCACCGCCCATCAGGCCACCGTCAATGATAATCCCATCAGGGGTTGGTTCACACTTCACGCCCAACGCCAGCAGACCGTCGGCCATGACCTGGATGCGGTCGGATTCCTTCACGCGCAGCTCTTGTGCGCCTCGCAACACGGTACGCCCCTCGGCACAGGCTGCTGCGATGAACAGCACCGGGAACTCATCGATTGCCAACGGCACCAGTGCTTCGGGAATGTCGATCCCTTTCAGCTTCGCCGCGCGCACCCGTAGGTCGGCAACCGGCTCGCCGCCGACTTCGCGCTGGTTTTGCAGGGTGATGTCCGCCCCCATCAGGCGCAGGATATCGATGACACCCGTACGCGTCGGATTGACACCTACATGCTCCAGCAACAACTCGGAGCCCTCGGCGATCGAAGCGGCCACCAGGAAGAACGCCGACGAGGAAATGTCCCCTGGCACCTCTATATGGGTAGCGGTCAAGGTATGGCCCGACTCCAGCGAAGCCGTCGCCCCCTCCACCGCGACCGGATAACCAAAACCGCGCAACATGCGCTCGGTGTGGTCTCGGGTCGGCGCAGGCTCGATCACCGCAGTCTTGCCCTCGGCATACAACCCCGCCAGCAACAGGCAGGATTTGACCTGGGCACTGGCCATCGGCATGGCGTAGGTCAGGCCTTTCAAGGATTGGCCGCCACGGATCGTCAGCGGCGGGCGCCCTTGCGGCCCCGTCTCGATCACTGCGCCCATTTCCTGCAGCGGCTTGGCGACGCGGTTCATCGGGCGCTTGGACAGCGAAGCGTCGCCCGTCAGCACGCTGTCGAAGCGCTGCGCGGCCAGCAGGCCCGACAGCAGGCGCATGGAGGTTCCCGAATTACCGAGATAGATAGGCCCCGGCGCTGGCTTCAAGCCATGCAAGCCCACGCCATGGATGGTCACGCGCCCATGGTGCGGGCCTTCGATGACCACGCCCATGTCGCGAAACGCCTGCAAGGTCGCCAGGGCGTCTTCACCTTCGAGGAAACCCTCGACCTCGGTCACGCCCTCGGCCAACGAACCCAGCATGATCGACCGATGGGAGATCGACTTGTCGCCCGGCACCCGCATGTGTCCGCTCAAGCGGCCGCCCGGGTTGGCGAGGAAGGTCAGGTCATCGGTGTTCACAGCAGTTTCCATGTAGGCCCGGCGCGCCAGGATCTTGCTGAAATGCTCACGCGCCACCCGCGCACGGGTGAACACGCCCAATAATTGATGGCCATCGCCGGCATCAACCGCGTCGCGCAAGGCGTCGAGGTCGCTGCGGAAGGTGTCCAGGGTGCGCAACACCGCTTCGCGATTGGCGAGGAAGATGTCGTGCCACATCACCGGGTCGCTGCCGGCAATCCGCGTGAAGTCGCGGAAGCCACCGGCGGCGTAACGGAAAATCTCGAGGTTCTCGTTGCGCTTGGCCAGGGAATCCACCAGGCCAAATGCCAGCAAATGCGGCAGATGGCTGGTCGCGGCCAGCACTTCGTCGTGACGCTCAACCTGCATGTGCTCGACATCCGCCCCCAGCTCACGCCACAGGCGATCCACCACCGCCAAGGCCGCCGGATCGGTTTGCTCCAGCGGTGTCAGGATCACTTTGTGACGACGGAACAGCTGCGCATTCGACGCCTCCACCCCGCTCTGCTCGGAACCGGCGATCGGATGGCCCGGCACGAAACGCGCTGGCATACCGCCAAACGCCTGTTGCGCCGCGCGCACCACATTGCCCTTGGCACTGCCGACATCCGTCAGGATCGCCTGGCCCAGGTCCATGCCCGCCAACACGGCCAGCAATTTCTCCATGGCCAGGATCGGCACGGCCAGCTGGATCACATCAGCGCCTTGGCACGCGAGCGCCAGGTCCGCCTCACAGCGATCCACCACCCCCAACTCAACCGCCAACTTGCGCGATTGCGGGTCCAGGTCCACGCCAACCACTTCGCCACACAACCCGCTTTCACGCAGGCCTTTGGCGAAGGATCCGCCGATCAACCCCAGGCCGACCACCACCAGGCGACCGATCATAGGCACAGCAGGTTGCAATGCAGTGACATCAACCACGAGCCAGGACCTTGGCCAACGCCTCCAGGAAGCGGCTGTTTTCAGCCGGCAAACCGATGGTGATACGCAGGTGGTTCGGCATGCCGTAGTTGGCCACCGGACGCACGATCACGCCTTCGCGCAACAGGCCCTGGAATACCGGGGCAGCCTCTTGGCCGAGGTCGACGCAGATGAAGTTGCCCTTGGACGGAATCCAGCCCAGGCCCAGCTCACGGAAACCGTCCTGCAACTGCAGCATGCCGCTTTCGTTGAGGCGACGGCCCTCTTCCAGGTACTCGGCATCCTTCACCGCCGCACAGGCTGCCGCCAGGGCGAGGCTGTTGACGTTGAACGGCTGGCGCACGCGGTTCAGCACATCGGCGACCACCGCAGTGGACAGGCCATAGCCGACGCGCAGCGACGCCAGGCCATACGCCTTGGAGAAGGTGCGCGAGACCAGCAAGTTGGGGTACGCCGCCAGGAAATCGAGACCGTCCGGCAGGTCGCTGCCCTCGGCATACTCGATGTAGGCCTCGTCCAGCACCACCAGCACGTGCTCCGGCACGTCTTGCAGGAAGTCGTCCAACGCCTGGGCATCGAACCAGGTGCCGGTCGGGTTGTTCGGGTTGGCGATAAACACCACGCGGGTCTGTGCGTCGATGGCCGCCAGCATGGCCGGCAGGTCATGGCCCCAGTCCTTCGCAGGAATGACGCGCGCGTCGGCGCCGACAGCCTGGGTCACGATCGGATAGACCGCAAACGCGTGCTCACTGAACACCGCGTTCAAGCCCGGCGCGAGGTAGGCACGACCGACCAGCTCAAGGATGTCGTTGGAGCCGTTACCCAAGGTCACCTGGTTCAGTTCGACCCGGCACTTGTGCGCCAGCAGGGACTTGAGCGCAAAGCCGTTGCCATCGGGGTAGCGGGTCAGCTCGGCCAATTCCTCACGGATCGCCGCCAAGACTTTGGGGCTAGGGCCCAGCGGGTTCTCGTTACTCGCCAACTTGACGATCTTGGAAGGATCCAGGTTCAACTCACGCGCCAGCTCGTCCACAGGCTTGCCCGGAACGTAAGGCGACAGTTGTTGCACGCCCGGCTGGGCCAGGGCGAGGAAGTTGCCACTCATGTTAAAGCCTCACAAAACCGCTTTCGGGTAAGAGCCCAGCACCTTGAGTGCCACGGCTTCCTGACTGATTTTCTCGAGCACACCCTTGACCAGCGGGTCGCGGTGGTGGCCGATGAAGTCGATAAAGAACACGTACGTCCACTTACCGCTGCGCGAAGGACGTGTCTCGATGCGCGTCAGGTCAATCCCGTTATCGTGGAACGGCACCAGCAGCTCATGCAGCGCGCCGGGCTTGTTGCTCATGGAGACGATGATCGAGGTCTTGTCGTCGCCGGTCGGCGGCACTTCCTGGCTGCCGATCATCAGGAAGCGCGTGGAGTTGTCCGGGCGATCCTCGATTTTCTCGGCCAGGCGCGTCAGGCCGTAAAGGCCCGCGGCCATGTCACCGGCGATGGCTGCCGAATTCCACTCACCCTTGACCCGCTTGGCCGCCTCGGCGTTGCTGGAGACCGCCACGCGCTCGACATTCGGGTAGTGCGCATCCAGCCACTTGCGGCACTGGGCCAGGGACTGGGCGTGGGAGTAGATGCGGCTGATGCTGTCGGTCTTGGTGTTCTCGCCCACCAGCAGGTGGTGGTGGATACGCAGCTCGACTTCGCCACAGATCACCATGTCGTGTTCGAGGAAACTGTCCAGCGTGTGGTTGACCGCGCCTTCGGTGGAGTTTTCCACCGGCACCACGCCAAAGTTCACCGCACCGGCCGCGACTTCACGGAACACTTCATCGATCGCCGCCATGGGCTTGCTGATCACCGCGTGGCCGAAGTGCTTCATGGCCGCCGCTTGGGTGAAGGTGCCTTCAGGGCCGAGATAGGCGACTTTCAGCGGCTGCTCAAGGGCCAGGCACGAGGACATGATTTCACGGAACAACCGCGCCATCTCTTCGTTGCCCAACGGGCCTTTGTTGCGTTCCATCACGCGCTTGAGCACCTGGGCTTCACGCTCGGGGCGGTAGAACACCGGCACTTCGCCTTCCGCCAGGGACGCCATTTTCACCCGTGCCACTTCCTGGGCGCACCGCGCGCGCTCACTGATCAGCTCCAGGACTTTCTCGTCCAGGCTGTCAATGCGTACACGCAGGGCCTTGAGTTCTTGCTCAGACATTAGCCGTGTTCCTTTTCGAACTCTGCCATGTAGGCAACCAGCGCCTTGATGGCGTTGATGTCGACAGCGTTGTAGATGGAGGCGCGCATGCCACCGACCGAACGATGGCCCTTGAGGTTCAGCAGGCCGCGCTCGTCGGCACCGGCCAGGAATGGCTTGTCCAGGCGATCGTCAGCCAGGCGGAACGGCACGTTCATCCACGAGCGGTCGCTCAGGTTGATCGGGTTGCTGTACAGGCCGCTGGCGTCGATGAAGTCGTACAGGGTGCGCTTCTTCTCTTCGTTCAGCTTGCCCATGGCCGCTACGCCGCCCTGCTCTTTCAGCCACTCGAAGACCAGGCCGGACAAGTACCAGGCGAACGCCGGCGGGGTGTTGTACATCGAGCCGTTATCGGCCGCGACCTTGTAGTTGAGCATGGTCGGGCAGAGCGAACGGGCACGACCGAGCAGGTCTTCGCGGATGATGTTGACCAGGATGCCGCTCGGGCCGATGTTCTTCTGCGCGCCGGCGTAGATCATGCCGTACTTGGACACGTCGATCGGGCGCGAGAGGATGTCCGAGGACATGTCGCACACCAGCGGCACGTCGCCCACTTCCGGTACCCAGTCGAATTCCAGGCCGCCGATGGTTTCGTTAGCGACGTAGTGCACGTAGGCAGCGTCCTTGGACAGCTTCCACTCGTTCTGGCCTGGAATCGCGAAGTAGTCATAAGGCTTGGCGGTGCCCGCCACATTGACGTGGCCGTAGCGGGAGGCCTCTTCAATGGCCTTCTGGCCCCAGATACCGGTGTCGATGTAGTCGGCGGTGCCGTCTTCCGGCAGCAGGTTCAGCGGCAGCTGGGCGAACTGCTGGCTGGCGCCGCCTTGCAGGAACAACACTTTGTAGTTGGATGGGATGTCCAGCAAGTCGCGCAGATCCTGCTCGGCCTTGGTGGCAATGGACACGAACTCATCGCTGCGATGGCTCATTTCCATCACGGAGAGGCCTTTTCCATGCCAGTCGAGGAGTTCACCCTGCGCGCGCTGCAGGACTGCTTCAGGAAGCGCCGCGGGACCGGCACAGAAGTTATAGGCTCTCTTGCTCACATCCAATCTCACTCTGATCTGGTGGGGCTGCAATCATGTTCGGCAACAACCTTTCTCTGGAGCGAACCCTTGTGGGAGCTGGCTTGCCTGCGATAAGGGCACCTCGGTAGCGCAGTGATACCGCGGCGCTGCCATCGCAGGCAAGCCAGCTCCCACATTGACCGCGTCCAGCCAAAGGACGTGTTATTTCACAAGGGACAAACAACAAGGGGGCGAATCTTCATCCGCCCCCTGTGTGTCCGCTTATTCCTGCGGTTCTTCTTCGTCTGCGGCAGCGTCGAGGGTTGGCTCGTCGACGTTGTCATCGCCTGCTGCGATCACCTCGCCTTCGAATTCCTCGCCTTCCAGCTCTTCGCCTTCGACTTCCGACGGCTCCTGGACACGCTCCAGGCCGACCAGCTTCTCGTCCTTGGCCAGCTTGATCAGCGTCACGCCCTGGGTGTTACGGCCCAGGCTCGACACTTCAGCCACACGGGTACGCACCAAAGTGCCCTGGTCGGAAATCAGCATGATCTCCTCGCCATCGAGCACCTGGACCGCGCCGACCAGACGGCCATTGCGGTCGTTGCTGACCATGGCAATAACGCCCTGGCCGCCACGCTTGTACTCCGGGAACTCGCTGATGGCGGTGCGCTTGCCATAACCGCGTTCGGAAGCGGTGAGGATCTGGCTGCCTTCTTCCGGGATCAGCATCGAAATCAGCTTCTGCCCTTCTGGCAGGCGCATGCCGCGCACACCGCGAGCGGTACGGCCCATGGCGCGAACGTCGGATTCCTTGAAGCGCGTGACCTTGCCGCCGTCGGAGAACAGCATGACTTCACGCTCGCCATCGGTAATGGCAGCGGAGATCAGCACGTCGCCTTCGTCCAGCTCCAGGGCGATCAGGCCCACGCTGCGCTGACGACTGAAGGATTCCAGCGGGGTCTTCTTCACGGTGCCTTTGGCGGTGGCCATGAAGATGAAGTGACCTTCGGTGTATTCCTCGACCGGCAGCATGGTGGTGATGTATTCATCACTGTCCAGCGGCAGCAGGTTGACCAGCGGACGACCACGGGCGGCACGGGACGCTTCCGGGATTTCGTAGGTTTTCAGCCAGTACACCTTGCCTTTGCTGGAGAACAGCAGCAGCGTGGTGTGGCTGTTGGCGACCAGCAGGTGAGCGATGTAGTCCTCATCCTTCACGCCAGTAGCCGATTTACCTTTACCACCACGACGCTGGGCCTGGTACGCAGCCAGGGGCTGGGTCTTGGCGTAGCCACCGTGGGAGATGGTCACCACACGCTCTTCTTCCGGGATCATGTCACCCAGGGTCAGGTCGAGGCGCGCATCGAGGATCTCGGTGCGGCGCACGTCGCCGTACTCGGCGCGGATCACTTCCAGTTCTTCGCGGATCACTTCCATCAGGCGCACGGCGCTGCTGAGGATGCGGATCAACTCGCCGATCTGGTTGAGGATCTCCTGGTACTCGGCCAGCAGCTTCTCGTGCTCCAGGCCGGTGAGGCGGTGCAGGCGCAGTTCCAGGATGGCCTGGGCCTGTTCCGGCGACAGGAAGTACTTGCCTTCGCGCAGACCGTATTGTGGGTCCAGGGTCTCCGGACGGCACGAGTCGGCGCCAGCACGTTCAACCATGGCCACCACGGCGCTGGATTCCCAAGGGGTGCTGATCAGCGCCTCTTTGGCTTCCGACGGGGTAGGCGACGCCTTGATGAGGGCGATCACCGGGTCGATGTTCGACAGCGCAACCGCCTGGCCTTCCAGGATATGGCCGCGCTCGCGGGCCTTGCGCAGTTCGAACACGGTGCGGCGGGTGACCACTTCGCGGCGGTGACGCACGAAGGCTTCCAGCAGGTCCTTGAGGTTCAGGATGCGCGGGCGGCCGTCGATCAGTGCAACCACGTTGATACCAAACACGCTTTGCAGCTGGGTCTGGGCGTAGAGGTTGTTGAGGATCACCTCGGGCACTTCGCCACGACGCAGCTCGATCACCACGCGCATGCCGTCTTTGTCGGACTCGTCGCGCAGCTCGGTGATGCCTTCGAGCTTCTTCTCCTTGACCAGCTCGGCGATCTTCTCGATCAGACGCGCCTTGTTCAGCTGGTACGGGAGCTCGGTGATGACGATCTGTTGGCGGCCACCGACCTTGTCGATGTCTTCGATGATCGAGCGGGCGCGCATGTAAATGCGGCCGCGACCGGTGCGGTAGGCTTCGATGATGCCGGCGCGACCGTTGATGATCGCGGCGGTCGGGAAGTCCGGACCGGGGATGTATTGCATCAGCTCATCGACCGTCAGCTCGGGGTTGTCGATGAGGGCCAGGCAACCGTCGATGACTTCACCGAGGTTGTGCGGCGGGATGTTGGTCGCCATGCCCACGGCGATACCGCTGGAACCGTTGACCAGCAGGTTGGGGATCTTGGTCGGCATGACGGCCGGGATCATTTCGGTGCCGTCGTAGTTCGGCACCCAGTCCACGGTTTCTTTGTGCAGGTCGGCCAGCAGCTCGTGCGCCAGCTTGGTCATGCGCACTTCGGTGTATCGCATGGCCGCGGCGTTGTCGCCGTCGACCGAACCGAAGTTGCCCTGGCCGTCTACCAGCAGGTAGCGCAGGGAAAACGGCTGGGCCATCCGAACGATGGTGTCGTACACCGCAGTGTCGCCGTGAGGGTGATACTTACCGATCACGTCACCGACAACACGGGCAGATTTCTTGTACGGCTTGTTCCAGTCGTTACCCAGCTCGCTCATCGCGAACAGCACACGCCGGTGCACGGGCTTCAAGCCATCGCGCGCATCAGGCAGTGCCCGACCGACAATTACGCTCATCGCGTAGTCGAGGTAGGACTGTTTCAGCTCGTCTTCGATATTGACCGGGAGGATTTCTTTGGCCAGTTCGCCCATGAGAAGCCTGATTCCTTTTTCGGGTGAAACCTCGTCACATCCATATGGGACGAACGAAGCTCGCCGCTGCCGGCAAAGTGCCTGACAACGACTTACGACAAATCAACGAGTTATGACACGGATCTGCACGTTATAGGCCACCCCTCGGGGCAACCCTGGAAACCGCCGGATGTTATCACAATCGCCGCCACGCACCTATCCCCCTGATGCGCATGGAGCATAGTAAGTTGACGGATGACAGGCTTGAGGGCGACGAGAGGGGCTCAGAAGTGGGGTGGTGCTATTTTTCGGGCGTGGATCCAAGGTTTTTATTGACTTAAATGGCCAATCGCGGGCGAGCCAGCCCCCACACTTGGACAGTGTTCACACATCCAAGTGTGGGCGTTGGCTTGCCTGCGATAGTAATGTCACAAGCGCCAAGCCCCTCAATGCAAGCGCTTGCGGCACATCAACTTGGCCAGCTTGGCCGTATCCGGCCGCTCGACAACGCCTTTTTCGGTGACGATCACATCAATCAGGTCAGCCGGCGTGACATCGAATACCGGGTTGAACGCCGCCACCTCAAGGCGCTGCCCCGGCACGTCCAGCAACTCACCGGCATCGCGCTCTTCCAGGGCGACGTCATCGCCGGTGGCGATCATCATGTCCAGGGTAGAGCTCGGCGCCACCACCATGAAACGCACACCGTGGTGCATGGCGCACACCGCCAACTGGTAGGTGCCGATCTTGCCGATCACATCACCATTGGCGGCAATGCAATCGGCGCCGACGATCACCCAGGTCACGCCCTTGGTCTTGAGGATGTGCGCGCCGGCCGAGTCGGCATTCACCGTCACCGGGATGCCCTCGCCCGCCAGCTCCCAGGCAGTCAGCCGCGAACCTTGCAGCCACGGCCGGGTTTCATTGGCGTACACCTGCTCGACCATGCCTTCCAGGTAGGCCGCGCGAATCACCCCCAGTGCCGTACCGACGCCGCCGGTCGCCAAGGCGCCTGCATTGCCATGGGTGAGGATGGCCTGGGCGTTGCCCTGGTGCTTGCGGATCAGTTCGACGCCCAGCTGCGCCATGGTCAGGTTGGCTTCGCGATCACTTTCGTGGATCGCAATCGCCTCGGCTTCCAGCACCGACAGCGGGTCCGCGTGCTTCTTGACGCGGTCGAGCCGGTCGCGCATGCGCTTCAGCGCCCAGAACAGGTTCGACGCAGTGGGACGGGTATCGGCTAACAGTGCGTAGTCTTCCTCCCAGGCGGCCTGCCAGTCACCGCCCTCGGCGATCCGCTCGCGGGCAGACAGCACCAGGCCGTACGCGGCGCTGATGCCAATGGCCGGTGCCCCGCGCACCACCATCGAACGGATGGCCGCCGCCACGTCATCGACCGTCACACAGGCCACCCAGCTTTCCCGGGACGGCAGGGCACGCTGATCGAGCAGGTACAGCGCGCCATCACGCCAATCGATGGCCTTCACCTTCTCCGCTGCCAACAGTCGATCGCGCATCCCTTACTCCGCACTCATGAACAAAGCCGCCGATTATAGCGATCCGCCAGCCAGGACGCTCGGGTATACTTCGCCCTTCTTTTATAGCTGCCTGGGAAGAAGCCTGCGATGACCTCCACTGCCGCCCCGCTCGACCTGTTGCTGCTGCCAACCTGGCTGGTGCCTGTCGAACCCGCCGGCGTGGTGCTCAAGGAGCATGGCCTGGGCATTCGCGATGGGCGCATTGCCTTTATCGGGCCACGGGCAGCGGCGTTGAAGCTGTCGGCCACCGACGTGCGCGAGCTGCCGGGCATGCTGCTCAGCCCCGGCCTGATCAACGCCCACGGGCACGCGGCGATGAGCCTGTTTCGTGGCCTGGCCGACGACCTGCCGCTGATGACCTGGCTGGAAAAACACATCTGGCCCGCCGAGGCCAAATGGGTCGATGAAGCCTTCGTGCGCGACGGCACCGACCTGGCCATCGCCGAACAGCTCAAGGGCGGCATTACCTGTTTCTCCGACATGTATTTCTTCCCCAAGGTCGCCAGCGATTGCGTGCACAACAGCGGCATGCGCGCGCAGATCGCCATCCCGATCCTCGACTTCCCGATTCCCGGCGCCAGCACGCCCGATGAGGCGCTGCGCCAGGGCATCGAACTGTTCGGCGACCTCAAGCACCACCCGCGCATCAAGATCACCTTCGGCCCCCACGCGCCCTACACGGTGTGCGACGGCAACCTGGAAAAAATCCGGGTGATCGCCGAAGAGCTGGACGCCGCGATCCACATGCATGTCCATGAAACCGCCTTCGAGGTGCAGCAAGCCGTCGAGCAGACCGGCGAGCGCCCACTGGCGCGCCTGGGTCGCCTCGGGCTGCTGGGGCCGCGCTTCCAGGCCGTTCATATGACCCAAATCAGCGAGGACGACCTGGCTTTGCTGGTAGAAAGCAACACCAGCGTCATCCATTGCCCGGAATCGAACCTGAAACTGGCCAGCGGCTTTTGCCCGGTGGAGCGTCTGTGGCAGGCTGGCGTTAACGTGGCCATCGGCACCGATGGCGCCGCCAGTAACAATGACCTCGACCTGCTGGGCGAAACCCGCACCGCAGCGATGCTGGCCAAGGCTGTCGCCGGCTCGGCCACTGCGCTGGATGCCCATCGGGCGCTGCGCATGGCGACGCTCAACGGCGCGCGGGCCATGGGACTGGAAAGCGAGATTGGCTCGCTGGAAGTTGGCAAGGCGGCGGATATCGTCGCCTTCGATCTGTCGGGGCTGGCGCAACAACCGATCTACGATCCGGTCTCACAACTTATATATGCCACCGGACGCGATTGCGTGAAACACCTTTGGGTCGCCGGCAAGCAACTGCTCGACGACCGGCAATTGACCCGCATGGATGAACACCAGTTGACCGAGACGGCCATTGCCTGGGGTCAACGGATCAGCGGGCACAGCGAATAACGCCGGTCTTGAACCCTGGCGTTCAGGACTGACAAACCGATTTATCAGATTTAGAGGATTCACCATGAGCAACGTCGACCACGCCGAAATCGCCAAATTCGAAGCCCTGGCTCACCGCTGGTGGGACCGCGAGAGCGAGTTCAAGCCCCTGCACGACATCAACCCGCTGCGGGTCAACTGGATTGACGAGCGCGTCAACCTGGCTGGCAAGAAAGTGCTGGACGTCGGTTGCGGCGGCGGCATCCTCAGCGAAGCCATGGCCCAGCGCGGCGCGACCGTGATGGGCATCGACATGGGCGAAGCACCGTTGGCCGTGGCCCAGTTGCACCAACTGGAATCCGGCGTGAGCGTGGAGTACCGCCAGATCACCGCCGAAGCCCTGGCCGAAGAGCTGCCCGAGCAGTTCGATGTGGTCACCTGCCTGGAAATGCTCGAACACGTGCCGGACCCATCCTCGGTCATCCGTGCCTGCTTCCGCATGGTCAAGCCGGGCGGCCAGGTGTTCTTCTCCACCATCAACCGCAACCCCAAGGCCTACCTGTTCGCGATCATCGGCGCCGAATACATCATGAAGTTGCTGCCGCGCGGCACCCACGACTTCAAGAAATTCATCCGCCCATCCGAGCTGGGCGCCTGGAGCCGCCAGGCCGGCCTGACCGTCAAGGACATCATTGGCCTAACCTACAACCCGCTGACCAAGCACTACAAGCTGGCCAACGATGTTGACGTCAACTACATGATCCAAACCCTGCGCGAGGAGTGAGCCTGTGAAGTTGCGAGCGGTTCTCTTCGACATGGACGGTACCCTGCTGGACACCGCGCCGGACTTTATCGCCATCTGCCAGGCGATGCGCGCCGACCGCGGCCTGGCCCCGATCAACCCTGAGCATATCCGCGATGAGATCTCCGGTGGCGCACGGGCGATGGTCGCCGTGACCTTCTCGATGGACCCGGAATCCCCAGGTTTTGAAGAACTGCGCCAGGAATTCCTCGAGCGCTACCTCAAGGGCTGCGCGGTCCACAGCCGGCTGTTCGACGGCATGGCCGAGCTGCTGGAAGACATCGAGAAAGCCAAGCTGATCTGGGGCGTGGTCACCAACAAACCACTGCGCTTTGCCGAACCGATCATGCAGCAACTGGGCCTGGCCGAGCGTTCGGCGCTGCTGATCTGCCCCGACCACGTGAAAAACAGCAAGCCGGACCCGGAGCCAATGATCCTGGCGTGCAAGATGCTCGACCTGGACCCGGCCAGCGTGCTGTTCGTGGGCGATGACCTGCGCGATATCGAGTCCGGCCGCGACGCCGGCACCCGCACCGCAGCGGTTACCTACGGCTATATCCACCCGGACGACAACCCGCGCCATTGGGGCGCCGATGTGGTGGTGGATCACCCGCTGGAATTGCGCAAGGTGCTGGATAACGCACTGTGCAGTTGCTGATGGGTTGCCGCCCCTGCAAACACTGAGGTCAATGTGGGAATTGGATTCCACATTGAGAGCTGTATAACCTTGAATTTTGTCGAGGCTATTTATGTTTGATTACTCCGCACGTCCAGACCTGCTCAAAGGCCGAATCATCCTGGTGACCGGCGCCGGGCGCGGGATTGGCGCGGCGGCGGCAAAAACCTACGCCGCCCATGGCGCGACCGTATTGTTGCTGGGCAAGACCGAAGCCAACCTGGCCCAGGTGTATGACGAGATCGAAGCGGCGGGCCAACCGCAACCGGTGGTGATCCCTTTCAACCTGGAGACCGCCCTGCCCCATCAATACGATGAGCTGGCTGCGATGATCGAAAAGGAATTCGGCCACCTCGACGGGCTGCTGCACAACGCGTCGATCATCGGCCCACGCACACCGCTCGAGCAGTTGTCCGGCGAGAACTTCATGCGGGTCATGCACGTGAACGTCAACGCGATGTTCATGCTGACGAGCACCCTGCTGCCGCTGCTCAAGCTGTCCCAGGACGCCTCGGTGGTGTTCACCTCCAGCAGTGTCGGGCGCAAGGGTCGGGCGTATTGGGGAGCGTATGGCGTGTCGAAGTTTGCCACTGAAGGCTTGATGCAAACCCTGGCGGACGAGCTCGAGGATGTGGCGGCGGTACGGTCCAACAGCATCAATCCAGGCGGCACGCGCACCAGCATGCGCGCCCAGGCGTATCCGGGGGAAAACCCGATGGAAAGGCCTGCGCCGGAAGAGATCATGCCGGTGTACCTGTACCTGATGGGGCCGGACAGTGCCGGGATCAACGGGCAGGCATTTGACGCGCAATAAACCTGAAACACCGCAGCGCAACTGTGGGCGCTGGCTTGCCAGCTCCCACAGTTGATGTTCGATGTACCTGGGGTTTAGTTTTTCACCACTTCCTCGAGGGTGAAGCGCCCCAGTGGGTTTTGCAGGAAGTTGCTCACGTTCTTGCGTGAAATATTAATGTACGGGCTGTAGTACAAGTCGATCCAGTTCACATCCTGTTTCGCCAGTTTCTGCAGTTCCACGTACATCTGCTCACGCTTGGCCGGGTCTGCTTCGATCCGTGCCGCGGCTACCAATTCCTTGACCTTGTCGTTCTTGTAGCGGGTCATGTAGTTCTGGTTGGTGTCATGGCC
This sequence comes from Pseudomonas lurida, assembly GCF_002563895.1. Lineage (NCBI taxonomy): Bacteria > Pseudomonadati > Pseudomonadota > Gammaproteobacteria > Pseudomonadales > Pseudomonadaceae > Pseudomonas > Pseudomonas lurida. The sequence continues at coordinate 1,864,902 of NZ_PDJB01000001.1, read as the reverse complement.
CAGCACGAAGGTGGTCTTCTGGTCCGGGTCGAGGATGTCGTTGGTCCAGTACATCACCGAAATATCGTACTCACCGTCCACCAGCATCTGCCAGCTCTGGGTCGGGTCGACCTTTTGCAGGTTGGCGGTCACGCCGACCTTGGCCAGTTGGTCCTTGATAATCACCGCGATCTGCTCGTCGGCTTCGTTGCCGGCGTTGACCACGTAGTTGAGCTTCAAGTCCTTGGCACCGGCCTGCTCCAGCAGTTTCTTGGCGGCGGTCGGGTCATACGGGCGTTGCAGGTTGTTGGCGTAGTGGTACAGCGAGCCCTTTGGAATGTAGGAATAGGCCACAGTGCCTTGACCGTAAGTGGCGGTCTTTACCAGCGATTGCTTGTCGATGGCCATGTCCAGCGCCTGGCGCACTTCCGGCTTGGCCAGCAGCCCGTGGTCGTGGTTGATCAGCAGGTGGTCTTCGCGGGTGGACGGGTCGGCGTGGATCACCACGTTCTTGTCTTTCTTCAGCTCTTCAACCCGCGAGAACGGTACGAAGATCGCCGTGTCCAGCTCGTTGTTCTGCACCATGCGCATGCGCGTGTTGTCGTCGGTGACGGAGACCCACTCCACGCCATCGAGGCTCACGTTCTTGGCCTGCCAGAAGTTCGGGTTTTTCTTGAGGATCACCCGATCGCCCTTGCGCCACTCGTCCACGGTAAACGCGCCGGAGGTCACCGGATTTTCCGAGTAGGCGTCTTCGCCCATCTTGGTCATGGCTTTTTCCGACAGGATCGACACAGTCGGCGACGCCAGTTGCGAGAGGAAAGCCACGGCCGGGGTCTTCAGGGTGACCACCAGGGTTTTCGGGTCCGCTGCCTTGGCCGTGTTGATCAGGTTGAAGGGGTCTGCCCACAGCGAGGCCTTGTTGTCGCGGATGCGCAACAGGCTGAACGCCGCATCGTCGGCGGTGATCGCCGAACCGTCGGAGAACTTCGCATCGCGCAGTTTGAAGGTGTAGGTCAGGCCGTCCTTGGAGATGTCCCAGCTTTCGGCCAGGCCCGGTTCCATCTTGGTGCCCAGGTTGTCGACGCGCACCAGGGTGTCGTAGACGTTGGCGAACACCCAGGTGTCGCGGTTTTGCGCGCTTTTGATCGGGTCGAACGTGGTGCTGTCTTCACGGCAGCCGATGGTCAGGACACCGGCGGCCTGGGCGAAACCAGCGGTCAGCGACCAGGCGGTCAATGTCGCGGCGGCGAGCAACTTCAAGTGGCGCGATTGCATATCACAACTCCTTGTTAATGAATGGCAGAGGGTTAAAGCAAAGGTTCTTCAAGCACGCAACTGTACCGATGCTCGTGCAGGTAATGCGTCGGCGGCAACACCACGGAACACATGGAGCGGGCATGCCGGCAACGCGGATGAAAGGCGCAGCCCGTCGGCAAATTCAGCGGGCTGGGTGGCTCACCCGGCAAGGGCTGCGTCGGTAATGGCCGATGCGGGTCAATCTCGGGAATCGCCTGGATCAGCGCCGCCGTGTACGGATGGCGTGGTGCCGTAAAGACCGCCTCCACCGGACCTTCCTCGACGATCTTGCCCAGGTACATCACCGCCACGCGGTCGCACAGGCGACGCACAATGGCGAGGTCATGGGCAATGAACAGGATCGCCAGGTTCATGCGCTGCTGCAGCGCCAGCAGCAGGTTGATGATCTGCCCCTGGATCGACACATCCAGCGCCGCCACGCATTCGTCGGCGATGATCAGGCGTGGCTCCACCGCCAGCGCCCGGGCTATTCCGACTCGCTGGCATTGCCCGCCGCTGAGGGAGCCGGGTTTGCGGCTGGCCAGTTCGGGGCGCAGGCCGACCAGCTCGAGCAGTTGATTCACGCGTGCTGGAATCTGCCCTGGCGCGACCTTGCGCTGCACACGCAGCACTTCGGCGAGGGTTTCGCCGATGGTGTGGCGCGGGTTCAGCGCCGCATACGGGTCCTGGAAGATCATCGCGGTTTCCTGGCGCAGGCGAGCGATGTCGATAGCGCTGCCGTGGGCCATGTCGATGCCATCGAACAACACCTGCCCGGCGCTGATCGGGTTCAGGTGCAGGATGGCGCGGCCGAGGGTGCTTTTGCCGCTGCCAGACTCACCGACCAACCCCAGGGTCTGGCCTGCCGCCAGCTCCAGCGATACACCGTTCACCGCCCTCACCCACTGCTTGTTCAAACCGAACAGGCCGGTGCCGGAGGCGGCAAACTTCACCTCAAGGTCTTTGATCTGCAACAGGCTCATGGCTGCACTCCCAACGGGTAATGACAGGCGACGCGCGAACCTTGCGGCAGCACCTCGGTGCACAAGGCCCCCGCCTGCGGGCAGCGCGGATTGAACCGGCACCCGGCGGGCAATGCGTCCAGCAACGGCGGCTGCCCAGGGATCGTGCGCAGCAAGGCGTGGCCGCTGCTGTGGGCTGGCTGGCAGTCGATCAAGCCGGCGGTGTACGGGTGCTGTGGCCGAGCCAACAGGTCGTATTTGCTGCCGTGCTCGCACAGGCGCCCGGCGTACATCACGGCGATGGCGTCGCAGGTTTGCGCGACCACGCCGAGGTCGTGGGTAATCATGATGATCGACAGGCCGCGTTGATCACGCAGGTCCAGCAGCAAGCGCAGGATCTGCGCTTGCACCGTCACATCCAGGGCCGTGGTCGGCTCGTCGGCGATCAGTACCTTCGGGTTGCACCCCAGGGCTACGGCGATCATCGCCCGCTGGCGCATGCCACCGGAAAACTCGTGGGGGTAATTGTCGACCCGCGCCTGGGGATCGGGGATTCCCACCTGGCGCAGCACCTCGATGGCCTGCAGGCGCGCGTCTTTCTTTGAGGCGCCTTGATGCAGGCGAATCCCCTCGGCAATCTGCTCGCCGATACGCATCAACGGGTCGAGGTGGCTGCTGGGGTTCTGGAAGATCATGCCCAGCTTGCCGCCACGCACGGCCCGCATGCCAGCGTCATCCAGTGACAACAGGTCCTGGCCGGCCAGCCGCACCGTGCCACCCTGCACGCGCAGGCTGGGCGATGGCAGCAGGCGCATCAAGCCGCGACAAGCCATGGTCTTGCCCGAGCCGCTCTCGCCCACCAGGCCAAGGATTTCACCCTCGGCCAAATCGAAGGACACCCGGTCCACCAGGGTCACGTCACGCCCGCTGTTGTTGGCGATCACGCTGAGGTCGCGCACTTGCAGCAGGCTCATGAGCGATCCCCCAACACTTGCGCCACACCATCAGCCAACAGGCTGAAGCCCATGGCCAAGGTCACGATGGCCAACCCCGGGAAAATGCAGATCCACCAGGCCGTGGTGATAAAGGCCTGCCCCTCGGCCACCATCGTGCCCCATTCGGCAGTCGGCGGTTGCACGCCCAGGCCCAGGTAGCTGACGGCGGCGCCATTGAGCAGGACCAGCACCGCGTCAGACATGGAAAACACAATCGAACCGAACATCGCGTTGGGCAGCAGATGCCGGAACAGAATGCGCCCATGGCCAAAGCCCAGGCTCTTGGCGGCCAGGGCGAACTCGCTTTCCTTGAGCACCAGGATCTGCGAGCGGATCAGCCGCGCATACGACACCCAGCCCACCAGGGCCATGGCGATGTAGAAGCTTTTAAGGCCTGGGCCGAGGATGGCCATGATCGCCAGCATCAGCACCAGGAACGGGAACGCCAGGATCACATCGATCACACGCATGCAGAAACTGTCGAAGCGCCCGCCGATATAGCCGGAGACGGCGCCGACGAAGGTGCCGATCATGAACGGAAAAATCACGCCGACGATGGCCAACTGCAGGTCAATGCGCGCGCCCCAGATCACCCTCGAAAGGATATCCCGGCCATAGTTATCCGTACCAAACGGATGTGCCAGGCTGGGGCCGAGCAAACTGAAATCGGTGTTCTGCGCGATCGGGTCATAGGGTGCGATCCAGGGTGCACACAGCGCAAGCACCAACCACACCAGCAGAATCAACAGGCCCCACGCGGCGGTCAACCGGCCATTGCGAAAACCGAAACGCAGGCGCAAGCGCCACGGGGCAATTAATGGGCGGCTGCTCATTGCATCTTCACCCGTGGGTCGAGGGCCACCGTCACCACGTCGGCGATGAAGTTGACTACCACCGTCGCGCAGGCCAGCACCATGGCCACGCCCTGCACCACCATGTAGTCGCGGGTGAAAATGCCGCGCACCAGCAACTGGCCGATGCCGGGGATGGCGAACAGGCTTTCGATCACCACCGTGCCGCTGATCAGCCAGCCGATATTCACCGCCAGCAGGTTGACCGCCGGCACCAGGGAATTGGGCAGCACGTGGCGACGGAACACCGCGGCTTCTGACAGCCCACGGGCGCGGGCGGCAGTCACATGGTCAGCCTGCAACTCCATCAACATGCTCGCCCGCAGGTTGCGTACCAGCACGGCCGACAACGCCAGGGCAATCGTCAGGCACGGCAAAACCATGTGGTGCGCCTTGTCCAGCCAGGTGCGACCGTAACCAGACACCGGAAACAACCCCCATTGCACACTCAGCAACAGGATCAGCATCAAGCCCAGCCAGAACGCCGGCATGCCCAGGCCGACCGTGGTGAACACGCGGATCAGGTTATCGGCCCAGCCGCCTTTATTGCGTGCGGCCAAGGTCGCCAACGGCACCGCGATCAGCAGCGCCAGCACCACGCTGCCCAGCACCAATACCAGCGTGGGCTCGATGCGGGTAACGATCAGCTTGAGGGCGTCGACTTTGTACAGCAGCGATTGGCCGAGGTCGCCCTTGAGCAGGTTCTTGAGGAAGTAGAAATATTGCAGCCACAACGGCTGGTCGAGGCCGTACTGGGCGCGGATCTTCAGCAAGGCGTCGGGCGTGCTGCGCGAGCCCAGCAAGGCGCGCGCCGGGTCGCCGGGAATCGAGCGCACCAGCACAAAGGTGATCAGGCTGATGCCAAACAGCACTGGCAGCAATTGCAGCGGCCGGGAGAGCACAAAGCGATAACGCGCCAGGTTCATCCGTCAGCCTCGATGACGAGCGAGAAAGTCCAACAGCACCGGGAAATACGCCTGGGGTTCCTCATAAAAGGGCATATGGCTGCTGTTGGGGAATACATGCAATTCAGCGTGCCGGGCGGCAAGCTTCATGCGCAGGGCACAGGCCGGGGTGAGTTCGTCGTGCTGACCGGTGGTGATCAGGATCGGCATCTTGAATTCGGCCATCTCGGGGATGCGGTTCCAGTCCTTGAGGTTGCCGATGTAGAGGAATTCGTTGGGGCCCTGCATGGTTTCGTAGGGCCCCATGTTCCAGTCGCCCAGAGATCGCTTGACCGGCTCGGGCCACTCATCGAGGCGGCACACGTGGCGGTAGTTGAGCAAGGTAATCGCGGCCTGGTACTGCGGGTGGTCCAGGGTGCCCAGGGCCTCGTGGCGCTGCATCATCGCCACGGTTTCGCTGCCGAGGGCGCCGCGCAGGCGTTCCAGCTCCTGGGACAGGTGGGGAATGTCGCCGACGGTGTTTTCGAGGATCAGGCTTTTCAGGGCGTCGGGGTAATGGATGGCGTATTCGATACCGAGCCAGCCGCCCCAGGAATGCCCGAGCAAATGCACGCGGCCCAGGCCCAGGGCTTGGCGGACGGTTTCGACTTCTTCGACATAACGGCCGATTTCCCACAGGGAAACGTCGGTGGGTCTGGCTGATGCGCCCGTGCCAAGCTGGTCGAATGCAACCACTCGCAGGTTATGGTCCTTGAGCCAGCCATGGGCGTCGCGCAAGTAGTCGCACGGCAGGCCCGGCCCGCCGTTGAGGCACAGCAGCACCTCATCGCCTTCGCCGAAGCTGTAGACCACGAGGTTATGGCCGTCGACTTGCACGTTGTACTGCTGGTCGGGGGCAATTTCACGCCACATGCATACATTCCTTGTGTAGTGTCGGCCTGGCAGGTAGCGGCCGTTGCTCAGGCCAACACTACCGAGGATGCCGCGCGTCCATAACCTAGCATTTCTTATAGGTTTGGCCTGGCAGTCCTTCGCCGGGGCGTGGCATTCTACTTGCAGCAAGTCGAGATTCAAATGAATTCGGGAGCAGAACGGATGCTGGCCAAGCTGACTGCCTTAAATCACCGTCTGATGCCGGGCAGGAGCCTGGATGAACAGATGGACAACACCTTTATCCTCGCCCAGCAGTTGGGCTTCGATGCACTGGTGTATGACTACACCCCGGTGCCGATCGACCAGGATGGTGCGTTGATCACGCCTTCGGTGCTGGAACTGCGCAACACCCCGTCCGACTGGCACACCTTGTGGTGCAGAGAAGGGTTCTACCAGATCGACCCGGTGCAACACGTGGCGCTGAGTACGGTGTCGCCCTTCGTGTGGTCCTACGACGTCAAGGTCGATACCCCCCTGCAAAAGATCATCGACCCCTGCCATGCGCCGGTTTCATCCTACCTGCACGACCAGCAACTGACCTGCGGCGTCAGCGTGCCGATCCACCTGCCCCGCGGCGGTTTCGCCTCGCTGACCGGCTTGCGTACCGGCAAGGCCCGCAGTGTGTTGCAGGATGCGCAGCAGACCTTGTCGGATTTCAGCCTGATTTCCCACGCCTTGCAGGAAGCAGCCTACCCGCTGTTCAGCAAAGAGCTACGCACTTACCCGCATATTCACCTGACTAAACGCGAACGCGAGTGCCTCAAGTGGGCCGCCGACGGCCTGACGGCCGCCGAAATCGCCACGCAATTGAGCCGCTCACTCGCCGTGGTCACCCTGCACCTGGCGTCGGCGATGCACAAGTTGGGCGCCAAGAACCGCGTACAGGCCGTGGTTCGTGCCACTCATTACCGCTTGCTCGACGATTGACCACCCGGCAAAACCTAGCTGTTTTGCTAGTTACTTAAATGTCCCTCACGCATTATCGTGTCCCTGGTCCTTTTTTTTCAGAGCAGGGTACGAAATGGAATTCATCGAAAAAATCCGCGAAGGGTATGCGGCGTTTGGCGCCTACCAAACCTGGTACCGCGTCACCGGTGACCTCTCCAGCGGCCGCACCCCCCTGGTGGTTATCCACGGCGGCCCCGGATGCACCCATGATTATGTCGACGCGTTCAAGGACGTCGCGGCCAGCGGCCACGCCGTGATCCACTACGACCAGTTGGGCAACGGCCGCTCCACCCATCTGCCCGACAAAGACGCGTCGTTCTGGACCGTCGGCCTGTTCCTCGAAGAGCTCAACAACCTGCTGGACCACCTGCAGATCAGCGATAACTACGCGATCCTCGGCCAGTCCTGGGGCGGCATGCTCGGCAGTGAACACGCGATCCTGCAACCCAAGGGCCTGCGCGCCTTCATCCCTGCCAACTCGCCGACGTGCATGCGCACCTGGGTCAGCGAAGCCAACCGCCTGCGCCAGTTGCTACCGGAAGGCGTGCATGAAACCCTGCTCAAACATGAAGCCGCCGGCACCTATAAAGACCCGGAATACCTCACCGCGTCGCGGGTGTTCTATGACCATCACGTGTGCCGGGTCATCCCGTGGCCGGAAGAGGTGGCACGCACCTTCGCCCAGGTCGATGCGGACCCGACGGTGTATCACGCCATGAGCGGCCCGACCGAATTCCACGTGATCGGCAGCTTGAAAGACTGGACATCCATTGGCCGACTGTCGGCGATCAAGGTGCCGACCCTCGTGATCTCCGGCCGCCACGACGAAGCCACGCCGCTGGTGGTCAAGCCGTTCCTGGATGAAATCGCGGATGTGCGCTGGGCACTGTTTGAAGACTCCAGCCACATGCCCCACGTGGAAGAACGCCAGGCGTGCATGGGGACGGTAGTGAAGTTTCTGGATGAGGTGTGCTCAGCGCATTACAAGGAACTCAAGGCTGGCTGAGTCAATGTGGGAGCTGGCTTGCCGGCTCCCACATTAAGCCCCCCCCCTTTCGGCTTCAGGCCTGCGAGGTCTCAGGCTTGGATGTTTTCCTGGGCGCATCCGCCACCAGCGGAATCTCGCGTCCCTCGGCGTCAAACAACTTGCCGCCTTTGAAATAATCCCCATCACGCAGTTCCGACACATCACGGAAGCACAGGCTGCGCTCGGTCCCCGCGACAAACACCGATTGCTGGTCCGAATTGCCGGCGGTGAAATGGTTGAACGCCAGGTTCAGCAGGATCGCCATGATCGCCGACGAGCTGATCCCCGAGTGGAAGATGGTCGCGAACCAGGACGGGAAGTGATCGTAGAAGCTCGGTGCAGCAATCGGGATCATGCCAAACCCGATGGAGGTAGCGACGATGATCAGGTTCATGTTGTTGCGGTAATCCACCTTCGACAAGGTGCGGATGCCACTGGCTGCCACAGTGCCGAACAGCACGATCCCGGCGCCGCCCAGCACCGAGGTGGGCACCGCCGCGATGACGCGCCCCATGAAGGGCAACAAGCCGAGGATCACCAGGAACAGCCCGCCCGTGGCCACCACGAAGCGGCTCTTCACGCCGGTAACCGCCACCAGGCCGACATTCTGGGCGAAGGCGCTTTGGGTGAATGAACCGAAGATCGGCGCAAACATGCTCGACAGCATGTCGGCGCGCAGGCCGTTACCCAAGCGTTTGGAGTCGACCTTGGTGTCGATGATTTCACCCACGGCCAGGATATCCGCCGAGGTCTCGACCAGTGTCACCATGACCACGATGCACATGGAAATGATCGCCGCCACATGGAAGGTCGGCATGCCGAAATGGAACGGTGTGGGGAAACCGAACATCGGCCCCTGTGTGACGCCGGAGAAGTCGGCCATGCCGAGGAACACCGCAATCACGGTGCCGATCACCATCGCCAGCAGGATCGACAAGCGCGAAATGGTCGCACTGCCGATCTTGCTCAGCAGCAATACCAGCACCAGCGTCAACGCCGCCAGGCCGATGTTGGACATGCTGCCAAAATCGGCCGCGCGGCTGTTGCCGCCCATGGCCCAGCGCGCCGCAACCGGCATCAAGGTCAAGCCGATGGTGGTGATCACAATCCCGGTCACCAGCGGCGGGAAAAACTTGGTGATCCGCGAAAACACCGGAGTGATCAATAGCCCGATAAACGACGCGGCCATCACCGCCCCGAGAATCGCCGGCACGCCGCCCGCGCCATCACTGCCGACAATCGCCACCATGGTTGCCACGCCCGCAAACGAGACACCCTGCACCAGCGGCAACTGACAACCAAAAAACGGCAGGCCCAGGGTCTGCAGCAGCGTGGCCAGGCCGCCGGCAAACAACGACGCGGCGATCAACAGGCCGATATCCGCCGGCGACAAACCGGCCGCCTGGCCGACGATCAACGGTACCGCGACGATGCCGCCGTACATGGTGAGCACATGTTGCAGGCCGTAAGCCATGTTGGCGGCGACGCCGAGATTCTCATCTTCTGGCCGCTGCGGTGACGCCTTCGGGATAGTCATGGTGAGGGGTTCTCTGTTTTTGTTGTGCGGCCACTGTATGCAATGTTTGGACTGGATGTCCATAGAGTTGTATACAATCAATCGAACAAGATACCCTCCATCGGCGTTACAAAAACAATCCGGCCGTGATGAGCCAGAACGCCAAAGGACCCAGAACAATGAAAAAGGCATTACAGGGAGCGACCGTTGCACTCACCCTCCTCGGCGGTGGGGAGGCCGTCGCAGTGGAATGGATGAACAACAGCGTAGGATTTCGCTACGGCCAGCAGTTCACTAATCCGAACAACCCCGACGAATTCAGCAAGCGCATCTACAGCTTCACCCACGCCAGCGGCTACCGGTACGGCAGCAACTTCCTCAACCTCGATGTGTTCCTGTCCGACAGCCGCGACCCGCGCAAGGGCACCGATCATGGCGGGAGCGAGGTGTACGCGGTGTACCGCCACCAGGTGTATGCATCGCGGGTGTTCGACGTGCCGCTGGGCAGCGGGCTGATCAAGGACTACGCACTGACCCTGGGTTTCGATGCCAACCGCAACAACAACTTCGCCTCAGCGAAAAAACGCGCACTGGTGATCGGCCCGACCTTGAAGTTCAACACGGTCGGCGTGCTGGACCTGAGCCTGATGTACTACAAGGAAAGGAACCACACCGGCATCCCCGGCGCGCAGGAGTCGAACCACACGTTCGACGATACCTACCTGCTCAACCTGACGTGGATGCGCCCGTTCGAGATCGCCAACCACGCGGCGAAATTCCAGGGCTTTATCAATTATGTCGGGGAAAAAGGCGAGGACTACCACGGCCGCGACACCGCGCCGGAAGCCCTGATGCGCACTGCGCTGATGGTGGCAGTGCGACCGGGCAAAAGCGTCAAGCCGAACCTGTACCTTGGGGTGGGCTACGAGTACTGGCATAACAAGTTCGGCGTAGACGGCGGCCGGGGGAGCCGCACATCGACGCCGACGGTGAACATGGAAATCACCTTCTAACCGGAGAAACCCAATCAAACGGTGGGCGCAGGCAAGCCAGCTCCCACCGTGTTGACCGCATTGTCATTTCAGCTCCGGTGCCAGCGCTGAAGCGTCGGCTTTCGGCCGCGCCAGCCAGTAGCCCAATACGGCCAACGGCGCAGTCGCCAGCATCACGATCACGGTAATCAGCAGGGGCTGGTCGAGCATCGACGACACCAGCAGGCTGCTGAGAAAGCACAGGCCCAGTTGCAGGGTGTTTTGCAGGGCTGCCGCCTTGCCGGAGTTTTCCGAAAAGGGCATCAGCGCATTCGCCACCACGATGGGGTAACTGGCACCGTTGCACAGCGCCATCAGGCAGAACGGAATCAATAAGGTGGTGAGCGTCGGCACGGTCAAGGTGGCGACCAGGTACAACGCCACCATGCTGATGCAGTACGCCAGCAGCAACCACGGCAGCAGCGTCTTGCCCGGTAAGTGCTGCAAGGCACTGCGGCAACTGTAGCCACCGATCAGAAAGGCCAGGGTCGGCAGCACGTAGCTCAGGCCGATGTCATTCGGGCTGTAGCCCATGCCGCCGAGAATGAACGGCGACGCGGTCAGCCAGGCGAAAAAACTGGCCGAGCAGGCGGCGAAAATCATCACGTTGCCGGTAAACACGCGGGACGTGAGCAGTTGCCCATAACCGAGACGTACCGGTTTGCGCTCCTCCGTAGGACGTTTCGGCACGCCGCGCAGAAATACGGTCGGCAGCAGCAACAGCACCGAGACGCCCAGCAATACGCCGAAAATCGCCTGCCAACCGAAGTGATTCAGCACCATTGCGCCCAACAGCGGTGCGAGCGCCGGCGACAACGACATCAGCGGCATGATGCTGGCGAACACACGATGGGCCTTGTCGGCCGGGTAGCGATCGATCACCAGGGCCTGCCAGCTCACAGCGGCGGAACACACGCCAATCGCCTGAATGAAGCGCAGCGCCAGCAGTTGCGGTGCGGTCTCGACCCAGAACATGCCCGCGCAGCCCAGTACAAACAGGCTAAGGCCGGCGAGGAGGATCGGCTTGCGCCCCAGGCGGTCGGACAACGGCCCCCACAGCAACTGCCCGACCGCGAAGCCCGCGAGGAAAATACTCAAGCTGGCGCCCACCGCGCCAGCGCCAATGTGCAACTGCTCGCCCATGGCGCCGAACGCCGGCAAATACATGTCCATTGCGAGGTAACCGAGCATGCTCAGCCCCGCCAGATACCACGTGAAACCAAAAGAATTTTTCATTGAAGCCTTGCTGATCTTGCCATCAAACTATTTGCTGACTGGCGCCCATTATGAAGCTGACAGTTTGTGTGTGAAGCGATAATAATTGGACACTCTTATCAATAAATTTGAAGGCAATCACAATGTGGTCCGAATATTCCCTGGATGTCGTCGATGCCGTTGCGCGGCATGGCAGCTTCAGCGCAGCCGCCCAGGAACTGCACCGGGTGCCGTCGGCCATCAGCTACACGGTGCGCCAGCTTGAAGAGTGGCTGGCGGTGCCGCTGTTCGTGCGACGCCACCGCGACGTCGAGCTGACACCCGCCGGTCGCCTGTTTATCGACGAAGCCCGTGGCGTGATGAAAAAAATGCTTGGCACGCGGCGCTTGTGCCAGCAGGTCGCCAATGGCTGGAGTGGCCAGTTGAAGGTGGCGGTGGACTCCATCGTCAAACCCCAGCGCTGCCGACAGTTGGTAGTGGATTTCTATCGGCAGTTTCCCGAGGTCGAGCTGTTGCTGGAGTACGAGGTGTACAACGGCGTGTGGGATGCGTTGGCGGATGAGCGCACTGACATTGTGATCGGCGCCACCAGCGCGGTGCCGGTCGCCAGTCATTTTACCTTTCGCGATATGGGCTTGTTGAACTGGCTCTGCGTGGTCAGCGCGCGGCATCCGCTGGCAAGCGTCGAAGGCTTGCTGAGCGACGATCAATTGCGCCCCTTCGCTTCGCTGTGCATGACCGACACCTCGCGTAATCTGCCCAAGCGCGACACCTGGACCCTGGATAACCAACGCCGGCTGGTGGTGCCGAATTGGTCTTCGGCCCTTGATTGCCTGCGTGACGGCCTGTGCGTCGGCATGGCGCCGGCGCATCAGGTGTTGCCGTGGATCGAACGCGGTGAGCTGGTGGCGCTGCAACTGAGCCGGCCGTTTCCGGCCAGCCCGTCGTGTGTGGCCTGGGCGCAGAGCAAGCTGTCGCCGGCCATGGCGTGGTTGCTGGAGTACCTGGGGGATACCGAGACCATGAACCAGGAATGGCTGAACGGGCCAGATCTATGAACATCAGGTAGATCGAATGTGGGAGCGGGCTTGCCCGCGAAGGCGGCGTGTCAGCCGCTACATTTGTTGCTGACCCACCCCATTCGCGAGCAAGCCCGCTCCCACCGTATGATTGTATTTCAACTCAACAGGCGGGCAATGGCCCGCACAATCATCTCGACTTCCTTGGCGTCCAGGGTCAGCGGCGGCAGCAGGCGAATGACCTTGCCGCGCGTCACGTTGATCAGCAGCCCGTGCTCCTGCGCGGCACGCAGGGCCAGGTCTCGATAAGGGCGCGCCAGCTCGATCCCGATCATCAAGCCCTGGCCACGAATCGCCAGTACCTGCGGGTGCTCGCTCAACTCCACCCGCAACCGTGCCAGCAAGCGTTCGCCCTGCTGCGCCGCGTTCTGCAGCAAGCCTTGTTCTTCGATGATTTCCAGCACCGTGCACCCGACCCGGCACGCCAACGGGTTGCCGCCGAAGGTGCTGCCGTGGCTGCCCGGTGTGAACAACTGGGCCACCGCGGCACGGGCCAGGCAGGCGCCAATCGGTACGCCATTGCCGAGGCCTTTGGCCAGGGTCATCACGTCGGGGAGAATGCCTTCATGCTGGAAGGCGAACCAGGCGCCGGTGCGGCCGATGCCGGTCTGAATTTCATCGAGCATCAGCAGCCAGCCGTGGCGTGTGCAGTGATCGCGCAGGGCTTGCAGGTAGCCCGGCGGCGCCGGCAGTACGCCACTTTCACCCTGGATCGGCTCCAGCAGGACCGCTGCGATCCGCGAGCCAAATGCTTGGGTGATCGCTTCTATCGCGGCGATATCGCCAAACCCCACCTTGAGAAAATCCCCCGGCAACCGTTGGAAACCCAAGCGCACCGATGGCCCATCGCTGGCGGCCATCGTGCCCAGTGTGCGGCCATGGAAAGCGTTTTCCATGACCACCACCAAGGGGGCTTCAATGCCCTTCTTCCAGCCATGCAGGCGCGCCAGTTTCAGCGCTGTTTCGTTGGCCTCGGCACCGGAATTGTTGAAGAAGGCGCGGTCCAGGCCAGACAGTTGGGTGAGGCGCTGGGCCAGCCGTTGCTGCCAGTCGATGCTGTAGAGATTGGAGGTGTGCAACAGCAAGCCGGCCTGCTCGCTGATTGCCGTCACCAGCCTGGGGTGCGAATGGCCGACATTGGTCACCGCCACGCCGGCCACCGCGTCCAGGTATTCGCGCCCCTGCTGGTCCCACAGGCGTGTGCCCAGGCCGCGGGTGAAGCTCAGGGCCAAGGGTTGGTAAGTGGTCATCAGGCAGGCGGCGGTCATGGTGCGAAGCTCCAGTGCATCGTAGGGATGGCTGCAGTATCGTTAGCCACCCAAGCTGGATAAACTGCACATTCCTGCAATGACTTTAAACCAGGGCTTGATAATGGATCTGTTCCAGGCAATGTCGGTGTACGTGAAAGTGGTCGAGACCGGCAGCCTGACGGCGGCAGCCCAAGCCTGCGGGTTGTCCACGACCATGGTCGGCAATCACCTGCGCGCCCTGGAGCAGCGCCTGGGTGTCAGCCTGCTCAAGCGCACCACACGCAAACAAAGCCTCACGGAATTTGGCGGGCAGTATTACCAGCGCTGCCTGGAAGTGTTGGGGCTGGTGGCCGACTCCGAGCAACTGGCCGAGCAAGCCCATAGCGATGTGCCCAAGGGCACCCTGCGCATCACCGCGCCCCCCGTGTTCGGCACCGAACGCCTCACACCGGCCTTGAGCGAGTTTTCCCGGCGCTACCCGCACATCAACCTGTACGTGGTGTTGAGCAATGAGCGCATGGACTTGGTCGACAGCGGCTTCGACGTGGCGATCCGCCTTGGCGAACTGGAAACGTCGAGCCTGATCGCCAGGCCGATGCAGGACTACACCCTCACGCTGTGCGCCTCACCTGCCTACCTGGCGCGACGCGGCACCCCGTCAAAGCCCGAGGACCTCAGGCAGCATGACTGCCTGGCGTTCGCCTACCCGGCGAATGACAATTGGCGCGACACTGAAAAACGCTGGCGCATGACCGACGATGCCGGCGAGGTGGAAGTGCCGGTGTCCGGCTCATTGACCATCAACAGCTCGCAAGGCTTGCGCCAGGCGGCCGTCAACGGCATGGGCATCATCATGCTCGCCGATGCCCTGGTGCAACCGGACCTGGAGAGCGGCAGGCTGGTGGCCTTGCTCACCACCTATCGCCTGCCCAGCCGCCCCATGCACCTGCTCTACGGCCAGGACCGGTATCGCCTGCCCAAGCTGCGCGCCTTTGTGGATTTCGCCATGGAAAAGTGGGCGCGCTAGAACTCCACGCCCATTTCGCGCAGGCGCGCCGCCGTACTGTCGGCCGACACGTGGTGAATGCCCTGCCAACCCAGGGCAATGGCCGCCTCGATATTGCCGGCGACATCATCGATGAACACCACTTCAGCTGGCTGGATATCCGGCAGGTGGGCACGTACCTGGCTGAGGCTGGCGTGATAAATCGCCGCGTCTGGCTTGATCAGCTTCAACTCGCCGGACACCACGATGTCGCGAAAGCACTGCAGGAACGGGTAATTGGCCCGCGCATACGGGAACGTCTCGGCAGACCAGTTGGTAAGCCCGAACAGCGGCATGTCGGCCTGGTGCAACGCCTTGAGGATCGCCACGCCGTCCGGCAACGCGCCACGCAGCATTTCGTGCCAGCGGTCGTAATAGGCCTGGATCAAGCGCTCATGATGGGGGTATTGCTCGATGAGGCTGAGGGTGCCATCGGCCAGGGTGCGGCCCGCGTCCTGTTGGGTGTTCCAGGCCTGGGTGCAGATATTATCGAGAAACCATTGCCGCTCATGGTCGTCGGCAATCAGCTTGCGATAGAGGTGATGCGGGTTCCAATCGAACAGGACACCGCCGAAATCAAAAACTACTGCACGAATCGTCATCAGATCCTCCGTTAGCGTGAGTGATAGCGGATGAAGTCTGGCAGATTCTGGAAGGCAGGAGGCGAGCGTTGACGCCCAACAGGAGTCTGAAACCACGCAGATCAAATGTGGGAACAGCCTTATGTGGGCGCTGGCATGCCTGCGATACCATCACCTCGGTGCATCAGATACACCGAGGCGCCTGCATCGCGGGCAAGCCAGGCTCCCACAGCGAGCCAGTTCCTACATTGTCGAGCGTATTCAGGCCTGGATCAGGCCATTGATCTTAACGGTCGGGTTTACATCGGCCTCGTAGTCCACGCCGTCGATTTCAAAGCCGAACAGACGCAGGAATTCCGCCTTGTAGCCGGCGAAATCGCTGATCTCGTTGACGTTGTCGTCGTTGACCTGGTTCCACAGGGCCGCCACGGCGTCCTGGACTTTAGGTTCCAGCTCGGCCAGGTCGGCACGCAGGCGACCGTCGGCGTCGAGCTTCGGCTCTTTGCCGTACAGGCTGTCCTTGAACAGGCCATACACCTGCTCGATGCAACCTTCGTGGGTGCCCTGCTCTTTCATCACTTTGAACAGCAGCGACAGGTACAGCGGCATGATCGGGATGGCCGAGCTCGCCTGGGTCACCACGGCCTTGAGCACCGATACACGGGCGTCGCCCTTGAGTGCCGCGAGGTTGTCGCGCAGGGTCAGGACTTTTTTGTCCAGGTCTTTCTTGGCTTCGCCGATGGAGCCGTTCCAGTAGATATCCTGGGTCAGCTTTTCACCGAGGTAGGTGAACGCAGTGGTCTTGGCGCCTTCGGCCAGGACGTCGGCGTCACGCAGGGCGTCGATCCACAGCTGCCAGTCTTCGCCGCCCATGACTTTCACGGTGCCGTCGATTTCTTCCTGGGTGGCCGGCTCAAGGGTGGTGTCGACCACAACGCCTTTGTCGGTGTTGATACCGCGCAGGGTCACGGCCTTGCCGATCGGCTTGAGGGTGGAATTGTGCACCACGCCTTGCGGGTCGGTACGGCGAGGCGCGGCCAGGCTGTAGACAACCAGGTCGATCTTGCCCAGGTCTTTCTTGATGGTTTCGATGGTCAGGCGCTTGATCTCGTCGGA
Source organism: Pseudomonas lurida (assembly GCF_002563895.1). Lineage (NCBI taxonomy): Bacteria > Pseudomonadati > Pseudomonadota > Gammaproteobacteria > Pseudomonadales > Pseudomonadaceae > Pseudomonas > Pseudomonas lurida. The sequence continues at coordinate 1,848,170 of NZ_PDJB01000001.1, read as the reverse complement.
GAACGCGTCACCGTTGATGCTCTTGGCGTACAGGCCTTTTTCGACGGCAAACTTCTCGAACGCAGCGCTGTTGTACCAGCCGGCGGAGCTCAGCTTGCCTTCTTCGCCTTCTTTCTCAAAAAACACGCCCAGGGTGTCGGCGCCGCAGCCAAACGCAGCACTGATGCGCGCGGCCAGGCCGTAGCCAGTGGAAGCGCCGAGGACCAGCACCTTTTTGGGGCCGCCTTCGATGGCGCCGTGCTCAGTTACGTAGTCGATCTGCTCCTTGACGTTCGCTTCACAGCCAACAGGGTGAGCGGTCACACAGATAAAGCCACGAACCCGCGGTTTGATGATCATAAAATTTCTGCCTCTTCCAAGGTGCCGAAGGCCAGTGGTGGCCATTCAACTTCAATCGTACCGGTCTATGACGTCCAAAAAACCGAAGCGTCACGATAGTCGCAAATCTTCCGTTTACAAAATCCAATCCACACCGCTCGGCAAGGGTTAAAAACTGTGTAGAGCCTTCACAATTTCGCAATATTTAAAACGCCTATCCAGCGCAGAACGTCTTATCATGATGCAGTTGTTTCAATATGTTTCAAAACCCCACCACTCGAAGCCACGGATCCGGACCTGTCGAATGGCGTCCTGCTGGAGCTGAGTTACATGAACAAGCCTGCTTTGCGTAAAAAAGCGGTATCGGTCGCCTGGGTACTCGGTGTGCTGCTGATTATTGATATCTTCCCCGAGACCACACTGGTGTTCCTGGGCCTGGTGGTGGTCTGCGGTATCTACGACTTCCTGCGCAATGGCCTGTATGACGCGGGCACCCTCAAGAAATATTTTATCGGCAGTGGCCGCAACACCTGGCTGCTGGCGCCGTTCAATACCTTGTTCGACCTGTTGAGCTCGCGCAATCGCCACGTTTACACGATGCGTGACCTGCCGCCGGCCTGGCGCGAAGACCTGCAACAGGTCATCGATGATGCCATGGCCCACAAGGACGAAATCATCGATTACCTGGACGCACGCATGGCCGAGAAGAAGCGCGGCATGTTGTTTTTCCAATGGTATGGCCGGCCCATCGAGACCGCCCTGGACATTCCGACGCTGCGCGAAAAGCTGCCGTTCGTGAAGACCATCGGCGTGTCGGTGTTCAATGAAAACCGCTCGACGTCGTTTCACTTCGGGCCCCTGCGCATGATGTTCCGCGTGCTCTACAACATGGCACCGGCGCCCCATCACGAAGGGGTGTACATCCAGGTGGGCAAGCACAAGCACTACTGGCACGACGACCCGCTGTTCATCTTCGATGACACGTTGATGCATGCCTCCTTCAACAAAAACGATGCAAAGCGTTACTGCCTGTTCATCGACATCGTGCGGCCCACCCCGCTGCCTTCGGTGCTCAACGCCGTGATCGCTGGATTTGCCGGCATGGTCTTTACCCTGCGTCGGGTTTTCTACAAAAACTGGAAGCTGATTCAGTAAGTTCTGCGGCATGATGGTGCTGGACGGTGTTTGCGCTCGGCCTTGTGCCTGAGGTAAATAACGTGCTCGTGCGACCGAAATCGGCGCCCATCATTCTCAAGCCATCGCGGCCCCTTGCGGGTGCGGTGGCTGCGCTTTCAAGGAATCAGAATGCCCCAACGTCATGTCATCAATGCTTCCGTCAGCCCCAAGGGCAGCCTCGAAACCCTGTCACAACGTGAAGTCCAGCAACTGAGCGAAGCCGGTACCGGCAGCATCTACACCCTGTTCCGCCAATGCGCCCTGGCGATCCTCAACACCGGTGCGCACATCGACAACGCCAAGACCATTCTCGACGCCTACAAGGACTTTGAAGTACGCATCCACCAGCAGGACCGTGGTGTGCGCCTCGAACTGCTGAATGCCCCCGCCGACGCATTCGTCGATGGCGAAATGATCGCCAGCACCCGCGAGATGCTGTTCAGCGCCCTGCGCGACATTGTCTACACCGAGAACGAACTCGACAGCCAACGCATCGACCTGAGCAACTCCCAAGGCATCACCGACTACGTGTTCCACCTGCTGCGCAACGCCCGTACGCTGCGTCCAGGTATCGAACCGAAAATCGTCGTGTGCTGGGGCGGCCACTCGATCAATACCGAAGAATACAAGTACACCAAGAAAGTCGGCCACGAACTGGGCCTGCGCAGCCTCGACGTGTGCACCGGCTGCGGCCCTGGCGTGATGAAAGGGCCGATGAAAGGCGCGACCATTTCCCACGCCAAGCAGCGTATCACCGGTGGGCGCTACCTGGGCCTGACCGAGCCGGGCATCATCGCCGCCGAAGCGCCAAACCCGATTGTCAACGAGCTGGTGATCTTGCCGGACATCGAGAAACGCCTGGAAGCCTTCGTACGCGTCGGCCACGGCATCATCATCTTCCCGGGCGGTGCCGGTACGGCGGAAGAGTTCCTGTACCTGCTGGGCATCCTCATGCATCCGGACAACCGCGACCTGCCCTTCCCGGTCATCCTCACCGGGCCGAAACACGCCGCGCCGTACCTGCAGCAACTGCACGCATTCGTCGGTGCCACCCTGGGTGAGGCTGCACAGGCGCACTACCAGATCATCATCGACGACCCGGCCGAAGTGGCACGCCAGATGACCGCCGGCCTCAAGGCCGTGAAGCAGTTCCGCCGCGAGCGCAACGACGCGTTCCACTTCAACTGGCTGCTGAAGATCGACGAGGGCTTCCAGCGCCCGTTCGACCCGACCCACGAAAACATGGCCAGCCTGCAACTGAGCCACGCGCTGCCGCCCCACGAACTCGCCGCCAACTTGCGTCGTGCATTCTCGGGGATCGTGGCGGGTAATGTGAAGGACAAGGGTATTCGCCTGATCGAGCAGAACGGCCCGTACGAGATCCACGGCGACCCGGCCATCATGAAACCGCTGGACGAATTGCTACAGGCATTTGTCGCCCAGCACCGCATGAAGTTGCCGGGTGGCGCGGCGTATGTGCCGTGCTACCGCGTGGTGCAATGAATTAGCGTTGTACTGCCACACATTTGATTTCCACCAACAGACCGGGGTGTGCCAGTTCCGACACCCCGATCGTGGTCCAGGCGCAATGCCCGCGTGGAAACAGGCGGTTTTTCACTTCGCGAAAAACCGCCATGTGCTGGCTCATGTTCACGTGGTAGGTGGTCATGTCCACCACGTCGTCGAAGGTGCAGCCGCCCTCTTCCAATACCTGCCGCAGGTTCTCCCAGGCCGCGACGAATTGCGCCTCGGGGTCCTCGATCACCGCCAACCCTTCCGTACGCCCGACCTGCCCTGCGCAGTACAGCGTCTTGCCAACTTTGACCGCGGGCACGTAGCCGGCGCGCTCGACGATGGGGTGCATGGCAGGAGGGATGATGAGGTGGCGGTCGGTCATGGTTTGTATCTCTTTAAACCCAGTGGGCGAGCACAGTTCGGACGAGTGTTTTACCTGTTCCGACTCACCCGCACCAGATGAGAGACCTATGGACCAACGCCTATCCTCCTCTGCCACTCCTTAGCCTAAGGTAAGGAATATAGCGATTGAGATGTTCACCATAGCGACCGCCCTTGGCCTGGAAACAGGTGACCGGGCCGAATTTGTTGAAATGGAAGACGGGCAGTTTTCCATCATTGCCGCAAGCCACACGGTTCAAGACCTCAAGGGGTTGATCCGTAAACCCGCCAGTCCGGGCTGATCGAATCACTGCCTCCGCCTCGCCAGGCTTCGTCAGCATGGTTTCCATCGTGGCGTTGGTCTGGGTGCTGCAAAGCTGCTACCCGTCGGCCAGGAGCGAGGCGTGACGGTACTGGAACCCGTGCTCCGTACCCGCGAATTGACCGTAGAACATGCGGAGATTGTCTGGCAGGCACTGCGCAAGTTTGTGGCCAACAAGGCTGACGTTGCAGACGGCCCGATCGAGCGCTGTGGCCATGCCGCTGGCTGCAAGTACACGGCCACCTTCGTCCTCAATGCGATCAAGACCACCGGCATGAAGCGGCTGGCCTGAACCGTCGCGTTGCGACAGCGGGCGGGCTTTGGTAAAAAACGCTTCCAACCTTGATCGAGAGAAAGACTGACGTGCGCATGTTTCTACTCGCAGCCTTGGCCACGGCCTCCATACCCGCCCTGGCCGACACCATCACTTGGCCGGACCTGCCAAAAACCTGCTTCGTCAGCGGCCGCTCCGCCACCAGCGCAGATGTGGATACCGGTTGCGCCGCCTTCCTGATCAATGTGAAAGGCCAGGCGGCGGGTACGCCGATCAAGCTGGATATTCCCCAGTACGCCATGCACGTGGACGAAGCCACCAGCAAGGAAACCCCGGTGATCCTCATCCAGGCGGAGGAGAATGGCGAGGTCAAGGCAGTAGGCTACAGGGAACTGGGCACCGATCAGCTCGGTGCCGCGCTACTGCGGGAGGTGCGGCTGCTGGGCACCCAGAAGCCTATTTAGCCGCTATTCAGCGAACCCAGCCGCCACCCTGCCAGTGGTAGCCATCATTACGCTGCACCCAATGCGGATGCACATAGCGATAGCCCTCGCGCACCGGCTCCCAATGGCCATGCACCGCGACATAGCGCCCGCCTTCCCAGCGCCAGTAACCGCGTGACCATATATAGCCGTAACGCACTGGCGGCTCGACTTCGATCACTTGCACCGGCGGCGGTTGCGGCGCGACGACTTCGACATACTCACGTTGCACCGGCCTGCGCTCATGCACGACGCGCTCTTGTACACACCCGGATGCCGCGACGACCATGGCCGCCAATGCTGCGTAACGTAGCAACATACAAAACCCTCGGGCGCTGGCGCCCAACACTTACACCGGTAAAAAATGCCCCCTTGTTGCAGCCTCGCTCCTGCTTGGCATTGGGTATTTTTAACAGGTGGTGTCTGTCAGCTTGCTGAACCTGCGGTGCTCAAGTCGCGCACGCGACGGTCGGTCGCTGCCATAGGTGAGCGTTCAAGCCGGACCGAAGCGCACCAGCACCGCCTCGACAAATCGCCGCAACTTGGCGGTACGCTGCCGATTGGCGGTGTAGACCAGATGCATCGGCCGGCTCGGCGCCTCGAAGTCCGGCAGCACCTGCACCAGCTCCCCCCTGCCAATCGCCGTACCCAGGAAGTCCAAGGGGCCGAGGACAATGCCAAAACCATCCAGCGCTGCCGACATCAACGCCCTGCTTTCGTTGATCTGCAGACGGCTGTTCACCTGAACGGTGTGCTGCGTCGAACCTTGATAAAACATCCATTCGCGGTCCGCAGGACGTGACCAAAAGGCGTAGCCCAGGCATTCGTGCTGCTCAAGGTCGGCCGGCAACTGCGGCGTACCCCGCGCCGCCAGGTACGCAGGGGAAGCGCAAGCCACCAAGCGATAAGGCGCCAATGGCCGAGCCGTCAGGCCAGTGGTGGCCAAGGGGCCGATGCGAAAGGCCGCTTCGTATCCCTCTTCCACCAGGTCGACAAAACGATCCGTCAGGTGCAGGTCGATGTCCACGTCCGGGTTATCGCGCAGGAACGCAGTAATCAGCGGCATCAGGCTGTAAGAGCCGAAGGTCACGGGTGCAGTGAGTTTCAGCTTGCCGCGCGGCGTGTCATTCATGATCTGCGCCAGGGAGTCCGCAGCCTCGGCTTCCGCGAGGATATGTTTGCACCGCTCGTAATACGCGCCCCCCAACTCCGTAAGGCTTTGCCTGCGCGTGGTGCGATTGAGCAAACGCGCGCCGAGACGCTGCTCCAGCGCGGTCACATGTTTGGCGACCATCTGCGCCGACATGTTCAAACGCTCCGCCGCGCGGGCGTAAGAGCCCAACTCGGCGGCGATCACAAACGCATTCATGCTCGATAGACGATCCATCATTCCCCACTCCCAGTAACAACACCCCCGCTGGAACGCTTATTTATCACCCGCTGGTTGCCAATCATCATAGCCGCTCCCCCTTTCGACAGGAGCAAGACCATGAAAATTGGCGTGATTGGAGCCGGTTTTATCGGACGTGCCGTGGCACAACTGGCGCTGGCCGCAGGGCATGAAGTGATGCTGAGCAACTCGCGCGGCCCGCAGACCATGAGCAGCGTGCTCAGCGGCATACGCGGCGTCAAAGTGGGCAGTGCAGAAGATGCTGCACAGTTTGGTGACGTGGTGCTGGTGGCGATTCCGTTTGAACACTACCGCAGCGTCCCTGCGCAGTGGTTGGCAGGCAAGACCGTACTGGACGCGAACAATTACTACCCGGAGCGTGACGGGCACTTCCCCGTGCTGGATCGCTTTGAAGCCACCACCAGCCGGCTGCTCGCCGAGCATTTTTCCCAGTCAACGGTGGTCAAGGTGTTCAACGCGATCTTCGCCGCAGACCTTATCGATGATGCCCGCCCCCACGGCGCACCTGACCGCCGCGCATTGCCGGTGGCGGGCGACGAAGCTGTCGCTAAAGCGCTGGTGATTACCCTGCTCGACGAACTGGGCTTTGACGCCGTCGATGCCGGCAGCCTGGATGAAAGCTGGCGGTTCGAGCGCGCCAAGCCCGCGTATTGCGTGGCGCTGGACCAGCCGAGGCTGAAGGCTGCCCTGCAAGCGGCCGAGCGCACGGTCGAGCTGCCGCCCGTCAACCGCGAGCACACCCACGCTTAAACACCCGCCCACAAAAAAGCCCGCTGACCGTGACCGGTTCAGCGGGCTTGTGACATCGGCTCGTTACTGGGCTTACAGCGCCAGGTCAGAGGCCGGCTTGCTCGGCGCAGCCGCAGGCTTGGCAGCCTCGGTGGCCTTTGGCGCGGTCACTTGCGGGATAGCAGGTGGCGGCGTCAGTTGCAGGATACCGGCGGTGTAGGCCCATTCCTTGGCAACAGCCTCAGGATTGTCGTTCAGCTTGGTGCCGTAGCTCGGTACGATCTGGTGCAACTTGGTCTGCCACTCAGGGGTCGCGACCTTGTCCTTGAACACTTTCTGCAGCACGGTCAGCATGATCGGAGCCGCGGTGGACGCGCCTGGCGATGCACCCAACAGGCCAGCAATGGTGTTGTCGGCGGAGCTGACCACTTCGGTACCGAGTTTCAGGACGCCGCCCTGCTCTTCGTCACGCTTGATGATCTGCACGCGCTGACCGGCTTGCCACAGGCGCCAGTCGGATTGCTTGGCGTTCGGGAAGTACTCTTGCAGCGCCTTGAAGCGGTCGTCATCCGACAGCATCAGTTGGCCGGCGAGGTACTCGACCAGTGGGTATTCACGAATACCCACTTTGGTCATTGGCCAGATGTTGTGGGTGGTGGTGCTGGTCAGCAGGTCCAGGTACGAGCCTTCTTTCAGGAACTTGGTCGAGAAGGTTGCGAATGGGCCAAACAGAATCACGCGCTTGCCATCCAGCACACGGGTGTCCAGGTGCGGAACCGACATCGGTGGCGCGCCAACCGAAGCTTTACCGTAGGCCTTGGCCAGGTGTTGCTCGGCGATGGTTGGGTTATCGGTCACCAGGAACGAACCGCCCACTGGGAAGCCAGCGTATTCCTTGGCTTCAGGAATGCCCGACTTCTGCAGCAGGTGCAGTGCACCGCCGCCGGCGCCGATGAACACGAACTTGGCGTCGGTTTCAGTCTTGGTGCCGTCTTTCAGGTTTTTGTAGCTCACACGCCACGAACCGTCGGCGTTCTTGGTGATGTCCTGCACTTCGCTCGACAGTTTCAGGTCGAACTTAGGAGTGGTTTGCAGGTGAGCGACGAACTGGCGGGTGATCTCGCCGAAGTTAACGTCGGTGCCGATCGGGGTCCAGGTGGCCGCGATTTTCTGGTTCGGGTCACGCCCTTCCATCATCAGCGGAACCCACTTGGCGATCTGCGCCGGGTCTTCGGAATACTGCATGCCGGCGAACAGCGGGCTCGCTTGCAGGGCTTCGTAGCGCTTTTTCAGGAACTTGATGTTGTCATCGCCCCACACAAAGCTCATGTGCGGTGTGGAGTTGATGAACGAACGCGGGTTCTTCAGCACGCCCTGCTGGACCTGCCAGGACCAGAACTGACGGGAGATCTGGAACGCTTCGTTGATCTCGACCGCTTTCGGGATCTCAACGTTGCCGTTCTTGTCTTCCGGGGTGTAGTTCAGCTCAGCCAGGGCCGAGTGACCGGTACCGGCGTTGTTCCAGCCGTTGGAGCTTTCTTCGGCCACGCCATCGAGGCGCTCGACCATCTCCATCGACCAACCCGGCTCCAGCTCATTGAGCCATACACCCAGGGTCGCACTCATGATGCCGCCGCCGATCAGCAGCACATCGACTTTCTTTGCCTCTTCCGCCTGAACGGACGTGATCCCCATCGACAAAGCCAGCCCCAGCAGGGCAGTGTTTACTTTTTTAAACATCAGTAGCACCTATGATAAAACGCCATCCGCCCTACCGCCCCTGATCATGGGCAACCCTCGATCACGCTGCGCCAGGCAACGCACCGCGGGGTTCACACATTCACTAGAGGGCCGCAGGGTGGGCACACAAGGCCGACGTATCGACCTCACTTTTATGTCCCTTCTGCGCTGACTTCTTATCATTATTGGCTTCAGCTACCTGGGCGACAGCCAATCGCTGGGACGTATACGGGTGTACGTACCAGAGAAAGACTAGACCAAGACGGCGCGCAGAATATCACGGCAAACAGCCGATATGCGCTGTTTGGCCAATTGACAGCTCCAAATCGCATGTTTTGCCGTGTCGATGTCAAGGGTGGCAGGCGCGACCTGAGGTCACAGGCCTGGAACTCTCGTGCAAATGGCTGTTCTAGACACCTTCGCCGTTGCTTGCGTAGCATCGGCGACTGTCCTTCGTGCAATCCTTCCAAATAGAGTTACCCATGACTATCCAGCAAACACCCGGGCACGTGCTGCCCGCGCGCAGCGCCGCCAAAATGGAAGCTGCCATGGCCGTGGGCGCCTTCGCGATCGGCACCGGCGAATTTGCCATCATGGGCCTGATGCCCGACATCGCCCAGAACCTGGGGTTAAGCGAACCGCAGGTCGGCCACGCCATCAGCGCCTACGCCCTCGGCGTGATGGTCGGCGCCCCGCTGCTGGCCATCCTCGGCGCCAAGCTGCTGCGCAAACACATGTTGTTGCTGTTGATGGGCCTGTACGCCCTGGGCAACCTCGCCACGGCCTTCACCCCGACCTTTGGCTCGCTGGTGGCCTTCCGCTTCATCAGCGGCCTGCCCCATGGCGCCTACTTCGGGATTGCCGCCGTGGTCGCCTCGAGCATGGTGCCCAACGACAAACGCGCTGGCGCCGTGGCCCGCGTAATGATGGGTTTGACCCTGGCCATGCTGCTCGGCAACCCCATCGCCACCTTCCTCGGCCAGCACCTGGGCTGGCGCTCGGCCTTTGCACTGGTCAGCGTCATCGCCCTGTGCACCATCGCGCTGGTCTGGCAATTCGTGCCCCATCGCCACGACGAACAACGCAGCGACCCGCGCAAGGAACTGCGCGCATTCACCAAACCGCAGGTGTGGATGGCGCTGTCGATTGGCGCGATCGGGTTTGCCGGGATGTTCTGCGTGTTCAGCTACCTGGCCCCGACCATGCTCGAGGTGACCAAAGTGTCACCCCAGTGGATTCCCTTCGGCCTGGCGGCGTTTGGCGTGGGCGGGATCATCGGCAACATTGCCGGCGGCAAGCTGTTTGACCGCATGCAGTTCCGTGCAGTGGGCTTGATCCTGGTGTGGTCGATGGCCGTGCTGCTGTTCTTCCCCTTCGCGGCATCGTCGCTGTGGGGCGTGCTGCTGAGCATGGGCCTGGTCGGCACCATGGTGGCCCTGGCCGCACCGCTGCAAATCCGCCTGATGGACATCGCCCATGAAGCGCCAAGCCTGGCGGCAGCGTCGAACCACGCGGCGTTCAACCTGGCGAACGCGTTGGGGCCGTGGTTTGGTGGGATGGCGATTACCGCAGGTTATGGCTGGACGAGTACCGGTTATATCGGTGCGGTAACGGCTTTGGTGGGTCTCGGTGTTTATCTCATCGCACGAAGGATGCGTGGCGGACATTGAGCCGTTGGTAGATGAACGAATGCGTCGTAGAAATGATCCTACGGCAAGTGTACTGAGTCGGCGCGACGCTATTAGAGTCCGCCGAGCTTAACAGACAAGAACTATTCGCATCTAATACGACGCGTACTTTTACGTGGGCGCATTGTGTTTTTTTCTCTACAATTTGCAAACGCAAATAAAGGAATTTTTCGTGAGCAGCCCTACGAATTCAAACGACCGTTCCAACCATGATGAGATAGATCTGATACCGCTTATTCAGGCACTGTGGACTAGCAAGACCACGATTATTGCAACCACGGTGTTGGGTACAGTTGCTTCTTTGGCTCTCTCTGTCACGTCGCCTGAACAATGGACTGCCAGCACTTACATCACTAAACCTTCCCTCTACAGCTTATATAAAGAAATCAATGAAAAGGACGCGCCCGCGAAGGCCAGCCCGCTGTCATTGGAAACCAAGCTGTACAGCACGATACAGAATGATATTTTCTATTCTGCGATGGGCGTGATGGCCGCCAACTCCATTGCCTTGAAAGACACCCCACCTAAGTCGGGAGGTAATGAGCCTGTACTCTATGTCGCCTCAACCACCGCTACGACAGCAGCACTGGCGTCTGCCCAGTTGAAGTCCGCGATGGAAACGGCCAACGCCGAGTCGATAGCACTTAACCTGCCGGCCCTGGCCGCAGGCAATACGCTAAAAGCCTTTAACGCCCTTGATGAAATAAAAACGTCCTCCACCAAGAGCACTAAAAAGTTTGCCTTTCTCGGCGCCTTTTTAGGACTGGTGCTAGGGAGTGTCTTTGTGCTCGGCAGGTTCTTCATTCGACAATACAAACAGTCGAACTGAGCGTCGTAACGCTACAGGAATTCTTCAACCAGGAAATAAACAACGCAGACCAGCAGGGAAGCAATAAAAACAATAAACAATTTCGCGGAAAATGTTGTTTTCATCAAGGATACTTTTATAAAGTAAAATAATGGCCCTAAGCCATTATTGCACCGTGCCTGCCTTTTTTCACGGTAATTTTTTGCTGAAAACAGCACGCACGCTTCCCCCTTCACTCGCCAGGTTCGTCAACGTCGAACGCCAAGGCCGCAGTCGCATTATGGACAGAAGAACCCTCTCAGCCTGAGCACAAAACCTGCACGCCCATTCCTGATAAACTCACGCATTCCGCCCTACCCACTCAGATTGTCCAATGCCCCTGATCAGCGCCTCACCGAAGTCACTCTCCCGCCGCTTCTCCGTCGCCCCGATGATGGATTGGATCACCAAATCCTTAATTCATTGGGGTTTGCTGTGATCGTGTACATTCTGTGTGCAGACATCGATACCGCCCTCCTACCCTGACAGCGAAAACATTGGACAGACCGATTGGACTCCACGCTGAGCGCCAGTGCCTCCAGCCATAGCACTACCGACTGGCACTACCTACTTTTCCCCTCTCCTGCACAGTGAATAGCTGCCACTTTCATGCTATGAGTAGTGGCACATTGATCTATGCCAGCCTCATGGAGACACAATGCTGACCATCCGCTATCCACATCTGATGCAGCACGTGAGAGACCTACATCACGGGATAAGTACGATTGCAAACGACAAGGAAGGTACGCTCCTCCTCATAATTAAAGTGCCCAAGGAGGCCGTACTAGCCGCAAAAGCCAAGCAGCGCATCGGGTTCTATCTAGCCCCATGTCGGATGAACGGAGAGACTTACCACGGTCTGGTCACTACATATGAAGATGATGAGCTCAACCCACTGATGGTTGTTACTCCCCTGCTAGACGATGAAATGGGACACTCCATATTTGACCTGCTTTCATCGGAAAGCTTCGACATTCATTTCTTTGACGACAACAATCGCGAACTTCTTGGCTACAGGTCGCAGAACACAAAATTCGCAGAGTTCGACAAAAGCCAATACAAGCTTGCCCCATCAAGCCTTGAGGCTGCTTATGAAATTCGTGACTTAACTAATCACTGGTTCATGCGCAGATCGCTTCAGGATGATAAGAACTCGATCAAGGTTAACTTCCTTGAACCACTAATGATCGAGGATTTATTCATTCTAGACGCAGTACCCATGAACAATCTGTTTCAAAAAGGCCCACCTGTGAGCCACTCGACCCTTGAGAGGCTAGAGCCAGGTAGCTTTCAAGAGATGGATATTGTTAAGCTACTTCAGAAAGTATTTCATGAAGACTCAATATTCCTGAACCCACTTCGCACAGATAACAATGAAGAGTTCGTCGACGTTTTAGTTGCCTCCGATGAATATCTGCTGCTGATTCAGGCCAAGGACAGCCCAAACACGGAGAAGTCCTTAGATCGAACTCTAAAAAGAAAGATCTCGACAGTTTCAAAGGCTCTTGATAAAGCTATTGATCAAACGAGAGGAGCGATTAAGTACCTCAGACGTGGTGAGAACCTGCAGTTTCACTTTGGCGAAGATATCTTTGAGATTGAAACGCACGACAAAGTGATCCGAAACCTTATAGTTGTCCAGGAAACTTTCATCAATGAATGGGAGAGCTACTCGGAACGAGTTCTTGGGCTGGGTAAAGAAATGAATTCTTCATGTTACGTAATGGGATATCCAGAGCTTGTGACATGGACAGCAAAGCTCAGTACACCAGAGAAGTTCTTTGATCCATTTGACAGTATCGTTGAAGAAGGTAAAGAGACTGGTATATTCCCAAGTATAACCTTCTACAACTGATATACCTTCCATATTACTTACTGTCAAAGCGAAGTCGCAAGACCATACTGCGATTTCGCACTCATCCCTTGCGAGCTCCGGACTTACCTAAAGTAAAACCGCACTCGACCAGAGTGATTTCGCACTCCAATACTACGATTTCGCATTCACACCTTGCGAAAGTTTCGGTATACAAGCAAATAAATCAAAATAATTAGCAAAACCACTAGACCCACCTAAAACTCCTTTTGCACAATAGATCTAGAGCTTCTTTTTAGCCAGTTGTGTCTATGTCAGACAAGTAGGGCTAGATACTCACATCCCTACGGGTGTTGCGTTAGAGCAAAGCTCATATAAAAACGATAAAGGTGAGCCAAGATGAAAACTATTGAGAGACAAAACAAAGAATCCCGCATCACCCTGCGACTAAACAAAACGGAGCTCGATGCCATGAATGCTAAAGTCGTTGAGGCAGGATACAAGTCCGCTGGAGCGTTCATTCGCGATTTCGTTGCTAACGGACAAGTGAAGCCTAAAGTCGGCCAGGACGTTGTTCAGATCGCCCGTGAGCTCATGAATCTGGCATCAATGATCAACGCCGACCGTCCAGGCTCCGAACTGCTTGAGAAAGTGAAGTACATCGCTCAAGTGAATCTTGGGGGTGTGAAATGATCGGCAAGATATTTCCCAAGTCCGCAGGGTCTTTCAAGAACCGCATCAGGTACATTTTCGGCTGCACGAAGCACGACCACGAGATCAGTGGCATCCGAACCATCAGCTTCAACACAATGAGCCGCGATCCCCTGCCATGTGTTCTCCAGGGTAACGAAGACGATCTCGCAGAGATGATTAGAGAGTTCGACCAAGTCGAGACGCTCAGGCGCTTCGCTATCGACTCCGACAAGCCCATCAAGCCGGTCTTCCACGCGATGATAAGCCTGCGCCCCGGCGAGTCCCTGACAACCCCTCAGTGGCGCTCAGCTGTCGAGAAATACATGACAGACCTGGGCTTCGACGAAACCAACCAATACGTCGCTGTGATGCATCAGGACAAAGACCACCAACACGTCCACATCGTCGCCAACAGGATTCGCCTCAATGACGAGTTCTCCATGGTCAAAGACAGCAACGAGCGAAGCATCAGCCTGGACTCAGTGTCGGCCATAGAAGCCCGCTTCAGCCTGTCAAAAGCACCGAAGCCGAAGGACACCTGGGGCGTTTCCATTACCCACGCAGAGCTACAAGCATCGATCCGGGACGGTGACCTACCGCTCAAGCACAAAATGATCGCCAAGATCGCAGGCGCTATCGAAGCCACCAACGCCGTCGATGGCGATATGTTCACGTTCACCCGGCTGCTCAGGAAGCAAAAGGTCTACATCAACCTGACGCTCAACGGCAAAGGCGAGCCCAAGGGCATTTCGTTTGAGTTTGACGGCAATCATATAAGCGGCAGACAACTAAAGCGCTCCAGACTGACGTGGCACAAACTAACCACACAAGAGGGAATTCACTATGACCCAGAAACCGTTCATCAACTTCAGGTTGAAATTGCTCGCCGAGATAGCGAGGAACAAGAAAGAGCTAGAATCTACTACTATGAATTCATCGCAGTTAACGGGAGCAGAAGAAAGCCTGTCTACGTCAGATTCACGGCAAAAGACTATGACGTCCAGAAAATGATTCAGGAGATTCTGGAGCTGCTGGATGCTATTTTTGATGAGCTATTTAAGCCAAGGGAGTGCAGGTTGATACGCAGTTACATAGAGTACATACCAGGCCAGCCGCTGGAGCTAGAAGAGGAACTGGCTCCAGCGCTATAAGATCTCGTTAGTCAGTTAGTACGCAGTAGGGCTGAGTCAGCCTTCCTTTACTGCGCCTTCTATCTTGGACTCTATGGCTTTGGCTCAGTAGAAGATATTGGCGCTTAAAGGGTAGCTGGAGGTGTATTCGGTGGCTCACCAGATGCCTGCAACGAGCTGTATAAACGGGCCTGGAACAGGGTATTTGAGTAATGCTGACAGCATGCAAATTCAGTCAGAGAGCTTATTCATGCAGAACGGCATTTGGCACGCCCTTCGGGCCAGCTGTCGTGAATCAAGCCAACCATTTTCAATGGCTATCTTGCCCCTCCGGGCTTCCATCTTCGTGCCTGCGTGCTCCGCTTGCCTGATGTGACAGTCCTCCAACGCATCAGTCCCAGCTGCCGTGCTTGGGCAAATCTGTATCTCTTAAAAAAAAATCGCTTCAGGCTCAAGGTTTTCCGAAACCAACCGTTTGTGATGAGTAAGTACCCTTTTTGAGCGACGGCTTTGACCTTCTCTACACATGACTTCGCACAGCGCCTGAACAGCGCCTTATCGTTCCCCTACACGATTATCGGCAACCGCCAACGGCGGACATGGGAGCGGCTGATCGGCTACCTCGAATCCTCAGCCTGCACATCCGAATTCAACAAGGCGGCAGCCTATTCCGAGGGCTATGCACATGCTTTGGCCGATAGCGGGCAGATCGATATTTCCACAGATCGGGATCTGCTGATCATTGCAACGGTGGATGCATGGCGATGCACTCGTACTTACCCGAATACTTCGACCAACCTGAGCTGCCCAGGAAAACTATGACCTCGCTTTTTAAACGTTACGCCGACGGCGGAACATCAGACCTACACATCCATATGCCGCAGCGTCTTCTGCCCACGACCGTCAGTCATTGTCCCATCGAGGTCTTAGTGGGCCACTGGGAAAAGTATCTAGTAGATCCCTCCTCCACTCATGAGCATTGTCCATGGGCAGCGCGATTCGTTATGGGCATGCCCGTGCCAACCTGGTCGCGCGGGCTGGAATGGAACATCGGACAGAAGTCTCGCTTTATCTCCGCAGTATGGTCAGGCGGGGATCTGGGGAGCTACCTCACGAATGACTGGTACGAATCAGGGAGCGGTAGCAGGGCATTGGCCGAAAACAGTGAAATTTTGATTGATGGCCAACAACGTCTGCACAGCCTGGAAGAGTATTTCCTCGACCGTCTCGCGATTCCTGATGCACAAGGGCAGCCACGGATCTGGTCTGAGCTCGGCAACAGCGAAAGGAAACGCTTTCTGTCGACGATCTTTACCCATGTCAGGGTGCCGTCTGGTGACGAGGTGGCATTGCGCAGGACATACGATCTTTGCGCGCTGGGCGTAGTGCCTCGGTCATTTGATCAACGAGCTGTTCGGTAACCTTTTAATCAAGGCGCTCGGGCGTATCCCCTCGGGAGCGGCTGTCGTAAACCGAGCCCCGCTACGCTGGGTCTCGGCCCTTCGGGCTTCCATCCTTACGCTCTTCGACCATCATGGTCTGCGCGCTCCGCTTGCAGAGCGATCCGACTCACCTTCTTGCTTGGACATTAGCTATCACTCCCACATACTGCTGAGCATCCGATCAAAGATGAGGCCGGGCAAATGGGTTGGCTATTTTGGAAAGACAAGCGGCCCGCCTGGGTTCAGGCAGAGGAACGGGAATTCATCAAGGCTGCGAACCGCTTAAAGACGCTTCAGGTCACGCCTCGTGGTGGCATGAGGATTGATCCTGAAGAGCTCAGGGATCAGATTCTTGCGGCGCGAGAGTTATACAAAGACCTGGTTCAAAAATAACGGTAGTGAGCAGGCAACCTGCTTGCAGCCACAGCCCATTCGCACGGGTTCAGAAATTTAAAAATGGTGCTCAATGGAGGTCTATTCACTGACGCCATAGCCCCCAATTCAGTGTGCCCTGAGCCAGGGGCATTTGAACGTTGCAGTACACTGTGTCGTCATCGTCTGTTATGCCCATCGGACTCTCCACGTACATTGTGGTCGTTGCGTACCCTTCGGGAGCGGCTGTCGTGAACCGGGTTAAAGTTTCGGCGCTACGCGGTTTCATCCTCGTGTCCGTGCCCGTGCGCTCCGCTTGCATGCGAGCGCATAAATCAACGGGTAAATCTTAGCTTTGTCATGGATGAGGAAGCGACGCTAGATGCTTCCCTCCTCCCCCACTGACTTGTGAATCGGTATTCAGGTGGTAAAGCCGTACCACTGATTGCGCAACGTGTAACGCAGCCACGTGTTTTCCCTAGCATGCACCCAATACCCAACCCACTGGTTATCGAGGTCAAACTGATTCCAATGGTTCGCCTTTGCCGAGATCAGCACCCCATTGAACTCGGCATTGACGTCGTACATCAGCACAACACGGTCGTTTGCTCGGGCGGTGAACCCATCCTGCACAAGGTCGAGATTCCATAGATACAACCCTTCAATGTTGGACGATACGTTCGGGTTCAACGAGCTGCTGACCTTAGGATTAAGACGTGACGACACCCTTGGATTGAGGCTTGAGGCAACCTTGTAATTAAGACTCGTAGCGATCAGCGGGTTGTTGCTAGTAGCAACATGAGGATTCAGGCTGGTGGCCACGAACGGGTTTTTGCTCGTCGCTACGTTTGGATTCAGCGACGTAGCCACCGTAGGGTTCAGCGAGGTTGCTATGAACGGATTTTTCGAAGTGGAGATGGATGGATTTCTACTTGATGGAACCTTCACTGGTTGCTCCTTTCGCTCTAATTGGCCGCAGACTGCATTTAGTCCGCCTCCTTGCTTCCTAGAGAATAGACGGCATGACGGTGTCTATCCAGACGTCTAGATACGGGCATAACACCCCGTACCACGCACGAAAATTAGTAGATGACTAACTTTATCGCCAGGCCATCCGCATTGGCGTGACGAATATTGCTGCCGTTGCTAACCAGCTCAAGCGCTCCTGAACGACAGTACCTATCACTCATAAAGAAGGGCCCCGCAGGGCCCTCTATTTGTACTCAACCGAATTTACTGAGCCAGCCAGCTCTCGACGGTGTCGGAACCGTATTCAGCTTTCCACTCCTTCAGAACCTTGTGGTTGCCGCCCTTCGTCTCGACAACTTCGCCCGAGTGAGGATTTTTGTAAACCTTCACAGCGCGAGCTTTACGGGTGCCCTTGGTTTCAGCCGCTGTTGGAGAACGGCGGTTTGAAGAATGCGGATCGAGAATCGCGACAATGTTGCGCAAGCTGTAACCATACTCACCCAGCAGATCACGAAGTTTCGTTTCGAATTCAATCTCACGCTTCAGACCATCATCGTTTTTCAGCGTTTCAAGCTCTGCCAATTGGGCAGCAAGCTGTTGTTCAAGAGCGCGGAATTCAGCGAGACGGGACATGTAACACCTCAGATATTTAGTGTTGCCAGTATAGTCAGCACTATCCAAAGTAGACAATCGAAGGTGCCCTCCGACGCCTAACGCTGACGCGCTCGCCTTGCAGACATGTGAGCATCCAAGTGCTTCATCTCAGCCTGCCATTGAGCCAGAAATTTTTCCCAATCATGGGCGTATGGGCCATCGATCAGGCGGGTCGAGCCGATGCTCGCTTGTAGAAAACGCTCACGCCACGGCTGCGGAATACTGGCCTCGTCAACGATGTTGATACCGGAACTGTGGCGCTCAATCAGGACTGCTTTGCGGACAGCATCAATATCGAGATGTGGATGACTCTGGTTTAAGTCGACGCGCTCTTGGTCTTCAATGTCGTCAAGCACATTCAAAATAGTGGCAGCTTGTGGGTCGCCCGGCACCAGGTGCGAAAGTGTCCAGAGGGCTTTGCGCCTAACAGACTCACGCGTACGAAGATCATCAGCCATGTTCAGTGCCTCGATTGGAACCGGCAGTCAGTCGACGATAAAGTTCGGCTAAGAGACGAGCATCCAGCAGCGCGTGATGTGGAAGTTCCGGGAGCGTCACGTCGCCGATATCCTCCGCTTCGAGATGCCTGAATAGCAGGATCAGGTTGGTTGGACGATTGGCAACGTTAGCTGGCCAACGGTGATTTACGTAGGCCAATTGGCAGAAGAGATCCCAGTCCCAATCCGGCGCGTCCGAGCAAATCTCGAGCGGGCCTTCAAGGTTGCTCAAGAAAGCGAGCAGTGAGGTTTGAGCTTCGACCAAGGGTTGCCCATGTTCAGGCAGATTAAGCTGTGGCAGGACATTTTGAATCACGAAGTCGCTGCAGTCCTGAGTGACGTACGTGTCTGTGAGCTCGACGTAGTATTCGTGCCCGGCTTCGGACACGAGTGCCAGCGAAATCAACTTCGTATCTCGGTTGAGCCGAGTGAACTCACAGTCCAAAAATAGCTTCATCCTCTCCTCCGTAGCCCTTACCCTTTTTCACCTAGTTTAGAGATCTACATCGTCAAAGATGTTACGTCCTCCCCCCGTTGCAGAGGGCCGAATCAGATCGCTCCGTCCGACTGCTGGTTCCTCATACCGCTCTTGCGAGACCTCACTCACCCAATCGTCAACTCGACGCCGTTGGGTATCGACCACATCCTCGATACCGGGCCATTCCGGAAAGGCAGCGTAAATACCCTCAAGCTCATCAATAAAATCAGAAAAGTGGTTATCAGGATCGTTTTCGTAGCAATACGATTCCTGCAGGGACTTGCGAACCCTGTCCAGGTCAGGCAGCACATGTTTCTGTACATCGCTGTAGAAGTCTTCACGCTCCTGGCTAGTGAAGAACTCATGCATCTCGTTATCGTAGATGTGCCCGAGCTCATCATGATCAAAGACAAAGTCCCGAATCTTGGTGGAAATCGCTTCTCTCGCTGACTCAGCTAAAAGCCCTTGCCGTAGCAGACGGAGAGCTAGATCAGACGACCTCGTGAACAAGTTTATCGCGAAGTCACGAACCAAGCTGGAAAGCAGCTTTCCATCAGTTTTCAAGTAGATGTCCAAGAACACGTCATTTGTCCTGCGCTGCAGAAAAGAATACAGCCTTCCCCGCCTCGTCCGCTCCATGTCGCCCTCGCATTCAACGTATCCACAGCACCGGTTCGCGATTTCTGCGAACATGCTTGAAGGCAAAATCGTAGCGTTTTGAACCCCTGCGTTGCCGCATGTCACCAGTTCCATCAACCGCTCAATCGGTGTTCCATCCACAAAGATCTGCAGATGCTCAGGACTCTGGGCGAGTATCAACGCAAACGCATCCCCAATCGTCGGGTGCTTATATCGCCAGAAACGCCCATCAGCCGTATCTGCCATCTGAAGAAAACTACCCCGGAGGCTCTCTAGGGCTCGGATACACCCGGGCTGGCTACCGCCCAGCCTCTCAATTGTCTGCATCTCGCCACTAGACAGACTCACCGGGCTTTCGATTGCTCCATGTTTCATGTAGAGAAGAGCAAGTGCGGCCTGGCTCTCGTCATCCATTCCCTGCATCGTCTCGACGAGCCATCGCTCCTGCTTCGCGACAAATTCGTCAATATTTTTCTGGTCAATCTTTAGCGCTTTGGTGAATTCAACGCTCCCCAAGCGCCGAGCAGTCTCGGGAGCGAACCTACTGTGAGCTGCCACTGCAGGAAGAAACTCCTTCAAGACCGTCCGAACCCGCTGTGGTTGGTTTCCAAGCTTCACATGGTTGTAGAGGATTTCTGACCTTTCCTGGGAGGTCAGCTCTTTCACGTCGATGACAACTTGGCTCTCTTCCATTAGAGGAAATGCTGTTTTCTTGAGATCACGTCGTGCGCTGTTGTAAATGTAGTCACGGCTGGTCAGAACTATCCGATGCCCACCTCGGATCATGGTCGTGAGAGCGGGAAGAATCCGGTTCCACTCCATCACCAAGTCTGCTTCGTACTGCATGGCCCCGAAGGCGTCATCAACCCATACGAACTGCGATGCTTCTTCAGTATTCCAGTGATCTCTTATCTGCTCAGGCCTCTCCAGCTTCAATACTAGGCTCCCCCATTTATCCATCGCACACATGGCCATGAGTGATGCAATCGTTGTCTTACCTGCTGCGGGTTCTCCAACCAAAAGAACAAAGCCATGCTGCTGAAGGGCTTGAAGCGCTTTGCGATAGGTGCCCGTCACCACTAGCTTTGAAAGGTCGGGAAGCTCCGTCAGCAACGCCTTCGTCTGCTTGTAACGTCTCCCATCCAAGATCTGGCTAAGGTCGCCAAGACCATAGAGTCGGGGCACGTTCATGCGCAGATCACTGTTCAGCTGGATCTTCTCGCAGATCCAGGTAGAGCCCAGCAAAAGCACGTGCTCGGCCCCAGCATGCTCAAACGCCAACCGTATTTTGAGATTGCTATCCCCTGTCCAGCCTGCGTTTGTCATCAGGACATAGACATCACACTTTCCCTTGGCGACGAGTCTGCGCACCTTTTCAAGCTCACCAGTCACATCAGATAGAGTGAGATTGTGATCACGGCGAGATGTGAACTTGCACTGGATGACGAATTCGCCTGCATACAACTCGTTAGGCTGAGGAGACCACGTTCCCTTGAACCCACCATCGCGGCCTCCGTCATTTCCTTCAAGGAACGTCTCGACTGTTTGGCCCAAAACTGTTGAGGCTACTGCCATGCAAAGTTGCTGAAAACCATGCCAACCTAAGAGATGAAGGTCGTATTTTGGGGGCGTCATGAGCATTCGATCCTTGCAGCAAAATCTAGAGGTCGGACAGAAAGCCATCATAGCGGAACTGTGAAAATGCCGGGGCTGTGTTAGCAGAAGCCGCATTGCGTCACGTACAGGCGGGACAAAACTGGAGGGTATTTGGTCAATGAGACATATCAGGCTGATCCGCCATGAAGAAAGCGCTGCCAACGTCGGCGATGCCAGCCTGGAGCACAATGGAATTTGTCAAGGTGAAAAAAATAGGCTATACCGAGCTCTAGGCTTACCAAATTACTCAGGCCTAAGCAATTAATGAAACCGCTGAAAACCGCTTCAACAATTCAGCCGAACAGTAGCGACAAGTGACGCTGACTGTTGCCTCAAGACGCTACTAATTCGGCCAACTTTATTTATTAACTTAGAGGCCGACATGCAAACTCACAACTTCAAGAGCTGCCTTCTCGGAGAGGCACCAGAACTTCACAATCTTCCGACCTTGGTCAAGATTCTTGAAGAGCTGGATTCGAGTTATCTAATTTTCATTCGCCAGAACTTTAACACACACCCAATTATCAATAAAATAATTGACACCAACATCGAAGACCAACTGCTGAAAATAAAATCTGATTATCATCTCAACAACATTATCGCTCACTACAAAAATTCCAACGTTCGTTAAATGCTCGCTCATCCCGCGAAGCATCGACAGAATAAGGTAAGTTTGTCGGTGAACCGCACTCCACCATTTCGGAGACAGCGCTTTCGAAGGAGTGCGAGATTGTCATCAATTTTTGTGAGCCGCACCATAACGAGTTTAATGCCGAAGTCTTAAAAAAGCCTTACACCGCAACGCCCCAGTGGACGAAATGCTGAACGTTCTGTGCTTCCCCCATCCTGTTGATCTACGACAGTGATGCGCTCGCATCAGGCTGGCTGCCTATTGGACGCCTGGTTCTCGTCGTGCCATATTTCCGGTCTCCCTGCTCTACCGAACCCTGCAAAGGACTGTGACGTGACCGAACGCGACTACAAAAACATCAACCTGAAACGGTGCATCATTGAGGAAACGACTCACCGCTTCCTCGGAGAAAATGGACTGAAGCTCAGGGCGTATGGCGATAAACCTGGGACTTCCGGCCTTCGTGTAGTCGTTGGAAGTACAGGGATTGAAGACGCAACGCTTGACATCTTCTTCACGAACAAAGGTGCGTCCACCCTGCAATACAAGGTGGGGAAGAACCAAGAGCTCGGCCAGAAGCTAGCGGACGCTCTTTACGAAACGATCCACCCTGATGAATTCGTGACGATCAACCTTGCTATCAAAGGCATCGATCTGTCTGATGCCGAGGCACTGATCAAAGAACTCACCGAATCAGCCGAAGCGGACATTGGGATCGACTCGTATACAGGCCTTGACCGGCGGCATATTTGGAAGCTCAAGTCCAAGAAGCACTCCGACGAGCTGACCGTCACCCAGTATGAGACCACCAACAAGTTGCAGATCCAAGGCCGTCCACTCAGTTGCTATCAGCAGTTGAGCTATTTGCTCACCGAGATCCTGGAGATCAACGCCCTCGAGAGCATCCTGTTCAAAAAGGACGAAAATCGCTCCGAGTTCGTCTGCGCCGAGGTCGCGGAGAGTGTGCTTAAGGCTAGCTTTGGTACCTGCTTCGCCAGTCTGCCAATAACCACCCGCAAGCTCCTGCTCGCAAGCCTCTGCGTGAGGCTGGCGAGCCCAACGCTGCCGGACTACTGCATGCTGGTCTACCCAGAGCTCCGCAGCCTTGAAGGTGCAATCAAACAGAGACTTTCCGAGAAAAACCTTTCACATCAGGAAGATAGCTTTGGCGGTTTCTTCGCCAAGACCGGTAACCAGTTCAATCTTAAGCAGGAATACCATGGTCACGTGGATGATGCTAAACTGACGGGAGATTTTGGCAATGCTTATACGTTTTTCAACAAGCAACGCCACGGCTTGTTCCACATGGAAGAAATGGCTTCCGCGAGCCGGGTGATTAGCAACATCACTCACGCCGTGGCATTGTGTGATGAGGCTTACGTCCACATTAAGAATCTGTATAGCTAAATATTGGTACAGCAAATGTTTGACATACGAAGACTAGAAACTAGGACAGGAACCATGACGGTAGTCACCGCTACCAGTTATGAGAACCCCCTTGCTAGTCTTCCTATAATTGCTAGTGAGATGCGTAACACGTGTCACTCTAGCAAAGAAATTGTTTTGTTCGATCTACTCTGCTCAAACGGCGAAGAGTGGAATCGATTCGCCTCCATGAATTACAACGGTACCGAGTTCGAGAAAAATACACTCCATATTATTTCGAAGTGCGCTATTCCTGCCGACTTTATAGAAACCCAGAGCCGTTTCTTTGACAAACACCCAGAATACTTGCTTGATTCCGTATTGAGTTAAGCAGGTTATTGCAATTCATCTCCAAGCCTTGACCAGAAGCGACAATTTCATAAGCTCGCAAGATATTAATTTTGAATGAATTGTTGGCGCCAACTAATACAACAATGTCATCCAGTCAATCTCTACCGGGACTGACGCAATTGACCTAAAGTTTTGGATTATGAGTTTGTGCAGTCTTGAGCGAGGGTTGGAGTTTTTGGGCTGATGCCTCAATGGTTGAATTCAACATTTGGATGGCAGGTGCCTGCGACCTTCGGTCTGGGGCTGGTCGCATTGGGTATAGGTGGGGGTCTCGCATTACTCAGCGGCTTGGGATGTATTCTCTTCGATGAGCGGCTGCACCGACGCCGTCCGCCACGCTTCTTCCGTCCGACGCTCACCTAATGGATGTGTGCGTAGTTGTGCTTTTTTCCGCTCAGCCTCGCGTTGTGAGGCTTTGTGGCTTCGGACGACTCTAGGGGCTCCAATGTCTGAGGTCGCTAGTGCGCAACGTGCGGCTATTTGATTTTGATCTTCTGCGCGTTTCTCGCCAGCACTCATCTAGGCACAATCTACTTGGGCACACCATGCCAACGAGGTTCGGTCAGTACCCCGCTAGCCAGTCTTTCAACGGGACAGCCGTATTTGCTTTCGTATCGAGCACCATCCAAAGCTCTTGCGGATGTCCTTGCAATAAGCCCCACACGACTCTTTGATACAGACCCAGGTACTCCCAGCTGACCCAGCTATCATCGTATGCAGAATCCGAGGCTGGAAATATTGCAATTTTTGAGAGCCCCTTCGCTCCATCAGCGATGCCTAACTCCCAAGGCACCCACCTGCTCTCCTTGCTGTTTTTAGTAGTAAGGAGCACGAATCTTTTCGTCTGCGCAATACGTTGTTTGAGTAAAGCTGCTGTTTCCTCGGCTGTGTAAGGTGGCATTTCGGGGTCGATTTCATCGATGTACACAGAAGCCCCATGATTCTGAAGTACCTGAATCGCGCCAGGTAGAACTTCCTTATCTTTACTGGAGTGCGATAGAAACGTACTCATCGATGCCGTGGCTGCTAAAGATTTGAATACGTGATCGCGAGTAGCTTGAGAGCTGTTAGCGGAGATATTTCTTAGCTCCGCCGTTGTGACATTACGAGCCATACTTCTTTCCTGAAATAATGATATCAACCAACACGGGCGACCCTATCAATGATCTGAAATACTAAATTCACCAAGGATGTCCGGCCTTCTGCGGTAGCTAAAGCATTAGTATCTGCCAGAGCTTTTAGCTCCTTATCGGTAGGTCGCATCGGTGAGCTCCCCTTGTAGGAAAGTGCTGAACCTTGAAGCTGGTTACATATTTTTTCGGCAGCCCCGCCTGCAGCACCAATAGGCAGAACGAAAACGCCAGCGGCCTTTGCAAACTCGAACTCTCGTTCAACTCCCTCTGCAGGTGTGGGGAGGCCTTCAACTAACTTTGCACCACCAATGAAAATCGCAATACCCGCCTGGCGGGCTAACTCCTGACGAAGGGCAGCCCACTCCTTATCCTTGGGAACTCCTCCCTTAAGTGGCTGAGGAAACGGTCTAGCGATCAGTCGGCGATCTAAATCCCAACCTCCACCGTTGCGCAGAGCAGCAAGAAAGCCAGACAGAGAAGCGGAGCCGACCAATAAGCCAGCACCCGTGACCAGATATCTATTGGTCTCACCTACCTTGCGGCCAACTTCTTCGGCCAAGGCATAAATATTCGCAGGCTCCGTGCCTCCGTGTTCAAGTGGCCAGCTACCGCTTACCCAAATTCTGCGCGCGGCTACTCGCCTTTCGATCTGCCGAAGGAGAGCGGGCACCTCGTCATAGTTATCAATCTCTACTGCAAGGAGACCATAGCGCTTCAGGTCTTTAGTCCAAAGATTATGCTGAGCGAGCCTGGCTGAGAACTCATCCTTAGTTTTGAAATCTGATCTTTTCGGCGCTCTGACGATGGCAAAGTGTTCTGGGGGCGACTCAGTGAAACTTTCTCTGATCAGCGAAAGCACATGTCTAACATTTGGGTCAGTGAAACTGATGCCGATGAACAGCATCGACATGCTGGTCAGATGTGCTTGGAATAGAGGGAGGTATTGGCCACGCCGGGATCGGAAAAGCTCGTAGTCATCTGTGGATATCACAATATCGTCGAGACGATCCACCGAACCGTGCATTTTGTAGAGCAATGCCGCGCCAGGGGTGGTTCTTAGAGCAAGATCTTTTGGGGCGGAAATAGAGTTGAGCGGGCGGCTAATGGCCGCAAATGCACGCTCCACGAGCCGGTCATAGTTAGTCGTCCAAATATGCCTGACAGGCAGTCGGGCGAGGATATCCAGAGTTTCAGGAATAGGCTTGTCTGGGCCAATCTCTTTTCTGATGACATTGCGAACACGAGTGGCACCACCGCTCTCCTGGATGCTCCACTGAGCCAGAGCGGCGAGGTCGTGTACATTTCTTGAATTGATTTCCAGCTCATCGGCGATGTCACTCAGTAGGCCCGACCACGAAGGGTAGCCTGCAGCCATGGAGACACCAGCGCCTATAAATACAGCTCCGAGCCCATCATTCAAAGCGTCAGGATACTCGGTGAGAAAACGATTCATGGCCACTTTGGTCATATCGGGCTCTTATATGTGCAATTGGCAGGCTAAACCACCCATACGGACGAGTAGTGAGGTTTTAAGGTTTGTAATTTTTACGAATAGTGATGGCGTCCTCGATCCAGCTTTCGATATTGGCCTGGATGGAAGCATAAACCTGTTTGCTATCGTTCCCCGCTGGAGTCATCAGCTTCGCATAGCCGGATAGCCTCACCGTGCCATTTTTTAGCGTGACGGCATCGAAGGGGTTAGAGCCAGCGACGGACGTATTCTGATGGTTGTCTAAAAGACGGTTGATCCGAATGGCGACAACGCCTTTTCCTGCGTTCCACCCCTTAATGACCTCCTCCAATACCCAAGGCCGGGTAGCGGTTTCTGAGCCCACGAGGACAACTACACATGATTTTCCGACCAGGCTATCGTCGATCCATTTCCTAATCGCCGCGTCACCCTTTTTTTTGACCTCCTCCCATTCATTGGCGGTGTAGAGCTTTTGCCCTTCCAAAGCGCCGATATTGCGTACCTGCTGAGTACGCCAGAAGTCGTTAGCGAAGTGGAAACTGAAGAACACATTTCGAGCCATGGATAATTCCTTCTAGGCTTATGGAAAAGGTTAGGCGCTTTCTTCCTCGGCCTGGAAGGCCTCAATGAGCTTCTGGTTGTAATCATCCAGATAACTCTGAAGCCCATCCCGGTCGATCAGCCGCACGCCCGCCGTGCCGGCCAATTCTTTTGCAGACTTTGTGTAATAGGAGTTCGTGACTACCATAGCCTCGTCGCACCCGTAGAACGCTTTAGCAGAGATGGCTTGCTGCACAGCCGCGTTTCCTACAGAGCCAGAGTAGTTCTTAGCCTGGATGACCATGTTTTTACCGAACCGGGTAACGAAAAGGTCGGCGCCTTGATCAGCCGTCTTCTTGGTCTCTTTGACGTCATAGCCAATGGTCTGGAAGATCTCAACCAGGAAGGTCTCAAACTGAAATCCGTCCATAGCGTCAACCAGATACATGGTGATGAACTGATTCGGATTGAAATGTTCCAGCTGAGATCCCAGCCGCTCGACGAGAATATCGAAATAAATCTCCTCGCAGAGGCTCAGGCCATTCCGGAAAACCTGTATCGGGAGGAGCGGTACACCAGACGTCGAAGCCGCCTGGGGATTGAATTGAACATTGGGGAAAGCCAGGTCATTTTCCCAAAGGTAGTAATAGAACAGAGCCAAGTCAGACCTGAAAGTCGTCCCTGCTTCTTCAATCCAAGAACGTAAGGTGTCGGCAAGGTCATTTCGAATGTGGCGGGTCAGTTCTCTGGAGAAACCCAGATATGCAGAGTTGAAGGCTGTGGTCTGCAACAGTTTGTCCAAGAGGGATGGAAGACCTTCAAGCTCGTCAAAGCCTTTGCGAATCAAGACTTCCCTGAACAATTCCCTCTCGCTGTACACACCATCCAATCGTGGCCCAGGCACGCCCGCGTCATCGCTACTACCTGCGCTTTCGCGAGTGGTGTGGATGAAGTTCGTGAAGTATGGCTGCTTTAGCTCTGCGTACTTTCTCAAAACGTTATTCAGGAGCTCGTTGAGCTGGGCTTGCTCCTTTTTCTTCCCGAAGAAGTCTTGGATCAAGCCTTTGGATCTGTATTGAAAGTCGGGATAAAAAGAAGGATCCAGTGGCGTAAGGTGTCGCAACGTAAGCTCTGATGATGGTGAAACTTGAGAGCCCATGCACCAGGGGCATGCGATCTCGAAGGTAGTCCTATTGCATCCATTGCATTGATAAATCATCGCGTCTATCCCTTTCATGAGGCGTCACGCGACCTGCGCGTCTTCATGCTTGAGACATTATCTGAGTGCCGTCAGCACGTCCACGCGCTTGCGTCCCGCTGTTGGATAGTCGCTAAGCGCTCATCGACAGAGGGCACGCTGGCAAGGCTACCAGCGCTCCTCAGCAAGCTCCCCGTCGTAATCATTGCGCCTTCTGTTCAAATCGGAATCTATGCAATTAATATTTCCTCGTTACATGCCGACAGGTATACGCATGAACGATTTTAAAGATCCCGTGCAGCAATGAAAATCCTGAAAGGGTGGAGTTTATTTTGTTAGAAAAGCTTGTCTCAGCCTTGTCATCAATCCGGAGCCGCCCCGCAATTCGAAATATGCTGTCGGTCGGTGCCCTCTTCGCCTTCGTTGGCTTTTTGAGTGACGGGTCTTCCCTCATATCGTTCGTGAGTCAGTTGCGAGGACAGGACAAAGCCCCACTAGCCGTTGTCCGAGCAAGGCTAAAGCCTTTCAGAATTAACGCCGTGATGCCTGAAAACCAAGATGACGTATTTGTTCAGCTGCAGCTGAGGAACTATGGAAAGGATCCCGTCTACCTGACGTCGGCTCAAATTGAAGTCACCAAAAGCAATACGGCAACGCTCGGCCTAGCCGGTGCAGCGGGAATGTGCGTATTGTCCGAAAACCCGAACGCCAACACGCCTATCAAGGTTGAACCAGGTGCAAGTGTTTGGGTTCGGGTCTCAAAGAGCATTCACCTACAGGGCTTGTCTACTTGGCTGACTGAGGAAACCCTTCAAGACGTACACGTCCCCACACCTGAAGACCCATCCACCATCACCGAGAACTTTTTTGTCGATGAGGTAAATCGAAAATTTGGCGAGCTCTACGGCTCTGAAGCTGCTCTGAAGGTCACCGTTTTTTCGGGGAATCGCGAGGAATTGCAGACATTCAGTTTTAGGCTAGCTGAAGGAAAAGACATATTTGCCAAAGATGGTAGCCTCCAGCAAGACTGGTTCATTGCGAACTGGATGTTCCCAAGATGGCGGCCTGCTGATGAAGGTACAACCTGTGAGGATGAGCCGAGCTAGGGATACGCCCGTGCGACTGCGGCCAGGAGGCGAAACCAACGGGGTGTATTCGGTAGCGTTTCTAAACAGCGTGGAATGAAGCTTGTTGCTTTTGAGGTGCCTGAACGAGGCTACTTCCTCGAGCTGGGATCAGCTACCTTCCATCCGGATTAGCGCCGTGTCCCTATTGGCTACGAAAGCCTCCATTCCGCCCATAGACTGGCAGAGTACAATCCCATACGCTGGGCATAGCAAAGTGCCATGGAATACGAGCGCAATGGAAATAACCGACTCGGGGGGCGTAGCAGCAAAATACGGCTTCCTATATCAGGACTGTGTCGCTGCCTGGCTTGCAACTGAGATGCTCATGGACAGGGAAATGCGTGCCGTGCGTGTCGAGACCGTTGATGATGTAGATATCGTCTGGGCAGGTTTCACAGAGTTCATCCAAGTCAAGGCTGCTGCCGAGAAGAAGTGGACACCGACCACAATCACAGATAATTCAACAAGCACTGCTGTCTCCTCGGCGAAGAGCAAGTCCGGGGGCAAGCCACGGAAAAAACGCATACCTGATTCATCGATGGTGCATAAATCGATGAAGCAAGCGAACATCCCAATTGGCAAATGCAGATTTCGGATCGTTTCAGCAGAGCGCCCGACGGGCCTCTTGGAGTACCTCCGAGTATTGCCGACCTCGCGAATTGGCAGGCCAGGACGACAAGAGCTAGTCGACGACCTCAACCAGCGAACTGCTAACTTTGTTGCCGCATCCAAAAACGATATCGGGCATTGGGTAGATTCGACTTGGTGGCAGGTATATGCGTCGGTACACGAAATCGAACTTATGGGTATTAAAAATATCCGCAACGCGGCTCTAGAGGTCGTTGGCGTAAGCCTGAGTTCCGATGTCGCTGCCGAGGCAATTTGGCGAGACATCGTTTACACACTAACCAAGAAAAGTGCGCTTTCCAGAAAAGTCTACTGCGAAGACGATAAGACCTACTATCGAAACAATCTCATCGACTGGTTTAAATCTGAGATTTTGATACACGAGAAATCCGCATATACGAGTACAAAAATATACGCAAACAAAAAACTCCAACCCATTCTCGTGCACCTCCACACGCATGCGCCCAGCTGCGGAAGCATCACAAGATGCGGAAAAGTAATGCACCAGCATTACAGCATTAGAAACTACAGATATAGCTACATCTCAGAAAGTGTAATTAAATGGATTGATGAAATCCTACTGATGCCAGAGGAAATAGCGGACATCACAGGCATATCAACAAGTGATCGATACCGGATCTTGTTATCTCGATTGGAAGCATCCATGAGCGAGCTTGGGGATTTTCTTGGAAAAGTATTACTTCACTCTTGTATCCGAAGCCAACATACGAGCCAGCCAATACCTGCCTCTCTATATATTGAGAAACCCTTCGAGGTAAAAGTCCTCGAGAATGTTCATATCGTCCCAAGAGCCTCAGGAGGTGATGAGCTTTGGGTAGGGTTTAGCCACCTTTACAACGGTTCCGACCTAGCCGAATGTTTGAACAATCTTCGAACGATTCTATACACAGACATCATCGAAAATATCGATTCGGCTCGTTCCAAAATTCTTGAAATCAAACAAGACTCCTACTTGCTCCAGCACGATATTGATGAGCTCCTCGAAACCAGTCAAACTTTCGATATCCACCTAAACAGGTATCGTTTTATAATTTTTCTTGGTTACAACTCCATTTTGCTGACCGAGCCCGAGACACCGGGTTATGAGCCAGAACTTTATACAGAAACTAAGAAACTATTCGATAATTTTTCGTCAGACTTAAAAACCAGCGGGTTCGGAGAGGTAGTGATCGATCTTCACCTTTACCCTGTACCGAACATAGATAGATTGTTATCCGAAGTAAAGAAGGCGCTGGAGAAGGCTTGTGCTTGAAAACTACGAATCCGCGCTCCAAAGCCTGCAACATCCAAACTTCTCGGCCTTTGCCTACCTCAAAACCGCTGAGCAGCTCCTATCTAATCCGAAGTACAGGAGCTCCGGGCGAGAGCTTGTCATTCGAGCCTTGGACTCTCGAAGCCAATTTTCGGGAGTTCATGCATTACTACGCCACCTAGTTCGGAAATCTGGGCTATATCCATATTTGAAAACACAGTTTCAAGATCTGTCGCTTGCGGAGGAGTTTGTCTTAGAGGCATATCAGACGCCTATATCAACAGATATCGTCTTTCACTCCATGCAATTCAAAATCTACGAGTTGCTTCTTGAATATCGAAACGTGATCCTGAGTGCACCGACTAGCATGGGTAAGAGCGCTATCGTTGACTCGCTGATCGCGTCTGGGAAATTTAATAAACTCGTAATTGTCCTCCCCACTGTCGCCTTGGTCGACGAAACACGACGTCGACTTGAAGAGCGTTTTGGACAAACATTTCAAATAATTCACCATGGCACACAGCGTTCTCGACAGGAGCACATTCTATATGTGTTGACACAAGAGCGTGTTAATGACCGGGACGATCTGATCGACATCGACCTATTCGTACTTGATGAATTTTACAAGCTCGCCTTCAAACGCAAGAAGGACGGCGAGATAGACGATGAAGATGAAAGAGTACCAGCTCTAAATTCGGCACTGAGCAAACTACTTCGCTGTTCCAAGCAGTTTTTCATGACAGGGCCATTTATCAACGGTGTAAGCGGACTGCCGTCGTCCAACCTGCATTACACGTTTATCCCTACCGACTACAACACGGTAGCTGTGGACGTCAAATTCTTCAACATTAAACCTGATAGCGTGAATGAGAAGAATGAGGCATTAGCGACAACACTCGAGCAGATCCATGGGCCTACCATCATTTACTGCAAATCTCCAGGCCGCGCGGTACAGGTTGCTAAATTTCTACTAAAATCCGGCTTTATGAAAGCCATCGAAGATGACTACCTCAGCTGGTTAGATCAACACTACCATCCCAAGTGGGAGTACACGCGCGCTTTTCGAAATGGGATAGGCCTTCACTACGGTGGACTACCCAGAGCTATGCAGCAATACACTATCGATAAGTTTAACCGTGGCGAACTCCCATTTCTGATCTGCACTTCAACTATCATTGAAGGCGTAAACACTGTCGCTAAGAACGTATTTATTTACGATAATCGAGCCGGTAACTTCAGCATTGATCGGTTCACGCATGGGAATATAAAAGGCCGAGCAGGACGGATGGGTGAGCATTTCGTCGGTAAGGTTTTTTGCATGGAAGAACTACCAAAACAAAGCGACTGTTTTGAGGTAGTGATACCTCTAGGAAAACAAACAGAAGAGCTGCCCTTAAATTTCCTCGCAGGCATTCAGCCGGAACATTTGACAGATTTCTCCCAATCCAGGTTCGATGCCGGGACGTCAGCCAGCAGGGCTGGGAAGGATTTTCTGAGGAAACATGCCTCATTCAAACTGGAAATTATTGAAGCAGCATTCAGCTTCGTAGACATGTCCGATGAAAGTGAATTCCACAGTTGCTTATTCTCAGGCGTCCCCAAAGCAGGATTCGCAAATTTCCTGTCTCGTTTCGTTGATCGTGTTTGCTCTGGCTCATTTAAAAAACTAGGGCTGATCAATAACATCAGCGTTATCAATGCCAGAGTCTCTGCCTACCTAATGGCGACCAGCCACGAAAGCTACCTAACCCAACAAATATCTCGCATACCATCCAGTGTCGATAGCGAAGAATTATCCGAGCAAATAAATCATGCCCTAAACTTTGCGAGTCGGATATTTGGTTATGCCATACCTAAAGCACTAGCTCTACTTGAGGACATCGTCAACCTCAAGCTAGAGGAGAGGGGTAAAGACTACCGGGTATCCTATGGGCATCTGCGCAGTGTTTTCGAAAACTATCATTTGCATCCGGCATGGGCCGGGCTTGAAGAGATGGGAATCCCTGTCCAATTGCTTCATAAGCTCGGAACACGATTTCCATTTGCAGAAGAGGCAAGCGTAGACGATGCTTCTCGAATCTTGCGTGAAAACCTGGATCGACTCCAAAGCCTAACCTTGCTTGAGCGGCATTTCATCGATAGAGCGCTAGGTCGAGTAAAGCGGTGAATGAACTAATTAGACGAAGGGCGCCGCCAGCAACTTTGTCTTTGATCAGCTCACCCGCAGGCTTCGGCCCTTAGTAGGTATCGTCAGGCTTCCAGCCTGCCTCTACATCCTCGGAGCTCGGAAAGGCGGTAGCGCCATTCCGTCAATACTGAGATCTATAAGATGCTTACATAAACAAGTGGGTCGAAACGCATGAACAGGCCGCTCTTCGACTTTGACCTCAAACGCGTCTCGCACCAGCACTACATAACAGGCAAAGCCGCCATCAATTTCCCCCATCCAGGAAGCACCACGGGTGGGTGGCATTTCCTTTCCTATTTTGATCGGGAATCCGGCGAGACCAAAGTGTCATTGGCAGGCATCCATTATCCTGACACCGCAGCCTACTTTGGTGACCTTGGCATCATCGACGTGACCGATGAGCTAGCAAAGCGTGGATGGTCTGTGGAGGGCCGACGTCTGTTCATGGCCGATCACTACCGAGCCGCTGCGGACATGATCGTTAGATGGGCATTGAGTGAGTCTATCCACTGCAACGTCGAGATCGATGATTGGTTTCCCTCTCGTGCGGAGAGAGAGCGACTGCTTGAGATTCTAGATACAGGAAGGTCAAAGCTTTCCGAGGTTGGCCGATGGCAAAAAGTGGAATCGTGGCTGTGTACGCAAACCTTCAGCTAGGCGCTTGAACAATCCAATTGGCTGTCGCCGGCTCCCTGCGTGGCAGCTACCGGGCCGACCGTGATCATGGGTCTTATCCAGTCGGCGCGCTTCGATGGGCTGAATCTGTGTGAATATCTCAGGGACGGTTGGCGAGCCTGCGAGCGCAGGTGGCGAGAAAGCTTGAACAGCAACGACTTTGCCAATGGTCACAGGCCCATTCGAGCGGTGTGAGCAATGATTATCGAGGCGGTTCTCAATCTAATGGAATCGACGTGGGTATTTGCCATTCAGGTTTTTTATCAACCTGGCTGTCGAAAATCTGCCGGGCCTTGCGGAAATCCTCGACGTTCTCGACTACCCAAGTCCAGATAGGGGACATACGAACCAACAGCCCCATACCGAGCGGAGTCAGCTCATACTCGACACGTGGCGGAACCTCACCGAACTCGCGGCGAACCACTAGGCCATCTCGCTCCATGGAGCGTAGCGTCTTGGTCAACATCCGCTGAGTTACACCAGTCATCTGCCTTTTTATTTCGGCATGACGCATGGTGCCGTACACCCCCAAGGCGTGCAGGATGCCCAACGACCAGCGGCTGCCTGCGTGAGCAAGCACTTCCCGCCTGACACCATCATCATCTTCTCTCAACGTTCGGCAGATTGTCTCTGCCTGACTAAGAGCCTCCTGATCGGTCATTTCATTGTCTGGTATCACAGGTGTGCCTTCTTACGAGCGTTGCCTAATCGTGCAAGCATTGGTTCATCTTACAGGCAACAGGTCTCAGGAGAAATCATGACCGAAGTGACCCAATTTTCCCCGCAATCCATTCTGGTTCTAGGCGCCGGTGAGCTTGGGCTCCCGGTCTTGCGCAATCTCGCGAGCGTGGCAGCGCGCGCGCCCGGTTCCACAATCAGCGTCCTTCTCAGGGACTCGACCATCAACACTGAAGTGCCTGAGAAAAAGGCCGAAATCGATGGGCTTCGTGGCCTAGGCATCCAGATGGTGGCCGCAGACCTTGTGAACGACTCTATCGATCAACTGGCTGAGGTATTCGCACGCTTCGATACCGTAATAGGCTGTGCGGGCATGGTCGCAGGCCGGGAAACTCCGATGAAGCTGGCTACCGCTGCGCTCAAGTCCGGTGTGAAGCGCTACTTCCCTTGGCAGTTTGGTGTCGACTTCGAAGTAATCGGTCGGGGCAGTCCTCAGGATCTGTTCGATGCTCAGCTTGATGTTCGCGAATTGCTTCGTGCCCAGGATAAAACTGAATGGGTAATCATCTCGACTGGTATGTTCACGAGCTTTCTGTTCGAGCCAGTATTCGAGGTGGTTGATTTCGAAAACGATACAGTAAACGCGCTTGGTAGCCTCGAGACCAGCGTGACACTCACGACTCCAGACGACATCGGTGCATTGACAGCGGAAATCGTTTTTTTCGAACCGCGCTTTAGCAATGAAATCGTTTATCTCTCAGGAGACACAGTGACGTATGAAGAGGTTGCAAGCCTTCTCGAACGCGTACTGGGCCGTCCATTCAAACGTAACGTGTGGACTGTTCCGTACTTGCTCCAAGAGTTGGAGAAAGACCCAACGCATCACATCAAGAAGTACCGCGCTGTATTCGCCCAGGGCAGCGGCGTGGCCTGGCCTAAAGCGGGTACCTTCAACGCGCAGCAGGCGATTCTAGTCACGACCGCTCAGGAGTGGGCGCAGGCAAATCTGGCATCAGGCTCACCAGCCGATTGATTAATGAGCTAAAGCCGTCCACGGGCGGGCAGGATGTCTCGCTCGAGAATATCGAGCACGTGTGTCACCTCTGGATCTACGAATAGATAACTTGGCCGGACGGTTTCAGATAACCGTCCCGCAAAGTAGTTCAAGCTTCGAAAAAAGCACGGCAGGCGTTCATCAGAGCAGTTGCGTCATTTAGAGCTCGGTGGTGCCTGGCTGTCGCCAGTCGCCGGTAGATTTCACTGGCAGCCTCCCGGCCCACAAAAACCTCCAAAGGCTTCAACTCGAAGGTAGGTATCAGATCTGCTGCCTCGTAGAGCACATCGAGCCAAAAACCGTCCTGAGGTGAATCACTGCAAAGCACTTGCCCTGAAAACAGCCTGTTCATATTTGTCGCCATAGCGACTGGGGTCTCACCTTCTTGATGTAACTGATCTTGAGTGAGACCGTGCATGTCTTGCGCGTCAAACGACCAGTGCGTCCAGTACCGGACGGGCTTGATAAGCGAGCTGAAGGTGGCCTCACTCGACACGACGGCAACTTCAATCGGATAGCTGTCAGGAGCTATTCCAGAAGCTTCAAAATCAATAAAAAAAGAAGGCCGTTCCACCTTGCTGCTCCTGTTTGAGGCTGCGATCTTCAGCGGCTACACCGACTGCTTATGTGTTTGCGCCGCCATCGCTCGAACCAGCAGTTCTAACTGTTAGCAGCCTGTGCAGCTCGGTGATTTTTCAGATGCTGCATCTCACGCTCCCATTCAGTCAGAAATTTATCCCAGTCTGCGGCGTAGGGCCCCTCAGGAATCCTGGTTGATCCGATGCTCGCTTGCAGAAAGCGTTCTCGCCAGGGCTGCGGAATAGTCCGCTCCAAGATGATGTCGATTCCGGAGTTATGACGCATCATCGAGACAGAGTTACGAACCTCAATGAGTTCGCGTGGCTTATCGCTACAGGGGGTGTCGTTTCGCTCTTGGTCGTCAAGATCATCGAGGATGCCAAGGAGGTAGGATGCTTTGGGATCACCAGGACGGAGGCTGGCAAGTGCCCACAGAGTCCTTCGCCTAGCGCCCTCAAGCTGACGGAGTTCATCGTGGGTCATTTCAGCCGCATCCTTGTTGATTTGATATCGGGCAGTAGCTATGGCGTGCCGCCTGCGGCGGAAGGCTGGCGCAGCGAGACCGGAGCCGGGGCAGGTGTAACCGTGCCCTACGTACAGGATTATTACTTATGGAGCTTACTGAAGCGACTCGATAGCACTGCAGCTTCGGTAGTTTCCCAAGCTTCAGGATCAGACGTAGCGTTAAACATCACCCATGCCCTCCACAGGAAAAAGGCGGCAACCAAGCTCGACTCAATTACTGCAAATACCGTAGTGGTATACATATAATCTGAATTTTCTCCAAATAAGAAAAGCACTGGAAATATCGAAGCTATCCAGCCGGCGACGAAAGTTAAGCAAAATGCGATGACCGCAGTGACCATCAGAAAAAGCGGGACTTGATATCTATACTGGGTAGCAAATGATTTCTCGCCGTTCTGCTTCGCTAGGCCGTACAAGATGCCTGTGTTTTTTTCCTTGTCATTACTTCTTTTAAAAAGCCCATACAAAGTTACACTCTCGCCGGCTTCTAACTCTTCGTAAAGCTTATTCGACACTTGCAAATTTGGGATAACTGCACCGTCAATGCTGACTTTAGCTTTATGTCCGCCGTTCATTCGATCAACAGATCGAACGTAGTCAACTTTTCCTGAAACTTTCACGCAATCGAACTTCATCACTCACTATCCCTGACTTCGCTTAAAAAGTGGATCTGGTTTTTGCCAAGACGTCGCTCAGTGACGAATGCAGGCGGGCTTACGCAGGCCATAAACGGAGGACTTGATGAGCGCGTCTCCCATCGAGACGCCCTTGACCGTGTCTTAGGTGCTGCTCTCATGACCAATCCATCACCAATCCAAACATCCCGCCGTTATGATCAAACGACTGCTTGGCAAACCATATGTCACGATAATATCACTATAGTCTGTTTATCGAAACACGCTTGCCGTGGCTCTATCCTCGCTTTTGGGGATCCGACTCATGAATCTGAAGGAAGCGCTGGCGGGGGCATTACGCGGAGCCCGTGCACACCAAGGGTTGAGTTACGAGGATCTGGCGGGAGCAACGCATAGAACGAATGTAGGGAAGCTTGAACAGGCCAGGACGACGCCGACGCTGGAGAAACTGGACGAGATCGCTGACTACTTAGGCCTCGACCTTTTGACTATGGTCACTCTCGCCATTGCTGCGCAGGGTGACGAACTTCCATCCGAGGCTTTGCAACGTACTGCGTTGCGAATCAGGGAGTTTGAGATGTCGGGAGGGTGGCAGTTAGTAGAGGAGCAATTCAGTGATGGAAAGCTCATCAAGCGCTCCCAGGGAAAGCCTAAGCAACCGCTTAATGCGGAATACATTCGAGCCTTGAGAGCGCAAGGTTTCGACAGGAAAACAATCGCTGAAAAGCTCGGCATTGCCAGAAGCACAGTCCAAAAATATTGGAATACATAAGCCTGCAGAACATCAGCAATCCTGCAATCTAAGCAAATCGCGGTTTATGGCGCGCCCTATCGGGTCGGTTGTCGTAAACCATGCCATGGCTGACGCCAAGTCATGGCCCTCTGGGCTTCCATCCTCGCATCTCCGGCCTTACTGGCCTGCGCGCTCCGCTTGCTCTGGTTATTTTCATCGACGGAAGAAATTCGGTATACCTCAGCCCTGCGCAATAGAGTGTAGTCATCCTGTCCGTCCAGATTTCTGTTGGAAGGTGCAATTGCTGGGTGGACAATACGGGTTTGGCCACCTGGTAGCTCGCCATTGAGGAAGGAACCCCGCGCATGAGTCAGAAAGTCCTAAGGCTTCCTCGGAACGAGGTCGGTCGCGACTTTGTCGTCGGTGACATCCATTTCAAGACGATTGATCTTCATAAAGGATTGTTGAAGCTAGGTTTCGACAAAGCTATCGACCGAGTCATTGGGGTGGGTGATCTCATAGATCGCGGGCCTGGAGTCCTCGACGGTCTGAAGCTTCTTGGTGAGCCGTGGTTCTTCACCGTTCAAGGTAACCATGAGCAGATGCTTATCAACGCTTATAGGGAAGACCCCAGCGCTCGTTATGTAGCTCATGGTGCAGGCTGGTGGTCGACCATCGCTGACGAATCGAAAGAGATGGTCATTGGGAAGCTCGAGAGCCTTCCCACAGTCATAGAAATCGAGTCCCCTCGCGGTTTGGTTGGCGTTGTTCATGCTGATGTCCCTGCCGGGATGTCATGGGTCGAGTTCACTCGAGACATATCAATCCCTGCTGTAGAAGAGATCGCGCTATGGGGGCGCGAGCGGATCAAAAAGCACCATCGAGAAGGTGTCAAAGGGGTCTGGCGTGTGTGCACGGGGCACACCTGGATTCCAGAGCCTGTTCGGCTAGGGAACGTTCTTGCACTTGATTGCACCGGAGGGGGTGAAGGGCCACTAGCTGTCTATTGCGTTCAGGCGGACACGATTTATGTGGAGGGGCGCCCCGTGTCACTTGACCAATCGGAGGCTGTTACCGAGCTACTGGACGAACTTGAGCAGGCTTTAGGTCATCTTAAGGCCACCACCAACGCTAACAAGCTAATTGAGTCACAACGCTTGAGCCATGAGGCCGACGAGTTAGCTCGTCGAGTGAACACTACCTGGCTGACTTTGCGTTCGGAAATTGGTGAGTCTCAGAAGTTACTTAATGCGCTTCACGGACTCAGCTTGCTCACCGGCGAACGAAGGGAAGCTAAGCTCGAAGAGCTGAAATTCAAGCATGCCGGCACCCAGATTGAGGGATTGCTGTCGAGGCTTCTTGATTGAGGGTTGAGTACCAGTAACCTTGGGGATCTAACAGAAATGATGGCCGAATCTGTGCGAGTAGTTCGTAAATGAAGCATGTGAGACTAATACGACATGGAGAAAGCGCTGCGAACGCGGGCGAAGCCACTTTAGATCACGCGACCATTACTCTCACCCCAAGAGGAGTTGAGCAAGCGCAGCTGGTGGCATTGTCGTTCAACCATGCTCCGGCTCTGATCGTTGCCTCGCCTTTCACCCGAGCGCACTCAACCGCTATGGCGACCGCAGCGGTGTTTCCTCTTATCCCTTTTGAAACCTGGCCCATCCACGAATTCACTTACCTCGAACCTGAGCGTTGCGCTAATACAACCGTCGCTCAAAGACGAGAATGGGTTGAGGCGTATTGGGCCAAAGCAGATCC
The DNA here is from genome assembly GCF_002563895.1 of Pseudomonas lurida. NCBI lineage: Bacteria > Pseudomonadati > Pseudomonadota > Gammaproteobacteria > Pseudomonadales > Pseudomonadaceae > Pseudomonas > Pseudomonas lurida. The sequence goes on along the minus strand of NZ_PDJB01000001.1, from coordinate 1,808,334 downwards.
TGGTTTCACGGATGGTGAAGGCGCTGAGTCATTTCTAGATTTCATAGCTAGAGCTCAGTCTTTCTTGGAGTATGTTGCAAAGCATCCCGCCCAAGACATCGTTGCGTACTCTCATGGCCAGTTCATTAACGCTGTAGCCTGGCTAATTGAGCGCAAATCGCTCGGCATTGACGGCGGAGCTATGGTGGACTGGCGTGAGTATGAGATCGCAAACCACGTGCCCAATTGTGGTGAGTGTCTGCTTTCGAAAGATACCGACGAAGCCGGTTGGAAAGTAAGCCGGTCAGCCACTAGGGAGCCACGAATGGACCCCACTTGGCGCGTGCCGGGCAGAGCTTATCAAGTCACTCGAGATCCAGAACGTCTGCTCATTGAGGAGCGCGCCGAAACTCTCGCAGCAGCAGGCTACCCTCCGCCAGACGATGATCCGGCTATGTACGCTGAGCAAAGGCTGAAAGAGGCCAGAACCGCAGCTCGTTCATCCCAAGTAGGTAGCGTTAGCGGAAACACTACGGCGGAGATCTCAGCGAGAAAGGTATGCCAATTATTGCGAGAGGTCATCTTCGAGCGACGGTCGATGACCAAGGTCAGTCAGCCGTCTTGGGATGAGATTTATGCGGGCCATTTCGTGGTGAGCGTCGAGGGTTGGCGGATATCGATCTACAACGACTGTGACACGCTCGACTACTGCGAAGAGTGCATCAGCTCTGATGGGCGACGCTGGTCGTTTGACTCTGGAGATCGCTTTGGTACTGACCCAATAGCGTTGCTCAGCACTTGGGAACATCAGACGCTTGAGCGTCTCCTGAAAGCGCTCTAGGGAGCCAAGTTCGAACGGGCCTCTACGAGGACGGCTGTCGTAAACCAAGCCTCGATGTTGCCGAGTCTTGGCCCTGTGGGCTTCCATCCTCCCGCCTGCGCGCTCCGCTTGCTACTGACCCCTAGTCACCCTTCCAAGAGATTTGTGGCCCAATAGCCTCGTCGTAATTTGGACGTGCTGCTTGGATGGAAGTGAGTTGTGCATACCTGCCCTCGTACCCCCGCAGCCCGCTGATGGACAGTTCTAGGGGACGGAGGCGATAAACGTTAAAGGGAGCACCCCTGTCGAAACGTCCTTTTCCTTACTCAGCGGCGAAAGAGACGGTCTAGAACCAGCAGAGCAATTGCACCAATCGCGATTGCAGCAACTGGTTTCTCTTTAACGAACGTGGATACGCTGTCCAGGGCATCGCCATAGGTTTGAGTCAGCTGACCGGCAGCTTGGCGTCCCGCACCTTCGGCTTCCAGCTTCGAATCACCAAGCAGTTTTCCGACTGCGCTTTGGGCTTTACCGGCAACCTTTTCTACAACACCTTCTACCTGCTCACTTCTCATGATTGATTAAACCTTCGTATAAGTTGGAAGCTCAGAATGAGTGAACTGCGATGGCTACCATCCGATAGCCATCGCAGCGAAACGGTGTTACCGCCTAGAACTACTTTTTGTCTACGGCGTCTTTGACCTTGCCAGCCACTTGCTGTGCTTCACCTTTCTTTTCTTGGATGGCACCTTCGACCTGTAGCTTCTCATTGCCTGTGACCTTGCCGACACCTTGCTTCACGTTACCGATAGCTTCGTTGGCCAGGCCTTTGATTTTGTCTGAAGTACCACTCATGGTTGTCTCCCGGTTAGGAATAGGTGTCCTATCTGGACAGAAAAATTGACTGGCGACTGCGACCGGGAGTTCCACGGTTGACGACTACCACTCGTCGCCGGCCCTTCGAGTGCTATCTGGAAACAGATACATCGCTGTTCGGATGGAGAAACAATTTCTTGCTGTCCAAGCTATCAAAACAGCATGATCGCCCTACTGCCCTCAGCGATGCATAATCAGATGCCCCACATTCCTGCCCCCTTTCCTCCGAACGAGGATGAAAGAGCCCTGTCGCTAGAGCATCTCGGGGTGCTGGACTCAGCTCCGGAGAAAGAATTCGACGATATCGTCGTGCTCGCGAGCACCTTGTGTGAAGTGCCGGTCGCGCTGGTTTCTCTGGTGGATAGAGAACGCCAGTGGTTCAAGGCGTGCGTCGGGCTGGACGTGAGGGAGACGCATCGGGATCTGGCGTTTTGCGCGCACGCGATCCTGGCTACCGCCGATGTGTTGACTGTCGAAGATGCCAGACTCGACCCGCGCTTTGAACACAGCGCGCTGGTGCTTGGCCCGCCCTACATTCGCTTTTACGCGGGAGCTCCTATCATTGACGATACGGGGCACGCTCTGGGTACGGTGTGCGTGATTGATACCAAGCCGCGAACCCTGACAGCACCACAGCGCACGGCATTGTTGGCATTGGCGAGACAGACCGCTTCGTTGTTGCAATTGCGCCTGCTCAGACATCAAATAGAGCGGCGAGCAGAAATGCTTGAACAAGAACTGGCTCAGGCGAATGCACTTAATCAAGTGGCCGAAGAGTCACTGCGTCACGCCAAGCGTATCTCCTCCTTGGGAATGGTCACGGCCAGTATTGCGCACGACTTCAACAATATTCTTCAAGCGCTAAGCGCAAGTTTGCAGATGATCCGCTTGCGCGCCAGACGACCAAAAGATGTCGAGCAATTTAGTGATACCGGATTGCAGACGGTCGAACAGGGACGGCAGTTGGTCAATCATCTGCTTTCTTGTGTTCGACTCGACAGCCCAAATTTGGTGTGCGTTGACGTTAATGCTCGACTTGATGCAATGCGCGATGTGTTGTCTCGCACCGCGACCGAAAGTGTTGAGCTGACTTTCGACCTGTCAGCCCCCGACACCGCAGTGATGTGTGAAGAAGCCCAGTTGAATGCAGCTGTCTTGAACCTTCTCACAAATGCCAGGGATGCGCTCGGGCCAGCAGGAAGTATCTGCATTTCAACGCGACTGATGCGGGTTGATGATGACGTAACACTGGCTGGAGGCAATTACGTCGTGCTCAGCGTCACTGATACCGGGCCAGGTATACCAGATGACCTGGCGGCTAAAATTTTTGATCCTTTTTTCACCACAAAGGAAAGAGGAAAAGGTACGGGCTTGGGCTTATCGCAAGTCCGTAAGTTCGCAGAGAACGCTGGGGGCACGGTCATGGTGGATAATGCACCCGACAAGGGAACAGTCGTATCTTTGTACTTGAAATCATTGGGTCGAACCGACTCTGCGATTATTCCCACATAATCATCGTGGCTTAAGTAACCTTCTTGACATGATTTGCCTGTATGCCGGCCTGATACGCTGTTGTTCCGTAAGTGTATGGCCAATACAGGTTGTGCGACCAACGGGCTGATCCGTAGATGTTAGAATCAGTGGCAAGTCTGACCTAACGCGGGCGCGCATTGGGCGTTTTGGGACGTCAACCTTGGATAACCAGACGGGCCGGAAGGTGCAGTAATGTTTCTTAGTCTTGAAGTTCGCAGCTATGAGAGGGAAGACCGTCACCACCACCACGAGCATGCTCAATTGGTACTGCCGATTCGTGGCGAAATGGAAATTGACGTAAACGGTCGCGGCGGCTGCATTGATCAGTCATTGGCAGCGCTTGTGACACCTGGCTCGATCCATTCGCAGCAGACTAACCTTGATAGCCGTTTTTTAGTTTTGGACTGTGCGCCGACGATTATGGAAACGCTCCAGATCGAGCGTCTTGCTCAGAAAATATATGTGCCCATTTCCCCCGCTACTCGTCGGCTTATAGAGTTCGCTGAGCTAATCGGCAATGCACAATTGTCCATCGCGGCCTCCCAATTGGGGCCTCTGCTTTTATCGTCTCTAAATCCGGATATCTCCCGCTTTCCAGACCCCATGAAGCAGTTGATCGCTCGTATTCAGGCGGATCCTGGAGCGAACTGGAGCAATGAAAGCATGGCTCAAGTAGCAAAAATGAGCATGAGTCAGATGCACCAACGTTTCCGGCTAATGTTCGAGATGAGTCCTCAAGTTTGGTTGACTGATTTACGCCTGCAAGAAGCTCAACGATGGTTGCGTGGAACCTCATTGACCATATCCGAGATTGCCTTGCGTGCCGGCTTTAGCGACCAGGCATCGCTGACCCGTGCCATGCAGCGCGTGAGGGCCACGACCCCGGCGGTTTATCGTAAAACGCAAAAACAGTCTGGGTAAAAAATCCCGCAGTTACCGACAATACTCCCCGAATCAGTTGCTCCAGACTTTACCCATAACGCTTTGGAGCGGGGATGAAATGCTTGCTGATCGATTACTGCTAAAGGGCATTGTCTACGGAGTTTGCGCGGGCCTGTGTTGGGGAGTGATCTTCCTCGGCCCCCAGCTCACCCCGGGGCTGAGCGGCCTGCAATTCGCCGTTCTGAGATTTCTCTGCTACGGCGCGATTTCGGTGGCCTTGCTTATGCCCCGCTGGAGGCGCGTTTGCGCCAATCTCACTACCGCCGACTGGAAGTCACTCTTCTGGCTTAGCCTGATTGGGAACCTCATTTACTACACGCTAGTCGGCACCGGTGTGCAGTTGGTTGGCATTGCCACAACGTCTCTGATCGTCGGACTCATTCCGGTGTTCGTCACGCTGGCAGGTCGTCATGACGTCAACGCAATTTCTTTGCGCAAGCTCACTCCCTCGCTGTTCTGCGCTGTGGGCGGGGTCGTACTCATCAGCTGGCACGCACTGATCAACGGCGACAAGCCAGACATACTGACAAACGTCGCCGGAATTCTATGCGCAGCGGGCGCGTTAGTGACATGGAGTTGGTTCGCAGTGAGCAACGCCCGGCGGCTGGCTCAAGTAGCAAGCGTTTCCGCTCATGACTGGGCACTGCTGACAGGGGTCATGACTGGCGCTCAGTCACTGCTTTTGGCGGTACCTGTCCTAGGCTGGCAGGTCGGAACGCATGGCAACTCCGAATGGCTACACTTTGTCATGGTAGCCGGTGGCGTAGCGTTTTTATCTTCGGTTGTGGGTAATGCGTGCTGGAATCAGGCGAGCCGACTTCTACCACTGGCACTAAGCGGACAAGTGCTCGTGATTGAGACGTTAGCGGCGCTGGTTTTTGGATTTCTATGGGAGCATCGGCTGCCCGACTCATATGAAATTGCGGCGATTGCACTTCTGGTCACCGGTGTCGTGTGGTGTCTGAATTGTCATCGTACTCCCCGTCACTCTCCGGCTGTTTAACTCGCAAAGATGCTATAGCGACAGGAATACTGACTACCCCTACCAGTTGTGATTAATTGGTCACCAACTATGCGGTAGCAACTGATCGATCTCACTCGCCCGGTGCGTCGGTAGGCGCGTGAGAACATCCTTCAGATACGCATACGGATCATGACCATTCAGCCGCGCAGACTGGATCAAGGTCATGATTGCCGCCGCCCGTTTGCCGCTGCGTAGTGATCCAGCGAAGAGCCAGTTTTTGCGCCCAAGAGCACATGACCTGATTTGGTTTTCGGCCTAATTGTTGTCAATGGGTACTGCCCCGTCATCGATGTAGAGCGATAGCGCTGCCCAGCGTTTCAGGCTGTATCGAGTGCTCTGCTGATGGCTGAGCCTTCGGGCACCAGATCGCGCTGGGCGCTCATCCAGGCATGGAGCATGTTCATCACCCGTACAGCTTTTTCTTGTCGTATTCGACGCCTTAAATCCGGCTCCAGATCGCGGACTTCGCTTTCGATTTCGTACAGAAACTGGATATAACGCAGGGCTTACTCGGAAGATGGATAGGTCGCAGAGCACATCCGCGAGCATTACCCAGGCGTGACCGTCCCACTTGGCGTCCACAAACTCTCCCTCGTAGGTTGCCCCTGGAATGTTCCCCTGCATTCGAAAGCATACTGGCCGTTAATCAGCAGGTCTCCCAGGACGACAACTGCGGGTATCCGTTGAGATTTGAGAATGGCAGTGAAGCCAGCACTGACCATGACGCAAGAACCAAATGATGGAGGGATCGAATCGAGCGTTTGCCTAGCGGCGCTAACGATTACATCTGGATCGCTAATCTGGAACTCTGCGTACTCGGAATAGGCCTCCGCGCCAAGGTCGCGGGTGATAATGCCTATTAAAGTTGAAGCCACAAAGGATCCCTTGAGTATTTATTAGACCTTGCTAGTCATTCGAATTCGTTCTGACCAACCACTGCTTCAAATTTACATTGAGAATAAGCCTCTGGCGGCGATTAGAAAGGTCGTTCCCCAGCCTGCACTAGAATCACGGGCTCGTGAAGACATTATCACGCCTACCCTCCTCTCAATCGAGCACGACCCAATTGTCGATATTTCGACAATGCATGGATCAGGAAAGAGCCGTCGCAGGAAATTCTTGTCCCTCCAGTTTCTCCATCACCAACCCAATGAATGCAGACACAGCTAAGGGCAAATGTTGCCGGCTGGGGTATAGCACATGCAGGCCGTATCCGGTTCTATGGTACTGCGGCAGCACAGACACAAGGCGCCCCGTCTGAAGATCAGACTTAGTCATGGCGGGCGGCAGCAAGGCAATTCCTAGCCCGGCCAACGTCGCCTTGCGCAAAGCTTGGGCGGTGTTTCCATTGAAACTGCCAGTGACCCGCACTTCTTCCGCTGCACCATTTGGCCCATGGAGAGTCCAGGTGGTGACGCCACTAGGATGGCCAAAAGTTACACAATCATGATTGACCAAATCTCCAAGCGAATCAGGTACGCCTTTTTTTCTAAGGTAATTCGGGCTGGCCACCAGACCTTCGTTACCAGCTCCAAGGAGTTGGCGACCAACATATCCTGAGTCTTGCAACGCTCCGCCTCGAAACGCAATGTCGATACGATCAGCGATCAAATCGGCGCGTGCATCACTCAGCACAAAGTCGACGTGTACCCGTGGATGCGCCTCGAGAAAATCGGCTACCCACTCCATAGGAAAGAAGTCGAAGAAATCAGCCATTGCCGCAATGCGCACGGTGCCACTCGGCTCTTGGTTTCCTGTCATCAGCTGCTCACCAGCGTCAATCAGTCCATCCACGGCTCCACAGCATCGCTCGTGAAAAGCCTCGCCAGACTGGGTGAGTGTGAGCTTGCGCGTGGAGCGCTGCAGCAGCCTTGTACCGAGTTGAGCCTCAAGCTGTTGAATCCGACGGCTTAAGGTGTTTGAGGGCATTCCAAGCTGCCGTGCTGCCTCAGCGAAACTACCGCTGCGCACCACTTTTACAAACAATGCGACGTCATTCAGATCGATCATCTTGCCACCACCAACTCCAAAAATGGATCAGTTCAATCCAATTATGCCATCTAATAAAGCAATCAACAGACGCATATCCTTCAGTCATTGCTGCAGCTGACCTTCAGTTGCCGGAATCTCCTACGGGCTGACCGTCAAGGTTTTTCGGCATCACTGAGTTAATCCCCATCCAGTCCAGGCAGCCGGAACTCCGCTCGACGATATCTTCTGTCGGCAAGGGAGAACAAAGAGAAAACATATGACCGCCACCGTAGTAGTTCGACCACGCGCCATTGTCCATCGTACTGAAGGAACCACACATGGCCCCATAACGAGGCTTATGAGTCCAGGTGATCTAGGAGAGCTGTTGAAACCGTTTATTTTCCTGGACATTTTCAGCCTTAACGCCAGTGGTGGTAAGTCGAGTTTCGGCATGCATCCGCACTCAGGAATCGCAACGGTTACCTTCATGACAAAAGGGGATGTCTCTTATGAGGACACCACTGGGGCGACCGGTTTACTGCTCGCGGGTGGTGTTGAGTGGATGCAGGCCGGCAATGGGGTTTGGCACGACGCTAAGCTAGCAAGCGATTCCGCAATACAGGGATTCCAGCTCTGGGTGGCATTGCCGCCGCCGCTTGAAAACGCTCCCGCGATGAGTACCTACCTTGATCCTTCGCAAGTTCCACAAGTGGGCCCAGCACGGGTACTACTGGGACGTTACGGGGCAGCCCAAAGCCTGATCGAAGTACCGAGTGAAATGAACTATCTCGCCGTGAGTTTAAAAGACGGTGAGCACTGGCGTTACACCCCACCGTCGGGTCACAACATTGCCTGGCTCGCGGTTAGTTCAGGAAGTCTGGATGCAGGGGGGTTGGTCAATGTCGGCGAATTAGCTGTGTTCGAAGAGTCAGAGCAACACATCAACCTCATCGCGAAAGGCGATTGCTCTTTCGTGATGGGCTCGGCGGTAAAGCATCCGTACGACCTGGTAACAGGTAACTACTCGGTTCACACGAGCAAGGCAGCTCTGTCACAGGGCGAAACGGAAATACAGCGGATTGGCACACGGCTGCGGCAGCAAGGACGGCTCAACTAGCGCCGCTCAACCCGGCGTGAAAATCATCTCGACGATAACTATCCAACACCCCAAATCATACTGAGGCACGTCATGACAGCGAGCAATCTCAACCTTCTTTTGTCCCCCACCCGAATCGCCAACCTCCCCCTGAAAAATCACATGGTGATGGCGCCGCTGACGCGAAGCCGAGCTGGCCAAGGCGATGTTCCAACTTCCACAGTGGTCGAGTATTACCGTCAACGTGCAAGCGCCGGCCTCATCATTACTGAGGGTTCTCAGGTCTCGGCTCAAGGCAAAGGCTATATGAGAACACCGGGCATTTTCACCAACGAGCAAATCGCCGGCTGGAAACACGTGACCGACGCCGTGCATGCAGAAGGCGGACGGATATTTCTCCAGCTCTGGCACGTTGGGCGCCTGTCACACTCCCTAGTACAGATCGATAATCAGCTGCCAGTAGCCCCCTCAGCGATCAAGGCTGATGGCGAGATCTACACGCCTGAAGGATTGAAGCCTTACGAGTCACCACGGGCTCTGAGTCTGCATGAAATTCCTGGCGTGATCGCGGATTTTCGCCAAGGTGCTGAAAACGCGAAGCGTGCAGGTTTTGACGGTGTGGAAATACATGGTGCGAACGGTTACTTGATCGATCAGTTCCTGCGCGATGGCACCAACATCCGAACCGATTCATACGGTGGATCTGCAGAAAATCGAGCTCAGTTTCTTAAGGAGGTTGTGGAGTCGGTCATCGAAGTATTCGGGGCTAGCCGCGTGGGCGTTCGCCTGTCGCCGATTTTTAATTACTTCTCCATGAGCGACAGCGATCCCCAAGCGACATTCAACTACGCAGCGAAAATGCTCAGTCGCTACGGGCTAGCCTACATTCACGTAGTAGAAGTCGGTGCGGGTTCATTCGACTTCAGAGAACTAAAGCGTCGTTTCGCAGGCACCTACATCGCCAATGGGGGCTATGACGCGGAACGCGCAGAAACGTCCCTCAGAGAAGGAAATGCTGATCTGGTGTCCTTTGGCACTGCGTTCCTCGCCAACCCGGATCTGGTAGAGCGATTCGAACAGGGTGTCGCATTGAATGACGCAGACCCGACTACCTTCTACCAGGGTGAGGAGCGCGGTTACACGGATTACCCAACCATGGCCCAGATTCGATAACGATGTAGTGCTGAGGTAAGCTCAGTCGCCGCCGGCTGCCTCTTGCAGAGTAATCGGGCCGTAGGTAGCAATGCTGAACCGTAGTAGGAGTCTGCACCCTCTCCGGTTATCACCTGCAAATCTGCGGCAAGCCTGTCTTGACAAGCAAGTTGTGATCACATATCACTTAATGAGGTTTTCTTGTCTACGCACGCCGTAGCCACGAAAGAACTCATGAACAAAAATAAGACAGGACGCATTAGCTATGAACGTGATGAAGCGGCTGACACCCTATACCGGATTGAGAGTTTTGATTTCCGGTGGGGCAGCAGGCATTGGCGAATCGATCGCGGCTGCATATCTCGAAATTGGGGCAAGAGTCCATGTATGTGATGTAAGTGAGCAGGCGATCGCACAATTTCGTGAGCGCTATCCAGAGGCTTTGGCCACACTGGCTGACGTCTCCGACTCTGCTCAAATTAAGCGAGTCTTCGAGATACAACAGGATTGGGTGGATGGGCTCGATGTACTTATCAACAATGCAGGCATAGCAGGGCCGACCGGCGGAATCGACAAAATTAGCGATGCAGAATGGGAACAGACAATAGACATCAATCTCAATGCGCAGTATCGCTTCGCTCATCATGCTGTCCCCCTCCTAACGAAGTCAGAACACGCACACATCATTCATATTTCATCCGTCGCAGGGCGCTTAGGCTATGCCTGGCGGACTCCATACGCCGCGACCAAGTGGGCCATCGTTGGTCTTATGAAGTCATTGGCAGCCGAGTTGGGCGAAAAAGACATTCGAGTCAACGCATTGCTGCCAGGCATCGTCGAGGGCCCGCGCCAGGATCGCGTCATCAGTGATCGCGCCAAACAGTTAGGCATTTCAGAGCCGGAGATGCGCCAACAAACATTGAAGAAAATCTCATTGCGCCGGATGACTCCACCCGAAGACGTGGCAGCAATGGCCCTATTTCTATGCTCTCCTGCTGCTAACAATGTGACAGGACAAGCGATCAGCATCGACGGCAATGTCGAGTATCTTTGATTAGTCAGACCTACACGTCTCGCCATCGACCTTGGTAGCGAGACGCTTATTGAGCGTGTGCTAGAGAACTTGTTTCTCCCGAATTCCGTCACTTTCTATACCGACACATCCGTGATCACAGTTGTCTCATTTTCCTATGCCGGCTGATCGAACCTGCCTATAATCCTCGCCATGAACCTATCCACACTCGTAACGCCCATGATCCGCCAGACCCTCAGTGCGGACGTTTATGCCCAACTGCGTGATCTGCTGATAAGCGGGCGCGTTATGCCAGGGGAAAAGCTCTCGCTCAGATCTATAGCGGAAGCTCTAGGTGTTAGCGTCATGCCAGTGCGAGAGGCCGTTCACAGGTTGGTCGCAGAGCAAGCGCTTGAAATGGCGGCAAATCGATATATTCGTGTGCCTGTGCTGACTGTCAGCCAATTCCGGGAAATCACCAGTATCCGGTTGAATCTGGAGGGGCAAGCTGCAGCTCGTGCTGCGGAACTTGTTGATTCGCAGGCGCTGGCTGAGATTGAAAAGATACACGAGGCATTTTGCGCAGAGTTTGCAAAAGGTGCTCCCGATGAGTCAAGGCTGATTACGCTGAACAAAGAATTGCATTTTGCAATTTATAATCAGGCGGACATGCCCATCCTGCTCCAGATAGTTGAGTCCCTGTGGCTGAGAATAGGGCCGATCATCAACTATGACCTACGATCTGGCACTGAGCGTGTGGTTCAGCGAGTGCAAGCCAGTCATCACGCAGCGATGGTTGATGCTTTAAAGAAGGGTGACTCCGTTGCCGCCTGTGAATCACTTCAAGATGACATCAAAAGTGCTGCCGAGTTTATCCTGAATACAGGGGCGCTGATCGTTGCCGATGCGCAGAAGCCTGCCGAAGCTGATTAATTCCACCAACATGTTTTGAAAAGAGGCGCCTGGCATCAGGGCACCTCTTTTTTTTCGCTCGTTTATTACATTTGAGCGCCGATCATCCAAGGTACTGTTTCTTCATTGCCGACGCCCAACGCCTCGCTTTTAGATTTTTCTCCAGAAGCCACTCGTATGAGCATGTCGAAAATCTCTTTACCCTTCGATTCAAGGGTGGCATCGCCATCCATGACATCCCCGCAGTTGATGTCCATATCATCCTTCATGCGAGTGTACATTTTGGTATTCGTCGCAAGCTTGATCGAAGGAGCAGGTTTGGCGCCAAAGCACGAGCCGCGTCCGGTGGTGAACGCAACGAGGTTTGCGCCGCTGGCGATTTGGCCAGTGGCTCCCATCGGGTCGTAGCCAGGTGCATCCATAAACACCAAGCCTCGGGCCGTGATTGGCTCGGCGTAACGGTACACCCCCATGAGTGCGGTGGAGCCGCTTTTGGCAACTGCGCCTAAAGACTTTTCAAGAATGGTCGTCAAGCCGCCAGCCTTGTTGCCAGGTGTGGGGTTGTTATCGATGCTGCCTTTTTCGCGGTCTGCGTAGCTTTCCCACCATTTGATAAGGTCGACGATACCTTGGCCAACCTCACGGGTTGCCGCGCGGCGAGTCAGGAGGTGTTCAGCGCCGTAGATTTCGGGCGTTTCGCTAAGAATGGCCGTTCCGCCCTGCGCTACGAGCATATCGACAGCCACACCGAGGGCGGGGTTGGCCGTGATGCCCGAGTATCCGTCTGAACCGCCGCACTGGAGCGCCACGGTCAGGTGCCGCGCCGAGACTGGCTCGCGTCGGCACTCGTTGGCAACCGGCAGCATCGATTCTACGGCGGCAATGGCGGCGTCCGTTGCGTTGCGGGTTCCGCCAACGTCTTGGATGACCACGGGAGCGATAAGCTTGCCGGTCTCGATGCCCTGGGCCATGAACAGAGCGCCCATCTGATTGGCTTCACAGCCAAGGCCGATGACAACCACGCCAGCGAAGTTGGCGTGCTTGATGAACCCGCCTAGCGTGCGCCGCAGTTGGTTCACCCCCTCGCCATTGTGCTCTATACAGCAACCGAAGCTGTGAGTGATCGGCACCACACCGTCCACGTTTGGGTAAGCATCCAGCACACCGTTTCGCGAGAAGTGTTCAACCACCATTTTGGTAACAGTGGAGGAGCAGTTCACAGTGCTCACTACACCAATGTAGTTTCGAGTTGCTACTCGCCCGTCAGCGCGGACGAAACCTTGGAATGTCACAGGAGAGGCAGCAGGCGACGCGACTTTGGCATCCTCGCCGAACGCGTAGTCTCGCTCGAACGTAGCCATCTCCAGATTGTGCGTATGCACGTAATCGCCTGGCTCAATGGATTTAGTAGCAAAGCCAATGATCTGGCCATAACGCAGAACAGGATCACCTGGGTTTACGTGTGCAAGGGCGATTTTGTGCGCTGCGGGCACATCGGCGAGCACCACGATATTACCGAACTCCGTAACCACGGCTCCTTGAGGTATCGACGCGCGTGCGATTGCAACATTATCGTTGGGATGTAGTTTAAGTGCCAGGGATGTACTCTTCATTTTGTACTCGCATTATCAGTAATACACGGCGCAGCCTGGGGCAATACAATGTTGTCCCGCGTTTTTTTAGCAATCGTTTCTTGTGCCTGACGTAATTTCAAACTCAGGAATGCTGCGAGCGTTAAAAGAGCCGCTACAATAATTAGCCCATTCTTTGTGCTACCAGTAGTTTGTTCAACGAAGCCCAGAAGTGAAGGGCCGAAGAAACCACCAGTAATACCGAAGGTATTCACTAACGCCAGACCCGCCGCCATACCTGCTCCGGCCAGCCTTGAACTGGCAAAGAGGAATATCACAGGCTGAACAACGAAAAACATTGATGCCGTAAGAGTGAATCCTATTAGAGCTATCAGTGGAGTAGTAAAGGCCGCGAGGGTCAATCCAGCCGACATCAGGAGCAGCCCACCGAACATTATTTTGCGTGAAATTTTTGGAGTAGTTGCATATTTCGGAAGAAACGCTGCCCCGAGTGCTGCTGCGATCCATGGGATTGAGTTTAACAATCCTATTTGTAAAGATGACAAGCCTCCATATGTTCCAATGATGCCCGGCAAGAAGAAAATTACCGAATACACACTAACTTGGTGGAGGAAGTACACCGCGATCGCAAGCCAAATCTGAGGGATTTTAAGAACGCCCTTAAAAGAATGACCTACATTGCCGGAGGCGATTTCTTCATCATGTGCTTTCTTCAGAACTTGCTCTACTTCAGTGACTTCTTCCTTTGATAACCAACTTGCAGTAGATGGGCCGTCCGGAAGCTTTCGCCAAATCACGACGGAAAATAGAACAGCTGGAATTCCCTCCAAGAAGAACAGCCACTGCCAGCCGTGCCACCCCCAGACTCCATCCATTTCTAACAGCAGCCCACCAACCGGCCCGCTGATGATATTCGCGAGACAGACCCCGATTAGAAAATAGCCACTGGCTCGTGCCCTTTGCTCACGACCAAACCAATAGGTTAAATAGAGCATTACACCTGGGAATAATCCGGCTTCAGCTGCCCCCAATAGCGCGCGGGCAATGTAAAACGTAGTCTCATCGGTAATGAAGGCCATACCGGCAGACAACAAACCCCAGGTGATCATGATCCTGGTGATCCAGAGTCGGGCACCTACCCGGTGCATGATCAGGTTACTGGGTACCTCCATGAGTGCATAGGTAAGGAAGAAGAGCCCTGCACCAAAACCGTATGCGGCAGCGGAAATACCCAAGTCTACTGCCATATGTGTTTTGGCAAGTGAAATGTTAGTTCTGTCTAGAAAGCTTATAACGTAAGCAAAGATTAACATCGGCATTAGTTTGCGAAACATTAAAGCGTTCAGCGACTGTCCCTTTTGTGTTTTTGTATGGGTCGTAGCTAACATGGTTCATTTTCTCCTCATGAGGATAAGTTGCTAAGCCGGGGGTGTTGTGCCACGCCCTTTAATTATCAAAATATCCTCTAGATAGACTTTATGGGGGCTGAGTGCCGGCGCTTAGAAATTGACGTTATCGCCACCTTTGAGCTTCAGGATTTCCCTCGCGTCAGCAGGTGTCGCCACTTCAAGTGAAAGCCCTTCGAGAATTTTGCGCATACGCGAGACTTGATCGGCGTTGCTTTTTGCCAATTGGCCCGGCCCGTCCCAAAGCGAGTCTTCAAGACCCACACGCACGTGTCCTCCAAGCGTGGCTGATTGAGCACCAATGCTCATCTGCTGCTTTCCTGCTGGAAGAACCGACCACTGATAGTCATCTCCGAAGAGACGATCAGCTGTGCGACGCATATGCAGGACATCCTCAGGGTGACCGCCGATACCGCCCAAAATGCCGAAAACCGATTGGATCAAAAATGGAGGTTTGATGAGGCCGCGATCAATGAAATGTGCAGCAGTGTAGAGATGCCCAATGTCATAGCATTCGATTTCAAAACGGGTACCGTTCTCACTGCATGACTCGAGGATGTGGGCTATGTCGGTAAATGTATTTTTGAAAATGCGGTCATGGCTGCCGGCGAGGTATGGTTCCTCCCAAGCGTGTTTGAACTCCTTAAACCGATTGAGCATTGGGTAAAGACCCATGTTCATCGTGCCCATGTTCAGTGAGGCCACTTCCGGTTTGAACTGATGTGCTGGACGAAGTCGATCTTCAAGCGACATTGTCGGTGCGCCACCTGTAGTCAGGTTGATCACCACATCGCTAGCCTCTTTGATAGCCGGCAGAAACTGCTTAAACAGTTCCGGATCCTGAGAGGGGCTGCCATCAATTGGATTACGAGCATGTAGGTGAACAATTGAGGCGCCAGCCTCAGCGGCACCAATCGCCGCTTCGGCAATTTGACCTGGTGTTACCGGCAGGTAACGGGACATGGAAGGTGTATGAATTGCGCCGGTGACCGCGCAAGTGATGATGACTTTACGAGCCATGGTGACCTCCTGGTTACTTTTATTTTGGTGTTCAGGATGAAGTGATGCCCTCAGGAATTTGGTGCTTGACGCTTGTGCGCAGCGAGAGCCATAAGGCGGCGGTCACGCCAGGCGGATCGCAACGCAATTCCTTCAAGTTCAAGTTTTTGGCGGCGCTCGTCATGTACTCGGGCGACTGCTGATTCCGACCAGTCAAAAGCATTTTCGGAATTGATCGTTTCGCGATTTTGCTGACCGTAGCGTTTGGCATAGTCAGATACGCCGGCAGGGGCGTTGAGATCGATGGTTTCGAAGGGGCCCATAAATGACCAGCGGAGGGCGAGTCCATCTTTGAGCACCCGATCAATATCCTCCGAGCTGGCAAAGCCTTCCTCATGCAATTTGAAGCATTCGTTGAGGACTGCGGCTTGGACTCGGTTCAATAAGAAGCCGTGGATCTCTCGGGATAGAACGACAGGGCTCTGCCCTGCTGCTGTGTAGATCTCATGCGCTCGAATCATCACTTCAGATTCTGTCCACGGCGCAGGGCAAAGCTCCACAAGAGGAACTAAATAAGGTGGGTTGGTAGGGTGTGCAACTACGCAGCGCCCCCGACCTGGTAGATCTTTGGTGAACTCGGAGGCCGGTAACCATGAAGTTGAACTGGCAAGAATCGCGTCCTTGGGCGCCAACGCATCCATTCGACTGAAAATATCGATTTTCGCCTCTACCGTTTCCCGAACGTTTTCCTGTACGAGCACTACATCACGTAGCGCCTCGGCCAGGTCGGGAACGCAAGTAATGCGTGTCAGTACGGTGAGGGGGGCGTCATTAAGAAGATCGAATTCTGCGAGCTCATTAAGCCTCGCTTCGATGTAGGCATGGCTGTTCTGCATTGTCTGCAGATCCATATCGTGTAAACGCACCGGATGTCCTGCCCGAGCAAAAACAATCGCCCAAGCTCTCCCAATCAGGCCCGCGCCAACGATTGCAATGGGGCCACGCTCTGTCGCAGATGGAGTTGTACTTCGCATGATGTTCTCCAAATTTTGTATTTATGTTTAGGAGTAATCGTTTGAGCGGTTGGTGAACAATGCTGACGCTCAGATGTTCGCTCTGAGACAGATGCTATCTACTGTGATCACAGATCACAAGAAAATAATTCTGATTGTCTGACGATCGGCTATGGAAGGGATTCGAGGGTCGAGATAGCTCCCGCAACGGCCTGAGCCTCAGTGGGTCGGCGCGCTTCAGGTTTTTGTGCGGGAATAGAAAAGGTTTTTTTCGGGATTGAACCTTAGCGTTAAATAAACGCAGAAAAGCCCGCCTGACGAGCGGGCTCCTGAATCAGATCTTTCAGCCTGCGTGGCCGTGATCCGCTTCACGAAGGAAAGCGCGTACCGTGTCACAGAACTCCAATGGGTTTTCAGTCATTGGATAGTGGCCAGTACCTGCGAGCACGGCGATCTTACTGCCGGGAATGCGAGATGCTGTCTCCTCAACCTTCTCTTGGTACACCAACCAATCTGCGTCACCGCGCAGAAGTAAAACAGGCGCTTTGATTTTTCCAACTTGTTGCCGCTGATCAAAGTTCGCATAGCCTGTGAGGTCACCTTTCATCACCTGCGGCGTGGTGCGCGAGATCTGCCACACCACCTCCCTCGCACGATCTGGTGGAGTGCGATTGCCCGTCATCGAACGAGACCAGGCACCGATGATCTCTGGCCCATTCATGAGCAACATATCGAGGAAGAACTCGGAAACCGTCGGGGTAAAATCTGCCCCTTCAGCTGAAATGATCGCGCTGTACGCATCGGGCCGACGTGCCCCCAATTCCAACACCAGATTGCCACCCATCGAGCATCCCATGATGGCGGGTTTCTCAAGTCCCAAAGCCTCCATAAGGTGCTCATTCAACTCCGCATGGCGAGTGAGGCTGTGGAATGGGCCTGATTCGGGTAGCTCTGATTTGCTATGCCCGGGGGCGTCAATTGCAATGACGCGGAACTCATCTGAGAGGCCGTCCAGTACGTGCCTGTACATCAGAGAATCTTGTGATGCTGCGTGGAAGCAAACGAGTGGACGCCCCTCCCCTGATTCTTCGTAATAAACGCGAATTCCATCAACGGTAATGTACCGTCCTACCGTCTCTTTCCCCGACGGCTTAGGCCCGGGAGAGTACGAGACTGGTGGGTTATTATTAGCTTTCCCTACACGCTTCATTGCGTCGAACGCGCGGGCCATCACATCTACGTACTGCCATGCAGCGACCACGTTGCCCTCAAGCTCAAGTTTTCCCAATCCAGGGGACAACGCTTCAAACCAGTCGATCTTTCCGTCAAGAACGCGCTGCCACTCATCATCAGCACCAGACACGATGATGTCAGCGCCCAACGGGCTTCCTTCCGGGTAAACCGCAACAACTTTACCGGCGAGAACCGCAAGCGTTGAGAAACCTGTGCTGTGCTTGAATTGAATGCGCCCATCAAAATAGCGAGCAGCGGCAGTCCAATCAGCATCACCGTTTAACTCGTCGGCGAATTGGCTCAACCATTTGGCATCATTAATAAGGGTCATGATTTTCTCCTAGCTTTAGCTATCCCCAAGGGGATTTTCTTGTAATTGCAGGTACGATCGGTTCGTTACAAACCCATGTTGCAAGAGGACTTCGATACCAGCGCCTTGTCGTACTTAAGGAACCAGCCGGTAGTTTCACGGGTGAAGAAAATGGTGATGATGGCCGCCAGTACCATGAGGCCGGAGATAAAGTAGAGCGCGTAGTTGTAGCCCGCAGCCTGCTCAAAGCCACCACCTGCGCCGATGAACATCCCGATCACGAATGGCCCAAAGCCACCGGCGTAAATACCGACGTTGACGATTGAGCCCGCCAGGCCAGTGGTGCCTTGCTTCGCAGAGTCAAACGCAATGGCATACAGCAACGTGTAGGGCGCGTTCATCGCGAATCCAGCAAACAACTGAATCGCGATAAGCCAAGTCAGGCTGACCGATGAGTATTTGAAGAGGTACATGCCCACCGCAAGCCACGCGAAAACAAGCACTAGGCAAAGTTTTCGGCCTGCACGGTCTGAAATCCATCCCCAAACGATCTGGCCGATACCACCGGTGATCGTGAAGAGCACCGAGTAAGCAGCCGCCTCTGCGAAGTTGTAATGGGCAACAAAGGCCAGGTACTGAGGTAGCCAGAAGCTGATGCCGAAGTAGCCAACGATTGCGAACATCGAGATAAGAGCGATAGCGGAGATGTTCGGATTTTTCATTGCAGACTTGAACGCGCCTTTGGGCACCTCCACCACACCCTGTACCGCTTCCATTGATGGAGGGGTCTCACCCACGGCTTGAGCGTGTTCAACAAAGGATTCGTAACGCCTCTTCGTACTGAACCACCAGTAGACCGAAAAGATGATGATCATCGGTACAGGGAACAGCAGGAATGCCAAGCGCCAATTTTCCGGGCCGTAAGCGTGGAGTAGAGCACTGATCGCCAAGCCACCGATCAATGTGCCCCAAGGGTATCCGGTGTGATGAAGTCCTAGGGCGAAACCACGGCGCTCCTTCGACCACCACTCAGACAAGGAGGTGACTTCGATGGCTTCGCCAGCACCACCAAATGCGTGAGACATCACTTGCAGCGCGACAAGCACTCCAAGCGAGCCAGTCAAGAAATTGAGGCCGGTCAGAAAGGTGAATAGCGTGTAAGCAATCACGATTGGCAAGTGGCGGTATTTACGCATCCATCCCTGACCGCCTTTATCAGCCCAAATCATGCAAGGCACGGCTATCAAAGATGTAGCGATCGTGATGAACGCGGCAAGCAGTCCAGTCAGCTCAGCGCTTGTCTTGAACTCGCTGGTGATGGAGGGCAATACCATAAAGAACATCTGGCGGGAGTTGGCATCCATGGCATACACGAGCCACAAAAGAGCCATTGCGCCCCACGAGGCTGCACCTGCTCCTTTTGGCACACGATTGACCGCAGGTAATGGTTCGATTTTGTCTTGAGCAAATCCCATGGGGATATCTCCGGGTATTTATTTTTATTCTCCGGCTGAGGATCGGTGTTTTGCACACATACGCCTCAACATCCGAGATGATCCAGCACTTGTCGTACTGCTCACCATGGACAGAGGTTATGGCTCAATTTCAGGGCTGAATATAGCTGGCAAAGCACACCTGCTGTGACCGCCAGGAACAGGTCGGTGGCACAAAATGAGAGAGGCGCCAGCGAAGCATTTGGCTAAATAATTACTGGGAAATAGGTCTTAATTTTTTGAAAGCTCTGTTGGGCACAGAGCAGTAGGTAAAATTACAGAGAGGTGTAGTATTGGCTCTCTTGTGCAGGAGCCAAAGTTGCACGCTTGCGCGGAGGGAAAGTGAAAATAAGCGCGGGGCCGTAGTGGCTATCAAGTCGCTTCGGGTAGTCCCCTCACGACCTTCCATGGATTTGCTATCCATTTTTTTTGGAAAAACTCGATGAACACTCGGATGCGGGGACTTAGATGTTTTCTATCCGAGTAGAGCAGGTAAATAGGCTCTAAGATCTCCGCTTTGTACTCGTCAAGCAGGAGCACCAGCGATCCGTCCTGAATGTCTTTTCCAATGTGGAAATCCGCAAGGCGGACTATACCCGCACCTGATTTGGCCATATCTCTCAGCAGCTCACCCTGGGTAAAGGATCCTCGAGGCTTCACAGGGGTCGTCACACCTAGGCCATCTTGGATAAAGGCCCATTTGTTCCAAGGGCTGGCAAAACTGAAGTTAAAGCATCGATGATTCATCAGGTCTTGTGGCTGCTGCGGTGTTCCATACTTTTCCAGGTAGTCAGGTGAAGCACACAGCAACCATTCACATTCGCCTATCTTCTTTGCGATTCTGGAAGAGCTCGGAAGAATCCCGCTATGGATGGCTATGTCCAATCCCTGCTCGAACTGGTCAACGAACTGAGCGCCTAACTGAATCTCGACATCAAGACCGGGATAAGTGTCGAGGAACTCCGGCAACCAAGGCACGATCTGCTGCTTCGCAAAAGAGGTCATCGTGTGGATGCGTAGCGTGCCACTTACCCTTGAAGGAAGCCCTTCTGCCAGAGAGTCAGCTTCACTCATCGCCTCAACCACAGCTTTCGCACTGCGCAAATAAGTAGCCCCCTCCTCCGTCAGAGTGAGGACTCGGGAACCCCTCTGGAACAGTCGAACTCGAAGCCGATCCTCTAGCCGCGCTATCAATTTACTGATGGCCGACGGAGTCATCTCATGCGCCCTGGCGGCAGCAGAAAAACTTCCGCACTCTGTTGACCAGATGAAGGCTAGCATTTGGGAGTATTGATCCATTTCGGTACGCTCCTTACGCGACTGAATCTACCTGTTTTTCTACACAAAAAAACGCGCCGTAGCGCGTTCTTTTTTGAACCCAAATCAGCGAATGAACTGCTCGATATAATCGTCCGGCAAGCCCAAATTTTTGTAATGGCTGCGGGCAGCTTCCAGTTTGGTGAAAACGTCTTCATAGCCAACCGCGACCCCCTGT
Source organism: Pseudomonas lurida (assembly GCF_002563895.1). Lineage (NCBI taxonomy): Bacteria > Pseudomonadati > Pseudomonadota > Gammaproteobacteria > Pseudomonadales > Pseudomonadaceae > Pseudomonas > Pseudomonas lurida. Next base: position 1,787,476 of record NZ_PDJB01000001.1, on the reverse strand, counting down.
GGATCGACGTAAGTGTAGCCACCCTGAACGTGGAACCAAGTAATCATTTCTTCGACATCTTCAGGCACGAACAGAGTGTGCGTCTCCCCTGGCGGCTCGAATGCAAAGGAGCCTTCATCAGCAACCCAATCGTGTTCCAGGTAGTACCAACGCCCCTTCAACACGATCGCATGTACTGCACCTGAGTGGCGGTGACGAGACAAAACCCCGCTCTGCCGCACTCGGAGCAAGTTGATGTAGTACCCACCGCTAACGCTCAGCAGCAGTGGTTTGAAAGATACTGACTTGGTGACAGGCACCCAGAGATTATCGTCTTCGAGCCAAGTGGTCATAACGCCTGGATGCACCATGTCTGGAGACATGAAAGGCACCTGCGGCAAAGCATAAGGAATGGCAAGTTCATCAGGTTTAACGGGCGTATTCATTATAATTTCTCTCAACGTGTGACTGGCGAGCGAGCCAGGATTTCAATCGCTGAGTGAGAGTAGGTGATGCTCTCGCACAGGAGAATACTCAGAAATTCACACCATCTGTGACCACTCGTCACAGCGCGTAAGACTCATCCCGTTGAAGGCCGCGACACATCTAAGACGCCTACTACGGACGAGTTCAAGCGATTGACCCAGAAGATTTTTCATTGAGTGGATAGCGGCGACCAGTGGATCGCGCCCCATCAGAGGGGACACATTTTCCCCAATACCTTCACTACCATGCAGACCTGTTCATCTGAAAGCCGCTTACACAGTAGAAATCGGCTTGAAATAATGAGGTTTAGCAATGACTTCTCTCAGCCCTTCCCTTGAGCTCAGTCCCGAGCTTGCAGCTCATCCGGCCTATTCGCGAGTGTTCCAGCCCGAAGGCCTCACCTTCGGATACATCATGCCCTTGGAGGGCTATCCGAATTCACCGTTTCCCACGCTGCAGGATCATCAACGCCTTGCTCGCATCGCGGACGAGGCTGGATTCGCAAGTCTGTGGATGAGAGATGTGCCCTTCTATGACCCGAGCTTTGGTGACACAGGGCAGATGATCGACCCCTTCGTCTACCTTGGATATTTGGCAGCCGTAACTAAAAAAATTGCTTTGGGAACCACAGGAATCGTTCTTCCACTGCGCGAGCCGTTGATCGTTGCTAAACAATCTGTGTCGGTTGACCAGCTCACCGGTGGACGATTCTTGTTAGGGCTCTCCAGCGGAGATCGCCCGATCGAATATCCAGCATTCGGGATTGATTTCGAAGCGAGAGAAGAACGATACCGGGAAGGCTTCGAGCTGATTAAGACAGTCACTGAAAATAGCTTCCCAAGCGTCTCAACCAAACTTTTCGGCCATCTGAAAGGTTTGCTAGACATGGTACCCAAGCCAGTTGGCCCTCGACTCCCCATGATTGTCGTGGGCCGGGCCCGTCAGACGCTTGAGTGGATAGCCAATAATGCCGACGCCTGGATTTGGCATCTGAGCGACTTCAATCGTTTGCCCGGCCTCATCCGCGAGTTCCGTTCTGCCAGTCAGATCGGCAATGTAAAACCATACGGCTACGCGACGTTTTTCGATCTGGCGAAGGATCCGAGCACACCGCTGGAACGCGGCTACAACGGAATAAGGATCGGGCGTAATGCTCTCGTGGAGCTCTGGAAACGGCAACAGGATGAAGGTGTTTCACACGTCGCACTGAATATCAAACCTCTGCAGCGACCAGCCGCTGATGTCCTGGAGGAGATGGCTGAGTATGTCCTGCCACACTTTCCCATAGGCCAACCTGCCTCGCAGGTGACCCAGTGACCGGCTCAAGTGATCGCATCGACATTAAGGGCGTTATAGCCACCTTTCTGCAAGCCTGGCAGAGCAATACTTGGGAATCTGCTGGGGGTATATTCACTGACAATTGCCAGTTGGTGACAAGCCACATGTCCGCTCATGAGGGTGGACGCAAGATTGTCAGAGCTTTCCAGCAAGACCGTGCCAAGGCTGATGGCTTTTCAGTGAAGGCAACTAATCACTATGTGGGAGGTGGAGAAACCGACGCCACTTTCAGTTTCTACGCCTATGGCCATATCAGCAAAGCCACAAAGTCGGCCACACTCGGATTTGGAATGACTGTCACGGGCTCTCTGAAAAAGACAGCAGGCACCTGGCGCCTCGACAGCGTGCTGATTGCCTTGAATTGGGTAACCGGGGACTACTCGCTTGCAATTCACTGGCAGCTTCCGCCAGGTGACGACGGATGGAGGATAGGCGATCCAGCCCCCACAATCGTTAGCGAGCTGAATTCGCCATGGCTTGCTTTCCCTAACTCAACGGCTTCGGTGACCAGTGCGGAGTGTATTGCTGAAACCTACGCTCGTTACTCATGGGCGCTGGATCAGGCTGACATGCAGCAGCTTGCTCATTGCTTTACCAACGACGCCAATGGTGATTTCCAGCCGATGGGCCTTATTGAAGGGCGCCACGCGATCATCGGCTCCTTCAAAGAATTTCGCAGGCCCTGGCCGTGGATGCAGCATTTCGCGGAGGTGCTGGAGATCAAATCTGACGAGGAAAAGGGTGTAGCGGAAATGATTGTCGGCAGAGTCATTCCTGGAAACTCACACACGCAAGATGGCACGCCTCTTTATGGCGCGCATTATCGGATGCGGCTTCGTCGCAAGCATGAAGGATTCTGGCAACTGACCTGGAGCGAGTACCGCCCAGGCTGGTTCAATGCCAATGAAGCACCAAGAGCTTAGTCCCTTCCTGGAAACGCTCTAGGGCCGTGGCGCCGTACTATCTCGGACGACGAGTTCGATTTGTATGCGCTCGCGGCGTGCAAGTGGGCGCCCCTCGATCAGCGCAACGATGTTGTTGGCGCTGCTGATACCAATTTTCGAAGTCGGCACCCTGACGGTCGTCAGGGCTGGCACGCAGGCAGCCGCGAACTCGATATCATCGAACCCGCTGACTGATAGTTCTTTGGGGACGTCGATCCCAATGGAGCGCGCTTCCGCCAACGCTCCGATACAGGTGAGGTCAGTGCTGCAGACAATGGCCGTAGGCTTGGGGTTAAGCTCCATAGCAATCCGCAGCCCGGCGCGCCCTCCCTCAATCGTGAATGGCTGCTCAATAATCCGTTCACTTGAAAGCTCTATCCCTGACTCGAGTAGCTGAGCGGTGATTCCTTTCAGACGGTATTTTGCCCGTTCGTTGTTAGAAACAACGCCACTGATCATGGCGATACTTTGATGACCAAGGCTAAGCAAGTGCCTGGCTATCAATCGACCACCCTCCTCATTGCTGAATCCCACGCAGTGATGGTCGTGAGCACCATCTAGCGACCACATGAGAATGAATGGGCATTGAGCGGCAGTTAGTGCTTCATAAATTTCAGGACTATGTTCAGTACCCACTAACAGTAGGCCTTCAACGCCCCGCTCAATCATGTTCCTTACGTTTACCAGTTCCTGCGCCTGGTCGTATTCATGGGAAGAAATGATTAAGTGATACCCAAGCTCCGTTAGCCTTAACTGGAGGGCCTGGACGGCTTCAGCGAACGCAGGGTTATTAAACGTAGGAAAAACGGCTCCGATGCTGTGCGTGCGCCTGGATGCCAAAGCACGCGCGGCCCCGTCTCGCACGTACCCGAGCTCTTGAACAGCTGCTTGTACTTTGGCCAGCGTGGCAGGTTTCACTAAGTGCGGGACAGCCAATGCTCTTGAAGCACTCCCCATCGAGACGCCCGCCAATTCAGCCACATCCTTGAGCTTCGGTTTCTCGATTTTTTTCATTGGAGATTCAGCATCCTTGATCGTAGCGCGGAGACAGGACGATCAGAAGAACGCCCTCGATTTGCGCAGAGGATGATAAGCCAACAGCCTGCCGTTCGGGAGCCGTTAATTGGAGGGAAAAACCTGAGAACAGCGTTTCTGCTGCCCCCAGGCAAAGACACTTATTTAATGACTATCGGATTCACAGGAGCTCCAGTTCCGCCAACGACCTTTAGAGGGGCTGCGGTGTAGAGGAACGTCCACTGCCCGTCCTCAGCGCAGTCCTCAGCGAGAGGATCAAGCTGAGCGATCTCAGTGAGAGTGATGCCCAAGTTCCTCATGAGTGCGTTGTGCAACGGCAACGCAACCCCTGACACGGGATCGACGGTGACTTCGTTAGCAATGGTGTCGGTGACGATGTTCGGAATCTCCATCTCCTGAAACCACTTCACCAGCTCAGGGCTGTAGGTCAGGCCTGGCTCGATAAAGTCTTTGTAGAACTCTTCCGGATCGCGTTTATAAAACGAGCCGATCCATCCAGTGCGGATGATGAGAATGTCGCGCTTGTTGATAGAGACGCCTTGCGCCCGGGCCGCAGCCATTAAATCCTCATGGTTGAACGTTTCACCTGCATCCAGCACGTCTTTACCACGGTGGCGCGCTATGTCGATCAGAATGCCTCGGCCAACGATGCCTTTTTCACCCAATGGAGCAACGCTCGCCTTGGCCAGGGAACCGATAGTGGTATCGGCGCTGTAGCCATTCCAAATCTGATCGTCGTACCAGACATGCCCAAGGGCGTCGTACTGAGTTGACCCTTGAAGATGAAAAAACATCACGTCGTCGGCGAACTCATAAGAGCCCGGAAAATGTGGGCCTTTGCCACAGTTGTAGTGACCACGATCCATGATATTCATGCGTTTTGACTGGGAGCGACCAGGCCAGACCGGGTCACCAGCAGGATCTGCCATCCGCACCTGCAAAGTAAATGTCTTGCCTTGCTTGACCTCTTTGACCCCTTGGAGAACTTCGATACCTGTAAGGTAGTTGAGGGAGCCTACCTCATCATCCGGGCCCCACTTACCCCAGTTCTTAGGGGAGTCTTTGAGCAAGTCATGAATATGCGGAACGGTCTTGTCTGTCATTTTCTGAGCCTCTTTTATTCTTGGATTAGCTGTGCTGCATTTAGCGTTTAGTTGAAACGTTCAAATCGTTGTCCCAGCTCGTCGGCACGAGCGAGTCCTCGGATGAGTCGTTCAGCCGTAAGGGGTGGCGCCATATTTTTCGCGTACACCGCACCCAGTGTTGCCTGGACGACAATGTCCAATTCCTCAGAGGTAAACGCAGAGGTCTGGCCAAGGCCGTCGAGGGTGACGGGAAGATTCACATCATTCAGAAGCTGTGCGACCTCTAGGATCTCTGAGTCTGGGCGCTCTTCGACGGACATCTGCACCAGCGTCCCGAATGCGACAAGCTCACCATGCAGCATGGAAGTAATCGCAGGAATTGACGTAAGACCTCGCACAAGCGCATGGGCTAACGACAAGCCGCCACTCTCAAACCCAACGCCACTGATAAGGACGGTTCCTTCAACAACCCGCTCGACATCATCATTAACCTCGTGCCGGCCTACTGCTTGGTAAGCGCTGTACCCGTAGGTCATAAGCGTCTTAAACACAGCCTCTGTTAGCAGCAATGCAGTGTTCAACGCTGGAGTACCAAATGAGTTATTGCCTCCGGCAGACTGACATTGTTGCGCCTCAAACTTTTTACTGATGGCGTCGCCGATGCCTGCGGCGAAAAACCTTGCAGGCGCACGGACAATCACTTCGGTGTCCACGACTACTGCAGAGGGGTTCATGTTCAGGTACTCGACACCAACGACCTTGTGCGCTTCGTCGTAAAGCACAATCAAACGGCTGGTTGGGGCGTCGCTGGAAGCAATGGTCGGGCATACGACAATGGGGACGTTAAGCTGAGCAGCCATCCCTTTAGCCGTGTCAATTGTCTTACCCCCGCCCAAAGCGATGATGGTGTCTGGCCTGTAATCAGCTGATCGCTCACAGAGAGACGCAATTGCAGCTTTAGTGCATTCACCAGGAAAAACGATACTGTTCGCCTCGAAGCCATGCTCTGACAATGCATTCCCTACCTCAGGCCACAGATGCCTCGAGACGAACTCGTCGCATAAGACCAAAGGGCGCGATTGCCCCATATCCGAAAGGATTCTGCCAAGCTGCTTTAGCGCGCCTGGCCCTTGCTCGTATCGGCCAGGAAAACCCATTGTTCGAACCATGCCACCACCCGCTGCTGAAAACTGTGAGATAAATCGTTACGTTGAATACGAGCCCGGTTGGATCAGCGCATCAACCAGCCACCTGCCACATCCACGACTTGGCCCGTGATGAAGTCGCTGTCGTTTGAAGTCAAAAAGCATGCTGCTTTAGCTACCTCAAGTGGCGTTCCAAGACGGCCCAACGGAGTCTCATCAACGACTGCCTGGTTCGCTTGCGCAGAAACGGTTTTAAGAAGCGGCGTTTCGATGCGTCCCGGAGCCAGTGCGTTTGCAGTAATGCCATAGGGCCCGAGCTCGCCTGCCAGGTGACGGGTAAAACCGATAATCGCGGCTTTAGTAGCGCTGTAATGCGCCGCGACAATAGGCAAATAGGCGCTGCCGGCGACGGAAGACATGTTCACGATTCTTCCAAAGCCCCGCTCAACCATTCCCGGCGCGATTGCCCTAACCAGGTTGAACGAGCCAGTGAGGTTGATGCCGACGACCCTTTCCCATTCCAGAGGATCCATTTCCCAAATCGATGCGGGTGCGCCCTGATGTTTGGGTGACACGCCTGCATTGTTGATCAAGGTGTCGATCGGGCCGAGCTGCTCACTAAGCTTAAGACAGGCTCGACTGCATTGAGCGAAATCTGATACGTCAGCTTTAGCCCAAGCCACCAAATGTCCGGCAGCACTGAGTTGCCGGGAAAGCTCGGCAACTGACTGCTCGTCGAAATCTACCAAGGCAACCCGCGCGCCCTCCTCGCAGTACAGCCGGGCAATTGAGGCACCGATGCCCCCTCCTGCCCCGGTAATGAGAACTGTGCGTCCTGAATGTCGAAAATTCGTCATGCCAAATTCCCCGCGCTGAAAAAACAGAAACAAGAGGCGGTGATGCTCAAACGCGTCCGATGCCGCGCTGGCTGACTGAAAATTTCGGACTCATGTAGGCGGGTGGTTTTAGGAGATTTACGTGGCGAAGCCAGTGCCCCCGTGCCGGAGCGGTCTGTGACTTTAGGTAAGAGAGTGGCGAGGGCAGCCTGCGTCGTTGACCGAGCGAAGGCTAATGATGCAGTGACCATTATGATCTCCAGACTTGCCTAGGAAAACGGCAAATATGAATCGATTCATTCTCATAGCCTGCGGCCCTAAGCCAACAAAACAAATGATCTTTTCACGACTCTATTTTTTGTATTTATTCTCTAAAGAGATATTTATGAAGCGCTTCATTTTTATTCGGATATTTGACCGCTGTCAAGCTGTCTGCACGGTCACTTCCCCGCAAGGAGCGCCAGTAGCTCCTACGAAACGCAGTCATGTGCATCTGCGCCAATCATATTGAGGATGTGAAAAACACCGGCGCACTAAGCCTCTGAGGCACTGGCTCCTTCGGCAGATGCACGGAACACGGGCGCAGTGCCCACGCCTGGGAGTCGATGCTCAAGTGAGATGAATACGCGATGCATATGCTAGGTATCGACTAGACGAGCGCGCCTCGCTCACGGGTCAGGCAGAGTGAATGCCTTCCGCAGAATGCTGCTCCCATGGTGGGCATGGTGACCAAGCCTCCACGAGCTTATCGATGAAGAGTCGAATTTTTGGAGATAGGTGCCGCTTGCTAGGGTAGATCACCCGAATAGGCTCTGCGGCCTCTGCATAGCCAGCGAGCAATTGAACAAGTTTGCCGCTCCTCAAATCGTCGTTCACCACGTAGGAAGGAAGAGTCGCGATACCCAAGCCAGCTACTGCTGACTGGTGTAATGACTCAGCACTGTCCATCTGTAGCCTTCCACCATGAGTAACGGACACAGAGCTACCATTCACGCGAAAATTCCAAGGAAGCAATCTCCCACCACTCACGAAATGCAGGCACTGGTGCTCGGATAAGTCCTCCGGCGTTTTAGGCTCGGCATGCTGATCCAAATATTTGGGGGAAGCGCAGGTAATCATTTGTTGGTAGGCCACAGTGCGCGTTAACAACCGAGAATCTTCCTTCGGTGGCCCGATGCGCATGGCCAAATCAAATCCCTCATCGATCAGATCGACCAGCCTGTCAGAAAAGGTGATATCCACGCTCAGCGAGGGCCAATCCTTAAGGCAGCACTCAATGTGCTGAAGGACATGAAGTCTGCCCAGCGCAACCGGCAGACTCATCCGCAGTCGCCCACTGGGTGTCGAACGACGAAACGCAAGGGCATCCTCCACGTCGTCCAGATCCTGAAGAACGCCCACGCAGCGCTCATACAGAACCTGGCCGTCATCCGTCATGCTTAAACTGCGCGTAGTGCGATTCAGTAAACGCACCTGTAAACGAGCCTCGAGCCTGACTATCGACTTCCCTACTGCAGAGCGCGTAAGGCCAAGCTGTTTTGCCGCCGCAGTGAAGCTTCCAGCGTTTACCGAGCTCACAAACGCGGCAATATCATTCAGGTTATGGAGTTCCATACGGCCTCGGAGGTCTCAACGTTCGGGCGGCTTAGCACCTGTTATGGGGAACCCTATTCCCCAATACTAAGCATAGTATCTCAATTAGCCAATCCACTCCCAGCGATCAATTGAGGTCATTATGAACACTAAAGTCCAAGCAGCCGTCCAAACCTGGGCCAATAGCCTTAGCGATCTGGTACCCGTTCTTAAGGGAATCGATACCACCACAAAAATGAGCGACATCCGCGACTCTTACGCAAAAATGCTCGCGCAAAATCCAGCGCCAGCTGGCGTTAAATTCGAAGCAGTCGACATGGGTGGCGTACCCGGCACACTGGTTACTCCGGACGAGATCAAAACCGACGCGGTCGTGATGTACATCCACGGCGGCGCCTACATTGTAGGACGTCCAGACGGCTACCATGGTATCGGCGGCAACTACGCAAAAATGCTCGGTGCTCGTGTGTACATGCCGGACTACCGCCTCGCTCCTGAGCACAAGTTCCCAGCCTCTATTGACGACACATTGCGCGCCTACGAGTGGCTGCTTGAGCAGAAAATCCCGGCTAACAAAATTGCGTTCTCTGGCGAGTCGGCTGGCGGCGCGATGGTTGTCAGCGTTATGGTGGCTGCGAAATCCAAAGGGCTTCCACTACCTGCAGTTGGTTCGTCCATCTCGCCATGGGCGAACCTTGAACACACCGGTGCTTCCATGAGCAACCGTGAAGGTCTGGATCCTCTGAACTCCAAGCCTGTCTTGGACATCCTCGCCAGAGCCTTCCTAGGCGACACATTGGCCAATCATCCTCTGGCCTCACCTGTGTTCGCGGACGTCACCGGTCTTCCACCAATCTTGGTGCAGATCGGCGAGAACGAGCTGATGTTGAGTGATGCAATGCGCCTTGCAAATCACCTGGCTGATAACCGAGTTCGCGTGAACCTGGAAGTATGGCCTGCGATGTTCCACGCCTGGCACTTCTACGCCACCATGCTGCCAGAAGGTCAGCAGGCTATGGAGAGTTCCGTTCGCTTCATCGAGGCTGGCTTGGCCGACGCTAACCGCTAAAACGCAGAACAACCGCGATAGCTTTGTGGCTGTCGCGGTTTTGCTCATCCTGCTTCTATAAAAGCTTCATCAGGCTATTCAGAGAGCCTGAGTAAGCGCCCTGCACAACCCGAAAAAATTTCACCAAACGCCCCTTCTTGGCAGGCGGTGTCCACTGAACTCAGAAGATGGTTTTTCCGATGACACCAGACCGCAGCACGATCAACCCAAGGGTCTATGCGCTGACCTTCACTGCATTTGTAATGCTCTCCTCTGAATTTATCGTAGCAGGTTTACTACCTGAAATTGCAACATCGCTAGCCATCACTATTGGCGCGGCGAGTGGGCTGGTGACAGCTTTTGCTTTAGGCATGGGCATCAGCGCGCCCATCATTGGTGTGCTAGCACACCGAGCCTCGAAACGATCCCTGCTCATCGCCGCGTGCGTGGCACTTGTTCTCGGGAATGGGATTTCCGCAGTCTTTAGCGACTACTACATCATCCTCATTGGTCGCGTACTAGGAGGAATCGGTGTTGCTGTTTTCTGGACAAACGCCGCTTTGGCCGCGAAGTCACTGTCGCAAGGCCGCAATGAAAGCATGGCGATTGGTAGAGTCTTGGTAGGAATCTCGATCGCATCGGTCGTAGGCGTCCCAGTCGGCAAACTCATCGCTGACGCCACCAATTGGCGGATGGCAATGTGGATGATGACAGCGCTGAGCAGTGTGGCTTTGCTAACCGTGTGGATTTGGGTGAGGCCTACAGAAGAATCGCGGCAGAAAGAAAATCTGCGCGACACCCTCCGTGTAGCCTTCAAGCCTGACGTCTCAATGACCTTGGTCAGTTCATGCTTAATGTTTGCTGGCGTTGCTTCGGTATTCAACTTCTTGGCTACCTTCCTGGAAAAGGAGACCGGCTTCGGTGAGATGAACGTCACACTGATCCTATGTCTCTACGGAGTCGCAGACATTGCGAGCAATTTGATCCTATCCAAACGCGTGAAAGATGATCTTGAGCCACTGTTCAGACGGGTCTTGGTGACCATGGCCGTGGGCATGTGCGCCCTGTCAGTGTTTAGCAATCTCACATGGACTGTCCCACTCGCCGTCATCATCGTTGCCAGCAGCCACGCTGGTGTCAGCCTGCTTATCGGAATAGACGTGCTAAAAAGGGCTGGAAACGCTGGTCAGTTGATCAACGCTATAAACGTATCAATGATAAATCTAGGCATCGGCATTGGTGCAGTCATCACTGGGTTGCTGGCAGATCGCGTGGGCGTTAGCTGCATAGGCTGGGTTGGCGCATGCTTCATTGCTCTGGCGCTGTGTACCCGATGGAAAATCGAACGCAGCCACTAACAGCATAATGGCTGAGCCGTAAACGGATGCTTGAAAGTGCATGAGCATTAAGTAAGTGCTGGCCAATGCGGGACATGGCGCGTCGATACACAAGCTTCACGGGTTCAGCGGGCCGACTGCTGGAACTAACGCTCTGCTATCGCACTAATGAAAAGACACCCTGGGCCCTTTTGTACTCAAATCAAAATCACTCGGTCAGCCAGGACTCAACGATGGCGGATCCATGTTCTCTGCTCTAAGTTTTATACGCGCCACTCAATACGCGAATTCATGCCCCAGTTCACTTTCCATCCACTCTAAAAATCGTCTGACGCGCGCAAAGCTGGAGTGCGCTTTTGGGAACACAAGATGATGAGCGGCTACCGGCGCGCTGAGTGATTCGGGCGCGACCTCGACCAACGCGCCCGAGGCCAGGTACTTCTGTGCGAGCAGCGTACTTTCAAGTGCGAATCCAAGCCCGTGGCTGGCGGCTTCCAGTGACATGTAAGATCGATCAAAGCTCAACGCGTAAGGTCTTTCCGGTCGAGCTAAACCATGTTGGGCAAACCATTGGGGCCACTTGAGTAGCGTGGCTTCAGACAACACCAAATCACAATCCAGTAAATCCGAAGCAACCTGGATGGGTCGTTGCGCAAGCAATTTCGGTGAGGTCAGGACGGCGAATTTTTCATTTTGTACTGTACGAACCTCATAGCTTGGCCAGTTGGGCATGCCATGACGGATATCCACATCAATCTTGTCGCGGCTGAAGTGCAAAGACTCGTATGAGCATGACAGGTTGAGCTGAATATCGGGATTACTCGCGCGAAACGCCTCCAATCGCGGCATCAGCCAGAGCAGGCCGAAGCTAGGCGACGAATGCAGCCGAAGACAGTCGAGACTGACATCGCTGGCAGCACGCTCGGTTGCCACTGCAAGGCTGTGGAGGATCCCGGAGACTTCTTTCAGGTACTGCTCCCCCACCGGAGTCAGGGAGACACCACGTGCCGCTCGCACGAATAATTGCCGGCCAATCATCCCCTCAAGCTTGGCCAACTGATGACTAACAGCTGATGGCGTTAAATCTAATACTTCCGCTGCCCTAGCAACGTTTCCGAAGCGAGCCGTCTGCTCGAAGGCCTGAATTGCTCTCAGCGGTGGAAGGATGATTGGCGTGTCGGCATCAGTGCGCATGGCGTCCTCATTACATTTTTTAGATTATTGGACTGTCTTTTATTCAATCACCTAGTGATCGGCTTGACGAGTGCTGAATTTTTTTCAGCATCGAGTGATATTTACGTTATTGCTCAGGACACCCTCGGAGAACAAGCTGAGCCCATCGGTTCTGCTTGGATCGACCAATAAAAACAATTTGAGGTACTCCTACATGCTTCTCCAAGGCAAAGTCGCAATCATCACTGGTGCTGCATCTGCCCGTGGCATTGGCCGCGCGACAGCGACCACTTTTGCGCAACAAGGGGCTCACGTCGTGATCCTCGACCTGGATGAGTCCGCTGCTTGTGATGCCGCAGCTTCTCTTGGCGAAGGTCATCTCGGTCTTGCCGCCAACGTTGCCGATGAATCGCAGGTTCAACAGGCCGTTGCCAAAATCATAGAGCACTTCGGTCGCATCGACGTACTCGTCAATAACGCTGGCATCACCCAGCCCCTCAAGACTCTGGACATCCGTCCCTCTGATTACGACAAAGTGCTCGACGTCAGCCTGCGCGGCACGCTGCTCATGTCACAGGCGGTGATTCCGCTCATGCGTCAACAGTCTTCCGGCAGCATTGTTTGCATGTCCTCCGTTTCTGCTCAACGCGGCGGCGGCATCTTCGGCGGCCCTCATTACAGCGCCGCCAAGGCAGGCGTTCTTGGATTGGGCAAAGCCATGGCGCGTGAGCTAGGGCCAGACAACATTCGCGTCAACTCCATCGCACCCGGCTTGATTCACACCGACATCACCGGCGGCTTGATGGAGGATGATCGTCGCCACGCGATCATCGACGGTATTCCCTTGGGCCGACTCGGTGCCGCACAGGATGTCGCCAACGCAGCATTGTTCCTGGCCAGCGACCTATCCTCTTACCTCACAGGTATCACGCTGGATGTGAACGGCGGCATGTTGATTCACTGAGTACATCTGGGCGGGCATGCGCGGCCCGTGCGGTTCTGGATCGACGATACGTCGGGTTTGATGTCCCGGCGGTCAATAAAAACAAGAGATCAGACCATCATGACAACCCTGTCGCTCGAAGCGGTTTCGACCGTGCGTTCCAATGCTTACCGTAAAACTGCCTGGCGCCTGATGCCATTTCTAATGCTGTGCTACCTGTGCGCCTATCTTGATCGCGTCAACGTCGGGTTTGCCAAACTGCAGATGATGAACGATCTGGCGCTCAGCGAAACTGTCTATGGACTTGGCGCTGGCATGTTCTTCATTGGCTACTTCCTCTGCGAAGTCCCCAGCAACATCATTCTCCACAAGGTCGGTGCGCGTGTCTGGATCGCACGCATCATGATCACCTGGGGCATCGTCTCGGCGATGTTTGCCTTCGTCGAAACCGCATGGCAGTTCTATGCCCTTCGCTTTCTTCTAGGCATTGCTGAAGCCGGTCTCGCGCCTGGCCTGTTGCTCTACCTGACCTACTGGTTTCCATCCTATCGTCGCGCACGCATGACCGTGTTGTGGTTCATCGCCATTCCGTTGTCGGGGATGGTGGGTGGCCCCCTTTCCGGCTGGATCATGAATCACTTCGCCGGCGTTCATGGCTGGGCGGGCTGGCAATGGATGTTCGTTATTGAAGCCGTTCCGACCGTTGTTGTTGGTCTTTTGGTTCTGAGTTACCTGAAGGACGGGGTGCATCAGGCCACCTGGCTCAACGACGAAGAAAAAGCCCTGATCACTCGGGAGCTGGCGGAAGACGACCAACAGAAAGTCACCCATGCCTCCGTCGGCGAATTCGTTCGCGACCGTCGTTTGTGGTTACTGGCTGCGATCTACTTCTGCGTGGTGATGGGACAGTACGCAATCACTTTCTGGCTGCCCACCCTAGTGCGTAATTCAGGCGTTTCCGACCCTCTGCATATCGGCTTTCTTACCAGCCTGCCCTACCTCTGCGCCATCGCCGCCATGCTGTTGGTTGGGCGCAGTGGTGACAAGCATCGTGAGCGCCGCTGGCATCTCATCGTGCCGATGATTGCCGGCGCTATCGGCTTGAGCCTAGCGGCGCTAATGGGGGGAAATCCAACCCTGTCCATCCTCAGTCTTTGCCTGGCCGCATCCGGCATTTTGTCTGCGACCTCATTGTTCTGGATGTTGCCGACCACGCTGCTAGGTGGCGTTTCTGCCGCCGCCGGCATCGCGGCGGTGAACAGCTTCGCCAACCTCGCAGGGTTCTGCTCGCCCTATCTGATCGGCTGGATCACCACAATCACGGGCTCCAGCGCCATCGGCATGTACCTGATCACCGGCGTGCTGTTCGCCGGCGCCGCTCTGGTGCTACGCATCCCCGCAGCCTTGGTCAATCGTTGAGTTAATGGAGTTTCACCATGACTACTAATCCTTCACTCGCTTCATCCACGACCCTGGTTGAACGCGCACATAATATCCGCCGCCATGCGCTGCGAATGGGACAAGTACAAGGACAGGGCTATGTTGGCCAGGCCCTCGGTGCTGCCGACCTGCTGGCGGTCTCCTACTTCCATGCCATGAACCATCGGCCAGAAGATCCTGAATGGGAACAGCGAGATCGCTTCTATCTCTCCATCGGTCACTACGCGATTGCGCTGTACGCGGCCTTGATCGAAGCCGAAATCATCCCACTCGATGAGTTGGAAACCTACGGTTCGGATGACAGCCGCCTGCCGATGTCGGGAATGGCCGCCTACACCCCCGGCATGGAAATCACCGGTGGTTCGCTGGGTCAGGGCTTGGGCATCGCAGTGGGTGCCTGTCTCGGCCTCAAACGCAAAGGCTCGTCCTCCTTCGTTTACAACTTGCTGTCGGACGGCGAACTGAATGAAGGCTCGACTTGGGAAGCCGTGATGTCGGCATCGCACTGGAAGCTCGACAACCTAATCGCCATCGTCGACGTCAACAACCAGCAAGCCGATGGTTACTCCAGTGAAATCCTATCCTTCGAGCCCATCGTCGATCGCTGGCAAGCTTTCGGCTGGTTCACCCAGCGAGTCGACGGCAATGACTTGGAGGCACTGGTCACCGCGTTCGATGCCGCACGCAATCATTCTGGCACTCAGCCACGGGTGATCATCTGCGACACAAAAATGGGTAAAGGCGTGCCGTTCCTGGAAACCCGCGAGAAGACCCACTTCATCCGCGTGGAAGAACACGAATGGGATCTGGCACTGAGCAACCTTGAAGAAGGAAAAGACCAATGAGCAACGCCGCTAACATTCCGACTTCAACTGGCGAGCCAAGCAAAAAACGCCTGACTACCTCGGCGATGATCGCTTCTATTGCCTCTGAAGGCCAAGCGACTAAATCGGCCCCGTTCGGACACGCATTGGCTGCATTGGCTGACCAGCGCTCGGACATCGTCGGTCTCTCCGCTGACCTGTCCAAGTACACCGACCTGCACATCTTCGCCAAGGCACACCCGGATCGCTTTTATCAAATGGGGATGGCCGAACAATTGCTCATGAGCGCTGCGGCAGGCATGGCGCGGGAAGGTTTCGTACCCTTCGCCACTACATATGCCGTGTTCGCATCTCGCCGCGCGTATGACTTCATTTGCATGGCGATATCAGAAGAAAACCTTAACGTCAAAATCGTCTGCGGTTTACCCGGCCTCACCACAGGGTATGGCCCAAGCCACCAGGCCACCGATGACCTAGCGATCTTCCGCGCGATGCCAAACCTGATGATCGTCGATCCCTGCGATGCACTGGAAATCGAGCAGGCCGTGCCTGCAATCGCTGCGCATCAAGGCCCGGTCTACATGCGTTTACTGCGTGGCAATGTCCCGCTGGTGCTGGACGAGTACGGCTACAAATTCGAGATCGGTAAAGCCAAAACTCTGCGCACTGGTAACGATGTTCTGATCATCTCTACGGGTCTGATGACGATGCGTTCATTGGAAGCAGCAAAGCAGCTTCAGGCGGACGGTATCGAAGTCGCAGTGCTACACGTCCCAACCATCAAGCCGCTAGATGAGCAAACCATCTTGGCTGAAGCCCGAAAGTCCGGACGTTTGGTAGTCACAGCCGAAAACAGCTCGATTATCGGTGGACTCGGCGAGGCTGTTGCAGGGTTACTTCTGCGTAACGGCGTAACTCCTACCTTCCGGCAAATCGCTTTACCCGACGCATTCCTGGACGCGGGCGCACTGCCGACGCTACATGATCGGTATGGCATCTCAACAGCAGCTGTATGTGCGCAAATCAAAGCTTGGCTGTAGGCCTCTGTGCAAGGCGCCTTAGTTTGAGGCGCCTTTTGCAAGGTTACATTGCGTGGCATAGGAAAATGCTCAACTACATAATCCGTTCCTGCAGCCTTTTAATTACCGGCGCGGAAGTCTGGTAGCTGACGATGCTACACGACAGAAAATCACGGCGTACGAGGGATACAACAGCATCAGGTATCTTTCGATCAACGAGGAGCGAGAGAGCAAACGCGTTAGTGTTTTTAAGCACCAAAAAAAAGGGCCCTCCCGGGCCCATTTTATTCGAGCGCTAAAACTACTTGTTGAGCCAGGACTCAACAGTCGCCGCGCCGTGATCACTTTTCCACTGTTTCAAGCCTCTGTGATTACCACCTTTCGTCTCAATGGTTTCACCGGTGTGTGGGTTCTTATAAACCTTCACCTGGCGGGCCTTGCGTTTGGCTTTAGGTTCGGATACTGGAGCGCGACGACCTGCTTGTGGATCAAGCAGATTGATCACATCTTTCAGGCTGTACCCATGGGCGCAAAAAAAGCCTGTCGAGCGACTCCGCCAAAGCTGTTTGGAACGAGCTGCTTATTTGGTTAGTCTTGCGGTCAATATGGCGACTTCAAGGGAGCCCTTCGGGTGATCAAACCGATAATGCTGTTACGCCGAGGCTTTGCCTCAATGCGCTGGCGCACCAGGGTCACGTTATGGATTGCGGCAACCATTGCAGGCCTACTGGTGGTGGCTTTCGCAAGGCTGGCAGACATGGCACTGGCACAGTTTGCTCAACAGACCGCTGAGCGAGCATGGCTTCCTCTTATTTACACCCCACTGATCGGCATGCTCGTAGTCTGGCTGACGACGCGCTTTTTCGAAGGCGCCCAAGGCAGCGGAATACCTCAGGTAATCGCAGCAACACGACTTGCACGTCAAGGTAAGCCCATTAACAGACTGGCTTCATTGCACATTGCTTTCGCCAAGATAAGCCTTGGAACTCTGGCGCTGACCGGCGGCTTTTCGGCGGGGCGTGAGGGCCCCTCAGTTCAGGTTGCCGCATCCATCATGCACTTCTTCCACCGCTTCCTGCCCAATGCGCGAATCGTCCGCAGCGAGGATCTCATTCTGGCGGGAGGTGCAGCGGGTATTGCGGCAGCATTCAATACGCCCCTAGCAGGGATCGCATTCGCTGTAGAAGAACTAGGACGCAAGCTAGAGACCCGTACCAGCGGCGTTCTTCTTAGCACCATCATCCTCTCTGGGATGGTTGCCATTGCCTTGCAGGGAAACTACAACTACTTCGGTCATTTCGGCATTCAGGACATAAACCTCGACATTGTCGTCCCGGCATTAGTCATAGGAATTGGATGTGGGCTATTGGGTGGTTTGTTTAGTCGAATGTTGTTATGGCCGCAGCGGCATCCACACTTCATCATCTGGCAATGGCGGCGCCTGCACCCGGTGTGGTTTGCCGGCATCTGTGGATTGGTCGTCGCCATCTTAGGTTGGTTGAGCGGCGGAATGTCGTTCGGTAGTGGGTACGGCATTACTTCTCAGGTCATCGCATCCGATGTAGTCCTGCCATGGCACGCCCCCATTACTCGCTTCTTAGCGACCGTAGTGACCTACTTCTCTGGTATTCCAGGAGGTATTTTCGCCCCCTCGCTCGCTGTAGGGGCCGCAGTCGGCGCCAATACCGCAGAGCTATTCCATCTGGCCGCGCAGCCCACTATTGCACTCTGCATGGTCGGATTTCTGGCTGCAGTTACTCAGTCGCCAATCACCTCCGCAATCATTGTGATGGAGATGATTGATAGCCACAGCATGGTGATCAGTCTCATGGCGGTAGCCCTGATCGCCAAAGCTGTCAGTTCGAGAATGGGCCCTGAGTTGTACCAGCAATTGGCGCGAGGCTTTCTCGAGAGTGCAGAACCTGCTGCCGCGCCAAAGAATCCAGCTCGATAGACCTTATCGTGTCATCGTTCTAGCCAGAGCGTTCAGTTGATCCTTCTCATGCTGCAGCGCTAACGTGGTCTCTGCACGAGTCATCAGAAGATCCACGTGCGTGTCGCATGGATCTTTAAAGATCGCTGGGTTTATTTCAGCGAGACTGATGAGGGCTTTCACCAGGCGCACGTTAACTTCCAGCAAAGCTGCACCGTCCCTGCTGATCGGGGCAAAAAAATCATCGAACAGATCATCAACCGTCAATCCTCGGATAAAGACCTGTTTACACCTTTGGTCTGTTTGCGAGCCAGAGACGTGAGGTTTGCTCCAGCAAGTTAGAGTCCTCACTCCCCGGCCAATGACATCGATGGCTGTTCCTGGGTCGTTCACCGCAGGCGATAAGGCGCGAGAAGCGATTTCCGAGAGAACACAAAGTCCGAAGCGTGGATCATTTTCAAAGGTTCGACGGACGCCTATCGTCAGAGCCTCTAGAACCATCTCACGTGCAGTATCGATATCACCGTCCGACGTGTTGCCCAAGCTCACAATATGCAGGAGTGGCATTCCCTCGTGCACAAATGTCCCCGGAAGCACCTCCAGATAAATCTGTACTTGATCGTCCTGCGCGAAAGCTCCGAGTGCGCTTACATCAATATGTTGCACGTAACCTGTCAGCTCACTTTTGACTGTGATTGCGCCAGGAGGTAGCGAAAGATCGGTCGGGTAAGCTGAACCGCCTAAGTAGGGCCACTGAACTCGTTGAGTGATTGCCGTTATCGCAGCCTTCTCGACGCGGTCGATGGTTTCTCCCACCCGTCCAAGTTTTGACAGGTGGTCGATCCAGCGCAAGAGGGTGTAAACGATCAAGATCACCACAATTATCGTCACTGCGAACAGCAACACCCGACCTTGCGTGCCATAAGCACCCGTGCTCAACGCGATGATCCCCACCAGGCTAAACAGGAATGAGCCTATAAACGTGGCAAGGGCATTTTGGGTCGTCGTGTCTTCCATTACCAAGGTGGTGGCGCGCGGTGTCACTCCGCTGCTCGCGGCCCCATAAGCGGTGACCATTGTGCTCAACGAGAAGGTTGTGACGGCCAGCATGCTGGAGGCAATGATCCCCAGAATTTTGTCTACGGCATCTGCGCCGATGCGCGCTGGCAATGACTCCGGAATGAAGTCTTTGAATACAACAGCGAGCAGTGCCGTAGCCACCCCTAGAAGGGAGAATAGGGAGGCTCTGAACCACAGCCGTTTGGTGAGTTGATTCGTTACCCAACGCCAACGAGCAATCATGTGCAATCCTTCAGTGACTACGTCAGTGGACGTCGCGAGCAGCGCAGAAGTTTTATTCGGAAATTTGAAACTGGTTTTACATCCTGGCTAGAGATGAAGCATCTCACAGTTATCCGTGTTGCTGCGATTGCGAGCGTCACCTGCACGGCCCATTGCAGCGAGACGAAGAAGGGGTGCGAAAACGTTTACGTTGTTTGTTCAGGTAATGGCCGCTTCAAAGGGTCGGGTTATGCCGTGCGTGCTTAGCGAAAGATGAAAAGTGCGCCAGCAAAAGCGCACTTTTCTGTGGGGTCTAAAGCTTAAATTTGGCTACCAACTGGTTGAAGGATACTGCAAGCCTTGAGAGCTCGTGGCTCGAGGCATTTGTCTGATGTGCTCCTGTAGCAGTTTGAGCTGACAAGCTTTGAATGTTGACGAGGTTACGATCTACCTCACGAGCAACCTGTGCCTGTTCTTCTGACGCGCTTGCGATAACCAGATTGCGTTCTGTGATTGCAGCTACACCCTCAGTGATTGACTCCAGAGCAATGCCTGCAGCCTGCGCAAGCTGACGTGTGTTAGTTGCCTGGCTCTGACTCTTAGTCATGGTTTCTACTACAGAGGTAGCGCTTGTCTGAGCAGCGTTAATCATCCCCTCGATTTCAATAGTCGATGATTGGGTACGATGAGCTAAAGCTCTTACCTCGTCAGCTACTACTGCAAATCCGCGACCTTGCTCGCCCGCTCGAGCAGCTTCAATGGCCGCATTCAGAGCTAGGAGATTGGTTTGGTCAGCAATCGACCTGATGACCTCAAGCACCTTGCTGATTTCTTTCGTCTGATGAGCAAGCTCTTGAACCTGCGAGCTCGATGAGTTGATTTCCCCAACCATTCCTTCAATCGCTACAACAGCTTCTCCAACCTTACTTTTGCCAGCCATGGCGTCTTGATTGGTTCTTTGCGATATTTCTGCTGTAGAAACGGCATTGCGAGCGACTTCATCGACTGCAGCTGTCATTTCATTTACAGCGGTAGCAGCCTGTTCAATTTCGCTGTTCTGCTGAGTAAGACCCCGTGTGCTCTCGTCCGTTACGACACTCAGTTCTTCTGCTGCCGAGGCGAGCTGATCTGATGCACTGGATATATTTTGAATTGTGCTTCGAAGGCTCGCCTGCATCCCATCTAGGGAGGACAGTAATTTCCCGGTTTCGTCCTGGCTACCTGCGTCAATACGTTGCGTAAGATCTCCACCTGCAATACGCTCCGCAGCCGATACTGCATAGGAGAGTGGCCGTGTAATGAGTCGCGTAATAAGAAGACCCAGGCCCATTGCCAGGACGAACGCGATTACCATACCTGCAATCATCGTTAGCTTAGAACTTTGAATGAGAGCATCGCTTTCACTTCGGAGATCGTCTGCTTGATCATTGTTAGATGCAATTATCCCTAGCATTTCTTTCTCAGCGAAACCGTACTTATCGCTGACGTCTCCTATCAGTTGCAATCTCGCCCCTGGCAAATCCCCCGACATCAACGTATTGGCGAACTTCTCTCCCGATTTTATATAAGCAGGCCAATCCCGTTCAAAATTATCACCTAAGGCCTTTTCGTCATCGCGCAGCGGGGTGCTACGATAAATAGCAAATGCTTTCTCTACAGCACGCTGACGATCAGATAATGATTTTTGAGTGGTTGCGAGTTCCCTCTCAGCTGCACCATCAGCTTTTTGTGCTAGCAACAAGTATAGGTCTCTATTGTGATAAATCACTTGCTGCAGAGCTTCATTTACCTTGTTAATTGAAGTTATATTATTGCTAAATACAGATGAAATCGCGTCGCCCAGCCGCGAGTTGCCGTTCATCCCGACGAGCCCAATCGCGATAGTTATCAATGCGCATATCAAGAATGATATGGACAATTTTGCCGCAAGGCGTAAGTTCAAAAACCAAGTCATAGAGCTTTCTCTTCATAGGGGAGATCTGGTTAACCTTGAGGCGTGCCATTGATCAGGGAGGGTATCGGCAGGCAAGTATAATTATTGAGCTTTTTTCTCACGCGCAGCTTAAATAGATTGTTTCTTATGCTTATCACACTAACCCCAAGTAATATTAATTTTAATAACAATTCGCACTTCAATTTTTAGGGTTGGTGAATATTTACTGAGACCAACTTGGCTGATTTAGCTTCTTGTCCATTGAAGGCCGCCTTTCCCAGTTGGGTGGGAAGCAATCTGAATAGCTGATGCTTCTCTGATCCTTCCACTAGACCGAGTCAGCTGGGAATCTGAGATCGTCAATCCGGCTTAACCACAGTACGTCGGAAAACGCTGAGTAACCGGAGCAAGCGGAGCGCGCGGGCTGGCACAGCCGAAGGCGTGAAGGATGGACGCCCGCAGGGCCGAGATACGGCGGGACGCGGGAGCTCGGTTTACGACAGCCCGCCCGCGCACAGCGGCTCGCCAACAGACGTAAGTCAGTCAGATCTTGCTTGACTCAGTAGCACCACCGCCGTGGCTGAACAAAAAGCGTAAAGCAAATGCCCTCCTACATGGCTGCCAAAAACCCCAGACCTCTCACAAGCTCAGGTATCTATTCAGCCGGGCTTTTGCTGCGCACGAAGCTCACTCCACGTAACGGAGCCACAAATATGTCCGACCAGAGATCGCCTGTGCGACTGCGGAAATGCGTGCTTGTAGATCTTCATCGTTAGTGTTGTAGAGCGCACAGAAGTCTTGGGCTACGACGTTAGCAAGGGATGTATCAGGCGGTTCAGCACGAATGAAGCCGATGTAAGAAGCACCTACACCCATCAACTCATAGCCATGTGCTTCTGAAAAGTGACGCGCAACCGCAAAGTTTTTCGCAGGATCTAGGTCGGAAGTGAAATAGCCATTCGGAAAAGCGGCGAGTACCTGGCAAGAATGCTGAACGGGCACCAAGAGCGCTGAAAGGGGCTGCTCTAGAAGAGAGATAGGGTTGTTCTGGTAACCGATCCACTCCTGGAGGGCCTGCTGATCTAACGTCAAACCATGAGCGCAAGCATCCTCGAAGGACGTGGCTGCAACCAGGCTCATGAAATTGCGAAGACAGATTGCGAACTCCGCTTTCGTAGTCGGATAGCCAATGTATTCACCATTCTCAAAGCACTCTGGAGGTAAACCCGCTATGTCCTGCTCCGATGCATCGTCCATCCCTAAATTATTGCGCACATGCCCCGAGGTGTAACGGGCTTGGTGCAGATCATCGAGCGAGAACAGAGGCTTAAAGCCTGGGTGCGTTTCAGCAATCTTACGCCGAGCTTCGGTCAAATCGTCAAAGCTGGTAATCCCGCTCACGCCGTACTCGTCGCATGTACCTACAGACGGATTTTCACGCATGCCATTACCGCGAAATTCGATATCCATAAACCGTGGCCTTCTCCATGATGGAACTGAACTGAGTGAGTAATCCTAAGCGTTCCAGGATCATCATTGAAGGTCTGCCGCCGAGCGAAATAGGTCTGCCATCACATAGCAGCACGCTACGCTAACTTTGACGTTCGCAATTCGAGGTAATGTTGGTGTCCGAAACTGGCCTACCATGCAATTTCTAATCGACTCAGGGAAGAAACTGAGTGAGCGTCTGCCCAACACACTTCGCGTGATTAAACGGGTGCCCACCTGTGCGGTAGCAGTTCGGTGCGTCAGCAGTAACGTGAGCACAGCTTTGAGATAGCCCCTTGAGCCTTCAGCCTAGCCGGCACCTGCTTGATGGGCCCAGAGTTCTCGAAGATCGTATCTAGAGCACCACCTGTGCTACTCGGTTGTAGATACGGCCCGCGAATTCTGCCTTACCTTAGCGGTGAAGCATCGCCCATTAGGCCAAAGGGCCTCTCCTAGACGCCAAAAGCTCGTAAATGCTCAACCGCTGCCGCCAACAAGGACGTCCAGCTCGCGCCATGGCCTAAGATGATTTCGTCCTACGCGTTCGCAATTTTATGGAGACGCTTCTCAAGCGCCACCCTGCACAGGATCCTCAGATTATCACCGTCAAGCTTGGAGATGGTCTCTGTTCCTTGAAGATTCAATATCAACTCCTGCGCGCGAATATCATGGAGCAACGCTTCAACTGCGGTAGGTGCTTGCGCGATCAGGGCGAGTAAATGAACCGATACACGTTTAGCGGGGTGAGTATCTTTACTGGCGCCTAACATGGATTTCCACCCTAATTCTTAACGGTTGCTGCGGGCTAAAGAATTGTCCGTCTTCCAGTTAATGAGGCGACGGCGTCGAACCACGTAAGTGACCATAGGGGAAATTTAGAAATGAGCTCCAGGCTTGAAAGGCCTCATGATGACGCAAAGCTGCGGCATCCCACTTGGCTCCTGCAACCTCCTTAGAAGAAACAAGCATCATCATTGTGCTAGTTGCCGCATCTAGCTCAATTAAAAGGTAGTGGGACTTGAATCTGAAATCATCGATTCCGCTCATACGCTCGCCTTGCGACGAGCCTCACCGGAGATTCCGGAATGTACCCATCGCTGTAGTGACCGATGATTCATGAGCGCATTCAAGTGAATCGATGAACGGTCAATTAGCTTAGTGGATTCGGGGTTGAAGAGGCTTTTTAAAGACCTGAGTACCTGTGGATTTTTTTCGTGGTGTCAACCCGCAGCTCTTTGGCTCTACTAGCACCCCACTCAAATGCCTGGGTCATAGTTTGGTGGAACGAACAATACAGGAGCTCCAAAACACAGAATTAGTGCAATTGCCCATAAAGCCGAAATCGCGACACATCCTGACGCGGCGTACTGAGGTACTCACGACTAGCCGACACCCTATTTTTACCAGAGCGGCTGGGTGCTATCGATGTGTGTCCGCCTCCTCAGCCGGATAAAACTCGCCTTCTTTCCCCATCTTTTCCAACCGTTCTCGCACCATCAACTCAACGTTAGCCACTGCAGCTTGATCGTCAGGGTTGACCACCTTCACGCAAAGACGTCGGACATTCTGATCGTGGGTGCCCTCGCTCATCATTTCGTGTGCGAAAACGTGTTCGCCACGCCATAGGCATAGCCGGGTATGCGTCCCGCTCAACCATATCTCATTGATTGATCCAAGGTCGGTGGTAGCCAGTTGATCGACAGTGATTGTCTTATCCATTGCTCTGTACCTTACCGATGTGTAGATACAGGTAGACTTTCAGGTATAGCGGGTCGCTCCAAGCGTCGGCAGCTCAACCGCGCAGACGGGAGTAAGCTACTCACCAGATAAAGGTCGGGCAATCGACAATTGAAGACGGCAAGCACGAATAGCCAAATGAAATCATGGCTGAGCAAACTATCTCAACGCTGCAGAAGCAAAGGCATTCAGATGGGGTAACTCACAATCGACTGAGTACCATTTAGTAGAATCATCTGATCCCCTTTCAGCCCTACATTGGGAAAAGCAGCATAAGGCAGGTGTCCTGAGTCGAGTTTCACATTAAGTGTTTTATCAGTGGGCTTCATAGGCGTCGCACCGGAAGGATAAATCCCCTGACCTTTTTCTGTGATCAAAAACGCAAGCGGAAAAAATGACAAGAGACTTAGGGTGGCATTTGGCCGTAAACACCCGTCGGCTACTGCCCCCAAAGCGACGGCCAGTCGATTGCTAACCGAAATCATCTCTCCCACGCAAAAGTATATTTGGCCCCGTAATTTTTAGATCGAGACATTAGTAGTTTGCCTCTGGTCATCTTAGGCACTAGCACTGTTGTTTAGGCGTTCAGTGCCCTGTCGGCAACCGCGAACGCAGGTGGTCAAGATGGCGATGGCTTTTAGCCTAGATGCCAGCTAGATTTGGAGCTTTCTACGATCAAGGAAGGATATGAAAAAGCTCATCGCAGTAATGGGGATCTGTGTCGCACTTGGCGGTTGCGCTACGTCCCACTACACCGCAGGACGAGACTTTCCGTCGGCCAGTGTAGCGAGCATCACCAAAGGCAAAACGACGACTACTGAGTTGAAGTCCCTGTTTGGTCAGCCCTACGCCAAGAGTGCTGTCAGCGAGACTGACGAAAAGTGGATCTACACCTACACCAATGGCTCAGCCCATGCCCAAAGCTACGTGGTCACTATGAAGGTGACGACTACTGGCATTCAGAAGACCCTCGACGTCTTGATCCGAAATGACGTGGTCATCAACTACACGTTCAGCGAAGGCCCTGCGCCCGGCACAACTACCGCCACGAACTGAATGCAACCTTAGATTGGGCCACTTACCGCGCTCAATCAGTTGTTGATGGGTCATTGCTAAATGCAATGCTCATATCGTACGACGCTATGATCTTGCTCGAGTGTATGCCATGGAAAGCCCTCCCCTCCTCGTATCTGTCGAAACACTTTGTGACTTTATCCAAGCATTGGATAGCGAGCAAAGAACAATCCGAGTAATCAATAGCAACGCTTTGTTGATGCCCGTAGAAGCCGTTTTGCATTTACTTGATACCTCCCTGAAAGAAGTCTTGAGTAATGCCCGCCAGCAAAAACCTTTTGTACCGAGCGACAAGACAATAGCAAAACTCATCAGCGAACCGCACCACCTGCCATCTCGTGGAACTCTACTGCGTCTTTTTAGGGATACACCGCACCAGGAAGTGCTGCAAAACCTTATTGATGAGGGCAGAAAAGACTATAGCTGGCAGCCTGCACATGAGTGGCGCGCATTGCTCACGTCCCGGTTATTTATCAATCAAGTACCATGCGACTTTTGGATCGGTATTGTCCGTGACGCTGAATTACTTAACGCGGTGGACATGCATATTGATAGAAGCGTAACGGCACAGTTTCAAGCTTACGCCAAATCCCCCATAGTTGAGCGTGTTGGCTGTCCCACCGTACGAGCATGTCTGCACGCTCGCTTGGATGAACTCAGGGATGAAGAAATAGCCAATGACGAGATAACACAGCACGTGATCATTGCAGATAGGGTCGCGGTTTTGATGCGTATGCTTGCCTGGATGGTGGCGGATACAGTGGTGGATATTTGGGAGATGACGGTTCGAGACGGAATGGAAGAAGTCACGCCATTGAACAGCATACTACCCGCCATTGAACCCATATCTGGCGAGTGGAACAATTCAACAACCTGCGCACTTGAACACCTAGCGAAACAAGCAGGGTGGGAACAAAAACAGAGGGCGATTACCTTCCTTGGAAATCTTTGGGCTCGGCACAACCATGATCGAAATACAGAGGCAAGCTCCCGGATCAGACTGTTGAGAAACTGGGAGCAACGCAAAAAGGGACGCCCCCAGTTTGGAACCTTGAAAAGCCTTGCTCATGCAGTAACCATTGAAAAAGCTAGGTTGAGCGACGAGCCTTTCGAGGGCAATGAGGGCTACACATGGACTCAGGCAGTGATTCTACGCATTGGCGAAACTCTCTCCCTCATTCGTCAGGGATTGGTGGACGTTGGAATGGATGCTGAGCACATCATTGGAATCATGGATGCCTACAGATGGGAGTATCGCTTCGCCCGCACCGCTCTCGGAAAACCTATGACCTCACCATGAAGTCGAGGCTGCCAAACGGCAGCCTCAAGCACCATAGAGTGCAGACTGTTAAGTCTTACCACTGCGCTGGTTTGGGTTTAACTGCTTGCCTCGATTACCTTGAGCCTTATCCCAAATTGGGTTTGTTCCAGGCGAGCCAGGATTGGAGTTCTTTTGGTCGGATCGTGCGTCCTCTGGAGCTTTACGTCGGCTTGTCATATCAGTTCTCCTCGCCCGAGCGATCTTCCCAATCTTCAGGGCGCTCGTCGTAATCACGAGACTGCCAATACGCGTCATTGTTCTCATTTAATTGATTCGAGCGATTGTCGTTGTCTGATTTACTGCTCATGATCTGTGTCCTCGTTGGTAGATTAGCCCGCAAGCGGGAGCAGTGCGGGTGAGGCCAGTATCAACCCCAGCACCAATCACCAATAGGGAACTGCCGAGGGAATTTGTGTCACTCAGCGACGCCACCTAACCAGTCCAGACATCCACAAAAATAACGCCCAATTGTCTGTTCCGACCTTGGTTTTAAGTACACCACGGAAGAGTTTTTGCTGAAGAATTTGCGGCAAATTGGAGAATTTTCCGAAGGCGTGCTTTCGCTTTTGAAGACTCTGGTGGCTGACAGGTGATGGGTATTTAGGATGAAGTGTCCGGCGCTGGGGAGAAGTAGCTCTCAGGACAGCCACTGTAACTGCCAGGCAGGCCTGGGCGATGCGCCGGCTGCACGACGAAGGTGGATCAGCGATGAAGATAGTTAGTGGTTCTTGTGCTGCTCCAATCGTGACCACCATGGAGGTGATGACGACAGGCATTGAGATAACGCTCGCCATCCTGATTCACGATGATGTGGTCATCAACTACACGCTCAGCGAAGGCTCTGCTTCTAGTACGACCACTGGAAAAACTTTTGCCGGATCAAAGCGCTGGGGCAACTGGAGTAAGAGCTTGGAAACCGACGGTTACTGACGTGATGAGGCATAAAAAATGACGTCATAGAATCGTCATTTTCGAATGCTGATCGCCGCACTTTTAAAGGTAAATCGACGGTAAGGACGGAGAGTGTTACAAGTTGTTTCGGCTGTTATGGCTCTTAGCCCCCGATTTAGAAGGCCTGGGCATCCATACAGCATCAAAATGGATCCAAATTGCAATTTACATACACGTTATCCACAACCTTGTGATCTTGCAAAGTAAAATCGACCACACTATCTTGTGGCTACACCAGAGAGGCACATCTATATGTAGTGTTTTTCGAGTGAGCTGAGGATTCAGTAAAGACAGCAGGTATGTGTGCGAAGTTTGGTCGCCGAGCACACATACCTGCCTACCCTGAACCAATGCGAACATCGGTGGGATGCGCATTAGAGAAAAATCCGACTTTGGATGTCAACTATCCGGCTCGGTTTTCCGCTCAAGGGTTGCTCCTGCTTACGCAAATTTTTATGCAAATACAGGAGCACCTAACCGTGCCTAAAAATATCAAACAAACCTCGATTCCCGTGGCCAGCCTGGCCTCCAAAATCCTGCGTAGCGACAGCTCCTCCGCGATTCAGAAAGAATTAGCGGGGTCGGCTATGGCCCAAGCCTCCAGCGGTAAACAAACTGGTGCTGACATGGAGACCAAAGCAAGCCACGTCCTCGACAGCAATAAATACAACGCCACCACCAAGACCCTCGCGGCCTCGGTACTTGCCCAATCGAATAAACAGCGGGGTGAGTGAGATGGCTCAGTATTACGTTAACCGCAATGCCCAAAACAATGGCGATCATGAAGTGCATACCAGTTCATGCATTTTCTTGCCGGCATTGCAGAACCGCCTCGATTTGGGCCAACACAGCAGCTGTGTGACTGCCGTGCGTCAGGCTCGCAACACATACCCGCAGTCGAACGGCTGCCGGACGTGCTCCTCGGTGTGCCACACCCAGTAGGAAGAGGCTAGAGGTTAGGTTTCTCGCTCTTGGGTAAGCCGGCTGCTGGATCGGCTGGCCCCCATCTCATTGAGCGTGAGTTATCCAGGAGTTTGTACTATGAGCTATTTGGTCTATTGCACGTTTGATTTGAAGAACGCCTCTTCGAAGGACTACGAAAGCGCCTATGCAGATCTTCAGCGGATCGGCCTAGCAAAGGTGGTTAAGGCAGACGAGGGGCAGCATGTAGTCATTCCCACCACCTCTACGATGGGTTTCTTTAACGGCACCAGCGCAGTTGCTGTACGAAACGATGTCCGTAATTCGGTACAAGCTGCCTTCCGAGCGCGACTTTTGAAGTCTGAGATCTTCATTGTGGTAGGTGGTGACTGGGCGTGGGGCGCAGGTACGACCTAAAGGCTTACTGTTTTCGACGACGGTTCTCTCAGAGGGTCTTTGGCGGGTTTTCTAGCCGAAGTGTTCCCTTCCGAGCTATTCATAAATCATAAGTTCTGAGGGTATCAGCCATGCATCCCATGCACCGAAGCGAAGCTGACGTCATTGATGATTTAGCAGCTCTGGCGGCCAAGCCAGGGTACGCTCATGCCATGGCTGGCATCTGTTATCGCGACAACTTAGTGTCTTTTCAAGGTGAGCATAAGTCTTCTGATATTGAGCATCTCTTCGACCGCAAAAGGCTCAATCGGAATGAAATAACTACGATCTTGGGGTTGATGTCGCGTCAACCTCTAGATCTAACTGAAGTTGATGAAGCCACGCTGAGAAGCTACGCCTCGCGTACTGATGAGTTGATGAGTGAGCTTCACGACGCAATGACCGGCCTTATGATCGGCGAGCTTATGCCTCAAGCTCAGCAAGGCATCGCCATGAGTGACATTTGGAAAGGCGCCATGATGAAGGAGCCGATTTTCTATGGCACCGAGTCAGCTTACAGCTTCCAGTATCGAGATTTTTTTGCTGAGAAACATGCCCAGGATGATGACTGGTTGGTTCGGGCCATGGCGTTTAGCAGTGCACAGGCATTGCAAGTGGCGAGTGCAATGTGTTCATTGATGGACGTTAGAGCGACCAAAGGAGCGCAAGTAGGTGGCGGAGCCAAGATAGGGGAGCTACCTGCAGCATCGGTGCTGGCACTCTTCGAGTTCACCGCACAAGAGATCGCTGCGCGTTCTGGTCAAGAGCTCGCTGTTGTTGAAGCCGTTTTCAAAGCTCTAACCTTCAGTGGCGATAATGGCCAATTTAATGAAGTGGGAGACTTTAATCAGGTAGCTGCAACCCCACTGCTGCCGACAGGGCGGGATTCGGTCTTACTGTTCTCTCATTACGCGATCTATGAAGCGCTGTACGAGTCACCTTTCTTCTGGATGCACCAGGATAAAGCTTACAGGCAACAAGCGTCCGACAATCGAGGCGCATTCACTGAACAATTCTCTCAATGTCGCCTGGCAGCGGTTTTCGGAAAAGCGAATGTTCACACAAACGTCAATATCTACGAGGGCAAACGGATTGTCGCCGAGGCGGACGTTCTGGTCATCTTTGGTGACCGAGTCATCATCGTTCAGGCAAAAGCAAAAAAGTTAACTCTTGCTGCCCGCAAAGGTAGCGACGGACAGATCAAGGCTGATTTTGCCGCAGCGATTCAAAAGGCCTACGACCAAGGGGCTGAGTGTGCGGCGGCCATCCTCTCAGGCAAATGTCGCTTAGAAAATGATAGTGGCCAAGCTGTCGTGCTCCCAGAGACGATCAAGGAGATCTATCCATTCTGCGTGGTATCCGACCACTACCCCGCATTGGCGTTTCAAGTCAGCCAGTACCTCAAATATTCTGCCGATGAGATCATCCGTCCCCCTTTCGTGATGGACGTTTTCCTGCTGGATGTCCTAGCAGAAATGCTGGATACGCCATTGCGCTTCATTAGCTACGTCCGTATGCGGCTAGAGTCGGCACAAAAATTGATGATGGGGCATGAGCTCACTGCTCTTGCGTACCACCTTCGATGCAACCTCTTTCTCGACGAGCAATACAATATAGTGATGCTGGAAGACTCAATCGCAGCCGACCTAGATACGGCCATGACTGTTCGGCGTGAAGGCCTTCCTGGCCAGCGTGTGCCGCCAGGAATTTTGACCAAGATGAAGGGCACATACTACGAGCGATTGATTGAGCAGATAGAGCGCCGCCCCCATCCAGCGGTACTAGAATTGGGCTTCACGCTTCTTTCCATGGACGGAGACTCATGTATTACGGTTCATCGGGCTATTGATGGGCTGACCAAGATGGGAAAGATGGATGGTCAGCGACATGACTTCGTACTTGGGATGACTGAACCAGGTACTGGCATCTGTTTCCATTGCAACCCGACGCCTAGTGAAGCAGCCGTCAGAACCTTGGAACTCCATTGTGCGAAACGCAAATACGCTCAGCGAACCGCGAACTGGTTTGGAGTTTCAGTGGGGCTTCAAGGGGAGATTCAATTCGGTATCACGCTCGATTTTCCGTGGGAGCAATCGTCAGAAATGGATGAGTTGACGAAGGCAATGAAGCCTTCTTCATCGCTGGGTTCGGCAATGAAAATGGTCGAGAGAGCATTGGTTCCAAAGAGACATGGGCGCAACGACCAATGTCCTTGTGGAAGCGGCTCAAAATACAAGAGGTGCTGCCTATAAAAGCGCTCATTGACTGCCTAAAGCAAGCGGAGCGCGCCGGCCCTCTGGGGCCAAAGGCCTGAGAATGAAAGCCCATAGGGCCAAAACCTGGTGCAGTCAGGGATTGGTCACGCCAGTCAGCCCCCAAAGGGGGCAAGCCCGGTAGGGATGTGAATAGCCATCGACTACGAAACAGGATGGTCATCAACACCTGATGCAATAAAGATCGTTTCGCCCGCTCTCATCAACATGCTCGACATACAGTCTCCGGATCCTTTAGTCATAGGCCGATCATAGGAGGCACGCCTTTATTGCAGCAGGTTCGGGGATAGATGATGCTGAGCACTAGAAAGTCGAAGGTATTGGCGGAGGCTTGCACGTCCATTATCCCGCTGGAACGTTGCTAGTACATAACGCGAATTCACGGTTGTCATCACCCAAAATCGCCCTTCACGTTCGACCTTCAGCACGTCAGAAGTCCTGATCAGGTGACCATCGCCAAACCGACCGTACTGGTCTTTGCGCTTGTGGCCAAAAACAACACCGATACCTGCGCGCGACCTAATCGAAACACCGCAGAGATAAGCGGTAACCGGCACATCAAAGCCTTGCTCCTGGGCTTTAATGATTCGTTTGAGATCGAAATCTGTATGGCGCTTTCCGTGGAAATTTACATCTATCGTGTCGAGCATCACTGCCCTCCGGCTGCGTTCTGTATGGAGATATCTGGAATTGCACACGCAACCAGGCGCGTTGGTATCGTGCAAGATTGTTGGTAATTTTCAGACTGATCGAATCATGGTTTCGAGAAAAATTGGCCGGCAGTTCTGCAGTGACTGAATTTGAAAACCTGGTTGGTGTGAGTTGTGGTAAACAGCCCCACTGTCCACCTCGATCAGGCTGACCTCAAAGTCGCAATTATCATCACCAACAGTCACCTTAACGACGCGTTCCATACCCCAGCCATCGCAGTTATTCATCCAAGGGGGGGTGACCACTTGCACGTCGACTATCACTTCCCCTGCATTTTGCTGCACAAGCATTTGCTGCAGTCTGCGCTCACCTTCGATCATTCGCGTGAACTCAGTGCTTCGACCCTGCTCGCTGATTCGAACGGTCAGGTGATACCAGTGCGATCTGAGCACCCGTGACACGCCCTGCCAGTGCATCAAGCCTTCGCCAAACAATCCCGGAACGCCAATAGCGTCTGAGTCTTCGGTTCTGAACATCAGGTGCCTCAGTTTTCTGCGGACGCAAAGCAGCCCGGTTGGTTAATTCAAAATAGAGAGAAGATTTCTTTGATGGTTGCTGATTTGCGATGACCCGGCCCAAGTAGCACATAGACGCTATTCCGAGTTTCGAACAGAAAGCCGTCGTTGAACGCAGTGGCCATACTCGACCTGACCCAGTGGCCAGGTTCAAAACGTCTCTGCTCGTCATCCACGACCTTGTGGGCAAACATAAACATTGGTTGGCAGCCTGCGGCGGCTACTTTGGCTCGCTCTTCGTCGGTGACGATGGCGTCTAGGATTGTCCATTCTTCTACGGCGCACAGGGGCATCCACTTGTAGCGCTTTCTGGCTGCAGACATCGCGTCTTGGAGGCTAACTTCTGAGCCAACTAAAGAGGCTCCAGGGTCTCCGAAAAGCCCTGTATCGATCACTCCAACCATGTACAGCCTCCGAAATATTTTACGAGTGATACGCCTGCTCAGCAGAGGCTTGCTGGAAAGTCCGCGCGCCGGTCTTCATGCCCAGCGAAACGCTCTCATCTAATTCCCATAAATTGCCAAAACGAGCTTACGGAAGCTTCGCAATGGGCCGTCCTGACCGCAGTATGCGCAATACTACCTCATTCAGGTATTTAACGGAAACCCTCCTGTGTGGCTATATCCTGACTTTTGAGTGAGCCATGCAGCTTAGAATCGCACTCGCGGGCGCCATCCGAGCACTGCGTAAGCAGCGTCAACTTCGGCACGAAGACCTTTCTGACGCCTCCGCGAAATCCAAACTCAGCGCCCTCGAGCGAGGCGAAACAAGTATTACTCTTGAGAAGTTCGAGAGCCTTGCTGAGGGCCTTCGAATAAACCCTCTGGCCCTCCTAGCTCTTTGTATGTCCCAACAGCAGGACACCCCCTACCCTGTCCTCATTGATGCTGCTTTAAAGCAGCTGCAAGCGTTTGAGAAAGAAGGAGGTCTTGGAATTCTCGCTGAACAGCTCACTGATGGAGCGGTTGCCCCCCGTAAGCCTGGAAAGCCTCAGAACAAGGGAAGCGAAAGCGTCGTTCGCGAGCTTAAGACTGCTGGAATGAATCAATCGCAAATTGCGCGGGAGACGGGGCTAGCTCTATCGACTGTGCATCGATATTGGAAGAGGATTAACGCTACCGAATCTAGAGCTGATTGTTAGAGGACAATGCTGGATTGACGCAGGTGCTCTCAAAGGGGGCGGTGCGTTGAGATTGAGCTTGGCCTACACGACAACTCGAGGCCAAGCGGAAAGATCGGTTTGCAGCCAAATGGCTTCGATCACTGGATAACCTTATTTCCTGCCTAATCCACAGCCCCCCTGCGCACGCGAACCTCATAAGCGATGGTGCCAGATCTTGATTCAATATTTACATAAATGCGACATTAATGTCTTTTTTTCGACATCATGAGATCTCTGCCCTTGAATTCGTTTTTCAAAACCGGAGATCTATATTTTGAACTCAAAAGAAAAGCAGCATTGCCCGGGCCTCCCCAGTTTCATGTTCTAAAAACTGTCGTGTTTGCTGGTTGCTTTTCAAATCTGATCCTTCGATCTATAGGATTCTTGAGCTCATTTTCAACAAAATGACATCGTTTAGGGTTGCGCCTCCGCCCCCCTCATAACTACTCGCCCATTTGGGGCCGAAGGCCCCGGCTCCTTTTTGGCATCCAAAGCTAAGCTTTTCACTTACTTTTTTTGGTAAATCCGAGGCTCTGCGTGATCGAAAATCGAAAAATCCAGCGAATCAGCAAGAGGCATAATTTCGCCCCGAGCCTTCGTAACTATCCCCAGCATCAAGGACTAGAAATTTTCTCTGCGATATACAGCACACCGCTGAGTCGCCGTTGATAAATAAACACCGCCTCAGTGGCTCGAGGTTTCTCTCAGCAACGCCGGATGGATGGTTAGATAGAATTCCCGAATCAACCTATATTTGCGAACACGTTACATATGTAAAACCTCACCTAGCCACCACTAAGCCACATAAAATTGATTCTTGGTTATATCGTTAACCCAAGGTAGAAAAGTGATTAGCCGTAAGCTGCAAACTTTGTTTTATAGTGGCAATACTCATTTTTTACTTTGCAACTTACATTCTAAGACTGCGCCCCTACGCGCAGTTACTACGGACATGCCGCCCAACCCAAAAAAACTTTGCCGATGACAACTTTACCATCAACGACTAGATCTCTATTATCTCAGTATAGATTTCAACATCCTCATAGTTAAGAGTATGCCCTAGGCATACCGTTTAAATAATACGGAGTGCTCCTTGACGCCCAGACAAAAAACATTTCTCATGTATTGACAGGCCGCAGGTACGACACCGGGCTTCAGAAAAAATGGGGGTGCTGACGGTCATGATGGCGAGCACTTCCGAGATGTTGATATGCAAAAAAAAATCGCTCAGGGCACAGGCCATGTCGTTGAAAAAGAAACCGCGCAAATCTTAATTTGTTCAAAACTACGCCTGGAAGACTTGTGCAGGAACTTTATTGAGCAAGCACATACTGATGACAAAAATCACCTCTGCAGTGCTAATGAGAGAAAAAGAACTGTCCTGATTACTAGGGTTAATGATTTCGGCAGCACTCAGAAAAAGCCTGCATCTAATGATTGACGCCAGCAACTTGAGAAGCAAAATGGCAGACGAGATCAACTGCTACACCGCCGAGGACATCAGCGAGCTTGCCAAGGTAACTCTTGAGACCCTTGCTTACTGGAGAAAACACGGCAAAGGCCCGAAACCTATACGCTTCGGCTCTGCTTACTTATATCCAAAAAACGCTGTGATGGAGTTCATTGGTAGTTTGATGGAAACAGATTCTGACGACTTTATCAGGCGCTGCATTTAAAAAAAGGGGGCCAGATGGCCCCCTTGTTTTTTATGCCGGGGCGCCATTCATATCACCGAGCTTCTGCAAGATCAGAGCGAGCTGGCTGTCGACATTTTTCAAATCTCCCTGTTTGAGATTTAGAGCATTGTAAGCTGCATGAACATCAGTCGCTTTGACGTGTGTATAGCGCTTCAGTGTTTGCCAGTCGCGATGGCCACTCATTGAAGCGACCTGGGGTACGTTAAGGCCAAGGCCAAAGAAGTCGGTAATTGCTTTATGCCTTAGGTCGTGGAATCGAACCGGACGTGTTACTCCCGCAACTGCCCTTGCACGAGTGAACGCGGTGGACACAGACTTGGGATTGTAGGGAAAAATGCAGCCTGACTGGCGACTCCCAATGACCGTTTCGACTATCTGCCAGGCAGATGGAAGCAATGCAACTGTCTCATCGTTACCCTCTTTGTCACTCGGATGCTTACGGTCACGAATGATGACAGTTTTATTTTCCCTGTCTAAATCTTCAATTCTGATCCCACAGATTTCCGACTGTCGCATGGAGGTGTAAAGTCCGAATTTGATGACCTTGGGCATGTCGATCTTTTGGCGCTTTTTGTTGGCGTAGGCCGCAATAATGGCGTCAACTTCTGACTGAGTCGGCAAGCATTCAACCTCTCGGCTTTTGATCCTCATTTTGTGATTGGTCTTGAGGCTTTTCCGAGCTTTGTCTGCAAGGTCGGGATCTACATCTAGGTGCTTACTGTCATAGCAATAGCGAAGGACAGATGACAGCAGGGAGAGATCACCGGCGATAGTCTGGCCCTGTACGCCCTCCTTTTTCCGATCATTGATGAACGAATCCAGGTGGCTCTTCGAAAGCCGTTCGATGCCGATTTTGCCAAATCTTTTCTTCAACGCCTTGTAGATAAACAGCGCGCTCCGCTGAAGGGTTCGCCCACGCTGTATGTAATCGAGGTAGTCATCGATATAATGAGCGACAGTTGAACCCTTGGGGGCCGCCGTCCTGCCTGTAGCCTTGATCTCTTCAAGCTGACGCTCCTTCTCCTTCGCGAATGTCTTCGCAAGCTTTTCGGTCACGAACGTTGCGCTGATCGGGGTGATGCCCTTTTTCCGAATGAGGGCGCGCCATTTGCCACTGGGGAGCTGGTGTATCGAAGCCATACTTGTGTTCACTCAATGTTCATTAACCCGTACCCCGATGCATACCTTTTTGCACACGGCGTGTACCCCAGGTGTACCAAAACCGTCATTTTGGCCCTGAAATGTACACGCAGGATAGCACTAAAATATGCTGGAGACCTTTAAATACAAGGCTTTATGAATCGTAAATTTAGTGTAGCCCCAATGATGGACTGGACCGACCGCCACTGCCGGTTCTTCCTGCGCCTGCTCTCCAAGCACGCCCTGCTCTACACCGAGATGGTCACCACCGGCGCCATCCTGCACGGTGACCACGACCGTTTCCTGCGCCACAACGAAGCCGAGCACCCGCTTGCACTGCAGTTGGGCGGCAGCGTGCCCGCTGACCTGGCCGCGTGCGCGCGCATGGCCGAGGCGGCCGGTTACGACGAGGTGAACCTGAACGTCGGCTGCCCCAGCGACCGGGTGCAGAACAATATGATCGGCGCGATCCTGATGGCGCACCCGGCGTTGGTGGCGGATTGCGTGAAGGCAATGCGTGATGCGGTGTCGATTCCGGTGACGGTGAAACATCGTATCGGGATCAATGGTCGGGACAGTTATGGCCAGTTGTGTGAGTTCGTCGGGACGGTGAGGGACGCCGGCTGCACCAGTTTCACCGTGCATGCACGGATTGCGATTCTGGAGGGGTTGTCGCCGAAGGAGAATCGCGACATTCCGCCGTTGCGCTATGACGTGGCGGCGCAGTTGAAGCAGGACTTCCCGGAACTGGAGATTATCCTCAACGGCGGCATCAAGACGCTGGAGCAGTGCCAGGAGCATTTGCAGGTGTTTGATGGGGTGATGCTGGGGCGCGAGGCTTATCACAACCCGTATTTGTTGGCGGAGGTGGATCAGCAGTTGTTTGGCAGTGAGGCGCCGGTGATCAGTCGGGCTGAGGCGTTGGTGCAGTTGCGGCCTTACATTGCGCAGCATTTGGCTTCGGGTGGATCGATGCACCATATCACTCGACATATTCTTGGGCTGGGCACCGGTTTCCCGGGCGCGCGCAAGTTCAGGCAGTTGTTGTCGGTGGACATTCACAAGGCGAGCGATCCGTTGGCGTTGCTGGATCAGGCGGGGGAGTTGTTGGAGGGGCGGTGATGGCCTGGGTGTCAGTTGGTGCATTGGCGGCTGACTGGCTGCATTCGTGAGCAAGCCCGCGCCCTCAGGTCGACTGAGTGGATCGGGTGCAAGTTAGGTTGAACCCGATGGTGTTTTTGGCCTCCTATTTAGCACCACAGCCGGTGATTCAAACGGCTGTTTTCAGGTTGTTGCCCTCGCAAACGATCGAACGCATTTGCGCCCTTGAGCGCCTGCCGGCGCTCGGGTAATGTCACCAGACCCATAGGACAGAGCACGCCCATGACTTCCAAGCTGGAACAACTCAAGCAATTCACCACCGTCGTAGCCGATACCGGCGATTTCTCCACCCTCGCCAAGCTCAAGCCGCAAGACGCAACCACCAACCCTTCCCTGTTGCTCAAGGCCGCTTCGATCCCTGGCTATGCCAAGCTGCTGGATGAGTGCGTCAAGGACTGCAATGGTGACGTGGGCCTGGCCAGTGACCGTTTTGCGGTGGCGGTGGGCCAAGAGATCCTCAAAGTGGTACCGGGCCGCATTTCCACCGAGGTAGATGCCCGCCTGTCGTTCGACACTGACGCCGTACTCAAGCGTGCGCACCGTCTGATCGACCTGTACGACAAGGCCGGCGTTGGCCGCGACCGCGTGCTGATCAAGATCGCTTCCACCTGGGAAGGCATCCGCGCCGCCGAGCAACTGGAAAAAGAAGGCATCCAGACCAACCTGACCCTGCTGTTCTCGTTCGCCCAGGCCGTGGCGTGTGCAGAAGCCGGGGTGTTCCTGATTTCGCCGTTCGTGGGCCGTATCTACGACTGGTACAAGAAGGCCAACGGCAACGACTACACCGGTGCTGAAGACCCGGGCGTGCAGTCGGTGACGCGCATCTACAACTACTACAAGGCCAACGGCTACAAGACCGTGGTCATGGGTGCGAGCTTCCGCAACCTGAGCCAGATCGAAGAGTTGGCTGGGTGTGATCGCCTGACCATCAGCCCTGACCTGCTGGAAAAGCTGGCGGCGGATGAAGGCAAGCTGGAGCGTAAATTGTCGCCAGGCCATGCCGGTGAGGCGCGTGTGCATCTGACTGAAGCGCAGTTCCGTTGGGAGTCCAACGAGGATGCGATGGCGACCGAGAAGCTGGCGGAAGGTATTCGTCAGTTTGCTCGCGACCAAGAGAAGCTTGAAGCGTTGTTGACTGCCAAGCTGTAAAGCAGGCGGCGACAAAAAGGGCGGTACCCTCGCGGGTGCCGCCCTTTTTTATGCTTGTGTCCCGTACCTCAGGCCGACCTCGGATCAACTGTGGGAGCTGGCTTGCCTGCTCCTACATTGGACGGTGTTCCAGCAGCCGAGGGGGTCAGTGGCGCTCTAGCGCGTTCACGAGGTCGTGGAAGGCTTCGCGGTTGGACTCGTTGAGGCCCATCAGGATTTTGTGCGCTTCCAGCACCTTGACCCGCACGACTTCCTCGGACTGGTCCTGGGACGGCAGGTCGGTGAGGCATTCCGGGCATGGGATCGGGCGGTCAACGATGTTGAACACCTGGTCGAAGCCCATCGACTGCAGCAGCCGGGTAATGTCTTCGTGGGTGGTGACGACTGTCGGCAACAGGCCGACCTTCTGCCGAGACAGAATGGACAACTTGGCCAGCAAGCCAAGGGTGGTGCTATCGATGCTGCGGGTTTCGGTCAGATCGATCACGATCGCCGAGAAGTTCAGCGCTGTGAAGATCCGCTCAATCGTCGCATCCAGCGCCGAACACAAGGTCAGGCGCACTTCACCGACAAATTTCAGGACGAAGGTCCCGTCTTGCTCGGCGAATTGGATTCTTCCGGTACTCATCAAAGATTCCTGCTCAACACCAATAGGGCGATATCATCCGGCATCTCCCCTAGCGTGGCCAATCCAAAAACCTGCCGCAGGCCATCCAGGCTGCCGCCCGCCGACTTGACCTTTTGGGGCAAGGCGGCTTCTTTCTCTTTGAGTGTAGGCTCTGGAAGAAGGTCCAGTATGCCATCGGACATCAGCGTGAGGCTGAAGGTCGGCGGCAACTCCAGGATGTGGTCTTCGTAGGTGGCCTCATTGAACAAGCCTACCGGCAGACCACGTCCTTCCAGGTAACGCACACTGTCTGGAGTGTATAAAACAGGCATCGGCAGGTGACCGCCGATGCTATAGGTCAAAAGACCGGTTTCTTCATCAATAACGCCACCGACCATCGTCACGTGCTTGCCCAGCTTGCAGCTGATCAGGCCTCGGTTGATGTGGCCCAGCACCTCGGAAGGGGTGAACTCCGGCAAGGTGCCATTGCGCTTGGATTCGAACAACAGCCGTGTGGTCATGAACTTCAACAACACGGTGACGAATGCAGAGGAAGCACCGTGGCCAGACACGTCGGCCAGGTAGAACGCGACACGTCGCTCATCGACGCGGAAATAGTCGACGAAATCACCCGACAGGTACAGCGACGGGATAATCTGGTGCGCAAACTTGAATTCGTCGATAGTCCACGGGCTGACCGGCAGCATGTTCATCTGCACCTGGCGACCGGCGTTCTGGTCTTCCTGTAGCAGGTTGAGGCTGGCTTCGAGTTCGCGGTTGGCGGTTTCGAGCTTTTCGCGGTAACGCTGGTTCTCGACCAGCAGGCGGGCACGGTCCAGCGCGCGGCGCACCGAATGCTCCAGCACGGCCAGGTCTTCCAGGGGCTTGATCAGGTAATCGGCGGCACCCAGGCGCAAGGCCTCGACGGCATCGTTCATCACGCCGGCACCGGACACGACAATCACCGGCGTCTGTGGGGCACGCTCGGTCACCTGGCGAATCAGCTCCAGGCCGCCCATCTGGGGCATGCGCAGATCGCAGATCACGAGGTCGGGCTGGTCGCGCTCGAACACCTGGAGACCCTGTTGGCCATTGCTGGCCTGCAGGACGCTGAAGCCACTGTCTTCCAAATAGGCCGCGAGGCTCGCGCGCACTACTTCGTCGTCATCGATTATCAGCAGCGTGGCACTGGTTTTTTGCATGTGGGCAAACGGCGCCAGAATTAGGTTGGCGTAGGCGGCTCGGCAATGGCCGGGCTCACGTACTGGATTCGCTTTCTAGCCTCTCTGTCCTACAAAGTACTGGGATTTAGCCCATGCACAAAGGTAAAGCAGAGGTGCCCTTCTAAGGCGCAGACGGTACTCCCATCCGTGAGGGGTTTCAAGCTCATGCCGATGGTCGCCGGGCGTCTTTACACCGCAAATCACCGGGAGTTATAAGAACAGGCACGACCACAACACAAAGTAAGGATGGAACCCATGAGCGAACACGAGCGCGACTACGCCGAAAAACGCGATTTCATCCGCATGCGTGTGGATGCCGATGTGTCGTTGATCCACGCAGGCCAGGAGATCGCCGGGGTTTGTGTAGACCTGTCCAGCTCCGGCATGCAAGTGCAGGCGCCTCGCCAGTTCAACGTCGGCGACCAACTGACCGTGCGCATCGATTCGGAGCACGCCGCCCTGAAGGGCCTGGAAGCGGACACCGAAGTGGTGTGGACCAAAACCACCGGTCAAGACCAGCACCTGGGCCTCAAAATCCTGAAAATGCGCTGAAAACCGCGCGAAAAAAAGGCGACCTGTGGGTCGCCTTTTTCATTTCAAAACGTCACAGCTTAAAAGTCGTCGACGACCTTGCCGTCCTTGACCTTGAACTCGCGGTTCTGCAGGTAAGCGTTGCGGATGAAGGTGTATTTGTCACCGGTGATCAGCTTCTCGCTGTCGAGCAGGCTGGCACGGGTGTCGACGATGTTCAGGCCGAAGGTGCTGTTGCGCCAGCCGATATCGTTCATGTAGCGGTACGGTTGGGTGTAGCTGTCCACGTACTTGGACGGCGCATCACGCAGGGTGCTTGGACCCAGCAGTGGCAGCATCACGTAAGGACCGCTGCCGACGCCCCAGTAGCCGAGGGTCTGGCCGAAGTCTTCGTCGCTGCGTTGCAGCCCCATTTTGGTGCCGACGTCGATAAAGCCCAGCACGCCGAAGGTGGTGTTGACCAGCAAGCGGGCGGTGTCGACACCGGCATTATGGGGCTTGAGCTGCAGCACGTTGTTGGCCAGGTTGCCGACATCACCGATGTTGCGGAAGAAGTTGTGCACGCCATCCTGGACGAATTGCGGCGTCACGAACTGATAGCCTTGGGCCAATGGCTTGAGGGCGTAGGTATCAACGGTGTCGTTGAAGGTGAAAATCGGGCGGTTGACGCTTTCCCACGGATCGTCTTCCGACGCTGCGTGTGCGGCAAACGGGGCCAGCAGGACAGTGGCACACACTGACAGCTGAGCGAAGTATTGGCTCCAGCGCATAGCTTTTGCTCCTTGAATGGTCTGTCATGGGCGCTATGCCCTGAATAAGGCCGTCAGTATATGACGGAAGTCTCCAATTAGGCAGCAACTAGGAAACGTCAGACGTAAAATGGACAAAATTCCTACAATTAACAGTCCTGTCATCGGTTTGTCATGGTCCCTGGATAGCGTTAACGCTATTTCAGGGATGTCGACATGCCTCACGCCGAGATAGCCATCGCCAGCGCTCCCGCCTTGACTGCCGTCCTGTTTGGCCTGAGTGGCTGCCTGGTGGACTTCGGTTCCCGGGCGCGCACCGATTCACCCTCCCCCGACTCCCAGGCCACCCCCGGTGCACTGCAGATCCTGCGCAGCCTCAAGGAACAAGGCGTGCCCTGCGCCTGGCTGGATGAGCTCCCCCCCACCGTCACCACGCCCCTGGCCGCCACGCTGCCCGACTGGGTCAAGGCCACCTCGCCCTCCTCCATTCGCTGGCCCGCGCCCCACGCCTGCTGGCAAGCCTTGATGGAACTCAACATCGAACGCCTGGAAGGCTGCGTATTGGTCAGCGGCGAACCACGCCTGCTGCAATCGGGCCTTAACGCCGGGTTATGGACCATCGGCCTCGCCTCCTGCGGCTCACTCTGTGGCATGGCCCCCGAGCAATGGCTGGCGCTGAGCGAACCGGAACGCGAGCTCAAGCGCGGCAAGGCCACCCTGGCGCTGTACGGATTGGGCGTGCACTCGGTGATCGATCACCTGGGCGAACTCGGCACCTGCCTCGCCGACATCAGCCTGCGCCAGCTCAAAGGCGAGAAGCCCTGACACGGATCATGCACAGCAAGCGCCAGTGGATTAATCTACAGGTCAGCCCGTAGACCTTTCTCGGCGTGCCGTGGTCTATGCCAGTGCCAATCGATAAAAGGAAACACGTCATGCCTGATCGCAAAAAACTGGAAGAACAGGTCGAGATCCTGCGCGGGCAACTGGAACAGGAACCGCCGCTGTCGGAAGAAAAACGTGAAGCACTGGAAGCCT
Source organism: Pseudomonas lurida (assembly GCF_002563895.1). Taxonomy (NCBI): domain Bacteria; kingdom Pseudomonadati; phylum Pseudomonadota; class Gammaproteobacteria; order Pseudomonadales; family Pseudomonadaceae; genus Pseudomonas; species Pseudomonas lurida. The sequence goes on along the minus strand of NZ_PDJB01000001.1, from coordinate 1,744,221 downwards.
TGATTGCCAAGTTCGAATTACAACTTGAACTTGAACCGGCGACTCAGACGCCCAGTATTTCCGACGATGTGAACCAAGCCGCCATCGAGTTCGATGCCGAACATCCGGTCATTTCCGGCACGTTGCGCAATATCATGAACACGCTGGGCAGCATGGGGATTTAAACCAAGACCCGATGCATGCACAGAAACCAATGTGGGAGCTGGCTTGCCTGCTCCCACATTCGGTGTGCGTGAAGGCTACTGGCGAGCCAGGCGCACATTCTGGAACGCCACATCCTCGGTACTGCGATACGGGTTGATGTCCAACCCGCCACGCCGCACGTACCGCGCGTACACCGTCAACGTCTGCGGCTTCAGCAACCGCTGCAAGTCCAGGAAGATGCGCTCGACGCATTGCTCATGGAAGTCCGAGTGTTGGCGAAAGCTCACGATGTATTCCAGCAAGCTGGCGTGATCCAACGCGTGGCCACGGTACTCCACCACCACACTGCCCCAGTCAGGCTGGCTGGTCACCGGGCAGTTGGATTTGAGCAAGTGGCTGTGCACGCTCTCCTCGACAACGCGCGAGTCATCGCAGCGCAGCAGTTCCGGGCGCGGGTGCTCATAGTTGCTGACACGGATATCCAGGTCGTCAATGCACACGCCCGGCAATGCCATCACGCCTTCTGCCTCGATCTCGGCCAAGCGGCGGATGCGCACGCTCACCGGCTTGCCGGCAGCGGCGCTGAGGTCGGTGCGCAGGGTCGCTTCAAGGCTTGCGGTGTCGGCAAACGCCGTCTGGTTCAGCGAGTTGAGGTAGAGCTTGAACGACTTGGACTCGATGATGTTCGGCGAGTCGGCCGGGATGCTGAATTCACCGATGGCCACCACTGGCTTGCCCGACGGCAGCAACCAGGACAGTTCGAAGCAGTTCCAGAAATCCACGCCCTTGTAGGGCAGGGTCTCGGCGCTCAGGCCCAGCTCGGCCCATTTGGCCGCACGCGGGATCGGGAACAGCAACGAAGGTGTGTAGGTGGAGATGTATTCACTGGACTTGCCCAGCGGTGAATGTTCGGCTGCGGGATGCATGGCGGAAACCTGGCTAAATAAACCGCGCCAGTCTACCAGCCTTTGCCCCCGCGCCTAAGCGCCAGCAGATCAATCGACGTTGAGCTTGCCGACCATGCCCGCCTGGTAATGCCCTGGTAAGTTGCAGGCAAACTCCAGGCCCGTGGCCTTGGTGAACGTCCAGGTCAGCTCGGCGGTTTTGCCGGGTTCGACCAACACACTGTTGGGATCGTCGTGTTTCATCGCGCCGTGGCCCATGGCGCTGTGGTCCATCTTGCCCATGCCCGTGGACGTGAGCATGCCACTGGCTTGCATCTGCAGCATTTCCTTCTGGTGCTCGGCATGCATCGCCGCGTCGCCCAGGTTGAATTCGTGGAGCAACTGGCCTTTGTTGACCAGCACAAAGCGCACCGTCTCACCGGCTTTTACGTCAATGGACGTGGGCGAAAAGGAAATGTCCTGCAGCGTCACCTCTACGGTACGCGTGGCCTTGCTTGCTGGCGCGGCCTCGCCAAACGCGTAACCATGGGCAGCATCGGCCATCGCATCAACACTCAACGCCAGCAGGCACACCGCCAACACCTGGGGTAAACGCACTACCATCTCTTTTCTCCAAATATGTCTGACTCGCCTGGGGCACACTCTAAGCCTGCGCCGCTGCCAGCCAGCTGACTGCTAGATTACAACTTTGTCAGGTTGCCCCCCAGCCCTGGCACCCAAGGTATAAAGCCGTCGTCCAACGCTGCCAAGAGTCGCCCATGAAACTGCTGATCGTCGAAGACCAACCGAAAACCGGCCATTACCTGCGCCAGGGTTTGAACGAGGCCGGCTTCACCACCGAACTGGTGGCCGACGGCACTCACGGGCAGCACCTGGCGCTGACTGGCGACTACGACCTGTTGATCCTGGATGTAATGCTGCCGGGCCGTAATGGCTGGCAGATCCTCCAGGCCGTGCGCAGTGCGGGCCTGGACATCCCGGTATTGTTCCTGACCGCCCGCGACGCCGTGGAAGACCGCGTGCATGGCCTGGAACTGGGCGCCGACGACTATCTGGTCAAGCCCTTCGCCTTTTCCGAACTGCTGGCGCGGGTGCGCAGCCTGTTACGCCGTGGCAGCAGCGCACCGCAGGAAACCGCGCTGCAACTGGCCGACCTGCGCCTGGACCTGATCCGCCGCCGCGTCGAGCGGGACGGCCAGCGCATCGACCTGACGGCCAAGGAGTTTGCCCTGCTCGAACTGCTGCTGCGCCGCCAGGGCGAAGTGTTGCCCAAATCACTGATCGCGTCCCAGGTGTGGGACATGAATTTCGACAGCGACACCAACATTATCGAAGTGGCGATCCGTCGCCTGCGCCTGAAAGTCGATGACAACTTCCCCACTAAACTGATCCATACCGTACGCGGCATGGGTTATGTGCTGGAGGAGCACGTCAATTGATCAAGCGCCTGTCCCTGGCCAGTCGCCTGGCGCTGTTGTTTGCCGCCTGCACGGCGGTGGTGTCGCTGATCGCAGGCGTACTGTTCAACCGCGCCAGCGAGGCACACTTTATCGAGCTGGACCAGCAGCAACTCGACAGCACGCTGGTGGCGCTGCGCAGCACTCTGCAGGGTGTGGGCTCGCCAGCGTCGTTCGCCCAACGCCAAGCGCAACTGCGCGCCGAGCTCATTCGCCAACCAGACTTGACCCTGCGCATTAGCGCGGCCGGGCAACGCTGGCTCGACGATGCGCCGAGCATGACGTTACCCACCGCCTCCGGGCTGCACAGCCTGCAAAACGCCGGCACTGACTACCGGGTCTACAATGCGCCGCTGACGCCGGGCCAGCCCGACTCGCCGCACCTGAGCCTGATGCTCGATATCACCCACCACCAGCACTTCCTGCAACGCATGCAGCGTCTGATCTGGCTCACCGTCGGCCTGTCAGCCCTGGCAACCGCCCTGCTCGGCGCGTGGGCTGCCCGCAGTGGGTTGCGGCCGTTGCGACGCATGGGTGAAGTGGCGGCTGGCGTATCGGCACACTCCTTGACCCAGCGCCTGCCCCAGCAACACATGCCGGTAGAGCTGGCCGAGCTGGCCCAGGCCTTCAACGCCATGCTCGAACGCCTGGACGACGCGTTCCAGCGCCTTTCGGCGTTCTCGGCTGACATCGCCCACGAACTGCGTACACCGCTGTCAAACCTGCTGACCCAAACCCAGGTCATCCTCACCCAGCCACGCCCGCTGGAGGATTACCGCGAGGCGCTGCACAGCAACCTGGAAGAGCTGCAATGGATGGCACAACTGGTCAATGACATGCTGTACCTGGCCAAGGCGGATCATGGGTTGCTCATGCCCAAGCGCGAGCCCCTGGCGCTGGCGGATGAAGTGGATGCGCTGCTGGAGTTTTTCGCGTTGTTGGCGGACGACGCTCAAGTCAGCCTGGTGCGCGAAGGTAGCGCCCATGCATCGGGGGATCGCGGTATGTTGCGCCGGGCGCTGTCGAATCTGCTCGATAACGCGCTGCGCTTTACCCCCGCGGGTGGCGAAGTGCGGGTGCGCATGGTGGATGGCGTGACGCTGACGGTTGAGAACACCGGTGAAGGCATTCCCGCGCCGTTGTTACCCAGGTTGTTTGATCGGTTCTACCGGGCGGACCCGTCGCGGCACGAAGGCAGCAGCGAGCATGCGGGGCTGGGGTTGGCAATTACCCAGTCGATTGTGCGGGCGCACGGGGGGAGGATTTATTGTGAGTCTGGGCCGGGGTGGACACGGTTTGTGATCGAATTGCCCGAGGTGATTTGATGCAGGCTGGGCCAGCCCTATGGAAGGCAAGCCAGCTCCCACATTTGAATGTATTCACAAATCAACAGGTGGGAGCTGGCTTGCCTGCGATAGCGGTCTCGAATCTTACGAATATCTCAGCGCATGCGCCGGCTCAATCTTCGCCGCCCGATACGCCGGGTAAATCGTCGCCAAGAAGCTCAACACAAACCCGGCCGTGCAGATCAGCAGCACATCCCCGCCCTGCAGTTCCGAAGGCAGGTTGCTGACAAAGTACACATCCGAACTGAAGATATGCTGCCCGGTGACCCGCTCTACCCAGCCCACCAGCTCGCTCACGTTCAACGCCGCGATCACACCCAATACGCCGCCGATGAGGGTGCCGACAATACCGATCACCGTGCCCTGCACCATGAAGATCGCCATGATCTGCCGTGGCGTGGCGCCGATGGTGCGCAGGATCGCAATGTCCGCGCCCTTGTCGTTCACCACCATGATCAACGTGGCGATGATGTTGAACGCAGCCACTGCGACGATCATCAGCAACAGCAGGCCGATCATGGTCTTTTCCATCTTCATCGCGCTGAACAGGCTGCCCTGGGTGTGGGTCCAGTCATCGGGCTTGTAGCCGGCGCCCAGGCTGGCGGCGATGTCCGACGAGACCTTGGGCGCCGCATACAAGTCTTTCACCGCCAGGCGTACGCTTTGCACCTGGTTCGGTTGCCAATGTTGAATTTCTGCGGCGTCGGCCATGTGGATCAACGCCATGGAGCCGTCCAGCTCGGCGCCGACCTTGAAAATGCCCACCACATTCAAGCGCTGCATGCGCGGGGTGATGCCACCCGGTGCGGTGCTGATTTCCGGCACGATCAGGGTCAACTTGTCGCCCACATTCAGGCGGAAGCGTCGGGCGGTGATTTCACCGACCACCACGCCGAACTCGCCGGGCTTCAGGTCATCGAGTTTGCCACGCACGATGTGCTGGGCCACGATCGACACCTTGCCTTCCTGCGCCGGGTCAACGCCGTTGATCTCGATCGGCTGCATCGCGCCCTTGTAGGAGAACATGCCATCCATCTGTGTGAAGGGCACTGCAGCAGTCACCTGCGGATTCTTCATCGCCGCGGCGGCCACGGGCTGCCAATCGTCGATCGGGTTTACGCCGACGATCGTGGCGTGGGGCACCATGCCAAGAATGCGTGAGCTCATTTCGCGCTGGAAGCCATTCATCACCGACAACACCACGATCATTGCCAGCACGCCCAGGGCGAGGCCGATCATCGAGGTCATCGAGATAAACGAGACAAAACGGTTGCGGCGCTTGGCGCGGGTATAGCGCGTGCCGATGAAAATGGATAACGGTCTGAACATTCGCGTACACCGCCTGAAAAAATGAAAAAGCCCAGCGTCAAAAACACCGGGCTTGAAGCAGGTCAGATGGCGACCAGGTGACCTTCCTGCAGGTGCAACACGCGGTCCATCTGCCGGGCCATGCTCATGTCATGGGTCACCACCAGGAACGCGGTGCGCATCTGGGTGCTCAGCTCCAGCATCAAGTCCTTGATGCCCTGGGCGGTGTGGGAGTCGAGGTTGCCGGTCGGCTCGTCGAGCATCACCAAGCCTGGGTTGTTCACCAGGGCGCGGGCAATCGCCACACGCTGGCGCTCGCCGCCGGACAATTCCGCCGGCTTGTGCTCCAGGCGGTGGCCGAGGCCGACGCGCTCCAGCAAGGCTGTAGCACGCTGGCGCGCCTCGGGGATCGCGGTCTTGCCGATCAACAGCGGCATGCACACGTTCTCCAGGGCGGTGAACTCCGGCAACAGGTGGTGGAACTGGTACACAAAGCCCAGCGAACGGTTGCGCAGTTGGCCACGGGCCTTTTCGCCCAGGGCCGACAGTTCTTCACCGGCCAGCCAGACACTGCCCTGGGACGGCGTATCAAGGCCGCCCAGCAGGTTCAGCAAGGTACTTTTGCCGGAACCGGAACTGCCGACGATCGCTACGCGCTCGCCAGGGTGCAGCTCAAGTTGCAGGTTGGACAGCACCACCACCGATTCCGGGCCTTCCTCGTAGGATTTGCCCAGGTTGCGGCAGCTCAGGATTGCTTTTTCACTCATGCCCGATTCACTCATAACGTAAGGCCTGTGCTGGCTGGGTACGTGCCGCGCGCCAGGCTGGATACAGGGTGGCAAGGAAACTCAGGAGCAGCGCAGCGCCGCCCACCATCAGCACGTCCTGGGCCTGAACCTGGGACGGCAAGTAGTCGATGAAATAGACGTCGGCGTTGAGAAACTTGTGGCCGATCAGGGTTTCGAGGCCGGCAATGGCCGCACTGACGTTCAACGCGGCCAGAATGCCGACGGCCGTACCGATCAAGGTGCCGACCACGCCGATGACGGTGCCCTGCACCATAAAGATCGCCATGATCTGCCCCGGCGTGGCGCCCAGGGTACGCAGGATGGCGATATCGCCCTTCTTGTCGTTCACCACCATCACCAGCGTGGAGATGATGTTGAAGGCAGCCACGGCGACGATCAGCAGCAACAGCAGGCCGATCATGGCTTTTTCCATGCGGATGGCCTGGTACAGGTTGCCGTGGGTACGGGTCCAGTCGCGGGCGTAGTACTGGCTTTCACCCAGGTGCTGGGCGATCTCCCAGGCACCGCGCGGTGCGTCGAACAGGTCGTTGAACTTGAGGCGCAGGCCCTGCACCTGGTCTGGCTGCCAGCGGTGCAGGCGGGCCAGGTCGGTGAGGTTGGTCAGACCAAGGTAGCCGTCGATCTCGCCGGCGCCGACGTGGAAGGTGCCCACCACAGTGAAGCGCTTCATGCGGGGGAACATGCCGGCCGGGGTCACGGTGACTTCCGGGGCGACGAAGGTCAGCTTGTCGCCGACACCTACACCGAGCTTGGCCGCGGCCTTGTCGCCGATGACGATGCCAAAGCTGCCGGGCGCCAGGTCGTCGAGTTTGCCCTGCAGCATGAACTTGTCGATGATCGAGACGTTGCGCTCCTGGGCCGGGTCGATGGCATTGAGCAGGATCTTTTGCACCTTGCCGTCATTGGTCAGCAACCCCTGCATCTGGGTAAATGGCGCAACGGCCAGGACCTTGGGGTTCTGCTTGACCTTGTCGGCCAGGCTTTGCCAGTCGCTGATGGGCGCATCGCCCTCGATGGTCGCGTGGGGCACCATGCCCAGCACGCGGGTGCGCATCTCATGATCGAAGCCGTTCATCACCGACAACACCACGATCATCACGACCACGCCCAAGGCGAGCCCGATCATCGACGTGAGGGAAATGAACGACACAAAATGATTGCGGCGCTTTGCACGGGTATAACGCGTGCCGATAAATACGAAGAGAGGTCTGAACATGTCGGGGCTTGTTCGGAGGAAAAGAAGACGTCCCGGTGGCGGGGTCTGGTCAGCAGCTTTACACTCAGACCATTACCGTTACCTGGGGTTCGCCATGTCGACATTAGATGAAGAAGAGCGCCGCGAATACTACCGTATCGACGACATGATCGCACTCCAAATCAAAAGCCTGTCTGCCCCCGAAGCAGCGAGCAAGGAAGTGTTGCTGGATGATTCGCCACTGTTCAATCTGCTCAGCGAATTGCACCTGAGTGAATTCGAAGCCCAGCACCTGCTACGCCAGCTCAGCGAGAAGGATCGCACCCTCGCCGCCTTCCTCCGCGTGCAGAACAAACGCCTCGACCTGCTCAGCCAGATCATGGCACGCGGCCTGCTGGATGAGGTCGGCGCACCGCAGCCGGTGATCATTTCCGAGGGCGGTATCGACTTCCAGCACCCCACGCCCTTGGCGCCCGGCGCCCACCTGGCGGTCAAGCTGGTGCTGATGCCCCAGGCGCTCGGCCTGCTGCTGCGCGCGCGGGTCACTCATTGCGACCCCAAGGCCGGTGGTTTTGATGTTGGCACGGAATTCGAAGCCATGACCGACGCCCAACGCCAGCTGCTGGCGCGCTACATCCTGCAGAAACAGGCCCAGGAACGGCGCCTGGCGCGGGAACAGAGCGACGCACAAGACACCTGAATACGTATTTACACGGCCAGACGACCTGGCATAAAGGAGCAACTGTGACCCTGATCTACGGCCACCGCGGTGCCAAAGGCGAAGCACCGGAAAACACCCTGACCAGCTTCCAGGAGTGCCTCAAGCACGGCGTACGCCGCTGCGAACTGGACTTGCACCTGTCCATGGACGGCGAGCTGATGGTCATTCACGACCCGACCCTCAAGCGTACCGCCGACCGGCGCGGCAAAGTCGTCGAGTACTCGGCGGCAGACCTGGTGAAAATGGACGCGCGCAAAGGCGGCCCGGGCTGGGTCAAGCCTTGCCCGATCCCGCGCCTGGAAGAGCTGTTCGAGCACTGCGATTTCGATCACTGGCAACTGGAAGTCAAAAGCGCTTCGCGCACCCGCGCTGCCACTACCGTGCTGGCGATTCGGGAAATGGCCGTGCGCTTTGGCCTGATGGACAAAGTCACCGTCACCTCGAGTTCGCGAGAAGTGTTGAAAGCAGCGGTTGAACTCACCCCAGACCTGTCACGTGGGCTGGTCGCCGAATACGCCTGGCTCGACCCGTTGAAGGTCGCGCAGAACTATGGCTGTGAGATTCTGGCGTTGAACTGGACGTTGTGCACCCCCGAGCGCCTGGAAAAAGCCCAGCGCCAGGGTTTGCACGTGTCCGTGTGGACAGTCAACGAACCCGCGCTGATGCGCAGGCTCGCCGACTTCGGCGTAGATAGCCTGATTACAGACTTTCCCGGTTTGGCCACTGCCACTCTCGGGAATTACTGAAATCGGTCTCCCCGGCCGGCTCAGGCCACCGGCCGGAGCCGCTCAAAAAAGCCGGTTGAGGCCGTCGTAGGCCGCTACCCGATAGGCTTCCGCCATGGTCGGGTAGTTGAACGTGGTGTTGACAAAATACTTGAGGGTATTGAGTTCACCTGGCTGGTTCATGATCGCCTGGCCGATGTGCACGATCTCCGACGCCTGGTAGCCGAAGCAATGCACGCCGAGGACTTCCAGGGTTTCGCGGTGGAACAGGATCTTCAGCATGCCTTGCGGCTCACCGGCGATCTGCGCACGCGCCATGCTCTTGAAGAACGCCTTGCCCACTTCGTAAGGCACCTTGGCCTTGGTCAGTTCGTGCTCGTTCTTGCCGATCGAGCTGATCTCCGGAATGGTGTAGATGCCGGTCGGCACGTCGTTCACGTAGCGCCAGCTGCCGTTGTCGACGATGCTGCCAGCGGCCGAACGCCCTTGGTCGTGCGCGGCACTGGCCAGGCTTGGCCAGCCGATCACGTCACCGGCACCGTAGATGTTGGTCACGCAGGTGCGGTAGTTCTCGTCCACCTCGATCTGGCCACGGCTGTTGACCTTGACCCCGATGTTTTCCATGCCCAGCTTGTCGGTGTTACCGGTACGGCCGTTGCACCACAGCAAGGCGTCAGCCTTGATCTTCTTGCCGGACTTGAGGTGCAGGATCACACCGTTGTCCAGGCCCTCGACCCGCTCGTACTCCTCGTTGTGGCGCACGGTGATGTTGTTGTTGCTGAAGTGATAGCTCAACGCCTGGGAGATTTCCGAGTCGAGGAAGCTCAGCAACTGGTCGCGGTTATCCACCAGCTCGACCAATACACCCAGGCCGCTGAAGATCGAGGCGTATTCACAGCCAATCACGCCGGCGCCGTAGATGATCAGTTTGCGCGGGGTGTGGCCCAGGCTCAGGATGGTGTCGCTATCGTAGATACGCGGGTGGTGGAAATCGATATCCGCCGGGCGATACGGGCGCGAACCGGTGGCGATGATGATGTGCTTGGCCACCAGCTTCTCGACCACGCCATTGGGGCAGACCACCTCGATGGTTTGCTCGTCGGCGAAGCTGCCGGTGCCGAAGAACAGATCGACGCGGTTACGGGCGTAGTAGCCAGTACGCGAAGCAACCTGCTTGGAGATGACTTTCTCGGCGCTTTTCAGCACGTCCGGGAACGAGAACCAACGCGGCTCACCAATGGCCCGGAACATCGGGTTGGTGTTGAACTGCATGATCTGGCGCACCGAGTGACGCAAGGCCTTGGACGGGATGGTGCCCAGGTGGGTGCAGTTACCGCCAACCTGGCGACGGCTATCGACCATCGCCACCTTGCGCCCAGCTTTGGCGGCGTTCATCGCCGCACCTTCTCCAGCCGGGCCGGAACCCAGTACCACCACGTCGTAGTTGTAGACAGCCATGCGTACTCCTCAGAACAGGCCAGGCGTACGGTTGGACGCCGGGCTAAATCATGCCGCGGCCAGCGGTCATGAAGGACAATTTGGCTCAAGTGTGTGAACCGGGGCACAGTCTATATAAGGCTCAACGCCGCGAACATTAACCCTTGGTCGCGTCGTAGGCCAGTCTTGCCTTTACTACACAACGCAGATTATCCCTGAACCCTGCTGCTGTCGGAAAATGAATTAACCTGTAGTCACGCATCTTTTCGGGACGGGCCATTATGCGACACATCGTTTTCTGTTTATTGCTCATGCTGTCGATCACCGCACACGCCAATGAGGCGGATCGGCTCAAGCAAGCCAACTTCCCGGCACAGTCCCAGTCACTGGTGCTGAAAAACCAGGCGGTGCTCACGTACCTCTGGGCGGATGTGTATGCGGCGGCGCTGTATGCCCCGTCGGACTTGAGCGCCAAACAAGCCTGGGACCAACAAAAAGCACTGCACCTTGTGCTGTACTACTTCCGTGATATCGACCGCAACGATGTGATCAAGGCCGCCACCACCACACTGGAACGCCAGCAAGCGAGTGCCCGGCTGAAGCCCGAGATAGAAAAACTGCACGCCAGCTTTCGCAATATCCGCAGCGGCGATCGCTATGCCCTGGATTTTCGTCCGGGGCGGGGCTTGAACCTCGAGATCAATGGCCAAGTGGCGTTCAGCAGTCGCGATGACGAGCTGGCAAAGGCTTACCTGGGGATCTGGCTTGCGCCCAACGGATTGTCCGACAGCCTGCGTAGCAAGCTTTTGGACTGACAGCCCATCGCGGGCAACCAGCACCCACATTTTGATTTGCGAACACATTCAAAGGTGGAAGCTGGCTTGCCTGCGATGGGGCCATGACCGACAGCACGAAACCATCAGGTGTAAAAAAGCCCCGAACCAGTCGGGGCTTTTTCATTCAACGCAAACGCTTAACGCGGGAACGCAGGCGGGTTGACCCCGGCCATGTCTTCCATCACGCGAACCACCTGGCAGCTGTAGCCGAACTCGTTGTCGTACCAGACGTACAGTACAACGCGGTTGTCCTGGGTAATGGTCGCTTCCGCGTCCACCACACCGGCGTGGCGCGAACCCACGAAGTCGGTGGAGACCACTTCCTGGGAATTGACGAAGTCGATTTGCTTGTGCAGATCGGAGTGCAGCGCCATGTAGCGCAGGTACTCGTTCATCTCTTCACGGGTGGCGGCTTTCTCAAGGTTCAGGTTGAGGATGGCCATCGACACGTTCGGCGTCGGAACGCGAATCGCGTTACCGGTCAGCTTGCCGGCCAGCTCAGGCAGGGCCTTGGCAGCAGCGGTGGCAGCGCCGGTCTCGGTGATCACCATGTTCAACGCGGCGCTACGGCCACGGCGATCGCCCTTGTGGAAGTTGTCGATCAGGTTCTGGTCGTTGGTGTACGAGTGAACGGTCTCGACGTGGCCGTTGACGATGCCGAACTTGTCATTCACTGCCTTGAGCACCGGCACGATGGCGTTGGTGGTGCAGGAAGCGGCGGACACGATCTTGTCGTCGGCGGTGATTTCAGTGTGGTTGATGCCGTGAACGATGTTCTTCAGCTTGCCCTTGCCAGGCGCGGTCAACACAACGCGGTCGACACCCGGGCAGGCCAGGTGCTGGCCCAGGCCTTCGGCGTCACGCCATACGCCGGTGTTGTCCACCAGCAGGGCGTCCTTGATGCCGTACTGGGTGTAATCCACCTCGGACGGGTTCTTCGCGTAGATCACCTGGATCAGGTTACCGTTGGCGGTGATGGTGTTGTTTTCTTCGTCGATGACGATGGTGCCGTTGAACGGACCGTGTACCGAATCGCGACGCAGCAGGCTGGCACGTTTGGTCAGGTCGTTCTCGGCGCCTTTACGCACCACGATGGCACGCAGGCGCAGGCCGTCGCCGCCACCGGTTTTTTCGATCAGGATGCGCGCCAGCAGGCGGCCGATACGACCGAAGCCGTACAGCACAACGTCGGTGCCCTTGCGAGCCGCGGCGTTTTGCTGACCTACCACTTCGGCCATTTCTTCGCGTACGAACTGCTCGGCGCTACGGCCATTGCCTTCTTTACGGAATTTGTAGGCCAGCTTGCCCAGGTCTACCGAAGCCGCGCCGAGCTTGAGCTCGCTCATGGCCTTGAGCAGTGGGAATGTTTCGTGGACGGAGAGTTCGCTGTCGTCGGCGGAGCGATGGCGCGCAAAGCGGTGGGCTTTGAGAATCGCGATGACAGACTGGTTGATCAGGCTGCGGCCATAGATCGAGCTCACCACATTGTTATTGCGGTACAGCTGACCGATAAGCGGGATCATCGCTTCTGCGAGTGCTTCACGGTCGATCCATTCACCAAGACACTGGTCGGGCTTCTGAGTCACGGGAACCTTCCACATGTAGGGGCTGAAAAAAGGGGCTACATTATGCCGCCCGACCGCCCTCGGAGCAATGCGCGTCCTACAACAAAAACCCCTTGCCAAAAAATACCGCCCCGCTGCAGCCCAGTAAATACGCGGGTTCCAGAAGGCCACTAGTTGGGGAAGCGTGTCGACTTGTCCGTAACCCTCCTAAACAATCGCGTATTTCGGCACTACATATTGAGTCAAAACACGCCATTGTTTGTCTTAGCCACTACATTTCCTACAAACCGTAATAGGCTCAGTCAGAAACTGACAGGCGGCACCTTGGGCCGTTACAATTACCGACTTTGTCGCAACGCTTGGAGCTCAACCTTCCGTGCCCGTTCTGCGTCTACCGCTTCTCCCTGCCGCGGCAGGTAAACAGCACTGGGGCAACCTGCCCGGTGCCGCCCTGAGCCTGGCCATTGCCGAGGCTGCCAGCGCAGCCAAGCGCTTTACCCTGCTGCTCACCGCCGACAGCCAGAGTGCCGAACGGTTGGAGCAGGAGCTGAGCTTCTTCGCCCCCGATTTGCCGGTGCTGCATTTCCCCGATTGGGAAACCCTGCCCTACGACCTGTTCTCGCCGCACCAGGACATCATCTCCCAGCGCATCGCCAGCCTGTACCGCTTGCCGGAACTGGCCCACGGCGTGCTGGTCGTGCCGATCACCACGGCGCTGCATCGCCTGGCGCCGACCAAGTTCCTGCTGGGCAGCAGCCTGGTCCTGGATATCGGCCAGAAGCTCGACGTAGAGCAGATGCGCACACGCCTGGAAGCCAGCGGCTACCGGTGCGTCGACACGGTGTATGAACACGGTGAGTTCGCGGTGCGCGGTGCATTGATCGACCTGTTCCCGATGGGCAGCAAACTGCCCTACCGCATCGACCTGTTCGATGACGAAATCGAGACCTTGCGCACCTTCGATCCGGAAAACCAGCGCTCCATCGACAAGGTGGACTCGGTCAAGCTGCTGCCCGCTCGGGAATTCCCGCTGCAAAAAGACGCGGTCACCCGCTTCAAGGCGCGCTTCCGTGAACGCTTCGACGTCGACTTCCGCCGCTGCCCGATCTTCCAGGACCTGAGCAGCGGGATCACCCCGGCCGGTATCGAGTACTACCTGCCGCTGTTCTTCGATGAAACCTCCACCCTGTTCGATTACCTGCCCCAGGACACTCAAGTGTTCTCGCTGCCGGGCATTGAGCAAGCTGCAGAAAACTTCTGGAACGACGTGCGTAACCGCTACGAAGAACGCCGCGTCGATCCTTCGCGTCCTTTATTGCCGCCCGCCGAGCTGTTCCTGCCGGTGGAAGACTGCTTCGCGCGCCTTAAAAACTGGCCGCGTGTAGTCGCCAGCCAGCAAGATGTAGACCCCGGTGTGGGCCGCGAGCGCTTCCCCGCGGCGGCGTTGCCGGATCTAGCGATCCAGGCCAAAGCCACGCAACCGCTGGAAGCGCTGTCCAACTTCCTCGGCGACTTCCCTGGCCGCGTGCTGTTTACGGCCGAGTCAGCAGGCCGTCGCGAAGTGCTGCTGGAATTGCTCGAGCGCCTGAAGCTGCGCCCCAAAACCGTCGACAGCTGGCCTGATTTCGTCAAGAGCAAAGAGCGCCTGGCGATCACCATCGCACCGCTCGACGAAGGCCTGCTGCTGGATGACCCGGCCCTCGCGCTGATCGCCGAAAGCCCGCTGTTCGGCCAGCGCGTGATGCAGCGTCGTCGCCGTGAAAAACGCGCCGACGCCAACAACGACGCGGTGATCAAGAACCTCACCGAGCTGCGCGAAGGCGCGCCGGTGGTGCATATCGATCACGGTGTCGGCCGCTACCTGGGCCTGCAGACCCTGGAGATCGACAACCAGGCTGCCGAATTCCTCACCATGGAATACGCCGAGGGCGCCAAGCTCTACGTGCCGGTGGCCAGCCTGCACCTGATCGCGCGCTACACCGGCAGCGACGATGCCCTGGCGCCGTTGCACCGCCTGGGTTCCGAGACCTGGCAAAAAGCCAAGCGCAAGGCCGCCGAGCAGGTGCGCGACGTCGCCGCCGAATTGCTCGACATCTATGCCCGGCGTGCGGCGCGCGAAGGTTATGCCTTCGCCGACCCGAAAGCCGACTATGCGACATTCAGCGCCGGCTTCGCGTTCGAAGAAACCCCGGACCAGCAAACCACCATCGAAGCAGTACGCGCCGACATGCTGGCGCCCAAGCCAATGGACCGCCTGGTGTGCGGTGACGTGGGCTTCGGCAAGACCGAGGTGGCGATGCGCGCCGCCTTTATTGCCGTGCATGGCGGCAAGCAAGTGGCGATCCTGGTCCCCACCACCCTGCTCGCCCAGCAGCACTACAACAGCTTCCGCGACCGCTTTGCCGACTGGCCGGTGACCGTGGAAGTGATGAGCCGCTTCAAATCGGCCAAGGAAGTCAACGCGGCCGTCGCCGATTTGGCGGAAGGCAAGATCGATATCGTCATCGGCACGCACAAGCTGCTGTCGGACGACGTGAAGATCAAGAACCTGGGCCTGGTGATCATCGACGAAGAACACCGCTTTGGTGTGCGCCAGAAAGAACAGCTCAAGGCCCTGCGCAGCGAAGTCGACATCCTCACCCTGACCGCCACGCCGATTCCGCGCACACTGAACATGGCGGTGTCGGGCATGCGCGACCTGTCGATCATCGCCACGCCACCGGCGCGTCGCCTGTCGGTGCGCACCTTCGTGATGGAGCAGAACAAAAGCACGGTCAAGGAAGCACTGCTGCGCGAATTGCTGCGCGGCGGGCAGGTTTACTACCTGCACAACGACGTGAAGACCATCGAGAAGTGCGCCGCCGACCTCGCCGAACTGGTGCCGGAAGCGCGTATTGCGATCGGCCACGGGCAGATGCGCGAGCGTGAACTCGAACAGGTGATGAGCGACTTCTACCACAAGCGCTTCAACGTGCTGATCGCCTCGACCATCATCGAGACCGGCATCGACGTACCGAGCGCCAACACCATCATCATCGAGCGCGCCGACAAGTTCGGCCTGGCGCAACTGCACCAATTGCGCGGCCGGGTGGGTCGTAGTCACCACCAGGCGTATGCCTACCTGCTGACGCCACCGCGCCAACAGATCACCGGCGACGCAGAAAAGCGCCTGGAAGCCATCGCCAATACCCAGGACCTGGGCGCCGGTTTCGTACTGGCCACCAACGACCTGGAGATCCGTGGTGCCGGCGAATTGCTGGGCGACGGCCAGAGCGGGCAGATCCAGGCGGTCGGTTTCACCCTGTACATGGAGATGCTTGAGCGCGCGGTGAAAGCCATCCGCAAAGGCGAGCAGCCCAACCTCGATCAACCCCTGGGTGGCGGCCCGGAGATCAACCTGCGCTTGCCTGCACTGATTCCCGAAGACTACCTGCCGGACGTGCATGCGCGACTGATCCTGTACAAACGCATCGCCTCGGCCACCGACGAAGAAGGCCTCAAGGACCTGCAGGTGGAGATGATCGACCGTTTCGGCCTGTTGCCGGAGCCGACCAAGAACCTGGTGCGCCTGACCCTGCTCAAGTTGCAGGCCGAGCAACTGGGTATCAAGAAGGTCGACGCCGGGCCGCAAGGTGGGCGCATCGAGTTCGAAGCGCAGACGCCGGTGGACCCCCTGGTGCTGATCAAGCTGATCCAGGGCCAGCCCAACCGTTATAAGTTCGAAGGGGCTACGCTGTTCAAGTTCATGGTGCCGATGGAACGTGCCGAAGAACGCTTTAATACATTGGAGGCGTTGTTCGAGCGCCTCATCCCGAAATCTGCTTGAAGGACGCCCCAATGCGCCTGTTCCGCATTTTGAGCCTGTTGTTGGTAGTAGTGGCACCCACGGCGTTCGCCGACAGCCCGTACCAGGTGGAAATGATCCTGGTGCGCCAGAACGCGGAGCCGGTGATCAACAGCCGCGCCGCCCCGGAAAACTGGGATGCTGGCGCCGTGCGCCTGGGGGACAGGTTGAGCCCGCCGCGCCTGGGTAATATCGTCGACAAGCTGCGTGCCGACTCAAGCTACACCGTGCTGGCGCACAAGGCGTGGGAGCAGAACCTGGGCGAGCAGCCGGTCAAGATCGCCATCACTGATGGGCAAGAGCAGTTCGGCCAGTTTCCTATCGAGGGCGTGCTGAGCCTGCAACTGGGGCGTTTTACCGACATTGATGCGAACTTCTGGATCAACCAGTTCGACGCCAACGGCAGCGTGATCGCCAGCGAGCACCTGAGCCAGACCGATGTGCGCACCAAGAACAATCAGCTCAACTACCTGGACGGCGGCCACTTGGCGCTGCTGATCAAGATCACCTCGCTGACCGCCAAGCCACCCAGCGCACCACCGCCCGACCTCCAGGACTGATCCAGCGCCATGCCCCTGACGTCGTCGCTGACCAAACCCCTGGCCCCTTCGTGGGCCAATCGCTTCAAAGAGCAAAGCCTGGAGCGCGGGCGACGTTATGCCCTGGAGAACCGCGTGCGCATCGTCGAGTCCGGCGACAGCACCATCGTCGCCAGTTGCGAAGGCTCGGGCGGCAACGTCTACCGGCAGACCATCTCGTTGCGTGAGTCGGCCAAGGGCACGCTGATCCTGGTGGACAGCCGCTGTACCTGCCCGGTGCACACCAACTGCAAACACATCGCGGCGGTGCTGCTCAAGGTCCAGGAAACCCTGGCCTACCCCGCCGCCGCCCAGGACGCCGAGCTGCTGGAAAAACTCCAGGCTGTGCTGGAAAACCGTGCGGTGCTGCCCCAGGTGGTCATGGAAGACGTGTTACCCGTGCCGCGCTTGTGGCTCGCCAGTGTCGAGTTCAGTGCATTTGAGCCGCGCAACGGCAAGATGCAGCGTTACATCCAGCACCGTGCGGCGCTGTCTTTCAACTATCTGGGCAACTACGTCAGTGGGCAGAAAAATGCCGACATCATCGTGCGCCAGGAAACCCAGAGCCTGCGCATCAAGCGGCATCCGGAGCGGGAGCAGCCGTATCGCGAGCAACTGCGCCTGTTGGGCTTCAAGATCGCTACGCGCCAGAGCAAGGCGCTGCCCGAAAGCGCTGGCGAGCTGTTCGAGATGGTCAACGACAGTGCCTGGCTGAACTTCACCCTCAATGCATCACCGACCTTGCGGGCCGAGGGGTGGGAGCTGCAGATCGATGAGGACTTCGGCTTCGACCTGAGCGCCGTCGACGACTGGTACGCCACCGTCGACGAAGGCCCGGAGCGCGATTGGTTCGACCTGGAGCTGGGGATTATCGTCAACGGTGAACGGCTGAGCCTGCTGCCGATCCTGCTGAACCTGATGCGCTCCCACACCGAGATCCTCAACCCGGAAAAACTCGCACGCCGCCGCGATGATGAACTGATCCTGGTGAACATCCCCGGCCTGCCCAACGGCGGCCATGGCCCGCTGCAAGTTGCCCTGCCCTACGGCCGCCTGAAACCGGTGCTGGCTACCCTGGGCGAGTTCTACCTGCAAGACGCCGGCACTACGACGCTGCGCCTGGCCAAGGCCGATGCGATTCGGTTGAACCCACTCGAAGACCTGCCACTGCAATGGGAAGGTGGCGAGAAGATCCGCAACTTCGCCCAGCGCCTGCGGGACATCAAGGACTTCACCTGCGTGGCCCCCGAGGGGCTGAACGCAACCTTGCGCCCGTACCAGCTGGAAGGCTTGAGCTGGATGCAGTCACTGCGCCAGCTGGACGTCGGCGGGATACTTGCGGATGACATGGGCCTGGGCAAAACCCTGCAAACCCTGGCGCATATCCTCACAGAGAAAGCCGCCGGGCGCCTGGATCGACCGTGCATGGTGGTGATGCCGACCAGCCTGATTCCCAACTGGCTGGATGAAGCGGCGCACTTCACGCCGCAGCTCAAGGTGCTGGCGCTGTATGGCGCGGCACGCAAGAAACATTTCGCGAACCTGCGGGACTATGACCTGCTGCTGACCACCTACGCGCTGCTGCCCAAGGACATCGAACAGCTCGCGGCCCTGCCCCTGCATGTCCTGATCCTCGATGAGGCCCAGTACATCAAGAACCCTTCCAGCAAGGCTGCCCAGGCGGCACGCGAACTGAATGCACGGCAGCGCCTGTGCCTGAGCGGCACGCCGTTGGAAAACCACTTGGGTGAGCTGTGGTCGTTGTTTCACTTCCTGCTGCCAGGCTGGTTGGGCGACGTGAAAAGCTTCAACCGCGATTACCGCGTGCCCATCGAGAAGCGCGCCAGTGATGTGCGCTTGCAGCACCTCAACGGTCGGATAAAACCTTTCCTGTTGCGCCGCACCAAGGAACAGGTCGCCACGGAGTTGCCGCCCAAGACCGAGATCATCCACTGGGTCGACCTCAACGAAGCCCAGCGCGACGTGTACGAAACCATGCGCCTGGCCATGGACAAAAAGGTGCGCGACGAGATCACCCGCAAGGGCGTGGCGCGCAGCCAGATCATCATTCTCGAGGCGCTGCTGAAGCTGCGCCAGGTGTGTTGCGACCTGCGCCTGGTCAACGACGCCGCCCTGCCCGCGCGCGGCAGCAGTTCAGGCAAGCTCGACAGTCTGATGGAAATGCTTGAAGAGCTGTTTGAAGAAGGTCGGCGGATCCTGCTGTTTTCTCAGTTCACCTCGATGCTGAGCCTGATCGAGGACGAGCTCAAGAAGCGCGGTGTGGCCTACGCCCTGTTAACCGGCCAGACCCGGGACCGGCGCACGCCGGTGAAGGACTTCCAGAGCGGCAAGCTGCAGATTTTTCTGATCAGCCTGAAGGCCGGGGGCGTAGGCCTGAACCTGACCGAAGCCGATACCGTCATCCACTATGACCCATGGTGGAACCCCGCGACGGAAAACCAGGCGACTGACCGTGCCTATCGCATCGGACAGGAGAAGCCGGTGTTCGTCTACAAGATGATTGCCCGGGGCACGGTGGAGGAGAAAATCCAGCACCTGCAGAAGGAAAAATCCGACCTGGCGGCGGGTGTGCTGGATGGGCGGACGACGGGGGACTGGCAGTTGGGTAATGAGGATATCGAGGCGTTGTTTGCGCCGCTGCCCAATAAGCAAGAGAAGCGCTAAATGTCAGATCGCCTTCGCCAGCAAGCCCGCCCCCACGTGTTGATGTGTGAATACAATCAAGTGTGGGAGCGGGCTTGCCCGCGAAGGACGCGCTGCGGTTTTCAGTCGATCAATTGAGCGTCACGCAATGCCGTCAGCGCCGCCAACCATCGCGGATCCTGCTTGTATTGCGTCGAAGCAACCGCCTGCCCACGCATGCGTGCAATGCGCGCCGACGGCTTGACCTTCATCCGCTGCGCCGCACTCAGCGCCAACTCCGCCGCCGCACGGTCGTTGCACACCAGGCCCATGTCACAACCCGCCGTCAACGCAGCCTCGATACGACTGGCCGCGTCGCCAACCACATGAGCCCCGGCCATGGACAGGTCATCGCTGAAAATCACCCCATCGAACTGCAACTCCCCGCGCAGGATGTCTTGCAACCAGCGGCGTGAGAAGCCGGCAGGCTGGGCGTCGACTTGCGGGTAGATAACGTGGGCAGGCATGACCGCCGCCAACTGTTGGCTCAGGCGTGCGAAAGGCACCAGGTCATTGGCGCGAATCTGTTCCAGGCTACGTTCGTCATTGGGAATCGCGACGTGGGAATCCGCCTCAGCCCAACCATGGCCCGGGAAGTGTTTGCCGGTGGCCGCCATGCCGGCGCTGTTCATGCCACGGATGAATGCACCGGCCAGCACGGCGGCACGCTCGGGGTCGCCTTCGAAGGAACGGGTGCCAACCACGGCGCTGCGTTGATAGTCCAGATCGAGTACCGGGGCGAAACTCAGGTCAAGGCCCACCGCCAGCACTTCAGTCGCCATGATCCAGCCGCATTGCTCGGCCAGGAATTCAGCATTGGGGTTATCCGCCAACGCACGCATGGCCGGCAGGCGCACGAAGCCCTGGCGCAGGCGCTGTACGCGACCGCCTTCCTGGTCGACCGCCAGCAGCAGGTCCGGGCGCACGGCACGAATCGCCGCGCTCAACTCCCGCACCTGGCGCGGATGCTCGATATTGCGCGCGAAAATGATCAGGCCACCCACTTCAGGCTGGCGCAACAGTTGGCGATCCTCGGCCGTCAGCCAGGTACCGGCCACGTCGACCATCAAAGAACCTTGCAGGGCAACAGTCATAAACCTTCCTTATAGAACGCACACAACCCGTTGCTCTCACCAGGCACAGTGAGCACAACGGGTTGCGAGTAAATAGCTGAATTCGGCATGGGCCGCTAGCTTAGCGGATGCAAGCGGCCGCGCCCACCCGGGGAGGTCAAACCTTGGCGGGGGTTGGCGCGGATTTGCTGCGTGGGCGCAGTTGGGCGGCCGCCATGGTGGCGTCTGTCACGCCGGTTTCGGCACGCATGCCGGCAGCGAGGAACGGCACCATCAGGCGCATCACCTGCTCGATGGAGGTGTTCACCCCGAAATCGGTCTCGGCAATCGCGCGCAACGCCTTGATCCCGGACATGCTGAACGCCGCGGCACCGAGCATGAAGTGCACGCGCCAGAACAGCTCGATCGGCGGAATACGCGGGGCGGCTTCGTTGACCAGCAGCATATACCGACGGAATACCTTGCCGTACATGTCTTCCAGGTACCGCCGCAGGTGGCCCTGGCTCTGGCTGAATGCGAGGCCCAACAGGCGCATGAAGATCGACAGGTCGTTGCCACTGCGCGGTTGAACCACCAGGGCTTGCTCGACGAGGATCTCCAGCAGTTCTTCCAGCGTTGGCTTGTGGTCAGCCTTGGCTTGGCGACGCTCGAGCTCGCGGTCGAGACTGGCGCAGAACGGCCCGAGGAAGCGCGAGAACACCGCCTGGATCAGGGCTTTTTTCGAGCCGAAATGGTAGTTCACGGCGGCCAGGTTGACCCCAGCCTTGCTGGTGATCAGCCGCAATGAAGTTTCAGCAAATCCTTTTTCCGCGAACAACTGCTCGGCAGCATCGAGAATGCGTTCAACGGTTTCCGACTGGGCCATGGTTATTCCGCCTGACAAACACTTGTTTGAAACATACGTTTCAGGTTGTGTCTTGTCAAGCCTGTGGGTTCGCTTTCCGGCCGGTCAGTCATGTATTTCATCGCTATTTAATCACATCCCTACGGGTCTGTAGGCAGCGCTATCTCTGCCTTGTAGGAAGCGTCCCGGGTGACCGTCCAGCGGAGGGACTGAAAAGGATGATTGCCAAGCGCAGTCCACTGTATATAATCCCAGTCACTGTATAAAAAGACAGAGCGATCAACATGCTAAAACTGACGCCACGCCAAGCTGAGATTCTGGCTTTTATCAAGCGCTGCCTCGATGATAACGGCTACCCGCCGACACGAGCGGAAATTGCGCTGGAACTGGGGTTCAAGTCCCCTAACGCCGCCGAAGAACACCTCAAGGCCCTCGCTCGCAAAGGCGCGATCGAGATGACGCCAGGTGCCTCGCGCGGTATTCGCATCCCTGGCTTCGAAGCCAAGGCCGACGAATCGACCCTGCCGATCATCGGTCGCGTCGCCGCTGGTGCGCCGATCCTGGCACAGCAGCACGTCGAAGAGTCCTGCAACATCAACCCGACTTTCTTCCATCCTCGCGCCGACTACCTGTTGCGGGTCCATGGCATGAGCATGAAGGACGTGGGCATCTTCGACGGCGACCTGCTGGCCGTCCACACCACCCGCGAAGCCCGTAATGGCCAGATCGTCGTGGCCCGTATCGGCGACGAAGTCACCGTTAAACGCTTCAAGCGCGAAGGCAGCAAGGTCTGGCTCCTGGCCGAGAACCCTGAGTTCGCCCCGATTGAAGTGAACCTGAAAGATCAGGACCTGGTGATCGAAGGCTTGAGCGTCGGCGTCATTCGCCGCTAAAGGAGGCATCATGCAGCTCGTGCACACCCCACAACACACACAACTGTCGCTGTTCGAGGCCTTCATGGCCCAACCCCTTGCGCCCATCCTCAAGGAAACGATCGAAGCGCCCTGGAGCGCCGAGCCTGAGGCGTTCAGTGAATTGTCGTTGCGCGGTGCAGCTGGGAGCTGCCTGAGCCTGTTGGCGCCAATCCTTCGCGAATTGAGCGAAGAGCAGGACGCCCGCTGGCTGACGCTGATCGCCCCGCCCGCCAGCCTCACCCAGGCCTGGCTGCGGGACGCTGGCCTCAACCGCGAGCGCATCCTGTTGCTGCAACCGCGTGGCGCACAAAGTGCCCAGCAGTTGACCTGCGAGGCCTTGCGACTGGGCCGTAGCCACACCGTGGTGAGCTGGCTGAACCCGCTGAATGCTGCGGCCAAGCAGCAGCTGATCAGCGCCGCACGTACGGGCGATGCTCAGAGCTTGAATATTCGATTGGGATAACAAGAAGCGTCAGCACTCGCGGCTCGCTGACCCTTGAATGTCAGTGCCCGCGATGGACGCAAGGCTTCTTCAGGATTGAGAAGCCGATCTGCAACACACAGCACATAAAGCGACCAATGGGCTCAGTGAAGAACCCGCGGCCCGTCTTCTTTCTCCGGCTCGCCTTCCGCCAGGCGACCTGCCATCTGCACACCCACGCTCAACATGGCTTTAGCCACTTCCACGTGTTGGCCCTGCAGGAACACCTTGGCGTCCTCGGAAAAATCCAGAATAACCAGAGAACCCTCGTCCTCAGCCCGGCGCAGCTCGATTCGGCCGTCAGGCAACTCAACAATTTCCAGAAAGGACGTCGGCATAAAAGTCTGTTCTCCACGAAAGGCCGGGATTATATCAGTCATCCGTTGCGTTTCGCTGAGGATCTGCCCAGGTTTCTCGCCGGCTTGATGAATGGTGCCGGGATGACTCGCTTCAAATGCGGGATGGGGCTTGCTTGCGAAGGTGGTGATCAGTGCCCCGCAAGCAACTGGCACTGCGCCTACGCGAGCAAGCCCGCCACCCCAGTTTGACGGGTGTACATCAGCGGCGCCGCCTCAGCACTCATTGAGGCCTTCGCGAAAGCGCAGTGCCATCTTCTTCAGCGCCTGGCGCCAGCCTTCCAGCTCTTCCCGGCTCAACGGCTTGGGCTCTTCCTCTTCCACCGCAACCGCCACGATCAACGGCTGGGTCACATCCCCCTTGGGCACATGGGGAACACGCGGCGGCTGGAACATATCGGCATGTGCCTTGAGCAAGCGGGCGATCCAGCTATCGGGGCTCTGAGCCATTTCTACCAGCTCGGCCAGTTCAGGGATCGCCATCGTGTCCAGCACGTCGCGATTCATGATCATTTCTGCGCGCGGCGAACCGGCTTGGGGCAGGCGATAGAACCCGGCGATTTCATGACACAGGCCCAGCAAGGCGCCATACAGGTGGAACAACGCTGCTTCACGACCTGCCTGGACCAGCGCGATGGCATTCATCTCCCGCCCTTCCTCGGCACGGCCAAGGGCTTCCAGGGACAAACCCGCGAAGTAAATTTTCTGATTGGTACGGGTATAGAGTTCGTTGGCCATGACGGCAATCTCCACAACGAATAGCGTGATGCTGGCTTAACAGTGTCACGGATCAGCCGAGCGCACTGCAAGCGCAAAGAAAAAGGCCGCCTATGCAGGCGGCCTTTGTATTGCGCAGATTTGTCGATCAAGCGCCCTGGCGCTTGTCCTCGACCTTCCACTTGCCGCCGTCGTAGAACGCTTTCCAGCCGGTAGGCTTGCCGTCCACTTCGGACTGCACGTACTGCTCCTTGGTCTTGCGGCTGTAGCGGATCACGGCCGGGCGACCGTCCGGGTCCTTCTTCGGCGCTTCACACAGGAAGTGGTACTTCGGATCGATCTCGTCCTTGTGCGGCACGATTTCCAGCACCAGCGGTGCACGGGTCTCGCGGTTTTTCGGGAACTGGCTGGCCGCCAGGAACAACCCCGAAGCGCCGTCACGCAGGATATAGGTGTCGTTGACCTTCTCGCACTTGAGTTCAGGCATCTTCACCGGGTCCATCTTCGGCGGCGCTGCGTCACCGCTTTTCAGCAGTTTGCGGGTGTTCTTGCACGTCGGGTTGGTGCAACCGAAGAACTTGCCGAAACGGCCAGTCTTGAGCTGCATCTCGCTGCCGCACTTGTCGCATTCCAGGCTTGGGCCTTCATAGCCCTTGATGCGGTAGCTGCCCTCTTCGATCTCGTAGCCGTCGCAATCCGGGTTGTTACCGCAGATGTGCAACTTGTGCTTCTCATCGAGCAGGTAGGCGTCCATCGCCGTGCTGCAGATCGGGCAGCGGTGCTTGCCACGCAGTACCAGCGACTCGGATTCACCCTCGTCGTCCGCGGCGATTTCATCGCCCGGCACAAGGTTGACCGTGGCCTTGCAGCGTTCTTTCGGCGGCAGGCTGTAGCCCGAGCAACCGAGGAACACGCCGGTGGACGCGGTGCGAATCTGCATCGGACGGCCGCAGGTCAGGCACGGGATATCAGTCATCACTGGCTGGTTGGCGCGCATGCCGCTCTCAGGACTTTCGGCCACTTCGAGTTTCTTCTTGAAGTCGCCGTAGAACTCGTCCAGCACGTTTTTCCAGTCACGCTCGCCCTGGGCGACGTCATCGAGGTTCTCTTCCATGCCGGCGGTGAAGCCGTAGTCCATCAGGTTGGAGAAGCTCTCGGACAGGCGCTCGGTGACGATGTCTCCCATCTTTTCCGAATAGAAGCGACGGTTGTGCAGCGCCACGTAGCCGCGGTCCTGGATGGTGGAGATGATCGCCGCGTAGGTCGAGGGCCGACCGATACCGCGTTTTTCCATCTCTTTGACCAGGCTGGCTTCGGAGTAACGCGCCGGCGGCTTGGTGAAGTGCTGGGACGGGTCGAGCTTGATCAGCTTCAACGTATCGCCCTGGGCCATGTCCGGCAGCACGTCATCATCGCCAGGCTTGGCGATCTGCGGCATCACACGGGTGTAGCCGTCGAACTTGAGGATACGGCCCTTGGCACGCAACTCGAAGTCGCCTGCGCCCACGCTCACGGTGGTGGACAGGTATTGCGCCGGCAGCATCTGGCAAGCCAGGAACTGGCGCCAGATCAGCTCGTAGAGGCGCTCAGCGTCGCGCTCCATGCCACTGAGCTTGCTTGGCTCGGTGTTGGCGTCGGAAGGACGAATCGCTTCGTGAGCCTCCTGTGCGCCTTCCTTGCTGCTGTAGACGTTCGGCTTCTCCGGCAGGTACTTCTTGCCGAATTCGCTCTCGATATAAGTACGCGCCATGGCGACCGCGTCCACCGACAGGTTGGTGGAGTCGGTACGCATATAGGTGATGTAGCCGGCTTCGTACAAGCGCTGGGCCATCATCATGGTCTTCTTCACCCCAAAGCCCAGGCGGTTGCTCGCGGCCTGTTGCAGGGTGGAGGTGATGAACGGCGCCGACGGCTTGCTGCTGGTCGGCTTGTCTTCACGCTTGACGATGCTGTAGCTGGACGCCTTGAGCTTTTCCAGCGCGGCCATGGCCTGGGCTTCGTTCAGCGGCTTGAAGGCCTCGCCTTTCTCGCGGGCCACTTCGAAGCGCACGTTGGCGCCCTTGGCGGTACCGAGGTCGGCGTGGACTTCCCAGTACTCTTCGGGGATGAACGCACGGATCTCGCGCTCACGCTCCACCACCAGCTTCACTGCAACCGATTGCACACGGCCGGCGGACAGGCCACGGGCGATCTTGGCCCACAGCAGTGGCGAGACCATGTAGCCCACGACACGGTCGAGGAAACGCCGGGCCTGCTGGGCATTGACGCGGTCGATGTCCAGCTCGCCCGGCTTGGAAAAGGCTTCCTGGATGGCTTTCTTGGTGATCTCGTTGAACACCACGCGCTTGTAGCGGCTGTCGTCACCGCCAATGGCTTCCCGCAGGTGCCAGGCAATGGCTTCCCCTTCGCGGTCCAAGTCCGTCGCGAGATAGATGGTGTCGGCATCCTTGGCGAGCCGGCGCAGCTCTTCGATGACCTTTTCCTTGCCGGGAAGGATTTCGTACTTGGCCTTCCAGCCATGTTCCGGGTCCACACCCATGCGCGAGACCAGCTGCTTGCGCGCTTTCTCTTTAGGGGTGAGTACCGGACCTTCGCCTGCAGCGGCCTTGCCGCGCTTGGCGGCAGGCTCCTTGCTGGCGCTAGCCGAACCGCTGGTGGGCAGGTCTCGGATATGGCCGATACTCGACTTCACCACGTACTCGTTGCCCAAGTACTTGTTGATGGTCTTGGCCTTAGCCGGGGATTCCACAATGACCAGCGATTTGCCCATGGATCGGAAAATTCCTGAATTCGAGAAGTGAAAGGCAGTTGGCGCCTGTCGCGGCAACGCTATATATAGTGGCAACAAGGTGAGGTCAAGCGCAGCATTCTGCGCGACCTGCCGTTATTGCCCTGAAAAAAGACTGGGTTCGGCCTGGACCAAAGCAAAGCGCGGGACCTGCTCGCCGTCAACTTCGACAGTCTCTACGAACATGCTCAGTGGGCGCACCCAAAAGCCGTAATCGCCATACAGTGCTTGGTAAAACACCACTTCTTCTTCGGTCTCGGAGTGCCGCGCCACACTGAAAACACGGTACTGCGGACCTTTATAATGCTGGTAGAGCCCTGGTTCGACTTTCATGCTCTGGCCCTCTTACAAAATTTGTTAAAAAAAAAAATACAAAACCGCCAAAAAACAAAAACCGGGGCACTGGGCCCCGGCTTCCGTCAACCCAACGCTTAGACGCGTTCGAAGACGGTGGAAATGCCTTGGCCGAGACCAATGCACATGGTGGCTACCCCGAGGTTGCCGCCATTTTGCTTCATCACGTTAAGCAAAGTGCCGGAGATACGTGCACCGGAGCAACCGAATGGGTGGCCCAGGGCAATCGCGCCGCCGTGCAGGTTAACCTTCTCATTCATCTTGTCGAGCACTTTCAAATCTTTCAGCACTGGCAGGGCCTGTGCGGCGAAAGCTTCGTTGAGCTCGAAGAAGTCGATGTCGTTGATGGTCAGGCCCGCGCGCTTCAAGGCTTTTTGTGTGGCCGGTACTGGACCATAGCCCATGATCGCCGGGTCCACACCCGCCACGGCCATCGAACGGATCACGGCCAGCGGCTGGATACCCAGGTCCTGGGCACGCTGCGCCGACATCACGATCATGCACGAGGCACCGTCGGTGATTTGCGACGAAGTACCGGCTGTCACGGTGCCCCCCTTTGGATTGAAGGCAGGCTTGAGCGCTGCCAGGCTTTCCAGGGTGGTATCCGGACGAATGGTTTCGTCGTAGTCGAACAGTTTCAGGAAACCGTTCTCGTCATAGCCGTTCATCGGGATGATTTCATCCTTGAACTTGCCTTCCACGGTCGCCTTGTGGGCGAGTTGGTGGGAACGCAGGCCGAACGCGTCCTGGGCTTCGCGGGTAATGCCGTGCATTTTGCCCAGCATTTCCGCGGTCAGGCCCATCATGCCCGAGGCTTTCGCCGCGTACAGCGACATGTGCGGGTTCGGATCGACACCGTGCATCATGCTGACGTGGCCCATGTGCTCCACGCCACCGACCACGAACACATCACCGTTGCCGGTCATGATCGCCTGGGCAGCGGTGTGCAGCGCGCTCATCGACGAACCGCAGAGGCGGCTGACAGTCTGGCCGGCCGCAGTGTGCGGGATCTGGGTCATCAGCGACGCCATGCGCGCGATGTTCCAGCCCTGCTCCAGGGTCTGGTTGACGCAGCCCCAGATCACGTCCTCGACTTCGTTCGGGTCGACCTTGGTGTTGCGCTCCAGCACTTTGCTGATCAGGTGTGCCGACATGTCTTCGGCACGGGTGTTGCGGTGCATGCCGCCCTTGGAGCGGCCCATCGGTGTGCGACCGAAGTCGACAATCACCACGTCTCTTGGATTCAAGCTCATAAATATTCTCGCTCTAGTCGTCTGGGCGCTTAACCGAAGAAGCTCTGGCCATTCTTGGCCATTTCACGCAGCTTCGCGGTCGGGTGGTACAGCGGGCCCAAATCAGCGTATTTGTCAGCCAGGGCAACGAACTCAGCCACACCGATGGAATCGATGTAACGCAGTGCACCACCACGGAATGGAGGGAAACCAATACCGTACACCAGGCCCATGTCGGCTTCGGCGGCGGTCTCGACGATGCCGTCTTCCAGGCAACGCACGGTTTCCAGGCACAGGGCGATCATCATCCAGTTGATGATGTCCTCGTCAGACACCTCACGCTGTTCGTAGATGACCGGAGCCAGCACTTCGTGCACCGACGGGTCGGCGACTTTCTTCTGCTTGCCCTTCTTGTCGGCCTCGTAGGCATAGAAGCCCTTGCCGTTCTTCTGGCCCAGGCGCTTGGCCTCGTACAGCGCGTCGATCGCCGAGCGGCGGTCGTCTTTCATGCGGTCCGGGAAGCCTTCAGCCATTACGTCGCGACCGTGGTGACCGGTGTCGATGCCGACCACGTCCATCAGGTACGCCGGGCCCATCGGCCAGCCGAATTTTTCCATGACCTTGTCGATGCGCACGAAGTCCACGCCGGCGCTGACCAACTTGGCGAAACCGCCGAAGTACGGGAACAGCACACGGTTGACCAAAAAGCCCGGGCAGTCATTGACCACGATCGGGTTCTTGCCCATTTTCTTGGCGTAGGCAACGGTGGTGGCAACGGCCAGCTCGCTGGACTTCTCGCCACGGATCACTTCCACCAGCGGCATCATGTGCACCGGGTTGAAGAAGTGCATGCCGACGAAGTTTTCCGGACGCTTGAGGGCCTTGGCCAGCAGCGAGATGGAAATGGTCGAGGTGTTCGAGGCCAGGATGGTGTCGTCTTTGACCTGGGCTTCGACTTCAGCCAGTACCGCCTGCTTGACCTTCGGGTTCTCGACAACGGCCTCGACCACCAGGTCGACGTGGCCGAAATCACCGTAGGAAAGCGTAGGACGAATGCCGTTGAGCACTTCAGCCATTTTCGCAGCGGTCATGCGACCTTTGTCCACACGACCGACCAGCAGCTTGGCGGCTTCTGCCAGGCCCTGCTCGATACCGTGCTCGTTGATGTCTTTCATCAGGATCGGCGTGCCTTTGGACGCCGACTGATAGGCGATACCGCCGCCCATGATACCGGCGCCGAGTACGGCAGCCTGTTTCACGTCGCGGGCAATCTCGTCGTACGCCTTGGCCTTTTTCTTCAGCTCCTGGTCGTTCAGGAACAGGCCGATCAGGCTCTGTGCAGCCGACGTCTTCGCCAGTTTGACGAAGCCTGCCGCTTCCACTTCCAGGGCTTTGTCGCGACCGAAGTTGGCGGCCTTCTGGATGGTCTTGATCGCTTCAACCGGTGCCGGATAATTCGGGCCGGCCTGGCCAGCCACGAAACCCTTGGCGGTTTCGAACGACATCATTTGTTCGATGGCGTTGAGCTTGAGTTTTTCCAGCTTCGGCTGACGCTTGGCCTTGTAGTCAAATTCGCCGCTGATGGCGCCCTTGATCAGGTTCAGAGCGGCTTCGGCCAGTTTGTCCGGGGCAACCACGGCGTCGACGGCACCGACTTTCAGCGCGTCTTCAGCTTTGTTTTCCTTACCGGCGGCGATCCACTCGATCGCGTTGTCGGCACCGATCAGGCGCGGCAAGCGCACCGTGCCGCCGAAACCTGGGTAGATGCCCAGTTTGACTTCAGGCAGGCCGATCTTGGCAGTGGCCGACATGACGCGGAAGTCTGCGGCCAGGCACATTTCCAGGCCGCCACCCAACGCGATGCCATTGATGGCAGCCACGGTGGGGACATTGAGGTCTTCGAAATCGCTGAAAATCTTGTTGGCTTCGAGGTTGCCAGCCACGAGCTCGGCATCGGGCAGCTTGAAGTTGTCGACGAATTCGGTGATGTCAGCGCCGACGATGAACACGTCCTTGCCGCTGGAGACGATCACGCCCTTGACCGAAGCATCTGCTTTGATGGTGTCTACGGCCTGACGCAATTCATTCAGGGTTAGACGGTTGAACTTGTTGACGGACTCACCCTTGAGGTCGAATTTCAATTCGACGATGCCACTTTCAAGAGCCTTAACCGTGATGGCTTTACCTTCGTAAATCATCAACTGATCTCCACGATATGGAAGCTGAACAGTACACATTGGACGCTGGCCTCTGGTTGGACACTGACAGTTGCGTCAATGCTCATGCCGATCCGCCAGGCACACCCGCCAATGCGATAGTCGGGATTCTGTATGAGCAGTCTGACAGACAAACGCTCAATTCATACGCCCGTTTGATTTGGGTACGCCACCTTCATCCAATTCCGGGCAATTGTCAATCGCTCGAAAGGCTAGGAAAAACGCGACTTTCCAGTCATTTCAGAACCCCAAGCCTAAGCCCGCGACTCGTCAATATTCAAATATTCACAAAATCAATATTAGAAAAGATGTGGGAAAAGACTGTACAGAACGGGATATGCCGCTAGGCTAGCGACAAGCCACATGCGCCTGGATGAACACCCGGCGTGGGAACCACAGATTTACCGGCCTGCCTGGCCAACTCCAGCCCGATGATGATGTCGGGCTTTTTATTGCCTGGCCTTCAGGCGAGCGCCTTGAGCAGCGCATCAATGTCTTTCAACACACTCGCCTCGCCCTTCTCGCCCCAATACAACGCAATCATCTGCTTGTCGGCCTCGACCTTGTAGACGTTGGCCGGCAGCTTTGCAAAATGCGGCAACAACTTCTCATCGACACACACTTCACGCCACTGATTGACCCACACACCCGGCTCCAACTGCCAATAACTCCAGATGGCCGGCGTGCTGCCGCGCCGAGGGCGGCAGTATTGCGCGCAGGGGCTGGGCGGCTCCTGCTTGAGCCAGTGCGGCCATTCCTGGGGGGCCAGCTGCATGGCCAGGCCGATGCGGCGCGCCTCCATGCGCAGGGCCATGCGCCCGCTCTGGTGACGCGACGGGCGCAGCCATGCCAGAGGGCTCAGAACCACCACAAGGATTGACACCACTATCCAGACCGTCATATGTGTACTCCCGATTTTCTAGATGAGCGGATTTGATCTCGCGCAACCCCATCCGCTTGAAAGCAGCCATACTGAATCTATTGCAGTCCCCTGGAGGAACGCCCCATGTCCTACGAACATATTCTGGTCGCTGTCGACCTGACCGAAGAGTGCGATCCAGTGATCAAGCGGGCCCGCGCCTTCGCGGTCGCCAGCAACGCCAAGCTCTCACTGGTGCACATCGTCGAACCGATGGCCATGGCCTTTGGCGGCGACGTACCCATGGACCTTTCCCAACTGCAGCAACAACAGTTTGACCAGGCCAAGGAGCGCCTGGACCGGTTGATCCTCAAATACCCGGAAGTGACCAAGGAAAACTCCCACCTCACTTACGGCCAACCGCGCCAGGAAATCCACCACCTCGCCAAGGAACACGGCTGCGACCTGATCGTGGTCGGCAGCCATGGCCGTCACGGTTTGGCGCTGCTGCTGGGCTCTACCGCCAATGACGTGCTGCACGGTGCGCCGTGCGATGTTCTGGCGGTGAAGCTGGTCAAATCCTCGTAGACGAGTGAGGAGCCAATGCGGGAGCGGGCCTTCCCGCTCCCGCATCTGGATCGCATTCCATATAGAAAACCCGGTGTTCATCAGATGAACACCGGGTTTTTTAATGCCCTGGAATCACTCAGGCATCCAGCTCGGCCCAACGCTCGACCAGCGCTTCCAGCTCCTGGTTCAACGTCTCCAGGGAAGCGATGACCTTGGCCGTTTCCGCCGCCGGGCGCAGGTAGAAACCCGCGTCGGCCATTTCCGCTTCTACCGCGGCGATCTGCTGTTCCTTGGCGTCGATATCGCCGGGCAAGGCTTCCAGCTCGCGTTGCAGCTTGTAGCTGAGCTTCTTCTTGGCCGCCGGCGCCGCTTCCTGGGCCGGTGCGGCAGCTGCGGCCACAGGCGCCACGACTGCCGAGGTGAGGTCAGCCTTGCCGGATTTGCTCTCGGTCACGCCCAGCAGGCGTGGCGAACCGCCCTGGCGCAGCCAGTCCTGGTAACCGCCGACGTATTCACGCACCTTGCCTTCACCTTCGAAGACCAGGGTGCTGGTCACCACGTTGTCGAGGAATGCCCGGTCGTGACTCACCATCAGTACGGTGCCGTTGAAGGTCAGCAGCACTTCTTCCAACAGCTCGAGGGTTTCCACGTCGAGGTCGTTGGTCGGTTCGTCGAGTACCAGCAGGTTGGCCGGCTTGCTGAACAGCTTGGCCAGCAGCAGGCGCGCACGCTCACCACCGGACAAGGCTTTTACTGGCGTGCGCGCGCGTTGCGGGCTGAACAGGAAGTCACCCAGGTAGCTGAGTACATGGCGGCTCTGGCCGTCGATGTCGATAAAGTCGCGGCCTTCGGCAACGTTGTCGATCACGGTTTTTTCCAGGTCCAACTGGTGGCGCAGTTGGTCGAAGTAAGCCACGTCGATGCGTGTGCCTTCTTCAACGGTGCCGCTGGTCGGCTGCAGGCCGCTGAGCATCAGCTTGAGCAAGGTGGTCTTGCCGGTGCCGTTGGCGCCCAGCAGGCCGATACGGTCGCCGCGCTGCAGGACCATGGAGAAGTCCTTGATCAGGAACGGACCGTCCGGGTGATGGAAGCTGACGTTCTCCAGCACCATCACCTGCTTGCCCGACTTGTCGGCGGTATCCAGCTGGATATTGGCCTTGCCGGTGCGTTCACGACGCTCGCTGCGCTCAACGCGCAGGGCCTTCAGGGCACGCACGCGGCCTTCGTTACGGGTGCGACGGGCCTTGATGCCCTGGCGAATCCAGACTTCTTCCTGGGCCAGTTTCTTGTCGAACAGCGCGTTGGCGGTTTCTTCGGCCGCCAGTGCGGCTTCCTTGTGCACCAGGAAGCTGGAGTAGTCGCCGTTCCAGTCGATCAGGCCACCACGGTCCAGTTCGAGGATGCGGGTTGCCAGGTTCTGCAGGAAGGACCGGTCGTGCGTGATGAACAGCACGGCGCCCTGGAAATCCTTGAGGGCTTCTTCGAGCCAGGCGATGGCGCCGATGTCCAGGTGGTTGGTTGGTTCGTCGAGCAGCAGCAGGTCGGGCTCGGACACCAGCGCCTGGGCCAGCAGCACGCGACGACGCCAGCCACCGGACAATTCGGCGAGGGTCTTGTCGGCCGGCAGTTGCAGGCGGCTCAGGGTGCTGTCGACCAGTTGCTGCAGGCGCCAGCCGTCACGGGCTTCGAGGTCCTGCTGGACGTGCATCAGCTTGTCCAGGTCTTCTTCGGTGACGCAGTTCTGCGCCAGGTGATGGTATTGCGCAAGCAACTCACCGACGCCGTCCAGGCCTTCGGCGACCACGTCGAACACTGTCCGTCCGTCGGCCACCGGCAACTCTTGCGGCAATTCGCCAATCTTGAGGCCCGGGGCGCGCCAAACAGAGCCGTCATCGGGCTTCTGGTCGCCTTTTACCAGCTTCATCATGCTGGACTTGCCGGTGCCGTTGCGGCCGATGATGCACACCCGCTCACCACGGGCGATCTGCCAGGACACCTTGTCCAACAACGGCATAGCGCCGAAAGCAAGGGACACATCGCTGAATTTGAGCAGGGTCATACGCTTCTCCAAAAACTGGGCGCGCATTCTACCTGAGTTGAGGGTGGGATGCGGCCGGCATTTTCGTTGTCGACACGTTCTGTAGGACATTTCCGTCGAACTTGAACGAACCAGCCGGCAAAGCTTTCTTAGGCTGCGGGCAAAAGGCTAAGCTAGGGGCAATCAGTGTCGGCGGTGCCGGTGCTAGTCGTGATTTCTCTGCACGGACGTCTCATGCGCAGTCGCCTTTTTAGTCTTTTATCTTGTCTGCTTCTTTCTGCCACCGCCGTTCAATCCGCCCAGGCCGTGGACCTCACCACCCAACGTCAATATTACGATGAAGCCAAACGCGCCCTGGCCAAGGGCGATACCGGCCCCTACATGCAATACAGCCAGGCCCTGGCCGACTACCCGCTGACGCCGTACCTGGCCTACGACGAACTGACCGCCCGCCTGAAAACCGCGAGCAATCAGGAAATCGAGCAGTTCCTCGCCAAAAACGGCGACCTGCCCCAGGCCAACTGGATGAAACTGCGCTGGTTGCGCTGGCTGGCCGAACGCGGTGACTGGCAGACCTTTGAAAAGTACTATGACGCCAAGCTCAACTTCGTCGAACTGGACTGCCTGCACGGCCAGTACCAACTCACCCACAATCTCAAGGCCGAAGGCTACAAGACCGCCGAAAAGCTTTGGATGACGGGCAAGTCCCAGCCGGCGGCCTGCGATGTCACCTTCGGGCAGTGGGCGGCTGACGGCCAACTCACTGAACAGAAGATCTGGGATCGCGCCAAACTCGCCGCCGAAGCGCGCAACTACGCCTTGGCTAACAGCCTGGTGAAAACCCTGCCCACCCTCGGCGCCCAAGGCCGCTTGATGGTGGACGTGGCGCAGAAGCCCGACATGCTCAGCGACCCCTCACGCTTCCTGCCGGCCACCGAGGCCATGTCTGACGCCGTGGGCCTGGGCCTGCGCCGCCTGGCACGCCAGGATCCCGACAAGGCCATGGCCCTGCTCGACGGCTACGCCAGCAGCATGCACTTCTCGCGTGACGAAAAAGTGTCGATCGCCCGCGAAATCGGTCTCACCCTGGCCAAGCGCTATGACCCGCGCGCCCTCGAGGTGATGACCAAGTACGATCCCGAACTGCGCGACAACACCGTCTCCGAGTGGCGCCTGCGCCTGCTGCTGCGCCTGGCTCGCTGGGAAGACGCCTACCAGTTGACCCGCAAGCTTCCCCAGGACCTGGCCACCACCAACCGCTGGCGCTACTGGCAGGCCCGCAGCCTGGAACTGGCCGAGCCGAAGAACCCGCAAGCGCTGGTCCTGTACAAGCACCTGGCGCAAGAACGCGATTTCTACGGGTTCCTGGCGGCGGACCGCTCCAAGGCCCCGTACCAGTTGAAGAACAAACCGCTGCTGATGAGCCAGGCGCTGGTCAACAAGGTGCGCAACACCCCCGGCGTACGTCGCGCCCTGGAGTTCTACGCACGTGGCCAGGTGGTGGATGGTCGCCGTGAGTGGTACCACGTGAGCCGTCACTTCAACCGCGACGAGATGGTCGCCCAGGCCAAGCTGGCGTACGACATGAAGTGGTACTTCCCGGCTATCCGTACCATCAGCCAGGCGCAGTACTGGGACGACCTGGACATCCGCTTCCCGATGGCCCACCGCGATACCCTGGTGCGTGAAGCCAAGGTGCGCGGCCTGCATTCGAGCTGGGTGTTCGCGATCACTCGCCAGGAAAGCGCTTTCATGGACGACGCCCGCTCCGGCGTTGGCGCCAGCGGCCTGATGCAACTGATGCCCGGCACCGCCAAGGAAACCGCGCGCAAGTTCAGCATCCCCCTGGCCTCCCCCGCCCAAGTGCTGGACCCGGACAAGAACATCCAGCTCGGCGCCGCCTACCTGAGCCAGGTGCACAGCCAGTTCAACGGCAACCGTGTACTCGCCTCTGCCGCCTACAACGCCGGCCCCGGCCGTGTGCGCCAATGGCTGCGCGGCGCGGATCACCTGAGTTTCGATGTATGGGTGGAAAGCATCCCGTTCGACGAAACCCGCCAGTACGTGCAGAACGTGCTGTCTTATTCGGTGATCTACGGCCAGAAGCTCAATTCACCCCAACCGTTGGTGGATTGGCATGAGCGGTATTTTGATGATCAGTAATAACGGCAGCGATAAGCGGTAAGCTTCACGCTCAATAAAAATGCCCGCATTTCTCAATGCGGGCATTTTTTATGGGCTGTGATACTTAGTGCGAGGCGCTTTCCTCTACCCCATCACTGAACTGCAACGCCGCCAACCGCGCGTACAGCGGGTTGCTCGCAATCAGCTGCTGGTGCGTGCCTATGGCCACCAGCTTGCCCTGGTCCATTACAGCGATGCGGTCAGCGTGTTTCACCGTCGCCAGGCGATGCGCGATCACCAGCGTGGTACGCCCTTGCATCAATTGCGGCAAGGCCTGCTGGATCAGGTGCTCGCTCTGGGCATCGAGGGCGCTGGTGGCTTCGTCGAGCAGCAGGATCGGTGCGTCTACCAGCAGCGCCCGGGCGATGGCCAGCCGTTGGCGTTGCCCGCCAGAGAGGCCCATGCCGCCGTCACCCAGGTGGGTCTGGTAGCCGTCGGGCATTTGCAGGATGAAGTCATGGGCGTGGGCAATGCGCGCGGCGGCTTCGACCTGCTCTGTGGTGGCCGTCGGGTTGCCGTAGCGGATGTTTTCTTCGACGCTGCCGAAGAACAGCGCCGGGCTCTGGGACACCAGGGCGAAGTGGCGGCGCAGGTCCATGGGGTCGAGTTCGGTCAGCGGGTGGCCTTCGAGCAGGATGCGGCCGTGCTGGGGGTCGTAGAAGCGCAGCAGCAGGTCAAAAATCGTCGATTTGCCCGCGCCGGACGGCCCCACCAGGGCCAGGGTCTCACCGGGGTTGATGGTCAGGTTCAAGCCGTCGATGGCATAGCTGTCGGGACGTGAGGGATAGGAAAACCGCAGGTCTTGCAACTCCATGCGGCCGCTGACCCGCGCCGGCAGTTGGACGGTGTTGGCGGCGGGCGCCTGGATTTCGTTGTTCGACTGCAACAACTCGCCGATGCGCTCGGCAGCACCGGCGGCCCGTTGCAGCTCGCCGAGCACCTCGCTGAGCGTGCCGACCGCACTGCCGACGATCAGGCTGTAGAACACAAACGCCGCCAGCTCACCACCGGAGATGCGCCCGTTGATTACGTCCATGCCGCCGACCCACAGCATCACCCCCACCGCGCCGAGCACCAGCATGATCACCAGTGTAATCAGCCAGGCGCGCTGGGTGATGCGTTTACGCGCGGTGGTAAAGGCGTCTTCCACGGTCACGGCGAAGCGCTGTTCGTCCTGCACCTGGTGGTTGTAGGCCTGCACGGTCTTGATCTGGCCGAGGGTCTCGGACACATAGCTGCCCACGTCGGCGATGCGGTCCTGGCTTTGGCGCGACAGGCTGCGTACGCGCCGGCCGAAGATCAGGATCGGCGCCAACACCAGCGGCAGCGCCACGACCACGATACTGGTGAGCTTGGGGTTGGTGACAAACAGCAGCACGATACCGCCGATGACCATCAGGGCATTGCGCAGGAACAGCGACAGCGAGGAGCCGATCACCGATTGCAGCAGGGTGGTGTCGGTGGTCAGCCGCGACTGGATTTCCGAACTGCGATTGTTCTCGTAAAAGCCCGGGTGCAGGTAGATCAGGTGGTTGAACACCTGCCGACGGATATCCGCCACCACCCGCTCGCCGATCCACGAGACTAGGTAAAACCGCGCAAACGTGCCCACCGCCAGGCCCAGCACCAACACCATGAACAAGCCAATGGACTGGTTGAGCAGGTGCGGTGACTGGGTCATGAAACCCTGGTCGACCAACAGGCGGATACCCTGCCCCATGGACAAGGTAATACCCGCGGTGACGATAAGCGCCAACAGCGCGCCGAGCGCGTGCCAGCGGTAGGGCGCAATGAAGCGGCTGGCCAGGCGGATCGCACGGCGTTGACGGACTGAGAACATGGAGGGCATCACCTGCGCAGGGAAGATAGGTATCTACACCACAACATTGGGGGAACTTGGGTAAATAACAATGAGTCAGGTTAATTATGCCCGCCGATGCTGATCCCTAGAGGCTATCGGTCTAACCCCCGGCTGGAAATCCGCAGCGGTTTCTGGTGGACTGGGTGTTCGAGCCGCTGACCTTGCAGGGAGCTGTAACAGCCTGGTCACGCGGGGGTTTTACAATAGGTACACAACCTGATGAGGAGACAGGCCATGACCTTGCAAAATAGCAGCGATGCCAAGATTGAAGTGATCCGCCAGCCGCAGCAGTTGCCTTGCTCGTACATCGACGCGAAAGGCCGCGAAGTGCAGA
This sequence comes from Pseudomonas lurida, assembly GCF_002563895.1. NCBI lineage: Bacteria > Pseudomonadati > Pseudomonadota > Gammaproteobacteria > Pseudomonadales > Pseudomonadaceae > Pseudomonas > Pseudomonas lurida. The sequence goes on along the minus strand of NZ_PDJB01000001.1, from coordinate 1,705,827 downwards.
TTACCGAAGAGATGATCCAGCAAGCGTGCAGCGAACTGGAACAGCGACTGGTCAAGCCTGCCCAGCAAGGCTGAAGCGCCTACGCTCTTTCAAACCCGGCCCTGGTGGCCGGGTTTTTTATGCCCGGTAAAAACCGGCAGGCCGGTGCCTGGCGTTAAAGGACTTCGGCGCCCAGGGCCGAGACTATCGCTGAGAGCGCGGCGGATTCCCCGTTGATGCGCACCTTCAACCCCTCAATTTCGCGGCGCTCTGGGTAATGCTTGCGCAGCAGGTCAAACGCCTTGCGCTGCTCCTCCACGGTCCCGACAAGGCTACGACGGAAATCCGCATCATCACGGCGTGGGTCGTACACGCTGCGGCACAGGGTGGCGAGCGCCCAGGCCGGGTCGGTAGAGGCATTCAGGTGCATCTCGGCCAACCACGGTGGCGGCAGCAGATCGCTCAATTGAATGCTCGGCTCCTGGCCCAGGTGCGCGCAGAACGCCTGATAGATCTGCGCCGTGCCGCGCTGCTTGCCGTCCAGGCTGTAGCCGGCAATATGCGGCGTGGCCAGCACGCACAGGTCAGCCAGGTCGACGTCCACTTGCGGTTCGCCCTCCCACACATCCAGCACCGCTTGCAGGTCTTCGCGGTCCAGCAGCACCTCACGCAGGGCGGCGTTGTCCACCACCGGGCCGCGGCTGGCGTTGATCAGCCAGGTGCCGGGCTTGAGCTGCTCGAGGCGCTGGCGGTCGAACAGGTGCCAGGTGGAGCCGTTGCCGGACTTGGTCAGCGGCGTGTGCAGGCTGATCACGTCGCACTGCGCGATGATCTGCGCCAGGCTGACGTAGTCGCCGTCCTCGGCGATCTGCCGTGGCGGGTCGCAGACCAGCACGTTCCAGCCCAGGCCCTTGAGCACCTTGACCAGCCGCCCGCCGACTTCACCCGCGCCGACCACGCCGTAGGTGCGTTGATTGAGGTCGGCGCCTTCGATCTCGGCCAGGGTCTGCAGGCTGCCCAGCACATAGTCCACGACGCCACGGGCGTTGCAGCCGGGGGCGCTCGACCACTGGATGCCGGCCTGCTTGAAGTAGTCGAGGTCCAGGTGATCGGTGCCGATGGTGCAGGTGCCGACGAAGCGCACCTTCGTGCCCTCCAGCAGCGCGCGGTTGACGTTGGTCACCGAGCGCACCAGCAATACATCAGCCTGCTCGACCGTGGCGCGGTCGATGGAACGGCCGGGGACGCGGCGAATCTCGCCAAATCCCTGGAAGAATGCATCGAGCAGCGGAATATTTTCGTCGGCAACAATCAGCATGGCAGGCTCCTTTGGCGGACCCGCAGTGTACAGGGATCGCAGCCCTCGCTTACAAATCGCTAACACAGGTTTTTTCCTGACCGATGCGTCAACGCGTAGAATCCGCCGTCCTTGCGCTTCCTTCTATTGGACACCTGTACGTGAACACTGCCACCGCCACCCTCACCCGCCCCGCCCGCATCAGCCGGGAAGTGCGCGGCCTGTTGACGCTTGCCTTGCCGATCATGATCGGCCAACTGGCGACGACCGCGATGAGCTTTGTCGATGCGGTGATGGCCGGGCGCGTCAGCCCCCAGGACCTGGCGGCCGTAGGCCTGGGCAACTCGATCTGGATCCCGGTGTACCTGCTGATGACCGGCACGCTACTGGCCACCACGCCCAAAGTCGCGCAGCGCTATGGGGCCGGCCAGTTCAGCGAGATCGGGCCACTGGTGCGTCAATCCTTGTGGCTGGCAGTGGTGGTTGGCATCACTGCGTCACTGTTGCTGCTGTGCGCCGAACCGATCCTGCATGCGATGAAAGTGGAGCCGGACCTGATCGAGCCTTCAATGGGCTACCTGCACGGTATCGCGGCCGGCATGCCGGCCATTGCGCTGTATTACGTGCTGCGCTGTTTCAGTGACGGCCTGGGCCGCACGCGGCCAAGCATGGTGATGGGCCTGTGTGGCCTGGCCTTGAACATCCCGCTGAACTACATCTTTATCTACGGCCACCTGGGTGTGCCGGCCATGGGCGGCGTCGGTTGCGGCTGGGCTACGGCCATTGCGATGTGGGTGATGATGCTCGGCCTGGCCGTCTGGACCCGTTGGGGCCCGGCTTACCAGAGCAGCGAGTTGTTCAAGCGTTTCGACTGGCCGCAATGGGCGGTGATCAAGCGTGTATTGAGCATCGGCCTGCCCATCGGCATCGCGATCTTTGCCGAATCGAGTATCTTCGCGGTCATCGCGCTGCTGATCGGCAGCCTGGGCGCCACCGTGGTCTCAGGCCATCAGATCGCGCTGAACGTCAGCTCGCTGGTGTTCATGATCCCCTACTCCCTGAGCATGGCCGTGACCGTGCGCGTCGGTCAGGCGCTGGGGCGTGGCGAGCCGCGTGAAGCGCGCTTCGCGGCGGGCGTGGGCATGGGCACTGCGCTGGCATATGCCTGCCTGTCCTGCAGCCTGATGCTGGTGTTTCGCGAGCAGATTGCGGCGATCTACACCCCCGATCCAGTGGTCATTCACTTGGCGTCGATGCTGATCGTGTTCTCGGCACTGTTCCAGTTCAGCGACTCGATCCAGGTAACGGCGGCGGGCGCATTGCGTGGCTACCAGGACACCCGGGTGACCATGGTGCTGACCTTGTTCGCGTATTGGGGCGTGGGCCTGCCGGTGGGTTATGCCTTGGGCCTGACCCACTGGTTCGGCGAACCCAGCGGCCCAAGCGGCTTGTGGCAAGGGCTGATCGTGGGCCTGAGCTGTGCGGCCGGGATGTTGCTGGTGCGCCTGGCGCGCAGTGCACGCCGGCGCATTCGCGCATAACCCGGTGTACGAGCCGGCGTGTTCAGTCGGCTTTTTTGCGGATCCAGTACAGGTAGGTGCCCGCCTGCTCCTGCTGATCCACGAGTTCGTGGTCCAGGAACACGCAAAACTTGGGAATATCGCGGCGCGTGGACGGGTCGGTCGCGATCACCTTGAGCAAACCGCCTGGCGGCAGGTCGCGGATGTGCTGGTGCAGCATCATCACAGGCTCGGGGCAGTTGAGGCCGGTGGCGTCCAATGTCGCGTCGACGGGCAAATCAACAGACTGATTCATCATGTACTCCTAAAACGTACCTGCTCACCTGTGGGAGCAGGCTGGCCCGCGAAGACGCGGACACATTCAACATAGATATCGACCGTTATACCGGTATCGCACGCCAGCCAGCGCCCACCGTTGAGCGGTGCCAGCCAGAGATTCAGCGGGCCTTGGGTTTCTTCGCTGTTTCCAACCGGCGCAAATGGCAGGTCACTTCCTCGCGGTCGTGGTACAGCTGCTTGCAGCCGATCTCCACACGAATGCCACGCGCCTTGAAGCCATCCTCTATACGCTCCAGCAACCGCTTCACTTCGGCGTAACGCTGTTTCATCGGCAATTTCAGGTTCACCACCGCCTCGCGGCAATGCCCCTCGCCGATCCAGGTTTCCAGCAGCGCGGCGTTGCGTGCCGGCTTCTCGACGATGTCGCAGACCATCCAGTCCACCGGCTGCTTGGGCACGAAGGTAAAGCCGTCGGCCATCAAGTGTTGCACGAGGCCGGTGTCCATCAGGCTTTCGGCCATGGGGCCGTTGTCGATGGCGGTCACCAGCATGCCACGGTTGACCAGCTGCCAGGTCCAGCCGCCCGGTGCCGCGCCGAGGTCGACGCCGGTCATGTCACCATGCAGGCGCTCGTCCCATTGGTCGCGGGGGATGAAGTGGTGCCAGGCCTCTTCCAGCTTCAAGGTCGAGCGACTAGGGGCTTCGCGAGGGAACTTGAGACGCGGGATCCCCATGGGCCACATTGCCGAGTTGTTCGACTCGGCCAGGCCCATGAACACTTCGCGGCCACTCTTGAAGGTGAGCAGCAGCCGCGGCTTGCTCGGGTCGTCCACCAGCTTGCCGGCGTTGAGCAGGGCTTTGCGCAGGTGCACTTCGAACTTCTTGCAGAAGTTCGAGAGTTCTTTGCCGTCGTTGGTGTCGACCATCTCCAGCCACAGGCTGCCGCACACCGGGAATTCGCGCAGATGGGCGAGAATCACGCTGATGCGGTCGGTTTCCGGCAGGTCGATGAATACCCCGCGCGCCCATTGCCGCGGGAAGATCAGCTCGGCAAAGCGCTGGCCGTGCATCAGGCGCTGGGCGCCGTCTTCTTCGGTGCAGACGAATTCGGCGCAGGCGCTGCCGGTCTTGGCCTTGGCGTAGCCGGAAACGTTCAGGCGCGCGGCGTGCTCCGCGATCTCGGAACAGACTTCGCCTTCAAAACCCGGGCGGCAGTGCATAAAAAGGGTGTTCATTGAATCTCCTGGCAACTGGGCTTGCTGTAGCGCAAGTCCTGTCATGAAAACGCGCGCATGATAGCCGAGTTCGGAACCTTGGACTTAACGATAGAGTCCAGTTATTAGCCTGCTAATGAAAACAGGGCTAAGTTGAAAGCTCTGTTCGTCCCGTCAGGTCCGTAGCCGTGCGGACCATAAGGAGTCATGTAATGTCATCCCTTGATAGCCTGAGAACCCTTAAAACCCTGCAGATCGACGACAAGACTTATCACTACTTCAGCTTGCCCGAAGCCGCCAAGAGCCTGGGCGACCTGGATAAACTGCCGATGTCCCTCAAGGTGTTGCTGGAAAACCTGCTGCGCTGGGAAGACGACAAGACCGTCACCGGCGCCGACCTCAAGGCCATTGCCGCCTGGCTCAAAGAGCGCCAGTCGGACCGCGAGATCCAGTACCGCCCGGCCCGGGTATTGATGCAAGACTTTACCGGCGTACCCGCCGTGGTCGACCTGGCCGCCATGCGCGCCGCCGTGGCCAAGGCCGGGGGCGACCCGCAGCGCATCAACCCACTCTCCCCCGTCGACCTGGTGATCGACCACTCGGTGATGGTCGACAAGTTCGGCACCACCAGCGCCTTCGAGCAAAACGTGGACATCGAGATGCAGCGCAACGGCGAACGCTACGCCTTCCTGCGCTGGGGCCAGAGCGCCTTCGACAACTTCAGCGTGGTACCACCGGGCACCGGTATCTGCCACCAGGTCAACCTCGAATACCTGGGCCGCACGGTCTGGACCAAGGACGAAGACGGCCGCACCTATGCCTTCCCGGACACCCTTGTCGGCACCGACTCCCACACCACCATGATCAATGGCCTCGGCGTACTCGGCTGGGGCGTGGGCGGTATCGAGGCGGAGGCGGCGATGCTCGGCCAGCCGGTGTCGATGCTGATCCCGGAAGTCATCGGCTTCAAGCTCACCGGCAAACTGAAAGAAGGCATCACCGCCACCGACCTGGTGCTGACCGTCACCCAGATGCTGCGCAAGAAAGGCGTAGTGGGCAAGTTCGTCGAATTCTACGGCGACGGCCTCGCCGACCTGCCGCTGGCCGACCGCGCCACCATCGCCAACATGGCCCCGGAATATGGCGCCACCTGCGGCTTTTTCCCAGTGGACGAAGTGACGTTGGACTACCTGCGCCTGTCCGGCCGTCCGGCAGAAACCGTGAAGCTGGTAGAGACCTACACCAAGGCCCAGGGCCTGTGGCGCAACGCTGGCCAGGAACCGGTGTTCACCGACAGCCTGGCGCTGGACATGGGCACGGTCGAAGCCAGCCTCGCCGGGCCGAAACGCCCACAGGACCGCGTGGCACTGCCGAATGTCGGCCAGGCCTTCAGCGATTTTCTCGACCTGCAATTCAAACCCGCCAACAAGGAAGAAGGCCGCCTGGAAAGCGAAGGCGGTGGTGGGGTTGCCGTGGGCAATGCCGACCTGGTGGGCGAAACCGACTATGAATACGACGGCCAGACCTATCGCCTGAAAAACGGCGCCGTGGTGATCGCCGCGATCACCTCGTGCACCAACACCTCGAACCCCAGCGTCATGATGGCCGCCGGGCTGGTGGCGAAAAAGGCCGTGGAAAAAGGCCTGACCCGCAAACCCTGGGTGAAGACCTCGTTGGCCCCGGGTTCCAAAGTGGTGACCGACTATTACAAGGCGGCGGGCCTTACTCCCTACCTCGACAAACTGGGCTTTGACCTGGTCGGCTACGGCTGCACCACCTGTATCGGCAACTCCGGGCCATTGCCTGAGCCGATCGAAAAGGCCATCCAGAAAGCCGACCTTGCCGTGGCGTCGGTGCTGTCCGGTAACCGCAACTTCGAAGGCCGCGTGCACCCGCTGGTAAAAACCAACTGGCTGGCTTCGCCGCCGCTGGTGGTGGCCTACGCCTTGGCGGGCACGGTGCGCATCGACATCAGCAGCGAGCCGCTGGGTAACGATCAGGACGGCAACCCGGTATACCTCAAGGACATCTGGCCAAGCAGCAAAGAGATCGCCGACGCGGTGGCCCAGGTCAGCACGGGCATGTTCCACAAGGAATACGCCGAGGTATTCGCCGGTGACGAGCAATGGCAAGCGATTGAAGTGCCACAGGCGGCCACCTACGTGTGGCAGAAAGATTCCACCTACATCCAGCACCCGCCGTTCTTCGATGATATTGCCGGCCCGTTGCCGGTGATCAAAGACGTCAAGGGCGCCAACGTCCTGGCCCTGCTGGGCGACTCGGTCACCACCGACCATATCTCCCCCGCCGGCAATATCAAGACCGACAGCCCCGCCGGCCGCTACCTGCGCGAGCAAGGCGTGGAGCCACGGGACTTCAACTCCTACGGCTCACGCCGGGGCAACCATGAAGTGATGATGCGCGGCACCTTTGCCAACATCCGTATCCGCAATGAGATGCTCGGCGGCGAGGAAGGCGGCAATACGCTGTACATCCCCACCGGCGAGAAAATGCCGATCTACGACGCCTCGATGAAATACCAGGCCTCCAGCACGCCGCTGGTGGTGATTGCCGGCCAGGAGTATGGCACCGGCTCCAGCCGTGACTGGGCGGCCAAGGGTACCAACCTGTTGGGCGTCAAGGCGGTGATCGCCGAGAGTTTCGAGCGCATTCACCGCTCCAACCTGGTGGGCATGGGTGTGCTGCCGTTGCAGTTCAAGCTGGATCAGAACCGCAAGTCGCTCAAGCTCACCGGCAAGGAGAAGATCGATATCCTAGGGCTGACGGACGTTGAGATCGTGCCGCGCATGAACCTGACGTTGGTGATTACGCGGGAGGACGGCAGCACGGAGAAGGTCGAGGTGCTGTGCCGGATCGATACGCTCAATGAAGTGGAGTACTTCAAGTCAGGGGGCATCTTGCACTATGTGCTGCGCCAGTTGATCGCCTCCTGACAAAGGCTGGCGATCAACTGTGGGAGCGGGCTTGCCCGCTCCCACAGTGTCGACCGTATTCCAACTAGCCGAACAGCCACTTCCACAGCAGCACCAGCACCACGACAGCCAGCACTGGTCGCGCAATGCGATAAGCCTTCGGATGCTTGCGCTTCCACTGCTTGACCACACCGCTGAACTTGTCGCTGAAGGTCTTGCTCCAGGCATATGCCTGGTTGATGCCGCCAACGCGTTCGTCATCCAGGTTCTGCGGTGCCGTAGCGCGCCCCAGTTGCTTGCTGACCCAACGGTTCACGCGGGTCATCAGGCGATTGCTCAGCGGTCGCTCGATGTCGCAGAACAGGATCACTCGGGTCTGCTCGGTTTCATTCTTGACCCAATGCACGTAGGTCTCGTCGAACATCACGTCTTCACCGTCGCGCCAGGCGTACACCTGGCCGTCGACGAAGATGCGGCAGTCGTCGGAGTTCGGCGTGGACAGGCCCAAGTGGTAACGCAGGGAACCGGCAAACGGGTCGCGGTGCGGGTTGAGGTGGCTGCCACCTGGCAATAGCGCAAACATCGCGCCCTTGACGTTGGGAATGCTGCTCACCAGCGCCACGGTTTTCGGGCACAGGGCCTCGGCCGAGGGCAGCGGTTTGTCGTACCACTTGAGGTAGAAACGCTTCCAGCCCTTCTTGAAGAACGAACCGAAACCGGCATCGTTGTTCTTTTCGGCGGCGCGGATGTACCCCTCGTCGAACAGGTGCATCGCCTCTTCGCGGATCACTTCCCAGTTGTCCTTGAGCACATCCAGTTCCGGGAACTTGCTGCGGTCCAGGTACGGCTTGGACGGCACCGCCGAAAACAGGTACATCAAGGCGTTATAGGGGGCGAACAGCGCCGAATGGTTGACGAACTGGCGCAACATCGGCAAACGCGCCTTGCCGCGCAGGTGCACGTACAGCGTGCTGCCGATAAACAACGCCAGTACCGACAGTTTGGCGGCCAAAGAAAAGGTCATGCAGCAACTCCTGGAAATAAGCGCCTGGCCAACAGCAGACGTAGCAGCCGGCCATGATAAACAGTTGGGCCATTATGCAGAAGGCCTAAGGTTCGGGCGCTGACATACATCAAGCCTGGTTTTCCTGCTCGGTGAACAAATCGCTGAACAGCATGCTCGACAAGTAGCGCTCACCGGAGTCCGGCAAAATCACCACGATGGTCTTGCCCTGCATTTCCGGCTTCTCGGCCAGGCGCACGGCGACAGCCATCGCCGCACCGCAGGAGATACCGCACAGAATCCCCTCTTCCTGCATCAAGCGCAGGGCCATGGCCTTGGATTCGTCGTCGGTCACCAACTCCACGCGGTCGACCATCGACAAGTCCAGGTTCTTGGGCACGAAACCGGCGCCAATCCCCTGGATCTTGTGCGAGCTGGGCTTGATCTCATCGCCCGCCAACGCTTGGGTGATCACCGGGGACACCATTGGCTCGACCGCCACCGACAGGATCGGCTTGCCCGCGGTGTTCTTGATATAGCGCGACACGCCCGTGATGGTGCCACCGGTGCCCACGCCTGCGACCAGTACATCCACGGCGCCATCGGTGTCGTTCCAGATTTCCGGACCGGTGGTTTTCTCATGGATCGCAGGGTTGGCCGGGTTTTCGAACTGGCCCGGCATGAAGTAAGTAGCCGGGTCGCTGGCGACGATTTCATTCGCCTTTGCGATGGCACCGGGCATGCCCTTGGCCGGCTCGGTGAGCACCAACTCGGCGCCGAGCGCCTTGAGGACCTTGCGCCGCTCGATGCTCATGGACGCCGGCATGGTCAACAGCAACTTGTAGCCACGGGCCGCGGCGACGAACGCCAGGCCGATGCCGGTGTTACCGGAAGTGGGTTCGACAATGGTCATGCCCGGCTTGAGCTTACCGGTGCCTTCGGCGTCCCAGATCATGTTAGCGCCAATGCGGCACTTCACCGAGTAGCCCGGGTTACGCCCTTCGATCTTGGCCAGTATGGTTACGCCACGCGGTGCGATACGGTTGATCTGAACCAGGGGCGTATTACCGATGGAGTGCGCATTGTCTGCAAAGATACGGCTCATGACGGGTCCTATTGCTCGGTTTCTGGAAGGCCCCAAGGGTATGCCTCGTGCTGCAAAGCGTCCAGTCAGAGGAACGTTGGGCGCTTGACGGTAGTCAATCGCCTACCTGTATGGAGATTTGAGCAATGAAACGTCGCTACAGCTGTCCGCTATGGACCGTCGCCGGGGTGGTGGTGGTGCTGGTCGCCTTGACCGTCGCCCTGCCCTATCTGGTGCGTAACTACTTGAATGACAAACTCGCCGACATGGGCGATTACCGCGGCCACGTCATCGACGTCGACCTGGCACTGTGGCGCGGCGCCTACAGGATCAATGGGCTGGAGATCACCAAGGTAGATGGCAAGGTGCCCGTACCGTTCGTCAAGGCGCCGCTGATCGACTTGGCAGTGAGCTGGCACTCGCTGTGGTACGACCATGCAGTGGTCGCCAAGGTGCTGTTTGTCGACCCTGAAGTGAACTTCGTCGACGGCGGCCCCAACAAGCAGGCGTCCCAGACCGGTAAGGGCACCGATTGGCGCGAGCAATTGAGCAAGCTGGCGCCCATCACCCTCGATGAAGTACGCATCGCAGACGGCAAGATCACCTTCCGTAACTTCAACTCCAAGCCCCCCGTCAACATCAATGCCAGCTCGGTCAACGCCAGCTTTTACAACCTGACCAATGTGGTGGACGTTGAAGGCAAGCGCGACGCGCGCTTCGACGGCAAGGCGTTGCTCCAGGGCCAGGCGCCGCTGGAAGCCACCGCCACCTTCGACCCGCTGAGCAATTTCGAAAACTTCGAATTCCGTTTCCGCGCCAAGGATCTGCAGCTCAAGCGCATGAATGACTTTGCCTCGGCCTACGGCAAATTCGACTTCAAGGCCGGCACCGGCGATGTGGTGATCGAGGCCCAGGCGGAAAAAGGCCAGTTGACCGGCTACATCAAGCCGCTGCTACGCGATGTGGAGGTCTTTGATTGGAAACAGGATGTGGAAAACAAAGACAAGAACATCTTCCGCTCGATCTGGGAGGCGGTGGTCGGCACCAGTGAGACCGTGCTGAAAAACCAGAGCAAGAACCAGTTCGCCACGCGCGTGGAACTCAGCGGTAGTGTGCACCAGCAAAATGTCAGCGCGTTCTCGGCGTTTATATCGATATTGCGCAACGGTTTCATCCAGGCGTTCAACGCGCGCTATGAACAACCCAAGCCCTCGGCGGACTGAAGGTGACCGGTCATTCAGAGACTGAATAGCCCGCCTGCGTTCACAGTCGCCGGGGCTGCGCGGTATAGTCCCGGCATTGATGAATTCGAGGAAATACCCATGAAGTTCGAAGGCACCCAGGCCTACGTTGCCACCGACGACCTGAAACTGGCCGTCAACGCTGCCATTACCCTGGAACGGCCATTGCTGGTCAAGGGCGAGCCCGGCACCGGCAAGACCATGCTCGCCGAACAATTGGCCGAATCCTTTGGCGCCAAGCTGATCACTTGGCACATCAAGTCCACCACCAAGGCCCACCAGGGCCTGTACGAGTACGACGCGGTCAGCCGCCTGCGCGACTCGCAGCTGGGCGTGGACAAGGTGCACGATGTGCGCAACTACCTGAAAAAGGGCAAGCTCTGGGAAGCCTTCGAGTCCGAGGAGCGGGTGATCCTGCTGATCGATGAAATCGACAAGGCCGACATCGAGTTCCCCAACGACTTGCTGCAGGAACTCGACAAGATGGAGTTCTACGTCTACGAAATCGACGAGACCATCAAGGCGAAGAAGCGCCCGATCATCATCATTACCTCCAACAACGAAAAAGAACTGCCGGACGCGTTCCTGCGCCGCTGCTTCTTCCACTACATCGCCTTCCCCGACCGCACCACCCTGCAAAAGATCGTGGATGTGCACTACCCCGACATCAAGAAAGACCTGGTCAGCGAAGCCCTGGACGTGTTCTTCGACGTGCGCAAAGTGCCAGGGCTGAAGAAAAAGCCGTCCACCTCCGAACTGGTCGACTGGCTCAAGTTGCTGATGGCCGACAACATCGGCGAGGCCGTCCTGCGCGAGCGCGACCCGACCAAGGCCATCCCGCCTTTGGCCGGAGCCTTGGTCAAGAACGAGCAGGACGTGCAATTGCTGGAGCGTCTGGCGTTCATGAGCCGTCGCGGTAATCGCTGATGCTGCTCAACCTGTTCAATGAAATGCGTGCAGCCAAGGTGCCCGTGTCGGTGCGTGAGCTGCTCGACCTGATCAACGCGCTGAAACAGCGCGTGACCTTCGCCGACATGGACGAGTTCTACTACTTGGCCAGGGCGATCCTGGTGAAGGACGAGCGGCATTACGACAAGTTCGACCGGGCCTTCGGCGCCTATTTCAACGGCCTGGAAAAGCTCGACGACCACCTGCAGGCGCTGATTCCCGAGGATTGGCTGCGCAAGGAGTTCGAACGCTCGCTGACCGACGAAGAACGTGCGCAGATCCAGTCCTTGGGTGGCCTGGACGCGCTCATCGAAGCCTTCAAGAAACGCCTGGAAGAACAGAAGGAACGCCACGCCGGCGGCAACAAGTGGATCGGCACCGGCGGGACCAGCCCGTTTGGCTCCGGCGGTTACAACCCCGAAGGCATTCGCGTCGGCGACGCCGGCAAACGCCAGGGCAAGGCGGTGAAGGTGTGGGACCAGCGCGAGTACAAGAACCTTGACGACCAGGTAGAACTGGGCACGCGCAATATCAAGATCGCCTTGCGTCGCTTGCGCAAGTTCGCGCGCCAGGGCGCGGCGGAAGAGCTGGATATCGATGGCACTATCGACCACACCGCCCGTGATGCCGGCTTGCTGAATATCCAGATGCGCCCAGAGCGGCGCAACACCATCAAGTTGCTGCTGTTGTTCGATATCGGCGGCTCGATGGACGCCCATGTGAAGATCTGCGAAGAACTGTTCTCCGCGTGCAAGACCGAGTTCAAGCACCTGGAGTACTTCTACTTCCACAACTTCGTGTACGAATCGGTGTGGAAAAACAACCAGCGCCGCACATCCGAACGCACGTCCACCCAGGATCTGCTGCACAAATACGGCGCCGACTACAAAGTGATCTTTATCGGCGACGCATCGATGGCGCCCTATGAGATCACCCAGGCTGGCGGCAGCGTCGAGCACTGGAACGAGGAGCCGGGGTATGTGTGGATGCAGCGTTTCATGGCCAAGTACAAGAAGCTGATCTGGATTAACCCGTACCCGAAGGACACCTGGGGGTATACGGCGTCGACGGGAATCGTGCGGGAGTTGGTGGAGGATCAGATGTATCCGCTGACATTGCGTGGCCTGGAAGAAGGCATGCGGTTTCTGTCGAAGTAGCCTGCAACCTGTAGCCGCGGGCAGCGGCTACAGGCGTGTGCTCAGCCGTGCTGGGCGTCGACCCAACCGAACTTCAGGAACAGCGCGGCAAACTGTTTGACCAGCTCGGCGTCCTTTCCGTCGACCTTTTGGTCATTGTTGACGTCTTGATTGATCGAAACCCCACCAAGCCCATTGCCATCGGCATAGACCGCCGCCGTGTAGGCAATGCTTTCATCGGTGGGCTCGCCTTCGCCTTGATGAAAATGCAGGCGCACCGTGTCAGGCACGCCGTTACCATCAAAGTCCCGGGCAAACACTTTCAGGTATTTGTCGAAGGGTTCGTCAAGGCTGAACCAATTGAACGCGAGAAACAGCTGGGCCAACTCGATGGCCTGTGCACGGTCGACCGCGTCGATGATGCCGTCCTGGTTCACATCATCGGCGATCACCCAGTCCAGCTTGCCATCATCCGTGATATCGAACGTCGTGGCTTGATGCACGAGCGACGGGGCGCGCGTATCGTCGTGAAATTCCAGCGTGACCACGTCGGGCACATCGTTATCGAGTATGTCCTGTGCGTAGATCTTCATGTAGCGCATGGTGAGTCCTGATGGTGAATGAACGACCAAGACTTCCATGTGCGTCTTTGTGGACCAATACGACGGAGGACTCAAACCCCGTAGGACATATCTCGTATTGTCATTGCGTACTGCCTCAGCAGTTAAATGAAGCGACGCAAAAAGTCGACGTGCTGCTGGTGCGCGGTCTCTTGCACCACCGGCGCCAACCGGACCTTCTCACCCGGCAAACACTGCGCCAGCCGCGCCAGTGACAACGGTGTCAGTGCCCCCAGGCGTGGATAGCCGCCGATGGTCTGCCGATCATTGAGCAACACAATCGGCTGCCCATCCGGCGGCACCTGGATCGCCCCCAGCGGAATCCCTTCGGAAATCAGCGAAGGCCCTTGATAGTGCAAGGGCGTGCCGAGCAAGCGCATGCCCATGCGGTCGGCGCGGCTGTCCAGGGCCCAATCGCTGTTGAAGGCATCGAACAGGCTTTGGCCGCTGAACTGGCCGATCTGTGCGCCGAGGATGACATCCAGTGCTGCCCCGGTGTGCAAATGGGGCTCACTCAGTACCTTCATCGCCCCGCCCGTACCGGAATAAGCGAGGCACCCTCCTTCGGCCAGTGCCTTGCCGAAACCGTCCACCCCGCCCAGCGCCTCACGCACAACAGTGGCGCAACTGCCGAGCACCTCCGGCGCATCAAACCCACCCGGCGCCGCCAGGTAGGCACGCGCACCGCTGAACGGCTGGGTGAAACGCAAGCGCTGGCCCTTTTGCAGGATAAAACTGCGACCGGGGCTGATGGCGCGCTCGTCGATAAAGGCCCCCAGGTCGGCACCGGCCAGGGCCAGCAGGCAATACTCCTCGGCCTGCACGGTGAAACCGCCCAGGGTGATTTCCACCACCGGGGCATCCAGTGCATTGCCCAGCAGCCAGTTGGCCCAGGACATCGATACCCAATCCAGCGCCCCGCCCTGGGTCACGCCCAGGTGGCGCACGCCAACGCGGCCGGCGTCCTGCAACAGGCACAGCGGCGTGCTGGCCTCGATGATCAAGCGGCTCATGCCTGCGCCTCCAACGGCGTGTCATCGCCACCCAGTTTGATGAATTCAGCACGCTCGACCGCTTCAAAGCGCACCGTGTCGCCCGGTTGCATCAGGCTGTAGCCGTCACGCTCGCGGTCGAAGAGTTTGGCCGGCGTGCGGCCGATCAGGTTCCAGCCGCCCGGCGACACCACCGGGTAAGCGGCAGTCTGCCGTTCGGCGATGCCGACACTGCCAGCCGCCACGCGTTTGCGTGGGGTGTTGAGGCGCGGGGTGGCGAGGCTTTCATCCACCAGGCCCATAAAGGCAAAACCGGGGGCGAAGCCGAGGGCGAACACCTGGTATTCGTGGGCACTGTGGCGGCGAATCACGTCGTCGATCGCCAGGCCACTGCGCTGGCTCAGCAAGGTCAATTCCGGGCCGACGCTCAGGTCGTACCACACCGGCAGCACATGGCACTGGCCACTGCCCTGAGCCTGTGGCTGCAGGTCGGTGAGGGCCAGGTCGATCAATTCCCGCGCCTGGGCCGGGTTCACTGCAGTCAGGTCGTAATGCACCATCAAGGTGGTGTAGGACGGCACCAGGTCCACCAGTGCCGCACCAAAGCCGCTGCGCAGGCGCTGGGTCGCGGCCAGCATCCACGGCATGTTGGCTTCGGCGATCACGTCGAACAGACGGACCATCAGGCAGTCGATGGCCACCACTTCAATGCGTGGCTTCATACCGGCTTCAACGCCTCGCGTATGCGCTGCACGGCCGCGACCGAGCTGGCGTTGTCGCCATGCACGCACAGGGTATTGGCCTGCAGGACCAGCGGGCTGCCATCGCTGGCGATCAGCGCTTCCCCCCGGGAAAGGGTCAGGGCTTGCTGCACGATGGTGTCGGAGTCGTGATGCACGGCACCGGGTAACTGGCGGGAGACCAAGTGCCCCTTGTTGTCGTAGGCGCGGTCGGCGAAGGCTTCAAACCACAGGGTGACGCCGTACTCGTCGCCCAAGGCCTGGGCGGCGCTGTTGTCGCGGGTGGCGAGCAGCATCAACGGCAGTTCGCCGTAGGCCGCCACGGCCTGGATCACCGCACGCAACTGCGCGGGGTTGGCCATCATGTCGTTGTACATCGCACCGTGGGGCTTCACATAGCTGACGCGCCCGCCTTGGGCCCGGCAGATACCGTCGAGGGCACCGACCTGGTAGTGCAACAGGTCCTGGATTTCCTGGGGGGTGTAGGCCATGGAGCGACGACCGAAGCCTTGCAGGTCCTGGTATGCCGGGTGTGCGCCAACTTGCACGCCATGCTTGAGCGCCAGGCTGACGGTCTTGCGCATGATGCTCGGGTCGCCGGCATGAAAGCCACAGGCCACGTTGGCGCAATCAATGAACGGCATGACCTCGGCGTCCAGACCCATGGTCCAGTTACCAAAGCTTTCGCCAATATCGCAATTGAGTAAAAGACGGCTCACGGACTGTCGCTCCTGTAGGCTTTATTTTTTGTAGTTTGGGATTTTTCACACAGAACTCGCAACTTGTCCTGAGACCCCAACGGCGCTTATCGTGGAATGACTCGATTTTTGGCGCTGGCCCGGTGCGGCGTCCAACTAATAAAAACCGATCCATGCATAAGAAAAAGTTGATCCCATGAATTTGAAGTTCCTTGAAACCTTCGTCTGGGTGGCCAAGCTCAAGAGTTTCCGCCTGACCGCCGAGAAGTTGTTCACCACCCAGGCGTCGATCTCAAGCCGCATCGCGGTGCTGGAAAGCGAGCTGGGGGTGAAGTTGTTTCTGCGCGATTCGCGTGGCGTGAGCCTGACCCCGGAAGGCTTGAAGGTGCTCGACTATGCGGAGCAGATGATGGTGACCATGCAGGGCTTGAAGCAGTCCCTGGAGACCACCAGCAGCAAGGTCGGGCGCATCCGGATCGGCGCCATGGACACAGTGATCCACACCTGGCTCAGCCCCCTGGTCGCGGAACTGATGGACCACTTCCCCCTGGTAGAAATCGAATTGGTCGCCGATACCGCACTGAACCTCAGCGATCAGCTGCAAAAAGGTTTCCTCGACCTGATCCTGCAAACCGACCTGCTGCGCCTGGAAACCGTGCGTAGCCTGGAACTGGCCAGCCACCCCATGGCCTGGATCGTCGCCAGCCAGTCGATCTACAACCGCGACTATGCCTCCCTCGCCGAACTGGCCCAGGAGCGCATCATCACCTACTCGAAAAACTCTCACCCGCACCAGGACGTCATCAGCCTGATGCAAGCCAACGGCGTGGCCGCACCACGGATGAACTGCGTGAATTCAGTGTCGGCGATTACCCGCCTGCTGCGCGATGGCTTCGGGATTGGCGCGCTGCCGCCGGTGTTGGTCAGCGAAGAACTGACGCGCGGGGAGCTGGTGATGCTGCCGATGGCCCAGAAACTGCCGAATTTGCAGGTGGTGGTGTCGTGGCGCGTGGGGGTGGAGCTGGTGGAGGAGATCGTGGGGCTGTGCCAGAAGGTGGTGGCGCGGTATGCCGAGGAGGTTGGCGCAGAGCGCATGATCCTGGCCTGACCCAGTCAACACTGTGGGAGCGGGCTAGCCCGCGAAAGCGGTGGGTCAGTTGAAACATTGCTGACTGACACCGCGCATTCGCGAACATGCCCGCTTCCACCCTTTGGACGTGCGGTAACCGTTAGAGGCCCTTCAGGTCTCGCTCTTCGATCGGCCGGCTCTGGCGCAGGCGCTTGCCGCCCAATACCACCCAGTCGATCAGGCGGAAGAGACATTCCAGGCCAAACGACAACAGCATCGCCCCACCCAACCCCCAGCCCATCGCCTCGGGCGTCAGCAGGATCTGGTAGCTGTAGCCATTCCAGGTTTCCTGGCGGATATCCGGATCTGCCGCCACCGCCACTTGCAGGGCGCGGATATACCACGGGCCTTGCATGGCCTGGAATTGCTTGTCCAGCGCCACCTGGCGATCCAGCATGGCGCCCAGGCTGTTGGCATCGCTCTGGAACACCGGGTCATCACTGGCGCGGTAATGCGCCACCAACGCCTTCAAGTCGCCGTTGAAGAACTGCCGTGCGGTGGTTTCAAACCCGCTGAGGCCGGTCTGGGCCTCGATCAGGTGGGCCTCGACGCGCTTGGCATAGTCGTTGATGAACCCTGGCACTTGCACGCCAACCAACAGGCCAATGGCAAACAGCACCAACCGCAGATAACTGAGCAACATGGTCGATATCCTTACTCGGTAACGCCCTGGCTGACGCATTCACCGCGTCGCCACAGGCTCCATTGGCCCGGTTCGTAGCGGGTCCAGTTTTCGTTGTCGGTCAAAGGCTCGGTGGCAATCACCGTCACCACATCATTGGGCGTGGTTTCGGCCTGAAAATCGACGATCACGTCGACATCTTTCAAGCGCGCCGGGCCAAACGGTGCGCGCCGGGTAATTTGCGCCAATTTGGTCGAGCAGTAGCAGAACAACCAGTCGCCATCGCTGAGCAGGCAGTTGAACACGCCTTTGCTGCGGTATTCGGAGCAGGCGGCGATCAGGTCCGGCAGCACCTGTTCAAGGTCGACCGGCTCAGGAAAGGCCTCGCGCACGCGGTTGAGCAGATCGCAGAAGGCTGCTTCGCTGTCGGTGTCGCCCACCGGGCGGTAGAAGGTGGCGCGAGGGTTGAAGTCCGCCAATTGGCCATTGTGCGCGAAGCACCAATTGCGGCCCCACAGTTCGCGCACGAACGGGTGAGTGTTGGCCAGGCTGACCTTGCCGACATTGGCCTGGCGGATATGGCCAATCACCACTTCACTTTTGATCGGGTAACGCTGCACGAGGAGCGCGACTTCCGATTCGCTGCTGGCGGCCGGGTCCTGGAACAGGCGCAGGCCACGGCCCTCGTAGAACGCAATGCCCCAACCGTCACGGTGGGGGCCGGTACGCCCGCCGCGCTGCATCAGCCCGGTAAAGCTGAACACGATGTCGGTGGGGACGTTGGCACTCATGCCCAATAATTCACACATGCCAGGGCTCTCGCTGCAGGGCGGACGACGTTAAAGGCGCGGTTCTACGCGCATACCGCTCACGGGGGCAGGACGGCGAAAAGGCACGTCTTCTTCATCTTCATCCGGCTCCGCGGCCAAGGCGGCATCGGCGGCAGCCTTGCGCTCACGACGGGCATTGGCGGCACGCTCGATGGGCCAGCGGATCAACACAAACACGATGTACACACCAAAGGCGATCATGGTGTACATGAACAGGTCGGAAATGGCCCGCCAGGCGTTATTGCCGACCTTGAGCACCAGGTCCAGGGCGGTGATGGCCACGGCGGGCGCGAACTGGGTCTTGACCGGGTCGACGATGGTCGGGCTGAACAGCAGCACCGCCATCAGCAATTGCAGCGGCTCGCGCAGCCAGCGCCAGATCCAGCGGGTCATGCGCCACCACACCAACAGGCAGCCCAAGGCAGCGAAGGCGTAAAGGCCCCAAGCGATCAGATAGTCGTTCTCGGTCATGGTGTCCATGGCAAGGTTGGCAAACAGACGGCTATGATAACGGCTTTTGCGTGTCGCGGCTGCAATGCCTGCCACCGTCCGCCAGATAGAGAATAATCCATGCCTATATCGACCACCCCGATTGCCCGCAAGGCCCCAGGCCAGGATCCGTATGCCTGGCTGCAAGCGCGTGACAGCGCTGAGGTGCTCGATTACCTCAAGGCCGAAAACGCCTGGCAGGAAGCCCAGCTCGCCGACCAGGCGGCGCTGCGCGAAACCCTGTTCGAGGAGATCAAGGGCCGCATTCTCGAAACCGATCTGTCCCTGCCCTCGCCGTGGGGGCCGTATCTCTACTACACCCGCACCACCGCCGGTGACGAGTACGCCCGCCACTACCGCTGCCGCCGCCCGGCCGACGACAGCAACCAGGTGGATGACAGCAGCGAAGAGTTGCTGCTCGACCCCAATGTGCTGGCCAATGGCGGTTTTTTCTCCCTCGGCGCGTTCAGCATCAGCCCCGACCACCAGCGCCTGGCCTACAGCCTCGATACCAGCGGTGAAGAGGTCTACACCCTGTACGTGAAGGAACTGGCCACCGGCAAGGTCAGCGAACTGGAATTCCAGGACTGCGACGGCAGCATGACCTGGGCCAATGACAGCCTGACCCTGTTCTTCGGCGAACTGGACGACACCCATCGCCCGCACAAACTGTATCGCTATCGCCTGGATGGCACGGCGGCGCAGGAAGTGTTCCACGAGCCCGACGGGCGCTTCTTCCTGCATTGCTACCGCTCCAGCTCCGAGCGCCAGTTGCTGCTGTCGCTTGGCAGCAAGACCACCAGCGAGATCTGGGCGCTGGATGCCAACCAACCGCACCTGGACTTCACCTGCCTGGCGCCACGGGTCGAGGACCATGAATACGATGTCGACCATGGCCAGTTGAACGGCGCGTGGACCTGGTTTATCCGCAGCAACCGTGATGGCATCAACTACGCACTGTTCGTGGCGACCGACATTGGCGACGTACCCACCGAGGGTGAGTGGCAGAACCTGATCCCCCACAGCGACGAGGTGATGCTCGACGGCGTCAGCCTCAATGCCAGCGCCATGACCCTGAGCCTGCGCATCGGTGGCCTGCCGGTGATCGAGGTACACCCGGAAGGCCTGCCGGCCTATCGCGTGGAATTGCCTGACGCCGCCTACAGCCTGTACGTACAAAACAGCCTGGAGTTCGTCAGCGACAGGATTCGCCTGCGCTACGAGGCCCTGAACCGCCCGGCCCAGGTCCGCCAGCTGGAACTGGCCAGTGGCGCGCAACAGGTGCTCAAGGAAACCCCGGTGCTCGGCGTGTTCAACGCCGATGACTATGTGAGCCAGCGACTGTGGGCCACCTCGGCGGATGGCACCCAGGTGCCGATCAGCCTGGTGGTCAAGCGCGACCAGCTCGGCAAACCGGTGCCGCTGTACCTGTACGGCTACGGTGCCTACGGCGCGAGCCTCGACCCGTGGTTTTCCCATGCACGCCTGAGCCTGCTGGACCGCGGCGTGGCGTTCGCCATTGCGCATGTGCGCGGCGGCGGAGAACTGGGCGAAGCCTGGTACCGCGCTGGCAAGCAGGAACACAAGCAGAACACCTTCAGCGACTTCATCGCCTGCGCCGAGCACCTGATCGCCCAGGGTCTGACCACCTCCAAGCAACTGGCCATCAGCGGCGGCAGTGCCGGCGGCCTGTTGATCGGAGCAGTGCTCAACCAGCGCCCAGCGCTGTTCCAGGCAGCGATTGCCGAAGTACCGTTTGTCGACGTACTCAACACCATGCTCGACCCGGAACTGCCGCTGACCATCACTGAGTACGACGAATGGGGCAACCCGCAGGAGCCGCAGGTGTACGAGCGCATCAAGGCCTACGCACCGTACGAGAACGTCAGCGCCCAGGCCTACCCGCACATGCTGGTGATCGCCGGCTACAACGACAGCCGTGTGCAGTACTGGGAAGCGGCCAAGTGGGTGGCCAAGTTGCGTGACACCAAGACGGACGACAACCTGCTGTTGCTCAAGACCGAACTGGGCGCCGGCCATGGCGGCATGAGCGGCCGTTACCAGGGATTACGTGACGTAGCGCTCGAATATGGGTTCGTGTTCAAGGCGCTGGGGCTGGTTTAAGGAACTTCGCCGGGCGGTCCTGTCTGAACACAGGACCGCCCTACCTGATTGATGGATCAATACTGCCGCCATGCCACAACCGACGCTCCTCAATAACGAAATCCGCGACATGCTCATGGACTGCGGCCTGTTCGACCCACTGTTGCCGGAAGACTTTCACGTGGCCGCCGGCTACTTCAATATCAGCAGCATTGCCCGTGACGAAGTGATCTTCCTCGAAGGCGATGCGGGCACCTTCATGTGCATCCTCCACAGCGGCCAGGTGGCGGTGCAGAAAACCAACCATGACGGCCAGCGCCTGACCATCGCGACCCTGCGCAGCGGCCGGGCTTTTGGCGAAATGGCAGTGCTTGACGGCGAGCGGCGCTCAGCCAGTTGCGTGGCGGCCAGTGACTGCGTGCTGCTGAACCTGGGCAAGGATGCCCTGGAAAAGATGCTCAACGAAGCGCCCAGGGTGGCCGCCAAGATCATCCGCGCAATCGCTATCGCCCTGTCCAAACGCCTGCGCATGGCTGACGGCCAACTACTCTCGCAGCAGTTTTAACCCCCCGGCGTCTTCGGCTTGCTGTCGTTTTGCAGCAGGCCGGGCACCGTCTGGTCCTTCGGCGGCGTCGGCAGCACGATGGGCACCAGGGGTGGCGAGCCGTTCGTCTTGGGCACGGCTGGCGGGGTGATTTGCGGGTACAGCGTTGGCGTCGGGGTGCCCGGCGCACCCGGCGTTGGGGCTGGCGCGACCGGTACGGTTTGCAACTCCTGAGCCTGCGCCGCACCCAATGCGAGCGCGCTCAACACAATGACCGTTAGAATGCTGCACTTCATCGATGGCTCCATGGCCTGACCGGAATGTCACAAGGCTACTCCCAACCGCGCAAGAATGCCCTTCCCAATGAGATTTCCATGAAACGTTTCGTTCTGCTGGACACCACCCCAATCCCCGACAACGGCGGTGCCTTGTGCCTGTTCGAATACGGTGAAGATTTCGTCATCAAGATCCAGGGTGGTGACGGCGGCCAGTTGATGAACACGCGCATGCACGGTTCCGAAGATGCCCTGGCGGAAATTCCCTGCCGCAAGGTCGCGGGGCGGCCGGGCTCGCGGGTATTGATCGGCGGCCTGGGCATGGGCTTTACCCTGGCCTCGGCGCTCAAGCACCTGGGCAAGACCGCCGAAGTGGTCGTGGCGGAGCTGGTGCCGGGCGTTGTGGAATGGAACCGTGGGCCGCTGGGGGAAAAATCCGGCCGGCCGCTCCTGGACCCACGCACGGTGATCCGCCAGGAAGACGTGGCGAAGGTGCTGCAGGCCGAGCCCCAGGGCTTTGACGCGATCATGCTGGATGTGGACAACGGCCCCGAAGGCCTGACGCAAAGGGCCAACAGCTGGCTTTACTCCGCAGGTGGCCTGGCGGCGTGCGCCAAGGCCCTGCGCCCTAAAGGCGTATTGGCGGTGTGGTCGGCCAGCGCCGACAAGCTGTTCAGCGACAAACTGCGCAAGGCCGGTTTCAAGGCCGAGGAAGTGCAGGTGTTTGCCCATGGCAACAAGGGCACGCGGCACACCATCTGGATCGCCGAGAAGCTCAAAGGCTGAATACACATTACTGAACACCACAGATCCAGTGCGGGAGCGGGATTGCTCGCTCCCCCATTTTGATCGGCGTCAGTTTCGGGATTTGCGGTAGTCGATCACGTAGGGCACTTTTTTGTCGAACGTCTTTTCCAGTTCGTCGCGGTCCAGCTTGGTCATGCCGCCCAATTGATGGGCGGTAAAGCCGCTGTCACCCACTTGTGAACCCGGCGCCAGGCTGACCATGCGCTTGGCCACCGCTTCGATCGCGTCCTTGTAACCGCCCTTCTTGTTCAGGTTGAACGCACCCAGGTCGATCTGGGTGCGCAGCCAGTTGCCCCAATAGAACTCCAGGAATTCCGGCGCGATCTCGCCTGCATCAGGTTTGCCATAGGCGGCCTTGCGGGTGAAATACACCAGGCTGCGCAAGGTATCGTCCTGCAGGTTCTGGAAGCCCAGGTGGGCGGGCAACTGCTCGGGCGGCAGGGCCTGGCCCTGGTTGTCCTTGAGCCAGACTTTGCGCGCAGCCTCCATGCGCTGCCAGAAGTTCGCCATGGTCGGGCTGTTGCTGAAGTCGTCGGTGACCTTGACCCACATGTTCAAGCGGGGGCCGCCGCCCGGCACCTCCCACAAGGTCGTGAAACTGTGGTGGCCGTCGGTCAGGTACAACTGGCCGCCAGGGCCGACGACCACGGTTTTCATCTCGTCGGGATGAGTGCCCACAGGGTCCTTGCAACTGAAGCTTGCGGGGGTGTGCAGGTCCGCGCCCTTGGGCACTTTGTCGGCTTCGCCCTGGCCGTTGGTTTCGCAGTATTCATCGAAGACCTTGGCGGGTTTGTCGGCGAACAGGCCGAGGCTGTAGTAAATCTGGTCGAAGCCCACCACGGCCTGGGTCGGGTGCAGTTGTTCGAGGGACACCTCGATGACCTGCCCGGGTTGGGGTGTAGAGAATGCGTGGGCGTGGGCGGTGAGCCCACACAACAACAGTGCAACTGTCCATGAATGCAGACGCATGAGTTTCAATCCTTACCGATAAAGTGAAGCGGTTATTTAGAGCGCGAGCGGCTAGAATCAACCCTATCCGTGAACCACCAAATAGCCAGGAGCCATGATGAGCTCGACCAACCCGCCCTCCCACACCGCCAAGCTGGACCGCATCCTCGCCGATGCCCAGCGCGACCGGGAAATGGGCTACCGCGACAAAGCCCTGAAGATGTACCCCCACGTGTGCGGTCGCTGTGCCCGTGAGTTCGCAGGCAAACGCTTGAGTGAACTGACCGTACACCATCGCAACCACAACCATGATGACAATCCCCAGGACGGCTCCAACTGGGAGTTGCTGTGCCTGTACTGCCACGATAACGAGCACTCGCGCTACACCGACCAACAGTACTTCGGCGAAGGCTCCACCAGCAGCCCGACAATTGCCAAGGCCACGCATAACCCGTTTGCGGCGTTGGCGGGGTTGATGAAGAAGGACGACTGAAGATCTCCGTCGGCTGTACAGGCCTCATCGCGGGCAAGCCCGCTCCCACACGGGTGAAGTGTGAACGCATTCAACTGTGGGAGCGGGCTTGCCCGAGATAGCGATCGCCCAACCACCACATGCCTTCCAGGCCGTATAATCGCCGTTTTTCTCCAAGGCACCCTTCCCCGTGGGCAATAAACGCTACAGCTGCATCGGTCTGTATAACCCCAAATCCCCCGAAAACGTCGGCTCGGTCATGCGCGCCGCCGGCTGCTACGGCGTGGCCTCGGTGTTCTACACCGGCGTGCGTTACGAGCGCGCCCGGGATTTCATCACCGACACCAAGAAGGTCCACCACGATATCCCGCTGATCGGTATCGACGACTTGAAAAAGATCCTGCCGCTGGGCTGCATCCCCGTCGCGGTGGAACTGGTGGAAGGCGCCCGCCCCCTGCCGGAATACACCCACCCCGACCGAGCGCTGTATATCTTCGGCCCGGAAGACGGCTCCCTCGACAAGGAGATCCGCGACTGGTGTGAAGACGTGGTCTACATCCCCACCACCGGCTGCATGAACCTTGCCGCCACCGTCAACGTGGTGCTCTATGACCGCCTGGCCAAGGGCAACAACACCCGTTCGGGCCCCAAGTACTGATATTTCGGGAACATCCAGCGCCTGCCGGCAGTCAGCTATTTATCACTAGCCCTTGTTGGAGACAGATCATGAGCGACAGCAAAACCCTGCGACCTATCATCGAACACACGCCATTCCAGGCCCAGCCCACGCAAAACGTGCACGGCTGGGAGCGCATTGGCTCGGTGGCCGGTGGCGTGATGATGGTAGGTAAAGGCCTGCGCCGTGGTGGGATTTTCGGCTTGATCCAGGTAGCAATTGGCGGTGTAGCGCTGGCACGTGGCCTTACCGGTCACAGCAACCTGAAGGAAAAGCTCGAACAGGGCCGCCAGGAAATGAACACGGTGCGCGCGAAGATCGAGCGGGCCGGGGAAGAACTGATGAATTTGAAGACCAAGGCCGAAGTGGCGGCTGAGAAGGCCACCAAATAGTCAAACCGAACACCGTCAAATGTGGGAGCGAGCGTGCTCGCGAAAGCAGTGATTCAGGCCCCAACTGTCCGGCTGAAGCACCGTATTTGTGAGCACGCCCACTCCCACATTTTTGATTAGCACGACACAGAATCAGCGCAGCAGTTTGTTATCCAACACCACCGACGACTCGCCGATGACGCTCTCGGCCAGGTGCACGAACTCGGCGGTGGTAATGCTGTTGGCGCGCATCACCGCTTGCGTGAGGTCATCCAGCGACCGCTTGTTATGGGTCTTCACGCGGATCTCGCGGTCCAGCTCCTGCAGCACCACCACCGCCCGTGACACCGTCGCGCCGCTGACCTGTGCGCCGCGCAGGCTGGTCACGTCCTTGCCTTCCTTCGCCAGCCGCGCCTGTATCGCCTGGTAGCGCTCATCGGTAATACCACCAGCACGGCGCACCAGCTCGATGGCGTAGTACTCGGCCAGGCCTTCGCTGATCCAGTCACTGGTGTCGTGATCATTGAAGCGCCCGATCGCTTGTACCAATTCACGGATCAACGGACTGCTGCCATTTTCGCTGACCAGCGCGGTGCGGCTATTGAGGTAGATCGAATCGCGCGCCGAGGACGCGCCGCGGCGCATCGGGTCGCTGGCACCCACCACCAGCAACTTGGCCGGATGGCGCGGGAATGCAGCTTCCACCTGCGGCCAGACGAAGGTCAGCAACGTGAGTACATCCATGCGGCGCATGGCCTGGCCTTTGGGCGAGGCCACGGTAACCTCGGTCTCGCCCAGGCGCACGCGGCGACTGCCGAGGTTGCCGGCGAGCATCCAGCCGGTGGGCCGGTCGAACAGGCGGGAAACGTTGTCGATGCGAAAGGTGTTCTTGCCAATGCGCGGCCAGGCGGTTTCGACGCTTTTCCAGCCGGCCGGCAGTTCGAACACCAGCCGCGAGACCAGCTCGACGCCGTCCTGCTGATCGAGCCGCGCCGGCGGCACCAGGTCTTCGCCGCGAAACAGCGCCCAACCCGGTGTCATGCGCGCCTCATACAGACCCGCTTTGCGCGCGTGGGTGAGGTGCACGCGGTAGGTGAGGCTGGCTTTATTGGGGCCAGGTTGCCAGAGGCCACGGTGCTCGCTGACGCTCCACTGGCCATCGGCCTTGAAGTCGCTGTAGTCACCGTCGTGGCCCAAGTCAAAGTTCAGGCTGCGCACTGCCGAACCCTGAGACAAGCTCACGCGCACCTCGGCCTGATCGCTCTGGGGCAGGAGTTTGACGTGATAATCCAGGTCGACTTTCTTGGCGCACCACGCCGGCATGCTCAGCGCCAGCAGCACGACAGTTGCCGTCAGCTTGACTCCCCCCCTCATACACACTCCTTGTTCAGCCAGCGCGGAAGATCAGGTAGTCCTCCCAGTCGTCCTCGGGCACGCTGCCTTCGCTGAGCATGCGCCCGGACTGGGAAATGCGTTCGTGGTGCACGGCGTCGCGGTCACCGCAAACCAGGTGGTGCCACAGCGGCAGGTCCTTGCGTTCGCTGACCAGGCGATAGCCACAGGTGGGCGGCAGCCATTTGAACTGGTCGGCCTGGCCTGGGGTGAGCTGGATGCAGTCAGGCACCGAGGCGCGCCGGTTGGGGTAGTCGGTGCACTGGCAGGTTTTCAGGTCGAGCAGCTTGCAGGCGATTCGGGTGTAATAGACGCTGTTGTCGTCTTCGTCCTCGAGCTTTTGCAGGCAGCACAGGCCACAGCCGTCGCACAACGACTCCCATTCCTCCTGGTCGAGGTGCTCGAGGGTTTTGCGTATCCAGAATGGTTCGACTTTGGCGGCCATGGCTCTACATCAGTATCGGTA
Organism: Pseudomonas lurida; assembly: GCF_002563895.1. Classification (NCBI taxonomy): domain Bacteria; kingdom Pseudomonadati; phylum Pseudomonadota; class Gammaproteobacteria; order Pseudomonadales; family Pseudomonadaceae; genus Pseudomonas; species Pseudomonas lurida. The sequence continues at coordinate 1,679,019 of NZ_PDJB01000001.1, read as the reverse complement.
GGTGAAAAGGCCGCCAGTCTAGTGCCCCAGGCGCCTGGAACCAAGCGCTAGCGACTGGCGGTGTAACAACACTTGTCAGTCTAGTGACTGCGCAGTAGCTTTGAGCGCCGAATTGACGATCAGGAACTGCTCATGACCCGTGTTGCCGACTACCCGATCCACCCCCAGTTCACCGACCGCTGGTCGCCTCGCGCCTTCACCGGCGAGCCTATCTCCCAGGAAACCCTGCTGAGCTTCTTCGAAGCCGCGCGCTGGGCACCTTCGGCCTACAACTCGCAGCCCTGGCGTTTCCTCTACGCGCGCCGCGATACGCCGGACTGGGAGCGTTTCCTGGGCTTGCTGAATGAATTCAACCGTGGCTGGGCGCAGCATGCATCTGCCCTGGTGATCATCGCCTCGAAAACCGACTTCACCGCCCCCGGCGCTACGGAAGAAACCCCGGCCCTGTGGCACACCTTCGACACCGGTTCCGCCTGGGGCCACCTGGCGCTGCAGGCCAGCCTCAGCGGCTGGCACACCCATGGCATGGCTGGCTTCGACCAGGAACTGACCCGCGAAGCGCTGAAGATCCCGGACGGTTATGCCCTGCATGCCGCCGTGGCCGTGGGCAAGCTGGGCGACAAGTCGAGCCTGCCGGACTACCTGCAAGGTCGCGAAACACCCAGCCCGCGTCGGCCGCTGAGCGAGCTGGTTTGCGAGGGCGACTTCAGCCTCTAAACCTTGTACAGAACCACTGTGGGAGCGGGCTTGCTCGCGAACGCGGTAGATCAGCTAGCCTGTCTGGCGACTGACATACAGCTTTCGCGGGCAAGCCCGCTCCCACATTTTTATCCCGAGTTGGGTCAGTAACCGCGCTCGAAATCCACTTCCCCGCGCAACGCTTCCTTGGCCTGGTACGCCCGCAGGTTTTCGACAAACAACGCCACCATCAACTCCGGCGAAGTCGGCGCCGAACTGTGGCCGGTCAGCAACAGCCCCCACGCCGTCCAGAACGGGTGACGCTGCGGTAAAGGTTCCTGACGGCAGACGTCGATCACCGCACCCGCCAAATGCCCTTCTTTCAAGGCGTCGACCAAGTCGGCATCTACCACCGCCACCCCGCGCCCGACGTTGATGAACAACCCGGTCGGCTTGAACTGCTTGAACAGCGCCGCGTCGTACAGGTCATGGGTATTCGGCGTATTGGGCAGCAGGTTGATCACGTAGTCCACCTCCCCCACCAGCCGGCCCAGTTGGTCGAGCCCGGCCACCTCGATAAACGGCACCTGCTCGCGCGCCGCACTGGCAATACCGTAAAGCTTCACGCCGAACGGCAGCAGGAACTCGGCGACGCGCTGGCCGATATCGCCGGTGCCGACGATCAGCGCCTTGCGGCCCGCCAGGCTCTGGCCCATGCGGTTGTCCCACTTGCGCTCGACCTGGCTGACCAGGCGCGCCAACACTTCGCGTTCGTGGCCCAGCATGTAGGTCAGGACAAATTCGGCCATGACCTGGCCAAAGATGCCGACCGCTCGGGTCAGGCGATAGTCGCGCGGCAGGCCTTCGGCGAGCAATGGGGTGATGCCGGCCCAGGTCGATTGCAGCCATTGCGGGTGATGACCTTGGCGCAACAATGTGGCCAACAGGTCCGGCTGGCCCAACCATACCGGGCAATCAGCGGCCAGGCGTGACAACTCGGCCGAGTCGCCACTGGTCAGCACCTCCAGGTCCGGTGCCGCTTCGCCCAACAACCGCGCGTAGAGCGGGTGATCCTGTTCAGCAATCAGAACACGCATGCTTAAAACCTTTCAAAAACAGTCCGGGCGGCCGCCCGCATCCTTACGGCCACCGCCCACTTATACGATTCCATTGAAGCGTGTGCCCTGGGGCACGTCCCGATCACATCGGGTCGTTACGGCGCAGCAACTCTTCGGGCAAGTGTTCGATGTACTCGTCCTCGGCTGGCGGCATTTGCAGGTGATAGCCCTGCTTGTCGAGGTTTTCCAGGACCACGGCAATGTCTTCGCGGGACAGCTTGCGCTCCGGCGTCAGCACCATGTCAAACGCGTGATGGGCCTTGCCGAAGGCGTCCATCAACGGTTCGGGCACGCGCTCCAGGGCGTCGCTTTTCAGCACGTAGAGGTACATCCCGTCTTTTTTCTTGCTGCGGTAGATGGAGCAGATACGTTTCAAGGCTGTTCTCCGGCAGTGGCCAGGCTGTCGAGCAGCGCCTGGCCCATCAACTCGCGGCGCCAGCCACGCAGCGAGTCTGGCAATTTATAAGGCCCATCGGGGTAGCCGCTCTTGACCAGGGCTTCGAGGGTTTTCTTGCGCAGCATCAGTTCCGGCGCCATGTCCAGGCGTTCGGCTTCAGCCTGGCCAAGGGCGCGCAGTTGCTTGATGAGTGCGGCGGCGTCCACCGGCAACGGCTCGGCAACGGCGGGCGGCCATTGGTCCATCGGCACGCTGCCGGCACGTTTGATCAGGTCCAGCAGGAACTGGCCATCCTGACGCACGGTACGCGGGTGCATGTCTTCGATCTTGCCCAGCGCAGCAAGGTTATCCGGCTGGGATTTGGCCAGGGGCCACAACGAATGCTCGCGAATGATGCGGTTGCGCGGCAGGTCACGGGCGCGGGCTTGCTGCTCGCGCCAGGCGCACAGCTCACGCAGCACGGCCAGTTGCGCGCGGGACAGCTTCCACGCCAGCTTGGCGTCGCGGTACACCTCGTACGGGTCGACTTCACGGCGCAGGTTGGCGACCAGTTCGGCGCCGTCTTCCAAGACCCAGGCGTATTTGTCATCCGACAGCTGCGGGCGCAGGCGGACGTAGACCTCGGCCAGGTGCACCGCGTCTTCGGCGGCGTAGCTGATCTGTGTCTCGGACAATGGCCGCTGCAGCCAGTCCGAGCGGGTCTCGCCCTTGGGCAGTTCGATATCCAGCACGGCTTGCACCAGGCGCGAGTAGCCCATGGAGAAACCCAGGTTCAAATAAGCCGCCGCCAACTGGGTGTCGAACAACGGCACCGGCAGGCTGCCGGTCAAGCGCAGCAACACTTCGAGGTCTTCGCTGCAGGCGTGCACCACCTTGATCACCGCCGGGTTTTCCAGCAACGCGGCCAAGGGCTGCCAGTTGTCGATGGTCAGGGGGTCGATCAGGTAAGCGCGCACGCCATCACCGATCTGGATCAGCCCGGCAATGGGATAAAAGGTGTCGACCCGCATGAATTCGGTGTCGAGGGCGACGAATGGCAACTGCTGCCATTCGGCGCAATGCTGGCCGAGGCTATCGTTGTCGCAGATCCAGTGAATATCGATGGCCACACGGCTCTCCCTTGAAGAATGGCGCGCAGTATATATCGCTAAAGGGACTTGCGAGCATTCGCAGTGCACGGCAACCATGAAAACTCAGACAGTAGATGAAGAATAGTCCGACAGGCGGGAGTTATCCTCTCTTACGCAGCACGTAGACCCGCCACAGGTTTGAGCCTGGCATGAATTCCTGATGATTCAGGACCTTGAAGCCCGCCTGGCGAAACTCGTCCTCTACTGCAGTACGAGAACTGACAGAGACAATCACCGTGTCACGGCTGACCCGGTGAAACTCGCGCAGCAACGCCAGTCGCCCTTCGCTGCTGGGCACATGGCGAAACAATTCCAGGCAGAAAATACAGTCCACTGCATTGGCCGACAAGCCGATGGAAAACGCCGAACCCTGGAAGGTCTTGACGCGCTTGAGCAAGGACGCCGGGTGGTGGGTGCGGGCGTGGTCGAGCATGTCCTGAGAGTTGTCCGACGCCAGGATCACCCGGTTGATATGTTCGGCCAATACCGGCCAAAAGCGCCCCGAACCACAGGCCAGGTCGAGCACCAGCCCAGGTTCGCCGGCGACTTTCAGCGCCTGGCGCACCAGCCACTCGTCGCGCCACGACGCCAGGCGGCGCCGCAACCCGGGCGGACGCGTTTCGCCGCAGACCCTGGCGTGCTCACGGTCACAGCGCTCGGCGTATTCGATCTCGATGGAGGAAGGTGGCTGTGACGACATCGCGGGCTCATAGGGGTGGAACGGCAGTGAACGACCTTGATTGGCAGCTTAACCACTGCAATGTCAAAAAAAGGTCGAAAGGTGACTGCCGCTCGCCCGATCACGCCTGATGCAAATACCAGCGCCAATCCTGCTCGCCCACCTCGCCCATGAACTGCCGGTATTCGGCGCGTTTGACCGCCAGGTACACACCGAGGAACTCACTGCCGAAGGCCTCTCGTGCCCAGCTCGATTCTTCGAGGGCGCGCAGGGTGGTCAACCAGTCAGTGGGCAGCAATTCCTTGGCCTGGGCGTAACCATTGCCTTCTACCGGGGCGCCGGGGTCGCGCTGTTCACGGATGCCCCGATGAATTCCAGCCAGGATCGCGGCGGCTGCCAGGTAAGGGTTGGCATCGGCACCGCAGATGCGATGTTCGATATGCCGCGAAGGGGCCGGCCCGCCCGGCACGCGCAGGCTGACGGTGCGGTTGTCCACGCCCCAGGTGGCGGCCAACGGTGCGTAGCTGTTGGTCTGGAAGCGACGGTAGGAGTTGGCGTTGGGGCAGAACATCAGCAGCGAGTCGAGCAAGGTGCTGAGCATGCCGCCCACTGCCTGGCGCAACAGCGGCGTGCCGTCGGTGGCCTCGCTGGCGAACAGGTTGTTGCCCTCGGCATCCGCCAGGCTCACGTGCATGTGCATGCCGGTGCCGGCCAGGTCGTCGAACGGCTTGGCCATGAAGCAGGCGCTCATTCCGTGCTTGTGCGCCACGCCCTTGACCAGGCGTTTGTAGCGCACGGCTTCATCCATGGCTTGCAAGGCGTCGCGGCGATGCTCCAGGGTGATTTCCACCTGGCCCGGCGCGTATTCGGAAATCGCCGTGCGCGCGGGAATGCCCTGCAGTTTGCAGGCGCTGTAGAGGTCGGCGAGGAACGGTTCGATCTGCTCCAGCTCGCGCAGGCCGTAGACCTGGGTCGAGCGCGGGCGCCCACCATCCACATCCCGTGCCGGTTGCGGGCGACCGTTGCTGTCGGACTTCTGGTCGAGCAGGTAGAACTCCAGTTCCGCCGCCATCACGGGGTAATAACCGTCGGCCTTGAGGCCGTCGATCACCTTGGCGAGCAAATGCCGGGGATCGGCCACGGTGGCGGGCAGGCCTTCGGTGGGGTGCATGCTGACTTGCACGGCGGCGGTGGGGATCAGGCGCCACGGCATGCGTTGCAAACTGCCGCTGATCGGGTAGGCGCGGCAGTCGATGTCACCCACTTCCCAGACCAGGCCGGAGTTTTCCACGTCGTCGCCGTTGATGGTCAAGCCAAGGATGGTGCTGGGCAGCGGCCGGCCGCTTTCATACACCGCCAGCAGTTCATCGCGATGCAACAACTTGCCACGCGGCACGCCGTTATTGTCGAGGATAAACAGCTCGAACATCTCGATGTCCGGGTGTTGCTCAAGGAAAGACTGGGCTTCGTGCAGGCAGGCAAAAACACTCATGGGCATTCTCATACGTATGTGTCGGGCAGGCGCACAGGTGCACGCCATCCAGGGCTTGGGTCAACGTAGGAATGAGGTATCTGGTGGGCGTGCGTGTCGGCAGTGAAACAGGGCCCAGAATGCGAGATCGGACGGCAGTGTCGCGGGGTGGGTGTCGGAAGAGCCGTCCATGCGGGGATCACAGTGCTAGAGATAACCGCCAGCGTCACACGCCTGCATAGGGGGTTAAATTCAGGGTTGACGGAGTTTGGTTGCAACTTGGCTAAACATTCGTCGCGCCTTGCCACCTTGTCCGGTGCTGGAAATAATGAGCGCCCTGCCCATGCCCCAAGGACTCGACCGCATGAAAGTTCCTTTTGCCCTGTGTGTACTCGGCCTGGCAACCAGCGCCCTGGCTGACACCGCCCCCTCGCGCCTTGACCAGGTGCTTGAAAGGGGCACGCTCACGGTCTGCACCACCGGCGACTACAAGCCCTATACCTCCCTGCGTGCCGACGGCCGTTATGAAGGCATCGACATTGCCATGGCCGAATCCCTGGCCAAGAGCCTCAACGCCAAGATCCACTGGGTGCCCACTACTTGGAAAACGCTGATGCCGGACTTCCTGGCCCAGCGCTGTGATATTGCCGTGGGCGGGATTTCGGTATCCCTGGAGCGCCAGAAAAAGGCGTTCTTCAGCCAGGCCTTGGGCGTCGACGGCAAGATTCCGCTGGTGCGTTGCGCAGACGTGCAGCGTTACCAGACCGTCGAGCAGATCAACCAGCCCCAAGTGCGGGTGATCGAGCCGGCGGGCGGCACCAACGAAGTGTTCGCCCGCGCTCATCTGGGCCAGGCGCAAATCCGTTTGCATGACAACGTGACCATCTTTGACGAATTGCTGGCAGGCAAGGCCGACGTGATGATTACCGACGCCAGCGAAGCGCGTTACCAGCAGAAGCTCAAGCCCGGGCTGTGTGCGGTCAACCCGGAACGGCAGATGCAGTACAGCGAAAAAGCCTTCTTGCTGCCTCGCGATGATGTGGCGTGGAAAAGCTATGTCGACCAGTGGCTGCACCTGAGCGTCGCCACCGGCGTCTATGACGGCATCGTCAATCAATGGCTGGCGGCGCCTTGAGCGCTGGGCGTCTACGCTGTGTGCACACCAACAATAACGAGGGATGGGCCATGAAGGGACTGCTCCGACTCACTTGGCTGCTGCTGTTGTGTTTCAGCCAAGTGCACGCCGCCACGACTCAGGACGAGGACGCGCAGGCGGCCAAGGCGCTGCTGGAAAAAGCCTTGGCTTACTACCAGAGCAACGGCGACAAGGCCTTTGCCGCCTTCAGCCGGCAAGGCGAGTTCATCGACCAGGACCGCTACGTGTTCGTGGTCGATACCAAAGGCGTGCTGCTGGCCAGTGGCGGGCCCTCCTCCGCTCTGATCGGCCGCGATGTGTCCGAAGTGCTGGGCCCGGATTTGCGCCAGTCCTTCAAGGATGCACTCAATCGTGCGCAAGGCCAGGGCATCCAGCAAGCTGATTACCGCTGGCAGAACTGGAACGACGGCAAGGTCGAGCATAAGCACGTGTTTTATCAGCGCGTGGGTGATCGCATCCTGGCAGTGGGTTATTACCTGCCCCGGGCCACGCCGGAACAGGCCAAGGCCTTGCGCAACAAGGCAGTGAACGCGTTGCTCAAGGATGAAGCCGGCACGCTCAAGGCCATCAACTCACTGCAGGGTGGGTTCCTGCAGGATGACCTCTATGTGTTTGTGGTGGACCTCGATACCCGGCGCTACGTGGCCCATGGCACTAATTTGCGGTTGGTCAACACGGACTTCAGCAAGATCAAGGACCCGGATGGCAAGCCCGTGGGAGAGCCGATCCTGAAGTTGATGGCCGAGCAGGATCAGGGGGAATACAAATACCGGTGGAAGAATCCGGTGACCGATAAGGTTGAGAATAAGCATGCTTATGTGCGCAAGGCTGGGCATTTCATGGTGGCGGTCGGGTACTACAGTCCTTGATGGAGCGTTGAGATACGATTTGCTGTGGGGGGTTGTTTACCGATGTAACCGTAACCCCCGCGATCCAACTCTGGAAGCGGGCTTGCCCGCGAAGGCGCCCTGACAGCCAACCACTATCTGCCTGTCACCCCGCGATCCAAAAATGTGGGAGCGGGCTTGCCCGCGAAGGCGCCCTGACAGCCAACCACTATCTGCCTGTCACCCCGCGATCCAACTGTGGGAGCGGGCTTGCCCGCGAAGACGGCCTGCCAGCCAACCACTCTCTTCCTGACACCCCACGATCTAAAAATGTGGGAGCGGGCTTGCCCGCGAAGGCGGCCTGACAGCCGACCTGGATGTTGGATCAGACCGGGTACATATCCGTTATTAAGGTTACGGCTGATATTGGTTCCGCTCTTACAGCGGGTCACTTTGGAAAAGAGCCCCAAAGTAACCAAAGGGCTCTTGCCCCAACACTCGGCACCTCGCTCACGCTCGGTGTGCCCGTAATCCGACAGTGATTTGGGGGGCCGCCGCCACGCGCCCTCCATGGCGCGGGGCGGCTAAACCGGCATCCCTGCCGGTTTACCCCCCAAATCCCTGTCGAATTCCGGCCAGCGTGTTTGATGGGGCGCCTGAGATCAAAAGCAGGATCAAGAGCAACGGCGGCTCGCTTCGCATCGTGGTGCGGGTGCGGGTGCGGGTGCGGGTGCGGTTGGTTGCCACAACGCTGTTTAGATTCCTACTGGGCCGCCGGGCAGTTTAGTTGGCTTTGTCTTCGCGGCCGCGCAGCACTCGGTTTGGCATTGCGATTGCTGCCGCGAGCCCCAGCAGCGACACGGCTGCACTGACCATCAGCAAATGCCGGAACGTCACTGCCAATTCGCTGCGCAGGGCGTCCTGCGCCGGGCCGGGTGCGGCGTTGAGGCCGTCGAGCAGTACGTTGCCAGAGCTGCCTTCGGCCGCCAGTGCGCCGCTGGCCAGGTGGGCGAAACTTGAATCCTGCAGCAACGCCAGCAACAACGCCGACATGCATGCCACGCCTACTGCGCCGCCCAAGGAGCGGAACAGGTTGGTGGTGCTGGTAGCGACGCCGATGTCGCGTTGTTCCACCGAGTTCTGTGTGCCCACCAGCGAGGTGGGGAATTGCATGCCCGCAGCGATCCCGGCCAGCAGCATGAACATTGCCGTCAGCCCCACCGCCTGGGGGGCGCTCAAGGCCATGCCGAGGATCGCAAACGGGCTGAGCAGCGCGCCGCTGAGGATCATCGGTTTGTAACGTCCGGTCACTGACGTCATGCGCCCGGCAAAATAGGCGCCCATCGGCAAGCCCATGGCCAGCGGCAGCAGGTGCAGGGCCGCGCTGTCGGCCCCGGAGCCGGTCACCGTCTGATAACGCAGCGGCATCAGCACCGTCAGGGAAATCGCCTGGAAACTGGTGAAAAAGATCGTGCACCAGCACAACACCGCACTGCGGTTGGCGAACAAATGCATTGGCAGCAAAGGCTCGCGCGCACGCCGCTCGTGCCAGACAAACAGCGTCAATGCCACCAGCGCGCACACCAGCAGGCCCAGCACTTCGTCGTCGCGCCAATGATGGCCCTGGCCGATTTCGGTGATGCCCAGCAGCAAGGCCGTCAGCCCGACAATCATCAACAGGGTGCCGAGGTAATCGATGATCGGCTTGCGCTGCGGCACCGGCAGCCCGACCAGGGTGCGATGGGCCACGTACCAGGCGCCGGCGCCCAAGGGCAAGTTGATCAGGAACACCCAGCGCCACGACAGGTACTCGGTCATGTAGCCGCCGAGCACCGGCCCGGCCACGCTGGCCACCGCGTACATGCTGCTGAAATAGCCCTGGTAGCGCCCGCGTTCGCGGGGCGGGATGATGTCGCCGATGATCGCCTGGCTCACCGAGATCATGCCGCCGGCGCCGATGCCCTGGAGGATCCGCGCCAGCACCAGTTGCTCCATGCTGTTTGCCATGCCGCAGAACAGCGAGGCCAGGGTAAACAGGCCCATGCCGATCAGCATCATCGGCCGCCGCCCGTACAGGTCACCGAGCTTGCCATAGATCGGCACCGCCACGGTCATCGCCACCATGTAGCCAGAGATGACCCAGGCCAGCAGGTTGACGTCATGAAACTGCGCGGAAATGGCCGGCATGGACACAGCGACAATGGTCTGGTCCAGGGCCCCCAGGAAGATCGCCATCATCAGCGAGGCGAGGATGCTGCGCACGGCGGGCAGCGGCGGAACGGGCTGGTTGAGGTGCGTCACGGCAGAACCTTCGAGCAGGGCCCGCAGGAAAAGGCAGCCCGCGGGAATGCTCGATACGATAGCAGGCTATTCGATAGCTTCGTAAGGAAGTCCGACGTAATTTTCTGCGATGGTCTTGCGCCCCGCCTCGGAGTGGATGAAGTACTCGAGCTCACTCTCGGCGATACGCTGGCTGAACCCGTCCGCCTCGGGAAACTGGTGCAGCATGGAGGTCATCCACCACGAAAACCGTTCGGCCTTCCACACCCGCCGCAGGCAGATGGCGGAGTAGCGTTCCAGCAAGTCCACCCGCCCCTCGCGGTAGACCTTGAGCAGGATCCGATACAGCGTGCTCACGTCACTGGCTGCGAGGTTCAAGCCCTTGGCCCCCGTGGGCGGCACGATATGTGCCGCGTCCCCCAGCAGGAACAGGCGTCCGTACTGCATCGGTTCCACCACAAAACTGCGCAGCGGCGCGATGCTTTTCTCGATCGAGGGGCCGGTCACCAGGTGTTCGGCGAGATGGCTGGGCAGGCGTGTTTTCAGTTCGTCCCAAAAGCGTGCATCGGACCATTCATCAATAGGTTCGTCCACCGGCACTTGCAGGTAATAACGGCTGCGCGTGGGTGAACGCATGCTGCACAGGGCAAAGCCACGCGGGTGCTTGGCGTACACCAGTTCAGCGTGCACTGGTGGCGTGTCGGCGAGGATGCCCAGCCAGCCGAATGGGTAGACCCGCTCGAAGACCTTGAGTGAATCCGCCGGGATCGATTGGCGTGCAACGCCGTGGAAACCATCGCACCCGGCGATGTAGTCGCACTCCAGGCGAAAAGCTTCGCCCTGATGCTCGAACGTGAGCCAGGGCTGATCACTTTTGAGCCCGTGGGGCTGAACGTTGCGGGCTTCGTACAGGGTGATGGCGCCAGCGGCAGTGCGGGCAGCCATGAGGTCGCGGGTGACTTCGGTCTGGCCGTAGATCATCACCGACTGACCACCGGTGAGCGCCTTGAGGTCGATGTGGGTCAGTTGATCGTTGAGCGCCAACTCGAAGCCATCGTGCACCAGGCCTTCGTTGTCCATGCGCTGGCTGACGCCCGCCTGCCTCAGCAGGTCGACCATGCCTTGTTCCAGCACCCCGGCACGGATGCGGCCTTGCACGTAATCAGCGCTCTGGCGCTCTAGGATGAGGGTCTCGATACCGGCGTTGTGCAACAGTTGGCCGAGCAACAGCCCCGCGGGACCGGCGCCGATAATGGCGACTTGGGTGTTCAACGTTTTCATTATTTTTATCGCCCGCAAGCTCCACCCGAACGGATAGGGTGAAAGAGTGGTCATTGGTCTTGTAGCTGACATTTTTCACTTGAGTGGCCGGCATAAGAAGGTGAAAACTGAGACAAAGCCTGCGCTTTTTGCCAATCGGGGCGATTACCGCACCACTCTCCTGAGTATCGGATTGAAACCATGACCAAAACCGCGATTCCGGTCTTCAAGCTTTACGGGGAACACCAGCAATGGCCGACCCCCGATTTGTTGCACTGCGAAACTATTTCCCGACGCAGCCGGGAATACCAGTGGGAAATCCAACCCCACCGGCACGCGGATCTGTGCCAGTTGCTGTACGTGCACAAGGGCCAGGCACAGTTGGAAATCGAAGGCCAGCGCTCCACGCTGAATGAAGCGACCTTGCAGGTGTTGCCACCCCTGTGTGTGCACGGGTTTCATTTTTCCGAGGATGTCGAAGGCTACGTGGTGACGCTCGCGGCGCCGCTGGTCAGCCACTTGCAAGCCCAGTTGGGCACCACGGTAGACGGCTTGCACGCGCTGGGCTGCTATACAGCGGGCAAGGACAGTGACTACCTCAACAGCCTGTTTGTGCGCTTGCAGGAAGAGTACGCCGACGAACAACCGGCGCGGGACATGATGATGCATGCACTGGTGAGCGTGCTGCTGGTCTGGATCAGCCGCCAGGCCATCCAGCGTCGCCACCCACGGGCCCCCAGGGGTCAGGAATACTTCCGGCGCTTTACCCAACTGGTCGAGCAACACTACCGCGAGCATCCGAAGATCGAGGACCTGGCCCACAAGCTGGGCATCTCGGTCTCGCACCTGAACGGGACATGTCGGGAATTGGGGGGGCAGCCGGCGCTGCAGATCATGCACGACCGCCAGCTGCTGGAGGCCAAGCGGCTGCTGACCTACACCAGCATGACCATCAATGAAATGTCGGAGGTATTGGGTTTTTCCGACCCGACCAACTTCTCTCGGCTGTTCCGCCGCCGGGTCGGGTTCTCACCCAAGGCGTTTCGCGAACAACTGAAGAGCGAAACGCCTCAGCCCTGAATGTGGCAGCAGGCTTTTAGCGCAGGGCGCTGAAGCTGCCGGTGTGCGGAACGCATTGGTCCTGATGGCAGCTGATCGCAAAGGTTGGCTGCATTCGGGTCTGCTCCACGCGGTAGGCGGCAGTTGCGTAAAGCGCGCTGGCGATGGCGCACAGGCTGAAAATCATCAGGTACTTTCTGGTTTTAATGCTCATGGCACAGACCTCTGAGCGGATCTACACGGTGCTATCCAAAGCATAGGTCAACCAGCGCGAGTTGCCATTATTGGGCGCCATTCAACACATTTATGTCGGGTTCAAAGACCGATATCCCAGACGGGTTCTTCCGGGAACCGCAGCACCAGGAAATCAAGCAGACTGCGCAGCGCCAACGGCATGTGCTTGCGCGAGGCATACACCGCGTAGACATTCATTTGCTGGGGCTCAGCCTCGGGCAGCAAACGGATCAGTTCGCCGCTGCGGATGTAATCCCCCGCCTGATAACTGGGCAACCGTGCCACCCCGGCCCCCGCCAGCGTCACCCGCAACAAGGTCGTCGCTTCATTGGCGGTGATATTGCCCTGCACCGCCACGGACACCGGCTCGCCGTTCTCGGTGAAATGCCACAGGCTTTTGCCGAAGTAAGAGTGCGTCAGGCAATTGTGTCCAGCCAGGTCGTGCACCTGGCGTGGCTGCGGGTGCTCCAGCAGGTACGCCGGCGACGCGCAGATCACCGAACGACAAAGCGTCAGCTTGCGTGCGATCAGGTTGGGGTCAAGTTCAAAACTGGTGCGGATTGCCAGGTCGATACGCTCATCCACAAGGTTCACCGTGCGGTCGAGCATCTGCAGATCGATGCTGACCAACGGAAAACGCTTCACGTACTCGGCCACGGCATCCGCCAGCTGCGCCTGGCCGAATGAGCTGCTGACACTCAGCCGCAACTGGCCGCGTGGCGCCTCGTCCGGCTCACTGACGGCCGCCTGCATGTCACTGCACAGCTCCAGCATCTGCCGGCAGCGGGGCAGCATTTCACCACCGGCGGCGGTGAGGCTGAGCTTGCGCGTGGTGCGATGCATCAGGCGCGCGCCGACCCAATCCTCGAGCTCGGCCAGGTACCGCGAGACCACCGGTCGCGACAGCTCCAGTTGATCCGCAGCGGCCGACTGGCTGCCCAGGTCGACTACCGTCACAAACACTCGCATTGCTTGAAGACGATCCATGATTTGCCCGCTTTTAGAAACAAACTATGTCCAAGCATGGCATTTTTTGTTGTGTTTGGTGCAACTAAGCTCTGTGCATCACTTACCTCCTGCTGGAGCTGCACATGATCTCGACGCTCAAACGATTGGCCATCGCCACGGCTGCCCTGGCCTTCGCCGCCCATGCCGCGGCCGCCGACCTGAAGCTGGACGCCTACAACCCCGGCACCTCGGCGATGATGCCCGTGAGCTCGGTGCTGGTCAGCGGCGAGAAAGACCTCATCCTGGTGAACGCCCAATTCGGCAAGTCCCAAGCCGAGCAGCTTGTGGCAAAGATTCGCGCCAGCGGCAAGCACTTGACCACCATCTATGTCAGCGACGGCGACCCTGACTTCTACTTTGGCCTCGACACCCTGACGGCCGCTTTCCCCGACGCGAAGGTACTGGCAACCCAGCCCGTGGTGAACCACATCAAGGCCACCATTGAGCAAAAAATCGCGTTCTGGAGCCCGAAGCTGGGGGCAGACAAGCCAAGCAAAGCCATCATCCCGCAAGTGCTGAAAGGCCATACCCTGACCCTCGAAGGCAAGACGCTGGAAGTGATCGGCCTGGACGGCGCGCAACCGGACCGCACCTTTGTGTGGATTCCATCGATCAAGGCCGTGGTCGGGGGCGTCGTCGTCTTTGAAAACACCCACGTCTGGATGGCCGATACGCAAACCGCGAAGTCCCACACCGACTGGCTGGCCACCTTGCAACGCATCCAGGACCTGAAACCGTCCACCGTGATTCCGGGCCACTACCTGGGTACGCCCACCGTACAGTCCGTGGCCTTTACCGCCGACTACATCAAGGCTTTCGATATCGAGACCGCCAAGGCCAAGGACTCGACTGCACTGATCGCGGCGATGAAAAAGCGTTACCCGAACCTTGAAGACGAAAGCAGCCTGGAACTGAGCGCCAAAGTCGCCAAGGGCGAAATGAAGTGGTGATGGGTTTTAACCCTTAACGTACTGGAGAACGTCATGAGCAAGATCGCAATCATTGGGGCCACCGGCCGTGCCGGTAGCCAACTGCTGGAAGAAGCCTTGCGCCGTGGGCATAGCGTCGTGGCCATTGCGCGCAATACCGACCCATTGGCCGTGCGCCCGGGCGTCACCGTGAAGCAAGTTGATGCACTGGATGCCGACGCCCTGCAACAGGCCATCAGCGGCAGCGACGTGGTGATCAGCGCGGCGCACTTTGCCACCCTGCCCGCCAGTGCCGTGATCGAGCCCGTGAAGAAAGCCGGGGTGAAACGCTTGCTGGTAGTGGGCGGGGCCGGTTCTCTGCTGCTGCCGGGTGGCGGTCGGGTGATCGACAGCGAAGGTTTCCCGGCTGAGTACAAGGCCGAAGCCAGCGCAGGCGCAGCGTTTCTCGACACGTTGCGTCAGGAAAAAGCATTGGATTGGACCTTCCTGTCGCCATCGGCGGAGTTCGTTGAAACCGAACGTACCGGCACATTCCGTGTGGGCCAGGATGATCTGCTGGTGAGCAGCGAAGGCCGTAGCTGGATCAGCTTTGCCGACTACGCCATCGCCCTGATCGACGAAGTTGAATCGCCGAAACACTCGCGCCAACGCTTCACCGTGGGTTACTGACCCGACACGGTTAAAACGGTGGGAGCTGGCCAGCCAGCCCCCACGGTTGATCTTCAGCGCTACGAGTGTCGTGCCTGGCTGACCAACCAATCCATCAGTGCCTCAAGCCCCGCCGAAGGCTCGGTGCCCGGCGGATACACCAGGTAATACCCCATCCCCGTCGGCACCCGCAGTTCAAACGGCGTCGCCAACCGCCCTGCCTTCAAATCCTCGCCAATCAACGCACTGTCGCCAATCGCCACGCCGGAACCTTGGGACGCTACCGTCATGGCCAGATCCAGCGTTTCAAAATGATGCCCCTGGCTCAAATTGCTGAGCCGCGTACTCGCCGCCTTCAGCCACAGCGCCCAGTCCCGCTCGTCCCGCGTGGGGTGCAGCAGTACCTGTTGCTGCAGGTCTGCCGGGGTGTGCAACCTCCCGAGCAAGGCCGGCGCGCAGACCGGGGTGAGCTGTTCATCGAACAGGTGCCGCGCCTCGGCCGACTGCTCGGCGATAGGCGCATAGATCACTGCAGCGTCGAATTGCTCACGGCGAAAGTCCACGGTGTAGGCCACCGTGGTGGTGAGTTCGACCGGCACGTCCGGGCGCTCTTTCTGCCATTGCATCAGGCGCGGTAGCAGCCAGCGCATCACGCAGGTGGAGGCCTTGAGTTGCAGGGTCTGGCGGCGACTGCCGATCTGCTCGACCGCCTCGCCGAGCAGGCCGAACACCTGTTGCGCGCGCAGCGACCATTCGCGGCCTTCTTCGGTCAGGCTCAAGCCCCGCGCCTGGCGTTGGAACAGCGCGTAGCCCAGGTGGCTTTCCAGCCCGGCAACCTGCCGGCTCACCGCGCCCTGGGTGATGTGCAATTGCTCGGCGGCACGCGTGAAGTTGCAGCACTGGGCCGTGATCCAGAAGGTGTGCAACGCAGGCAGCGGCGGGAGGCGTTTCATGAGGGCTGAGCCATGACGTGAGGACATGGCTAGTATGACTTTTTATCGATTGTTGCCGCTACGGGCCAGCCGGTCCAATAACGCCCTACCTCAACAATAAGAGCGACACCTATGGCGACCTGCGGCGAAGTATTGGTCAACCTCCTGGAAGGCTACGGCGTGGACCAGGTGTTCGGCATCCCCGGCGTACACACCGTGGAGCTGTACCGCGGCCTGGCCCGCTCCAGCATCCGTCACGTCACCCCGCGCCACGAACAGGGCGCTGGCTTCATGGCCGACGGTTACGCGCGCACCCGCGGCAAGCCTGGCGTGTGCTTCATCATCACCGGCCCCGGCATGACCAATATCACCACCGCCATGGGCCAGGCCTATGCCGACTCGATCCCGATGCTGGTGATTTCCAGCGTGCAGTCACGCAGCCAGTTGGGCGGCGGGCGCGGCAAGTTGCATGAGCTGCCGAACCAGGGCGCGATGATGGCTGGCGTGGCGGCGTTCTCCCATACCCTGATGTCGGCAGCAGAATTGCCAGGCGTATTGGCGCGGGCCTTTGCGTTGTTCCAGGCCGGGCGACCGCGCCCGGTGCACATCGAAATCCCGTTGGACGTGCTGGTGGAAAACGCCGACGCACTGCTGGGCAGTGAGCCGGTGAGCGTGGCCCGTGCCGGGGCGGCGCCGTCGGCGGTCAAGCAGATGAGCCAGTTGCTCGCCGCGGCCAAAAAACCGTTGATTCTGGCCGGTGGCGGCGCCATCGATGCAGCCCCGGCACTGACGCAATTGGCCGAGGCGCTCGGCGCGCCAGTGGCGCTGACCATCAACGCCAAGGGCATGCTGCCTGCCCGCCATCCGCTGCTGATCGGCTCGACCCAGACCCTGGTCGCCACCCGCGCGTTGGTGGCAGAAGCAGACGTGGTCCTGGCCATCGGCACCGAACTGGCAGAAACCGACTATGACGTGACCTTCGCCGGGGGCTTCGAGATTCCCGGCGCGTTGCTGCGCGTCGACATCGACCCGGACCAGACCGTGCGCAACTACCCGCCTCAAGTCGCCTTGGTGGCCGATGCACACATGGCCGCCGAAGCCTTGCTCGCCGAACTGGACAGCAAGCCATTGCCACCCCGTGACAGTGCCTGGGGCGCTGAGCGTGTCGCGCGCCTATGGGCCGAACTGAACCCTGCCTGGGATGCGGCTACCCGCGCGCAAACCCTGTTCCTCCACACTGTCCTGGAAACATTGCCCAACGCCGTGCTGGTCGGCGATTCCACCCAACCGGTGTACAGCGGCAACCTGACCCTGAACCTCGACCACCCGCGCCGCTGGTTCAACTCATCCACTGGCTACGGCACCTTGGGCTATGCCCTGCCCGCCGCCATCGGTGCCTGGCTGGGGCGCGGCGACGGGCAACCGGTGGTGTGCCTGATCGGCGACGGCGGCCTGCAATTCACCTTGTCGGAACTGGCCAGCGCCGTGGAAGCCCGCACGCCGGTCATCGTGCTGCTGTGGAATAACCACGGCTATGAAGAGATCAAGAAATACATGGTCAACCGCGCGATCGAGCCGGTCGGCGTAGACATCTACACCCCGGACTTCATCGGGGTGGCCAAGGCACTGGGTTGTGCTGCCGAAAGCATCCAGGGCATCGCGCACCTGCGTACGGCATTGCGCAGTGCTGCAGATCGCCCGGGGCCGACGCTGATTGAAATCGAACAGGGCCAGTGGATGCGGGAGGTCGCGGTATGAGCGCGGTGTTGAACGGGATCTATATCGACGGTTCGTGGCGTGCCGGTCATGAAGTACTTGAGGTGATCAACCCGGCCAGCGAGGCCGTTTTGGCCAAGGTCAGCGTTGGCGATGCGAGCACCGTGGCCCTGGCGGTGGATGCGGCCAGTGCCGCCTTTGTCGGTTGGTCGAAAAGCACCGGCCGCGATCGCGGCGCGCTGCTGCGCAAGATCGCCCAGGGCGTGAGCGAGCAGCGCGAACAGCTGATGCACCTGCAGTCGAGCAACAATGGCAAGCCGCTGTTTGAAGCGGCGATTGATGTGGACGACGTGATCGCCACCTTCGAGTACTACGCCACGGTGGCCGACGGCATGGACGCCGGCCAGGACCGTCCGGTAGTGCTGCCCAGCGCCGACTTCAGCGCACGCCTGCGGCGTGAACCGTGCGGCGTGGTGGGGCTGATCGTGCCGTGGAATTTCCCGATGGTGACCACCGCCTGGAAACTCGCACCGGCCCTCGCAGCCGGTTGCTGCGTGGTGCTGAAGCCCTCGGAAGTGACGCCGTTGGCAGAGCTACAGTTGGCGCGGATCATCGCCGAGGCAGGCTTGCCGGCTGGGGTATTCAACCTCGTGTGTGGCCCGGGCCTGGAGGTCGGCGCGCCGCTGGCGGCGGATCATCGGGTGGCGAAGATTTCCTTCACCGGCAGTAACGCAGTCGGTGTGCACGTAATGCAGCGCGCCGCCGAAACCATCAAGGGTGTGAGCCTGGAATTGGGCGGTAAGTCCTCGTTGCTGGTACTGGCGGACGCCGACCTGGACCTGGCGGTGGAACTGGCCTGTGGCGGCGGTTTTTTCAATGCCGGCCAGATGTGTTCCGCCACCAGCCGCGTACTGGTAGCGGACAGCATGGCGGATGCATTCCTGCAGCGTCTGCAGGCGCGGGCCGAAGGCATTCGCGTGGCCGATCCGTTTGCCGACGCGGTGGAAATGGGTGCCTTGATCAACCGCGTGCAGTATCAGCGGGTGCTGGGGCATATCCAACGAGGCCTCGAAGACGGCGCCCGCTTACTCTGCGGTGGCGCGCGGCCGGTGGACTTGCCGAAGGGCTTCTTCATTCGTCCCACCGTGTTCACCGATGTGCCGTTGGACAGCGCACTGTGGAACGAAGAAATTTTCGGCCCGGTACTGTGTGTACGTCGTTTTGCCTCGGAGGAAGAAGCTATCGCCCTTGCCAATAACAGTGACTTCGGCCTGGTCGCCAGTGTGGTCAGTGCCAATACCGAGACCGCCGAACGCGTGGCCAATGCCTTGCAAGCCGGGCTGGTGTGGATCAACGCACCGCAAGTAATCTTCCCGCAAACCGCATGGGGCGGTTACAAGCAGAGCAGCATCGGCCGCGAATTGGGGCCGTGGGGGCTGGCGGCGTTCCAAGAGATCAAGCACGTGATCCGGTCTAACTAGCCACGCAACATTCACATGGGAACTGGCTCACCTGTGAAAAGACCGGCATCCCCACAACAGTGAAGCAACCACCCCTAACCACGATGCGAAGCGAGCCGCTGTTGCTCTTGATCCTGCTCTTGATCCTGCTCTTGATCTCAGGCGCCCCATCAAACACGCTGGCCGGAATTCGACAGGGATTTGGGGGGTAAACCGGCAGGGATGCCGGTTTAGCCGCCCCGCGCCATGGAGGGCGCGTGGCGGCGGCCCCCCAAATCACTGTCGGATTACGGGCACACCGAGCGTGAGCGAGGTGCCGAGTGTTGGGGCAAGAGCGTTTTGCTTACTTTTGCGCTGTTCAAAAGTGAGCCGCTGTAAGAGCGGAACCCATAGCAGCCGTTACCTGAATAACGGATATGTCCCCGGTCTGATCCAACATCCAGGTCGGCTGTCAGGCCGCCTTCGCGGGCAAGCCCGCTCCCACAGTTGGATCGCGGGGTGTCAGGAAGAGAGTGGTTGGCTGTCAGGCCGCCTTCGCGGGCAAGCCCGCTCCCACATTTTTAGATCGTGGGGTGTCAGGGAGAGAGTGGTCGGCTGTCAGGCCGCCTTCGCGGGCAAGCCCGCTCACACATTTTTGAATCGCGAGGTGTCAGGCAGAGAGTGGTCGGCTGTCAGGCCGCCTTCGCGGGCAAGCCCGCTCCCACAGTTGGAGCGCGGGGTGACAGTTAGAGGGTGGTTGGCTGCGGGGCCGCCTTCGCGAGCAAGCCCGCTCCCACATTTTTGGATCGCGAGGTGACAGGCAGATAGGGGTTGGCTGTCAGGCCGCCTTTGTGGGCAAGCCAGCTCCCCCATTGGATCGGCGTTGTGTCAACCAACCCGCAATTTTTCAATAGCACCTGCGACTTTCTCATTTGCCCCACTCCCCCACCCATGGCCTGATTGCCCCTCGTTCATTCAAGGCCGCACCATGGAAACCGTCCACACCAAACCCACCACCGCCCTTTGGCTGATGATCAGCGTCGTGCTGGTCGCCCTCAACCTGCGCCCATCGATGGCTGCCGTCGGCCCGTTGTTGTCATCGATCCGCGCGGAGGTGGCCTTGAGCTTCAGCAGCGCAGCCCTACTGACCATGTTGCCGGTGATGGCCATGGGCGCGGCGATGTTCCTTGGCATGGGCCTGGCCAAGCGCTTTGGCGAGCACCGCAGCATCGTGGTGTCACTGGTGGTGATTGGCATGGCCACGCTGTCACGGCTGTTCCTCGATTCGGCGCTGGAGTTGATCGTCAGCGCCATCGCCGCCGGCGTGGGGATTGCGATGATCCAGGCATTGATGCCGGCGCTGATCAAAGCGCGGTTCAGCGATAATGTGTCGCTGTTCATGGGCCTGTACGTCACCGCGATCATGGGCGGTGCGGCAATGGCCGCGTCGTTTTCACCCTTCGTGCAGGTGCAGACCGGCAGTTGGCGCATCGGCCTGGCGATCTGGGCCGTGCTCGCAGTGCTGGCCTTGGTGTCCTGGCATGCGCAACGCTGCGTGCTGCCGCCGATGCCCCAAGCCGCGCGCGGCCCTCAGGCGTCGTTTTTCGCTAACGGCCGCGCCTGGTTGCTGGCGGTCTTTTTCGGCCTCGGCACTGCCTCCTACACCTGCGTGCTGGCCTGGCTGGCGCCCTACTACGTGGAGCAAGGCTGGAGCGAACAGAACGCAGGGTTGCTGCTGGGCTTCTTGACGGCCATGGAAGTGGTGTCCGGCTTGATCACACCCGCCATCGCCAACCGTCGCCAGGATAAACGCGGTGTGGTGGCCGTGCTGCTGGTGATGATCATCCTGGGTTTCTGCGGCTTGATTCTCAGCCCGCACCACCTCAGCTTATTGTGGCCCTGCCTGCTGGGCCTGGGCATCGGTGGCTTGTTCCCGATGAGCCTGATCCTGTCCCTCGACCACCTCGACAACCCACGCCGCGCCGGCGGCCTCACCGCGTTTGTGCAAGGTATCGGCTACCTGATTGCCGGGCTGTCGCCCTTGATCGCCGGGATGATCCGCGACCAACTGGGCAGCTTCGAATGGGCCTGGTGGTCGCTGACAGCGGTGATCGTGGTGATGCTAGTGATCGTCACGCGCTTCAACCCTCGGCATTACGCACGGCACATTGGCTGACGTCGTGTTGCAAACAGTATTTGTCTCACACCAAACATAGAAACGCCCTACAGAGCTTTCTAATGGTACGTTCGTTCCGTTAAGCTTTTGCCCTTGTCGCGCACTGTTTCAGTGCCAAGGCTTACCGGACGGAATGGATGCTAAACAGTAACTTGCTCAGAAAGCTCGACATGCAGGACTTGATGGTGTTTATCGCCGTCTACGACCAGAGCAGCGTTACCGAGGTGTCCGAAACGCTGTTCGTCAGCCAGTCCACCGTGAGCTACAGCCTGAAGAAGCTGCGCACCAGCTTCGAAGACGAGCTGTTCATCAATACCCGGGCGGGCATGCGGCCGACGTACAAGGCCACCACGATGTATGGCCATGTGCAGAAAATCCTCGAAAGCATCAACCTCTGCCACGCGGGTGGCCAGGCTTTCGACCCAACCCAGAAAGCCGTGACCTTTAATGTCTGCGCGCCGGAATACTTCGAACAGCTGATCCTGCCGCGCCTGTTGAAGCACTTCGACCGCGCCGACCTGCCGGTGATCGTCAATGTGCGAAAACTGGAAACCGACATCCCCGCCGATGACCTGCGTGAAAATCGCCTCGACCTGGTGATCTGCTTCGGCCCCAACTTCCACCGCGCCCACAAAGACTTCCGCACCCAGATGCTGCTAGAGGACGACCTGGTGTGCGTCTTCGACAAGCGCTCGGCACCGCGGGAGCCGGCCTTCAGCCTGCAATCGTTTGTCGAGCGGCGCCATGTGTTCCCCACGCCGTGGACCTCCGACACCAACATGATCGATGGCTGGCTGGCGCGCCAGGCTCACAAGCGCCAGGTGATCGCCCGCGCCAACAGCTACAGCGCAGCCTTGAAGATGATTACCGGCACCGACTTTATCGTCACCCTGCCGCGTCGCGTGCACAAGCTGCTGGCGCCGGCGACAGTGTTTGGCCACTGCGAGGCGCCCAATGGCTTGCCGGGATTCACGCTGGAGATGCAGTGGAACGAAACCAGTGAACAGGACAGTGCCAATACCTGGTTTCGTGAGCAGGTGGTGAAAGTCTGCGCCGATCAGGGCCTGCTTTAAGCGTCAGCCGATGGCGACTTTGCTGTAGGAATCACGATCCATGTCTACCAGTTGGACACTCAGTTGGACTTGGACACCCTCCGGCCAATCCCCGAGGTCCTGTAGCGCCGCCAGCAGGCTTTGCGACAATTGCTCCTTGACCTGCGGTGACCGCCCACTGAGCAGTGACAGCTTCACTGCGATAAACCCGCGCGGGTTCAGGGAAGTACCAACCTGAAAGCTCTCGACCTTGACCGCACGGCTTTTGATATCGAACTCGGAAGCGAACTGCCCGGACACCATCAGCACGTTATTGAGCCGCAACAAGGTCTTCTCGACGGCCAGGCCGGTAAGGTTGGCGGTGTATTCCAAGTGCAGGTGCGGCATGGATGGCTCCGAGGTTTTCGTAGGAAGATTCCTAGATATACCACGGATAAAAGCCTCAGGCCTTGTTCGCCAACCCTCGATCACTCATAAACGCCTCCAGCCGTGAGCGTACCCAACGCTCGGCAGGGTCGGTGTCCACATGGCTCAGCCAGACCATGGACAAGTCCAGGGTCGGCGTCTCGAACGGAAACGGCTCGCAGAACAGTTGGCCCGACACCGCCATCGCCTCGGCGGTGTAGTCCGGCAAGCTGGCGATCAAGTCAGTGCCGGCCAGCAAGGCCGGCAGCGCGCTGTATTGCGGCACCGACAGCACCACGTGGCGTTTGCGGCCGATTTCCGCCAGCCACTCATCGGCAAACCCGGCCACGTTGGCGGTGTGGGACACCAGCACATGGGGGCGCGAGCAATATTCATCGAGGGTCAGCGGTGTGTCCGAGGCATCGGCGCGCAGCAAGCGCGGGCGGATATGGCGCAGCAGCTTGCGCTTGGCATTCGCCGGCAAGCCACGGGTCTGGGTAATGCCGACAGTGATATCGCCGGAAGCCAACAGGTCGGGAATACGCCAGTAGTCCACATGCTGCACCACGAACACGACTTGCGGCGCTTCCTGGCGCAAGGCGCGCAGCAATGGCGGCAACAGGCCGAATTCAACGTCATCGGACAAGCCGATGCGAAAGGTCATGGTGCTGATGGAGGGGTCGAAATCGTGGGTGAGGCTCAAGGCCGACGATAACGAATCAAGGGCCGGCGACAGGTGCTGGATGATTTCCTCGGCGCGTGCCGTCGGCTCCATGCGGTGGCCCACGCGAATGAACAGCGGGTCGTTGAACAGCGTGCGCAGACGATTGAGGGCCGAACTGATAGTCGGCTGGCCAAGAAACAGCTTCTCCGCCACCCGCGTCACGTTGCGCTCAAGCATCAGAGCTTCGAACACCACCATCAGGTTGATGTCGGCCTTGCGTAATTCATTGCGATTCATCGGCGCCTGCCCCTTTGCCCAAGACAAGCCGCAGTTTAGAAAGCGCGGGGGCCTGCGTCTATGTGCGCACTGTTCATCCAGCGGCTTTGCGACTATAAAACAGCTCTCACAGGTCGCAGGAATTCCACCGTGCTGGTCATCCTTGCCCTCAGCATCCTGCTCGGCGGGTGTTTGCTCTGGGCCATCAAGTACATCGCTCACCCCACCGCCAGGACACTGCTGCGCGTTTTTGTCGGGTTATGCCTGGCGGCGGTCGTGGCCTACCTGGTGCTGGCTTCCGGGTTTCCGACTTCGCTGCTGGTCTGAGCCTCCTCCTGGCCTTGGCGCAGACGCAACGCGGCCAGGGCGGCCACTACCAGCACCAGCGCAATGACTTTCAAGCCGTTCATCGCATTGCCGGTGCTCATCTCGATCGCGCCCATTACCGAAGGCCCGACAAACCCGCCCAACAGCCCGCAAGCGTTGACGAAACCCAACCCGCCCGCCAGCGCCACGCCCTTGAGACGCGAGGCCGGGTACAGAAAAATGATCGACTGCACCACAAAGAACATCACCGCCGACAGGCAAAAACCCAGCAGGCTGAACACCGGCCCCGACACCGAGGCAATCGCCAGGCCCAGCGCCATGGTCAGCAGCCCCGTGATCAACAGGCGACGACAGCGTCCCGGCGTTGTGGCAAATCGCGGGATCAGTACCGCACCCAGTGCCGCCGCGATCCACGGCAAGGAGGTCAGCAGGCCAACGCTCATGGTGCTCAGCTCGCCGTACTTGCTGATGATGCTCGGCAGGAAAAAGATCACGGTGTAAATGGTGATCTGATGGCAAAAGTACACAAAGATCGCCAGCAGGATTTGTGGGGTCAGCCAGTTTTTCAACGAGTGACCGCCCTCGCCTGCGCCCTCTTCGGTTTCCAGGGCGATGCGCTGTTCAATCCCTCGTGCTTCCTCGGCCGACAGCCAGGGGGCCTTGCTCGGGCGGTCGGGCAACTTGCGCCACACCACCCAGGCAAACGCCACGGCGGGCAAGCCTTCCAGCAGGAACATCCACTGCCAGCCGTGCCAGCCGAGCATACCGTCCATGCGCATCAAGGCGGCACCCACCGGGCCGCCGATGATGTTGGCGAAGCACACCCCGAGCAGGAAGTACCCGGTGGCGCGCGCCCGTTGTTCACGGTTGAACCAGTAGGTCAGGTACAGCATCACGCCGGGAAACAGACCGGCCTCGGCGATGCCCAGCAACAGGCGCAGCACGTAGAACGAAGTCTCGCCCTGTACAAAGGCCATGGCCGCCGAGATCAGGCCCCAGGTCACCATGATCCGCGCAATCCAGAACCGTGCGCCGACCTTGTGCATGATCAGGTTGCTGGGGATTTCCGACAGCGCATAGGTGAGGAAAAACAGCCCCGCGCCCAACCCGTAGGCCGCGGCGGAAATGCCCAGGTCGACGTCCAGGTGATGCTTGGCCAGGGCGATGTTGGTGCGGTCCAGGAAGCTCAGGATGTAGGCGATGATCAGCAAGGGCATCAGCTTGACGAACATCAGTTTGTTCAACGCCTGCGGCTCGCGGGCGTGGGTGGCGGTAGTCATCGGCAATTCCTCTTGGCGCCCCGCCAGCCGGGCTGGGGGGCGCATCGGTGTTGTTCTAGGAGTCGAGTTGCACAACCAGCGCCTGGGGGCGATGGGAAAACAGTTGCAGCAGCGCGCCGCCCAAAGCGCAGCCGGCCATCACGAAGAAACACACGGTGTAGCCGTGCAGCGTGGTCCAGCCGCCGCCCATGGCGATCAGGCTGCCCATCAGCACCGGCGCCAGGCCGCCGCCGATGAACATTGCCGTGGTGATGATGCCGTTGGCGGTGGAGGTCGCCGACGGCTCGGCCGAGTCGCAGGCCACCGCGTAGTAGATCGGCCACACCGCATTGGCCACCAGGCCGAACAGCAGTTGCACGACGATGATCAATGTCAGGGTGTTGGCGAAGTAGAACGCGCCGACACTCGCCGCCATCCATAGCCCACAGATGATCAGGGTGGTGCGCCGGCCGATGATGTCCGACAGCGACGGCCACACCAGTTGCCCGAGAATGCCGGTGAGGGTGAACACCACGCTCATCCCCGCCGACTCGGCCAGCGACAGCCCGGCGATGTTGTAGAGGTACGCCGGCAGCACGATGTTCACGCCCATGTACACCACCTGGGTGAGCATCGTATTGCCCGCTGTCAGGGCGATATTACGGTTGCGCAAGGTCGCGACAAAGGTCCGCCAGGCCTCGCCTTTTACCGAACTGGCCGGGGCGTTGTCCGGAGGGGTCATGCCTTTGGCGGCGATGTCGACGTACAGCGCGGTGATGCGTTCGGCGGTCGAATAACGCGCCCAGAAGATCATCAGCGGCAGCGCCACCACGAAGGCGAAGAAGAACACGTAGCGCCAGTTCTCCTCACCAAACACCGTGATGACAAAACTCGCGACGATGCCACTGAGCATGGCGCCAATCGGGTAGCCGGTGTGGTGCGCGCCCAGGGCAAACCCGCGACGTTCCACTGGCCACCATTCGGCGGTGTTGCTCACCCCCACGGGCTCGCCCCAGCCGGCGCCGAGGTTGACGCCCACACGCAGTGCAATAAAGGTGGCAAGGTTGCCGCTCAACGCCTTGAAGCCGGACAGGAACGAGATCGCCGTATAGCCCAGTACCAGCGGCACCTGGAAGCGCGCCCGTTTCCAGCCGCCACCGTAACGGTCGCTCCACATCGAGCCGGGGATATCCAGCAGGGCCAGCGCCAGCATGACCACCGTGGCGACGGTGCCCCATTGGTCTGCGGACAAATCGAAATGCTTGGAGATGGTCGGCCCCAGGCGCAACACGATCTCACGGTCGTAGGCGTTGAGGATCCAGATCATCCAGCAGACCAGCAGCGATACCCAGGAATGCCGGTGAATGCTGCGCAGCGACGCTTTTTTTATAGTTGCCATGGGCCTCTCCAGGCGCGCGAGGGCGCGCACTGACACAAGGTTGCGAAGGAATATGCCTTGTCACACACACGCGCTAGCTGGCGAATCGTCGCTCGGCTATTCCTTGCACGCCCAACCCGGTAATGGCGAACAGCGCTCCGCGCTGCTGGCCGTCCGCCGGAAAACGCGGCAGTGGCGGCTTGGCCATGGAAGTCACAAACAGGGTGTCCAGGTTTGGCCCGCCAAACGTCAGGCTGGTGACCTTCTTCACCGGCATCTGGATGATGCGGTCGACCTGGCCATCCGGGGTGTAGCGCACCAGTTTTCCGGCGTAGACCAAGGCTTGCCACAGACAGCCTTCGGCATCCACGGTGCAGCCGTCGGCGGCGCCACCGCCAGCGGTATCGACCTTGGCAAAGGTGCGGCGGTTGCTCACATGGCCGGTGGCGAGGTCATAGTCGTAGGCCCAGATATCGCCGGACCAGGTGTCGCAAAAGTAGAAGGTCTCTCCCGACGGGCTCCAGCACGGGCCGTTGGACACAATGATGCCTTCGTCCAGGGTGTGCAGGCTCAAGTCGGCGTCCAGGCGGTAGAGCTTGGCGCTGGCGTGGTCTTCCTGCGTGTCCATGGAGCCGAAGATGAAGCGGCCCTGGCGGTCGACCTTGCCATCGTTGAGGCGGTTGTCGGGCAGGTGCGGTTCCGGGTCAATGACCAGGTCGAGCTCTCCGCTGTCGAGGTCGAGCGTGTGCACGCCATTCTGCAGCGCGACAATCGCCGACTCGCCCGCCTGGCGCAGGGCCATGGAGCCGATCTTCTGGCCCACCTCCCACGCACGCAGTTCGCGGCCGTCGTCGGTGCAGCGCAGGATGCGGCCGTCGGCGCTGTCGATCCAATACAAGCGTTGTTGCTCGACGTCCCACACCGGGCCTTCGCCCAGGGTGGTCTTGACGTCGACAAGCACTTCGATACGCATGGTGTGATCCCCTTATTGTTGTTGTGCGGGATGCAGGCCGCGCCTTGACGCGGCAGTTTGTCGGGTTAGAAATTGACCTGGTCGCGCCCCTTGAGCCCGAGGATTTCCCGCGCTTCATCCGGCGTGGCAACCCGGTGGCCGAGGGCTTCGATCACCGTGCGAATGCGCCGTACCTGGTCGGCGTTCGACGCGGCCAGCTTACCCGGGCCATCCCACAGCGAATCTTCCAGGCCGACACGGGCGTTGCTGCCCATCGACAGGCCCATGGTCGCCAGCGGAATCTGCCCACGCCCGGCGCCGAGGATCGACCACACATAGTCGTCGCCGAACAGGCGGTCGGCGGTGCGACGCATGTGCGCCAGGTCTTCCGGGTGGCCGCCGATACCGCCGCGCAGGCCGAACACCGACTGGATGAACAACGGCGGCTTGAGCAGGCCGCGCTCCAGGAAGTGCGCGGCGGTGTACAGGTGGCCGATGTCGTAGCACTCGATCTCGAAACGCGTGCGGTTCTCGGCGCACGAATTGAGGATGTGAGTGATGTCGCGGAAGGTGTTACGGAAGATCCGGTCGTCACTGTCTTCCAGGTATGGCCGCTCCCAGTCGTGCTTGAACTCGGTAAAGCGGTTGAGCATTTCGTACAGGCCGAAGTTCATCGAGCCCATGTTCAGCGAGGCCAATTCCGGCTTGAACTGCATCACCGGTTGCAGGCGCTCTTCCACGCCCATGGTCGGTGCGCCACCGGTGGTGATGTTGATCACCACGTCGCTGGCGGCCTTGATGTGCGGCAGGAATTCGGCGAACAAGGCCGGGTCCTGGCTGGGACGGCCGTCAATCGGGTCGCGGGCATGCAAGTGGACGATCGCGGCGCCGGCTTCGGCGGCACCGATCGCGGCATCGGCAATTTCCTGCGCGGTGATGGGCAGATGCGGCGACATCGACGGCGTATGGATCGCACCGGTAACGGCACAGGTGATGATGACAGGACGATTTTTGGGCATGACGAATCTCCGGCTTTTATTCTTATGAAAAAAATCCTGGGTACAGCGCGATGTGGTCTTGCGTGACTTACAGGTACTCGACGTTACCGTCGACGCTGATCGCCTGGCCGGTCACGTTGCGCGCGGCGGGCGAACAGAGGAACAGAGCCATGGCTGCCACGTCTTCGGCGGTGACCATGCGCTTGAGGGAAATCTTGTTGAGGTATTCCTGGCGCATCTCGGCTTCGGGTACGCCGACCTGTTCGGCACGGGCGCGAATCACGCCGTCCATGCGCGGGCCTTCGACGATGCCGGGCAACAAGGCGTTGACGCGAATATCACTCTCGCCCAACTCCGACGCCAAGGACTTCATCAAGCCGACAATCGCCCATTTGGTCGCCGCATACGGCGTGCGCCACGCGTAGCCCAAGCGCCCCGCCACCGAGGCGATATGCAGCAGATGGCCGTGGGACGATGCCTTGAGCATCGGCACCGCGTGGTGGGCAAACCGGTATTGCGCGGTGAGATTGACCGTGATGGTGGCTTGCCACTCCGCGTCGCTGATCGCGTCAATGCCGCCGGTGGGCCCGGCAATCCCGGCGTTGTTGACCAGCACATCGAGGCCACCGAAATGCTCGTGCTGCACCTTGAACACCGCCTCGATCTGCGCGGCATCGCTGACGTCGGCACGGGTGGCGACGGTGCCTGGGTATTTGTCGCGAAACGCGGCCAGGGCCGGCTCGCTCACATCACACACATGCACCTGGGCACCGGCTTCCAGATACGCCGCCGCCAGCACTTCACCGATGCCGGCAGCCCCGCCGGAAATCAACACACGTAACCCAGGATAGGGCTGCAACCGTTGTAGGACACTCATGCACGTTTACCTCCTGAAGCAGACGACCGCGTACGGTCGTTCTTGACGAGCAGGCGCGCCAGGGAGTCGGCGGCCTGCATGATGTCATCGGTCACCGCGGCGCGTGCGCCGGCGCCATCACGGGCAGCCAGCGCTTCAACGATGCGCGTGTGCGCCTCCATCGAGCGTTGCAGGTGAGCTTTATCCGGGGCGACCAGCGCAAAGCACGGGCCCATGTGCAGCCAGAAGTTTTCCACGGCGGCCATGGTCAATTCGGCTTGGGCCACGGCGTAGATGCGCCGGTGGAAGGCAAAGTTGGTCCACAGGTAGCGGGACACGTCGACTTCGTCAGCGGCGTGCTGCATCTGCTGGCACAGGTCGGTGATTTCATCGAGGTCGGCTTTTTGCAGGCGCAGCACGGCTTTTTCCGCCAGCAAACCTTCGAGTGCGACCCGTGCATCACGGATTTCGCGCAGACGTTCGACCGTCATCAGGCGCACGCGCAGTCGAGAGGTTTCGGTGACTTCAAAAGCGTTTTCGGCGCTGAGGCGCTGCAGCGCTTCGCGCACCGGCATGGGGCTGGAACCCAGTGCTTCGGCAAGGCCGCGGATGGTGAGTTTCTGGCCGGGCTGGAAGCGCCCACTCATCAGCGCTTCGCGGATCTGGCGATAGACCTGGTCTTGCAAGGTATCGCGGGACACCTGGCGCAGGGTAGGCAGGAGGAGCGGACCATCTGTCATGAGGCAAAACCTGTGTTGTCGTTCTTATGGCCTCAATATGTGATCACAAATCAAATATGTCAAATAGTTTCCCAGACGGATGCGCGCGCACAACAATTGTGGGAGCGGGCTTGCCCGCGAAAGCAGTGGATCAGCCGACACATTGGTTGACTGACACACCGCATTCGCGGGCAAGCCCGCTCCCACAGTGGGGTGGTGTTGAGCTTGAGGTCAGGGCTTGAGCGGACGTTTCTGGTCGCGCTCGGACAGCTCCGTCCCGTCATCGGGATGCTTCCAGGTCTGCGGTTTTTCTTCCTCCTGCCGCCGGGGTCGCTCGCGCTCCGGTGCGTCCTGCGGTGTGTGTTGGTCAGCCATTGCCACCTCCCATCCGTAAGAATTGGTCACTTTGCAAGCATAGAACAGCGAAGACATTTTGGACTGCACCGCCGATTGATAGCCAATGAACATCAATCTATCCAAATTTGTCACTTATCATTTCTAAATGTGTCAGCCACTATTCGAAGTCTTAGGCGAAACAAGCACTTTAAAAAGAACGCTGGAGACACAAAACCATGACTAGCCCTTCCCGGCCCGACTCTGCCCGTTCGAAAGTGGGTGCGGTATTCCGCGTTACTTCGGGCAACTTCCTCGAACAGTTCGACTTCTTTCTGTTCGGTTTCTACGCCACCTACATCGCTGCCGCGTTCTTCCCTGCCGCTAATGAGTTTGCGTCATTAATGATGACCTTCGCCGTATTCGGCGCAGGCTTCCTGATGCGTCCGTTGGGCGCGATCATCCTGGGTGCCTACATCGATGACGTCGGTCGTCGCAAAGGGCTGATCGTGACGCTCTCGATCATGGCCAGCGGCACGCTGCTGATCGTGCTGGTGCCCGGTTATCACACTATTGGCCTGTGGGCGCCCTTGCTGGTGCTGCTGGGCCGCCTTTTGCAGGGCTTCTCTGCCGGTGCAGAACTGGGCGGTGTGTCGGTGTACCTGTCTGAAATGGCCACCCCAGGCCGCAAAGGCTTCTACACCAGTTGGCAATCGGGCAGCCAACAGATCTCCATCGTGGTCGCCGCCGCGCTGGGTTATGGCCTGAACGTGTGGATGGAACCGGCCGTAGTGGCCGATTGGGGCTGGCGCATTCCGTTTGCCATCGGCTGCGTGATCATCCCGTTCATCTTCTTCCTGCGTCGCAACCTGCAGGAGACCGAGGAGTTCGCCAACCGCAAGCATCGGCCGACCATGCGCGAAGTGCTGGCGACCCTGGTGAAAAACTGGACCGTGGTGATTGGCGGCATGCTGATGGTGGCGATGACCACCACCGCGTTCTACCTGATCACTGTGTACGCGCCGACCTTCGGCAAGACCGTGCTGCAACTGAGCACTTCCGATGCACTGCTGGTAACCCTGCTGGTGGCGGTGTCGAACTTTGTCTGGCTGCCGATCGGCGGTACCTTGAGTGATCGTTTCGGCCGCAAGCCGGTGCTGATCGCCATGACCGCACTGACCGTCCTCACCGCTTATCCAGCGCTGTCCTACGTGGTGAATGCGCCAAGCTTCGGCCATATGCTGGAAACCCTGTTGTGGTTCTCCTTCCTCTACGGCATGTATAACGGCGCAATGATCCCGGCGCTTACCGAGATCATGCCCGTGGAAGTGCGCGTGGCAGGGTTCTCCCTGGCCTACAGCCTGGCGACCGCGATCTTCGGCGGCTTCACCCCGGCGATCTCGACCTGGTTCATTCACATCACCGAAGACAAGGCCTCGCCGGCCTACTGGATGATGTTCGCTGCGCTGTGCGCGTTGTGCTCGACCCTGGCGCTGTATCGCCGCGCCAACGCTCGCGGGCAGGTCATGCAGGGGGCCGCGCAATGAAGGCACTGTTCAAGACCCTGACGGGCCTGGCCCTCGGCGCGCTGGCGCTGACGGCCCAGGCCGAACAGCTCAAAGTGATGACCTCTGGCGGCTTCACCGCCGCGTATAAATTGCTCGGCCCGCAGTACGCCAAGCAAAGCGGTGACAGCCTCGACACCATTCTCGGCCCCTCCATGGGCAAGGCGCCGGAAGCGATTCCCAACCGCCTGGCCCGTGGCGAACATGCCGACGTGGTGATCATGGTCGGCTACGCCCTGGATGAGCTGATCAAGCAGGGCAAGGTCGACCCGGCCTCCCGCGTGGAGCTCGCGGATTCGCGCATCGGCCTGGTAGTGAAAGAAGGTGCAGCAAAGCCTGCCATCGGGACTGATGCCGAGCTCAAAGCCGTGCTGAGCAAGGCCAAGTCCGTGGCGTATTCGGACAGTGCCAGCGGTGTGTATGTCGAGAAAGAGCTGTTCAAAAAGCTCGGCATGCCCGCCAAGGGCACCATGATCGAACGCCTCCCGGTGGCCGAGCAGGTCGCCAAGGGTGACTACGAAGTGGGCCTGCAGCAGGTGGCGGAATTGTTGCCGGTGCCGGGTGTGACCTACGTCGGCAAGATCCCGGAAGACGTGCAATCGGTGACGCGCTTTGCCGCTGGCATTCCGGTCAACGCCCAGCACCCGGAGCAGGCCAAGGCGCTGCTGCATTACCTGGCCTCGCCCGAAGCGCAACCGGTGGTGCAATCCACCGGCCTGGACTCGGTGTCACGCTGAGCGAAACGGCATCTCCCGCACTAACCGCTCCAACTCCAGCGCCGCCGGTGGCAACGTCCGCCCGCGGCGCTTGATCAAGCCCACATTGCGCATCACCTGCGGCTCCACCAGCGGCACACTCACCAGAATCGGGTGTTCAATGGCGGGCATGGCAATCGACGGCACCATCGCGACCCCCAACCCCGCCTCCACCAGCCCGATCATCGTGGTCACGTGGTGCGTCTCGCAAATACTCGGCTTTTTCACCCGCACACCGCGCAAGGCCTGGTCGAGCAGGAAACGGTTGCCAGAGGTTTTGTCGACGGTGATGTAGTCGTGCTCATAGGCCTCGACCCAGGTCACGCTGTCGCGTTGGGCCAACGGGTGGTCACGGCGACACGCCAGTACATAGCGCTCTTGCAACAGCAGTTCGAACTCCACTTCATCGGCCAGGCTGCCGCTGAAACTCACGCCAAAATCCGCCTCGCCACTTTCCACCGCATTGCACACCTCGCCGGCACTGGCATCCAGCACCCGCAGGCGAATCTTCGGGTACAGCTTGTGGAATTCGGAGATCACGTGGGGCATGAAGTAATACGCGGTCGACGGCACGCAGGCGATGGTGACATTGCCCATGCGCGTGGACGCGACGTTACTGATGCCCATCAGCGCCACGTCGAGGTCGTCGAGCATGCGTTCGACCTGCGGCAGGAACGCGCGGCCGACCATGGTCAGGCTGACGCGCCGGGTGGTGCGCTCGAACAGCTTGACGTCGAGGGCAGTCTCGAGCTTTTCGATCCGCCGGCTCAGGGCCGGTTGCGAGATGCGGATGGCCTCGGCGGCACCACGGAAACTGCCCTTGTCTACCACGGCACGGAAAGCCTGGAGGTCGTTGAGGTCGAAGTTGATGATCACGGTAGGAAGGCCAAAGTGGTCGGGGTGGCGAGCATTATCGTATGGGAGCCGATGAGGCGCCATGCGTACCGGAGCCAGACTACGCTGATAACGCTGCCGCCCATTGCTTACAGGACAGCCCCCCTGCAACAGCAGCCGGTTTAATTCTGCCAAGCCTGCGGGCTACTGAAAAACGCCTGCGCATTGCTGTCCAGCGTTTCCAGGTGATAGCCACCTTCCTGCACGATCACACACGGCAGCCCCAGCCCTCGAATGCACGCGCCCAAACGCGCAAACCCATCGCGCGTTACCGCAACCTTGCTCTGGGGGTCCAGTTCGTAGATATCGAAACCCAGCGACAGCACCAGCACATCCGCCGAGAAGTCTTTCACCGCCGCCAGGGCCCGTTGCAGGTTTTCGAAGAACACCGCCTCGCTGGCGCCGTGGGGCATCGGCAGGTTGAGATTGAAGCCTTCACCCGCCGCACGTCCGCGCTCCTCGGCGAAGCCGGCCACGCCAGGATAGAAGTTGGTCGGGTCGCCATGGATCGACACATACAGCACGTCGTCGCGGTCGTAGAAGATCTCCTGGACGCCTTGCCCGTGGTGCATGTCGGTGTCGAGCACCGCGACGCGCTGGAAGCCTTGGCGCAGGGCTTGCGC
This sequence comes from Pseudomonas lurida, assembly GCF_002563895.1. Lineage (NCBI taxonomy): Bacteria > Pseudomonadati > Pseudomonadota > Gammaproteobacteria > Pseudomonadales > Pseudomonadaceae > Pseudomonas > Pseudomonas lurida. The sequence goes on along the minus strand of NZ_PDJB01000001.1, from coordinate 1,644,826 downwards.
CGCAACGGCCGCGTTGTTGATGTAACAGAACCCGCCGGCAGCGTCGTATCGCGCGTGATGCCCAGGTGGGCGGCACAGTGCGTAGGCAGCCGGGGCGCCGTCAAGAATAGTCCTGGCGGCCGCGACCGCGCTCTGGGCCGACCAGTAGGCCGAGCGCCAGGTGAGCTCGCCAACGGGGCAACTGCCGTCCGCCAGGTAGCGCGCAGCCTGGGCGAGGATGCCGCGCAAGGCGTTGGGTTCACGTACGAAGATGTTGGACATGACTTCGTCACCCCACTCTTCGGGGATTTCTTTCCAGCGCTGATGGGCTTCCTGGAGGAAGGTCAGGTACAGCGCGCCGTGGATGGCCAGCAGCGGGTCGAGGCCAAAATCCTGCGGTTGCTGGATGTCGAAGCCCAGGGTCTGTGCGGCCAGCAACAGGTTGCGGGCGCGCTCCGGGACTTCCTGTGGCGTGCGCATCTGCCCACGGGAGTAGTAGCTGCGCGGATGGTGCAGGAGTTGTTCGGGGTGGAAAAACGTACGCATTAAAATTCTCCTTACTGAACCTGGCCGGCGCGTTTCAACACGGCGTTGAGCAATACATCGGTGCCCTGGCGCACGTCCTCGGGCAACACGTCTTCGGCCTCGTTGTGGCTGAGGCCGCCCACGCACGGGATAAAGATCATCGCCGTCGGACAGTAGCGCGCCAGGTGGATGGCATCGTGGCCGGCGCCACTGACGATGCGTTGCTGGCTGTAGCCCAGGGCGTCCACCGAGGTTTGCACGCACGCGACACACTCACTGTCGAATGGCGTGGCGGGGCTGACCCAGTGGGGGCTGACAGTCACGCTCAGGCCACGCTGTTCGGCGATGGCGTGTAACCGCTGGCGTACCTGTTGCTCCATGGCGTCGATCTCGCTGTCGCGGTGATGACGCAGGTCGACGGTGAAGGTCAACAATCCTGGAATGGTATTGCGCGATGATTTGGCGATGTTCAATTCGCCGACGGTGGTCAGGCCTTGCGGGGCAAAATCCGCCGCCAGTGCCTCCAGCGCCTGGATCATTTGCGCGGCGCCATACAGCGCATCTTTACGCAACGCCATCGGCGTCGTACCGGCGTGGGCGGCCATGCCGTCGACGCGCACATCCAACCAGCGAATCGCCTGGCCACCGGTGACCACGCCAATGCTCTTGGCATTGTCCTCAAGGATCGGGCCCTGCTCGATATGCGCTTCAAAATACGCATCCACTGCGCCGCCCAATGGGCGCGAACCGTTATACCCCGTGGCGCGCAATGCCTCGGCCACGCGGATGCCATTGACATCGGCCGTGGCCAGGGCCTCGTCCAGCGCCAGGGTGCCGGTGAACACCGCCGAGCCGAGCATGGCCGGGGTGAAACGCGCGCCCTCCTCGTTGGTCCATACGGCGATTTCCAAGGGTTTGCGCGTCTGGATACCGTGGTCGTCGAGGCTGCGGATCACTTCCAGGCCGGCGAGTACACCGTAGACACCATCAAAGCGCCCGCCTTCGGGTTGGGTGTCGAGGTGGCTGCCGATCATGACCGGTGCCGCGTCCTTATCCGTGCCGGCACGCCGAGCGAACAGATTGCCGATGGCATCCACGCTCAACGTCAGCCCGGCAGCGTCGCACCAGTGGCTGAACAGTTCTCGACCGCTTTTATCTTCAGCGCTCAGCGCCAGGCGGCAACTGCCGCCGCGGGCCGTGGCGCCAATCTCGGCCATGGCCATCAGGCTGGCCCACAGGCGCTCGCCATTGATCTTCAACATTGCACACGCTCCATCAAACACTATGGGCCATCTCATGACGGTGAGCGATGGCGTGGCGGCGCGACAACGCCAGTACGCACACCAGCGAGACCGCCGCGATCAGGCTGTAGAACACTGCCATCGGCCACCATTGGCCCTGGTATTCATGGGCCAGCCACGTGCCGATCAACGGCGTGAGCCCACCCGCCAGCGCACCGCAGACCTGATACGCCAGGGAGATCGCCGTGTAGCGCACGCGGGTTTCAAACAGGCCACTGACAAACCCGGCGATCACGGCATAAAAGGAGGCCATGCACACCACCGCCAGGGCGATGCCAAGGATGATCAACGGCGCCTGGCCACTGCTCACCAGCACGAACATCGGGTAAGGCGACGCCATTGCCAATACCGTCATCGCACACAGGAAGCGCGTGGCACCGACTTTCTCCGCCACCCACGCGGCCAGGGGCTGGACGCAGAACTGAATGATGGCCACGAAAAACAGGCACTCCAGAATCAACGAACGCGGCAAGCCCAATTGCTGAGTGCTGTAGGCAATCATGAAGGTATTGGTGAAATACACGCCGGCGATGCCCAGGGTGTTCGCGCCGATGCACAGCAACAGCGGGCGCCAGGCGGTTTTCAGCACTTCGATCACTGGGGCTTGGTCTTTCTTGATCGCTCGCGCTTTTTCCGCCAGGGCTTTGTCTTCGAGGAATTCAGGCGACTCATTTACGCCCAGGCGAATCGCCAGGCCCACCACCAACAGCAAGGCGCTGGCAAGGAACGGCACGCGCCAGCCCCAGCTGAGCAATTGGTCTTCCGGTAAACGAGTGACCGCACTGAAGGCGAGCAACGACAGGATCAACCCCGCCGGGCTGCCCAATTGCGCGAAGGATGCAAAGAAGTTACGCCGACCTTTCGGCGCATGCTCGCCCGCCATCAACACCGCCCCGCCCCACTCGCCGCCGACGGCAATGCCCTGCACGACGCGCAGCAGGATCAGCAGCACCGGTGCCGCGGCGCCGATCTGGGCGTAGGTCGGCAACAAGCCGATGCACACGGTGACCACCCCCATCATCACCAGGGTGATCACCAGGGATTTCTTGCGCCCGATCCGGTCGCCGATATGCCCGAACACAATGCCGCCCAACGGCCGCGCGAAGAAGCCCACGGCAAACGTGCCGAACGCGGCCATGGTGCTGAACAGCTTGTCTTCGGAGGGGAAAAACAGTTGGCCAAATACCAGCGCGGCGGCGGTGGCATAGATGTAAAAGTCGTACCACTCGATCATGGTGCCGATGAAAGCGGCGGCCGCAGCACGGCGGGGCTGGGGCGAAGCGGATGGCTTCATGGGGCTGGCTCCTTTGGTTATTTTTTTGGCAGGAGAAGGGTCAAACGCGTGCGCTCTGAAGGCGCTTGTCAGGAGGATTTTTTGTCTCGGGGCTATGATTAGTCAATTTTCTATTTATTATTCTAATTATAAATCCTGCTTATTATCGAGCCCGAGCATGCCTGAGTTTCGCCGCGACGTTCACCCGCTGCTCAACGACCGCCTGGACTGGAACCTGCTGCGCACCTTTCGCGTGATCGGCCAGGAGTTGAGCATCAGTCGCGCCGCCGCCCGCCTGCACCTGACCCAACCGGCGATCAGCCAGGCCCTGAAGCGTCTTGAAGAACAACTCGATTGCCAACTTATCGTGCGCCGTGGTCCGCGTTTTGTGCTCACCGAAGCTGGCGAACAGATTTTCGCCATCGCCGGCGAGATGTACGGCCAGGTATCGCAGATGAGCAACGCGCTGCAAAAACCGGGCGACGAGGTCATTGGCAAAGTGCGCTTGCTGACGATCAGTCGCATCAATTCCGACCTGTTCGATGACTTTCTCGCAGGCTTTCACCGCGAACATCCGCGGGTGGATCTGGATGTCGAGGTAATGCGCAGCTCCGACATCGTCGCCGCCCTTCTCGAAAAAACGGCGACCCTGGGGCTGAGCCTCAATCGCCGGCCACAACCGCGCCTGGAACAGCACCTGTTCCTGCGCCAACGTTATGCTTTCTTTTGCGGGCGCCACCACCCGCTGTTTGGTCGCAGCGCCCTGGCCGAGGGCGACTTGCAGTCGGAAAACTTCGTGAGTTTCACCAGCGATCAAATCGGCGGGATGCTCTCGCCGCTGACCATATTTCGCGACCAACAGGGCTTCAGTGGGCGCATCGTGGCGTCGTCATCCAGCCTGGAAGAAGTGCGGCGGCTGGTGATCGCCGGGTTTGGCCTGGGCTGCTTGCCGATTCATGTGGTGGCGGACGATGTGAAAAACGGCTTGCTGTGGCGGCTGCCGCCGGATGAAGGCATCGCGGATGTGGACATTTATCTGCTGTGGAATCGGGAGCAAAAGATGAGCCGGGCAGAACGCGTGTTTATCGATAGCTTCAGGGCACGGTTAGCCCAGTAGGCGTTCCTCTGCACTGCGCGCCATGATCTGTAAATCGTCGAAAGGGTTCCTGCCGATCAACATGAAACCATGGGACGCATTGGACCAATACACCACATTCATCCCCCGCCGCTGCTCAGTCGCCAAGCCCGCCGGGCCCTTTTGGCTCGCGGTAATGCACAGCGCCAGTGGACCGTGGCGCGGGTCCAGGTAGGTCAACTGGCCGATCAGTACGCCGTCATAGTTGAGGATCTGCGCGCGCCGGAACTCGGCACCGGGCAGGCTCACTGCGTCTGGGGACAATGGCAGGCCCAGTTGAGTGCCAACAGAACGCAGTTGCGCGACATGAGCAGCGCGATCGGCGCTTAGATTCTCCAGGGTCTGGGGCGTGTACAAGGCCATGTATTCAGCGACCGATGCACGCCAGCCCTGGCCGGACTCGGCATGGGGCCATGCCATGAACAGGCGGTCGGCAACGACGCCGGCCACCGCAAAGCTCGCCGCCACCGCCAGGAATCGCCGGCGACTCAAGGCAGGCGGTTCTCTCGCTGGCAGCGCCTTGAGCATTGCGTTCAAGCGTTCGGTGGGAGCCTCATCCAGCACCCCCTCAAACGCGGCCTTGAAAGGCATATCAGCGCATTGCAATGCCGCCAGACGCTCCGCCACAGCGGGATGAGCGTGGAGCTGGTCGACGACAAACCGACACTGATCAGCGTCCAGTTCGCCATCCAGATACGCCACCAGCAGTTCGTCGGACGGTGCATTAAGGTCGGTCATCGTCGTTCTCCGCTGGTTTTTTCCGCTCGGTGATTGGAGGGGGGCGCCTCGGCAAGCTTGGCGCGTGCGGCCGCCAGCCGACTCATCACCGTCCCCACCGGTATGTGCAGGACGTCGGCAATTTCCTTATAGGAAAGCCCTTCGACATACGCCAGAAACACCGTCTCCCGTTGCGCTTCGGGCAGGCCGTTGACGCGCTTGATCACTTGCGCGGCCAGCACCTGGTCCTGGGCCTGGCTTTCGCCATCGAACGACAAGGCTTGCTCAGCATCGACGAAGCCCTGCCCCTGCCGCACCCGTTGCGAGCGCAGTTCGTTAAGCCAGATCGAGTGCATGATCGCCAGCAACCAGCGATCCAGCCGCGTGCCTGCCGCGAACTGCCCGGTTCGCTCCAATGCGCGCACACAGGTGGCCTGGACCAGGTCCTCGGCCAGATGCTTTTGCCGCGACAACACCAGCCCGTATCGCCATAAACGTGGCAACAACAGGCCTAGCTCGCGACGAAACTCAGCGTCTCTGGTGATGGCGGCCCCCTGCTCGTTCAATCACCGGTTTCATACCCGTGGTGCGGCAGCGATGGCTTCAGCGAGGTCTTCATATTCTTCGCAGGTGGTGCTGCACAGGGCTTTGATTTTCAGCAACTGCTCCTGCGCCAGGTCTATACGCCCTTTGATCACGTAGGCTTCACCGAGGTACTCACGGACCTGGGCGTAATTGGGGTCCAGCGCCACGGATTGCAGGTAGTAGCCGATGCCTTCGTCGGTGCGACCCAATTTGCGCGTGGCGTAGCCGCGATAGTTCAAGGCCTTGGCGGTGTTCGGGTTTTGCAGGGTGTCGAGCAGAGCCAGGGCTTCGGTGTAACGCCCGTCCTTGGCCAGGCGGTAGGCGTAATCGGTGCGGTCGGCATCCGAGGTGGCCTTGCTGGTTTGCAGCACGCACTTGCCGGTCTTGGTATCCCAGACCTGGCCCTTGGGGCAGTTGGGCTTGGGCGGTGCCGATTCATCGCCCGAAGCACGTGCCTGCCCGGCCAACAACGCGGCCGCCAGGCAGGCACCGAACAACAGCGCGCGGTGAGGGTTGAGCAGGTATGGAGGGTGAGTCTTCATGGTTGTATTGCTCCGCAACGACAGGGTGGTACAGCAGCAAACGTTATTTTTGCCAAGCACTCCGCGGGCGGGGCAGCATGCGGCGCAAGGTGCCGTCGCGCATCACGCAGTGATGCCACAGCGCAGCCCCGGCATGCAGCCCCGCCAGCACGATAATCGCCCACGCCACGTCGTTGTGCAGGTCACCCAGGGTGCCCCGCCACTCATGATCGACCCCGAAAGGCGCGGGAACGGAAAACAGCCCGAAAAAGTTGAACGGCTCGCCCTGGGCCCAGCGATACAGGAACCCCAGCGCAATCTGCGCCAGCAACAACAGGTACAGGCAACCATGCGCCATTTTTGCCAGCAGGTTAAGCGCTGGGTGACTGTCGGCCTTGAGGCGCTTGCCACCGAACAGCCGCCAAAGCAGGCGCGCGGCGATCAACAGCGCCATGGCGATGCCCAACGAGATATGCACCGACTGCAGCCCCTTGCGCAGCGGCGTCCCCTTCGCCAGGTTTTCCCAGACATGGGCACTGGCAAACATGAAGACCACCACTGCGGCGGTCAGCCAGTGAAAGGCGCGGGTCAGGCGGTCGTAGCGGTCGGATAGGCTGTTCATGGGCGTTCCCTGGGTGGTCTGTGGGATGAACACCGCAGGAGGGAAAGTTATTCGCCGGGGATGGAATTTTGTTTCAGGGCGCCGCGAAAAATAAACCGCTCGGAAACCAAAAAGCCCGGTGGCTTGCTCAGCCACCGGGCTTTTTCATGACGGGGCGCAGGTTTCAGCGTTCTTTATTGGCCTGGGAAAGCGCCGACGCGGCAAGGGAATTAGTCTCCTCACGGTATTGACCGCTCCTTAGGACCTTGCCCGCCTTCTCTTCCATCACGGCACCGGTCTGTTTGTCAGTACCGCTCTGAGCCAACGCGGACGCTGCAAGGCTTTTGGCAATCGCCGAGGCATTCGGATTGTTGAGTGTTTCTGCGGCCAACGAGGCCATCGTGCTGGAGGTTTTTTTAGTGTTCGTGCTCATGGTGCATTTCCTTTGCGGTGCAGTGATTTCTACCTTAGAAATCGTCGAGACCGAAAGATAATGAGTTCCCTGGAGGGTCGCAATGCGGGGCCTGTGCGCAACGTTTTGGAAATGTGTAAGACAGGCGCGATCTTAATGTAGGTCGCACTTCATACCGCATCAAATCAGATTATTGCGCCGGGCAACGTCCGCCAAGTCCACCACCGATTTCACGTTCAGCACCGCCGATGCCTCACGCGACGGTGACACCCTGGCAGGCAACGGCCACAGCCATGTCATGGACACCGTCGCGTCGATTTCGCTGCTGGCCGAAGAAGTGACGTCGGCAACCGGGGAAATCCAGAGCCTGGCCGATAGCGTCCAGGACATCACCAAGGTTTTGGACGTGATCCGTGCCATTGCCGAACAAACCAACCTGCTGGCCCTGAACGCAGCCATCGAGGCCGCCCGCGCCGGTGAGGCGGGTCGTGGTTTCGCCGTGGTGGCCGACGAAGTCCGCGCGCTGGCCCATCGAACCCAGCAGTCGACCCAGGAAATCGAACAGATGGTCAGCGGCGTGCAAAAAGGCTCGACCCAAGCGGTCTCGGCGATGCACAGCAGCAATGAACGCGCACGCTCGACACTGACCGTGGCCCACAGTGCGGGAGAGTCACTGGAGCAGATCACCCATGCAATCACCCGAATCACCGAAGGCAACCTGATCATCGCCAGCGCCTCCGAGGAACAGGCCCAAGTGGCCCGGGAGGTGGATCGCAACCTGACCAATATCCGTGACCTGTCGGCCCAGACTGCCGCCGGTGCGAACCAGACGACTGCAGCCAGCCAGGAGCTTTCGCGCTTGGCGGTGGATCTCAATACGATGATTGCGAAGTTTGTGGTTTAGGGTTTATCCCCAGAAACGAAAAAGCCCCGTAGCTTGTTCAGCTACGGGGCTTTTTCTGTGTAATGGCGGAGAGATAGGGATTCGAACCCTAGGTACCGGTGAAGGTACAACGGATTTCGAATCCGTCCCATTCGGCCACTCTGGCATCTCTCCAACGGCGCGCATCATAACAGCATGATTAGTGGATGCAAAGCGCCGAAGCGATTTTTTCCGTGCTATCAGATGCTTGCGTCGATTAAAGCGGTACGCCGAGACGATTGGCGACTTCTTCATAGGCTTCGATGACGTCACCGAGGCCCTGGCGGAAGCGGTCTTTGTCCATCTTCTTCTTGGTGTCCTTGTCCCACAGGCGGCAGCCGTCCGGGCTGAACTCGTCGCCCAGGACGATGGAGCCGTCGTGGAATACGCCAAACTCAAGCTTGAAGTCCACCAGCAGCAGGCCTGCATCGTCGAACAGCTTGCTCAGCACGTCGTTGACCTTGAGGGACAACTCCTTCATGCGCGCCAGTTGCTCAGCGGTGCCCCAGCCGAACGCCACGACGTGGGATTCGTTGATGAACGGGTCACCCTTGGCGTCGTCCTTCAGGAACAGCTCGAAGGTGTAGGGATTGAGCTTGAGGCCCTCTTCCACGCCCAGGCGCTTGACCAGGCTGCCAGCGGCGTAGTTACGCACGACGCATTCAACCGGGATCATGTCGAGTTTCTTGACCAGGCACTCGTTGTCGCCCAGCAGCTTGTCGAACTGGGTCGGAATGCCGGCCGCTTCGAGCTTTTGCATGATGAAGGCGTTGAACTTGTTGTTCACCATGCCTTTGCGATCGAGCTGTTCGATGCGCTTGCCGTCGAACGCCGAGGTGTCGTTGCGAAACAGCAGGATCAGGCGGTTGGCGTCGTCGGTCTTGTACACCGACTTGGCTTTGCCGCGGTAGAGTTCTTCACGTTTTTCCATGATGGGCTCCGCTTGCTAAATGGTGGGCTAGGCGATGTGTCGCCAGTCGAGCCCTGAATCTTGATCGGCCAGTTGCAGCCAGTCCGGGTCACACCCGAGGGTGTCGACAAAACATTGCCGGGCCAGCTGCGGCAGGTTGTTCTTGCTGCTCAGGTGGGCCAGGACCAGGTGTTGCAAGTCTTGCCAGCCCAACTCATACACCAGGTACGCCGCCTGGTGGTTGTTCAAATGTCCCAGTTCGCCGCCTACCCGCTGCTTGAGAAAGTAGGGGTAATGGCCGCGAGCCAGCAGCTCTCGGCAGTGGTTGGACTCGATCATCAAGGCATCGAGGTTCCGGTAGCCGTCCAGCACCTTGGCGCAATAGGAGCCCAGGTCGGTCAGTACGCCGAAGCGCCGTTCACCATCACTGAATACATACTGCGTCGGTTCCTGGGCGTCGTGCGCCACGGCAATCACTTCGACGCTCAAGGCTCCGATTTGCAGCTGCTCGCCGCCGGCCAGGAAACCTGCGGGTTCAATGGGTTTGCGCATCCCGCGCAAGGTACCGCGACTGAGGTACACCGGAATATTGTAGCGCCGAGACAGCAAACCCACGCCATGCACGTGGTCGGCATGTTCGTGGGTCACCAGAATCGCGCTCAGCTGCGCGGGGTGAACCCCCAGGCGCAGCAGGCGCCGCTCGGTTTCTCGTAGCGAGAAACCACAATCCACCAGCACGTACGTATCGTCGTGGGCGACCAGCGTACCGTTCCCTTGGCTACCGCTGCCGAGAACGGCAAAACGCACCGGATCAGCCCAGGTTGTCTTGAATCACGCCCAACACTTTGCGCGCTGTTTCAGCCGGCGCAACGGTATTGATGTTCTTCTCGACGGTGACCTGCACGCTCTCGCCAACCTTGCTCAGGCGAACCTGGTAACGCTCGGCACGGGTCTCGATTTCTTCCTTGGTCGGCTTGCTGCCGAACAGCTTGCCGAAGAAACCAGGCTCTTCATCCTTACGCTCGGCCTTCTCGGCCACGTTGATGTAGTACAGGCCCAGGCTGCGGTTGATGTCTTCAACACGCCAAGGGCCCTGCTCCAACGCGCGGCCAACACTGGCCCAGGCACGGTCGAGGTCTTCACCCAGGTTGAGCACCACGTTGCCGCTGCCGTCCTCGGTGAGGCTGACGCGGCTCGGGGTGTCGTAATCACGTGCGGCGAGCAGGGAAACCGAACCGCCCTTCTCGGAAATACGGCTCATGCTCGCCAGCATCTCGTCGACCAGCGCCGAGTCGACACCGGTGTTGACCGAACGGTTGGTGAAATCAACGTTGGCGGTGCTGCCGGCAGGACGCTCGGCGCTGACTACGTAGACTTCACTGGTATTACGCTGCACGCCTGGCTCGATGCGTACACGCACGCGGGCTTCGCTGTCAGCGGCGACGCCACCGGCCTGCAAGCGCTTGGCCATGGTGGCGGACAGTTCGCTGCCCTGCTGCCATGCAGTGGTGAACTCGCCGGTCTGCGGGCGTTGCTCGTCGATGCGGAAACCGTTGTCCTGGAAGAACTGCACGGCCACCGGCCAGACTTCGGCAGGTGGGCGCTGAGCCACGATCCAGCGAGAGTCGCCGCTTTTCTGCAGGCTGTAGTCACTGGCATCCGCCACGGCCGAGATCGGCTGTGGACGCGGCACCACGTACTCACCCTTGGTGGTGTCGTCGGCGACGTTGCGCGGAATGGGCAGCAACGGGTCAAGGCGCTTGGCGACGTTGACGCCTGGCGGCAATTCCATCGGTTTGGTGGGTTGTGCTTCCAGGTAATCGCTGCCGCGGTCACGGAAGTAGCCTTCCGGGCCCCAGATCCAACCGCAGCCACTGGTGCTGGAGATAATCAAGGCAAGTGCGGAAAGTCCGGCCAATCGCTTCATGCGTAGTGCTTCCTCAATTAAACCAGGACGCCGGACTGGCGCAGGGCCTGTCGCAGCGGTTCGTGACAGGCGTCGCTGAGACGGGTGAGCGGCAGACGGATACCGTCCGGCATCATGCCCATTTCAGTCAGTGCCCATTTCACGGGAATAGGGTTGGATTCGATAAACAGTGTCTTGTTGAGCGGCATCAGCTTCTCGTGGATCGCGCGGGCGGTGACGGCGTCGCCGGCAATGGCGGCGGCGCACATTTGGCTCATGGCACGCGGGACCACGTTGGCGGTCACGGAGATGTTGCCTTTGCCGCCCAACAGGATCAGCTCGACAGCGGTGGCGTCGTCACCGGAATACACCAGGAAATCGCTGCTCACGCCGGCCAGGATGTCCTTGGCGCGCTGCAGGTCGCCGGTGGCTTCCTTGATACCGATGATGTTCGGCACGGTGGACAGGCGGATCACGGTGTCGGCCTTCATATCGCAGGCGGTACGACCCGGCACGTTATAGAGGATCTGCGGGATGTCGACCGCTTCGGCAATGGCGCGGAAGTGCTGGTACAGGCCTTCCTGGGTCGGCTTGTTGTAGTAGGGCGTCACCAGCAGGCAGGCATCGGCACCGGCCTTCTTGGCGTTTTTGGTCAGCTCGATCGCTTCACGCGTGGAGTTGGCGCCGGTACCGGCGATCACGGCAATACGACCCGCGACCCGCTTGACCACGAATTCGATCACCTGAATGTGTTCTTCCACATCGAGGGTGGCCGATTCACCTGTGGTGCCGACCGCCACGATGGCATTGGTGCCTTCTTGCAGGTGGAAGTCCACCAGTTTGCCCAGGCTGTCCCAGTCGAGATGACCTTGTGCATCCATGGGTGTGACCAGTGCCACCATACTGCCCGCAATCATGCAACCGCTCCTGCCGGAAAAAGAGAGCCGTAATGGTACTGGCGCCAAGATGCTTGCACAAGCGAAGTACCGCCTGAGGATGCGTTCTGGCGCAACTAAACGACGGGCAATGCCATCATTGGGAAAAAGCAGGCCTTGAATCACGCTGAAATCAGACCGATCACGCAATGAAAACGCCACCTCCTATCCCTTGGCGGCGGTTTTCGCTACCCTTCATCCTTTGATCGATACGGCCCTCACAGTATCGACCGCTCATCGTTTTAGGAAGGCTGCATGTCCACCCCCACAGTTCGCGAACAATTCCTTGTTATCAGTGCCCTCGGCGCCAACCCCATGGAGCTGACCAACGTCCTGTGCCGCGCCAGCCATGAAAACCGCTGCGCCGTCGTGACCTCCCGCCTGACCCGCCATGGCGAGTGCAGCGCGCTGGTCCTGCAGATCTCCGGCACCTGGGATGCCCTGGCGCGCCTGGAAACCGGCCTGCCGGGCCTGGCCAAGAAGCATGACTTCACCGTCAATGTAGTGCGCAGTGCGGCCCTGGAGAATCGTCCCCAGGCCCTGCCGTATGTGGCGTATGTCAGTTCGGCCTACCGCTCGGACATCGTCAACGAGCTATGCCAGTTCTTCATCGACCATAACGTCGAGTTGGAGAACCTGACCTGCGACACCTACCAGGCTCCGCAAACCGGCGGCACCATGTTGAACGCCACCTTTACCGTGACCTTGCCGGCTGGCGTGCAGATCAGCTGGCTGCGCGATCAGTTCCTGGATTTCGCCGATGCCCTGAACCTCGACGCCTTGATCGAGCCATGGCGCCCACAGAACCCAATGTAAGGAAGTTTTCATGGCAGTAGTCATCGACAAACCCGTAGCCGATTTCGAAGCCCAGGCCACCAGCGGCCAGACCTTCAGCCTCGCCGCCCTCAAGGGCAAGCAAGTGGTGATCTACTTCTACCCGAAGGACAGCACGCCAGGCTGCACCACCGAAGGCCAGGGCTTTCGCGACCAATATGCAGCATTCAAGGCAGCCAACACCGAAGTGTTCGGCGTGTCGCGAGACAGCGTGAAGTCCCACGAAAACTTCAAGGGCAAGCAGGAATTCCCCTTCGAGCTGATCAGCGACAAGGATGAAGCGGTTTGCCAGCTGTTTGATGTGATCAAGTTGAAGAAGCTGTACGGCAAGGAATACCTGGGCGTGGATCGCAGCACCTTCCTGATCGACAGCGAAGGTGTGCTGCGCCAGGAATGGCGTGGCGTGAAAGTGCCGGGGCACGTGGATGCCGTTCTGGCCGCGGCGCAGGCTTTGAACAAGGCTTGAAACGCTGACCAGTGCAGTGAGCGGGCTTGCCCCGCTCACTACAACAGCGGTGCAACTACCGGCTCTTGCCGTGGCCACGCATCCAGCACCGCCTTGAACAGCGTCGCCAGCGGGATCGCAAAGAACACGCCCCAGAACCCCCACAGCCCACCAAACAGCAGCACTGCGCAGATGATCGCTACCGGATGCAGGTTGACCGCCTCCGAGAACAGCAACGGCACCAGCACGTTGCCATCCAGGGTCTGGATGATCCCGTACACCGCCATCAGGTAAATGAACTGGTCGCTCCACCCCCACTGGAACAAGGCGATCAACGTCACGGGCACGGTCACCACCACGGCGCCGACATACGGGACCACGACCGAAATCCCTACAAGCAAAGCCAGCAAGGCTGCGTAGTTCAGGTCCAGGGCAATAAAGGCGATATAGGTCACGCCTCCGCAGATAATGATCTCGATGACCTTGCCACGGATGTAGTTGGCGATCTGTCGGTTCATCTCTTCGGCCACGCGAGTGATCAGCGCCCTCTCGCGCGGCAAGTAGCCACGCACCCAACGCCCGATCATGGCGCGGTCCTTGAGGAAGAAAAACACCAGGATCGGCACCAGCACCAGGTAGATCATGATGTTGACCAGCAGCGGCAGGCTGGACAGGGAAAAGGTCAGCGCCCACTGGCCGAACTTTCCGATCTCGCCGCGCGCCACGTCGATGGCTTGCAACACCTGCTCGTCCGACACCAGGTGCGGATAACGCTCCGGCAACAGCAGCAACAGCGACTGCCACTTGGCGAGCATGCCCGGCAACTCATTGAACAGCGTGATCAGTTGGTGCCATAGCAGTGGCAATACCACCACGATAAACAGCACCAACAGGCTCATGAACAAGGCGAACACCAGCCCCACCGCGACCCCGCCCGGCAGGCGCAAGCGTTCCAGCGTCGTCACCAGGCCCTGCATCAGGTAGGCCAGCACCATCCCGGCCAATACCGGCGCCAACATGCCACCCAAGGTGAGCACGGCTGTAAAGGCCAGGAACAGCAGGACCGCCAGCACAACGGCCTCCTCATCGGAGAAGTAGCGCTGAATCCAGTCTCGTAACACTTTGAACATCAATCAACCTCGGGTGATGGGGCAAACGGTTCAGGCCTTGCGCAACCAGTAACGGTACACACCGGCGACGTCTTCTTCATGCAACAGGGTGTGGCCGGCCAGCTTGGCAAACGTACGGAAATCACGCTGGGAGCCCGCGTCCGTAGCGATCACCTTGAGTACTGCGCCACTGGCCAAACGATTGAGCTCCAGCTTGGCCTTGAGCAAGGGCAAAGGGCAATTGAGACCACTGGCATCGAGTTCGGCATCAAAGGCTACAGCGTCGGTCATGTTTTTACTCCGGACACGCGTTTGGGTTGCTTAGAATATCTGGTCCGAAGCTCAGTGTCCGGCTACAGTAAGCTCTTTGTCGAAAGGCTCTGTGCATGACTTTTTTGCGCCCTACCCTGCTGACGCTGGCTTGCCTGCTGGCCTCCCCAGGCTTCGCTGACGACCTGCCGTCACTTGGCGACGCCAGTTCTGCCATTGTCTCGCCACAACAGGAATACCAATTAGGCCGCGCCTGGCTGGCCTACCTGCGGGGCCAGGTCTCGCAGCTCAACGATCCGCAGCTCAAGGATTACGTCGAAACCAGCGTGTATAAACTGGTGGAGACCAGCCAGGTCAACGACCGGCGCCTCGAGTTCATCCTGATCAACAGCCCGCAACTGAACGCCTTTGCCGCACCCGGCGGTATTGTTGGCGTCAATGGCGGCCTGTTCCTCAACGCCCAGACCGAGGGCGAATATGCCTCGGTACTGGCCCACGAATTGGCGCATTTGTCCCAACGCCACTTCGCCCGTGGCGTTGAAGCGCAGCAGCGCATGCAGCTCCCGATGATGGCTGCCCTGCTGGGCGGCATCATTGCGGCGGCCGCCGGTGCAGGCGATGCCGGCATTGCTGCCATTGCCGGCACGCAGGCCGCCGCGATCCAGGAACAACGCAGGTTCTCGCGCCAGAACGAACAAGAGGCGGACCGTATCGGCATCGTCAACCTGGAAAAAGCCGGTTACGACCCGCGCTCCATGCCGACCATGTTCGAACGCCTGATGCGCCAGTACCGTTTCGATGCCAAGCCACCGGAATTCCTGTTGACGCACCCGGTCACCGAATCGCGGATCGCCGACACCCGCAACCGTGCCGAGCAGGCCAAGCCTGGCGGCAAGGAAGACAGCCTGCGCTATCAGCTGATTCGCGCACGGGTTCAGTTGCAATACGAAGACACCTCCGGCCTCGCTGCCAAGCGCTTCCAGGCGCAGTTGGACGAGAACCCGAAGAACGATGTCGCGCGCTATGGCCTGGCTATCGCTCAGATCAAAGGCTCGCAGTTCAAACAGGCACGGGAAAACCTGGCGCCATTGCTGGCCAAGGCGCCCAACGACATTACCTACAACTTGGCGCAGATCCAGTTGGACATCGACAACAGCCGTCTGCCCGATGCCCAGCAACGCACGGATCGGATGCTGACCCAGTACCCGGGCAACTATCCGTTGAATCAGATGCGCGTGGATCTGCTGCTCAAGCAAAACCGCACGGCAGACGCGGAAAAGGCGTTGGACAGCTTGCTCAAGTCTCGCCCGGATGACCCGGACGTCTGGTATCAGGTCGCGGAGACACGCGGCTTGTCCGGCAACATCATCGGCCTGCATCAGGCGCGTGCCGAGTACTTTGCCTTGGTGGGTGATTTCCAGCAGGCCATCCAACAACTGGATTTTGCCAAGCGTCGCGCTGGCAACAATTTCCCGCTGTCTTCCCGTATCGACGCACGCCAGCGCGAGCTTATCGAACAGGAACGCTTGGTAAAAGGCATGATGAGCTAAACCCTTCGTCCACAAAAAAGCCCCGCCTTCGTTCAACGAAGGCGGGGCTTTTTGTTTTTAACGGTTTACTCAGCCAGCTTGAAGGTAATGAAGCTCGCACGTCCCTGACGCAGCACACGCATCGACACCGAGCGGTTCTTCGGCAACGCCTTGGCGATGTCGGTGAACTGCTTGGTGGTATCGATTGCCTGGTTGTTCAGGTGGGTGATCACGTCACCTGGCTGCAGGCCGATCAGGGACGCAGGGCCGTCCTGCACTTCCTTGATCACGACGCCGCTCTTGAGGTCGAACGCTTTCTTCTGCTCATCGGTCAGCTCAGCCACGGCAATACCCAGGCGGTTGCTGCTGCGTTCGGCACCCGGCTTGGCGTTGCCCAGGGCATCCAGTGTTGCGCCTTCTTCGGGGATTGCGCCCACGGTCAACTCAACAGTCTGGCGCTTGCCTTCGCGGATCACTTCCAGCTTGGCCTTGCTGCCAGCCTTGAGCGCGCCCACCAGGTGCGGCAGATCGGCCGACATGACAATCGGCTGGCCATTCATGCTCAGGATCACGTCGCCGACTTGCAAGCCACCTTTGGCAGCCGGGCCATCGTCCTGGATCTGCGCGACCAAGGCACCCGCCGGCTTGTCGAGGCCGAAGGATTCAGCCAGGTCTTTGTTCACTTCCTGGATAACCACACCCAACCAGCCACGGCTGACTTTGCCGCCGCTTTTCAGTTGGTTGGAAACATCCATGGCCACGTCGATCGGGATGGCGAACGATACACCCATGAAACCACCGGAACGGGTGTAGATCTGCGAGTTGATGCCGACCACTTCACCCGCCAGGTTGAACAGCGGGCCACCGGAGTTACCCGGGTTGATCGGCACGTCAGTCTGGATGAACGGCACGTAGTTTTCATTCGGCAGGCTGCGGCCGATGGCGCTGACGATGCCTTGGGTAACGGTGTGGTCAAAACCAAACGGCGAACCGATGGCCACGACCCATTGCCCGGCTTTCAGGTCCTGGGATTTGCCCAGTTTGAGCACGGGCAGGTCTTTACCCTCGATCTTCAGCAATGCCACGTCGGAGCGTGGATCGGTGCCCACCAGCTTGGCTTTCAGCTCACTGCGATCGGCCAGGCGCACGAGGATCTCGTCCGCATCGGCAATCACGTGATTGTTGGTCAGGATATAGCCGTCAGGCGAGATGATGAAGCCCGAGCCCAAGGACTGAGCCTCACGCTGGCCACCACCGCCACCACGAGGAGCGCGTTGTTGCGGCATGCCGCGCTCGAAGAATTCGCGCAGCATTGGCGGCAGGCCTTCCAGGTCTGGCATCTGCTGGTTGGAGACTTTGCGGTCCGGCAGTTTTTGCGTGGTACTGATGTTCACCACCGCAGGCGAGGCTTGCTCAACCAATTGGGTGAAGTCAGGCAGCTCGACTGCTTGCGCAGGCAAGGCCTGACCCAGCACCAACACCGTGGCGACTATGGATAGGTAAGACTTCAAACGTGGTATCGACATACAGCTCCCGTTACGACGAGCAGGGTTGAGCGACAGGGTTCAAGAAACGCCGGAAACTGCGACCGACATTTTTGTTCCGCGAACAAAACAAGGCCAGAGCCGACAAGCCCTGACCTATAAAAAACATGAGAGTTTTTTGCAAGTGAAAATGCTGATCCAGACATTTCATGCTCTCGGCAGCCAACCTGGCATGGAAATACAGTGAAAGGTCAGGATGAACATAGGATTAACGACTCAAGGCTGGGCGGCCGGCTTTTTTTCACCGCGCACCGACAACGCAATACGTTCTGCGGTGCCGATCGGGATCTCACCCACCACTGTCACCATCATCTCGCCGTCCACCGTATTGAGGCGACGGGATACAGCTACCGTAGGGCCAAGTTGAGTACGGGTCTCGGTGACGCTCGCATCGCTGATCGGCTCGAGGAACACCGAAAAACGCGCCAGGCCATCTTCATACATCAAACTGTCGACGGTCGCTTTGGTCTGGGTGTCTTTGCGTGCGCTGGTACTGGTCAGCTGAAAGCCCGGCGGCAACCATTCCATATGCCACGTCTCGGTAGACTGCACCTGTGGCGCCTTGCTATTGGTGACAGCGATCGGTGTGCATTCGCTGCTCGGCTGCAGATCGCTATCGTCCGGCACCCGTGAGGTATCTAACCGTGTGAACTGGAAGCGCTCCAGCAACTGCCCCTGGTCGCTCAGCAGCAGGGACTTGAGCGGCAATGCGGTTTCTCGATCCAGGTGCAGTTCAAACCCATAACGGTACTGGTCACGCGGCGTGATCGACACGATGACCGCATTTCTACCGGCCACGCGGGATTTGCCGATGACGGCCAGTTCGTAGAATTGATTGAGTTTTTGCGGATCAAGCGAACGTGACGAAGTGCCACTCGAATTGCCCAGGCCTGCGACGAGGGTGCCGCTGACACATTGCGTCCGACCATCCAACCGCACGACTTCCTGCGCAGAACCATCGAGCTGCAACAGCCGCTCACGGACCTGGCCATTCTGGACACGATGCCAGATGTCATGGGTAGAAAAACTGCCGTTACGTTCGTAGACGAACGTACCTTGAAAGCTTTGCTGCTGCTCAGCACGCCCAAGTCGAGTCAGCCAGTCTTGGGCTTCATCGGCATGGGCGGGGAGTGCAAACCAACCACTGAGCAAAAGCGTAAGGAGCGGTATGGCTCGCATAGAGCTCCTTACGGATTAGCGGTTTTCCAGGCTTGCCGCACGAGCGTAGGGCAGAGCACTTTCAGTGCCTTTCAAGGCAGATTCCTGTGCGTGTTGGCGCAGGTAGCCTGGAAGACGCTGGTCTTGCCAGCCGGATTGCCCTTGCAACACACCATTGGCCATAGGGCCGGTTGTGTCAGAGCTTTCCTTGTAGCCGGCCAGTACCGCTGGGCCTTTGACTTGCGGACCTGCCATGACCGGTTGCTGAGTCTGTTGAGCCAGTTCGGCACCGGCGATTTCGTCCTGGTTGTACAGGCGAACACCAGCCAATACGGCAACAGTCACCGAGGCAGCGACTGCCAGGCGACCCAGGCTACGCCATGGACCACGAGCAGCTTTTGCCGGAACGGCTTCATCAGCAAGTGCAGCAGAAACGGCCGCAGCAATATCCAGACGAGGGATTAGAAGATCCTTGTGCATTACCGCCCGAGCGACTTGGTAACGAGACCAGGTATCACGGGTTTCGGCATCATCAAATGCGTTGAGCACTCGACGAAGTTCCAGTTCATCCGCTTCGTTATCCATCACTGCGGACAGCGATTCCTGCAGGGCATCACGACTCATGGCGGTTCCTCTCTTGGCTGTCGCCGCTGTCTTTAGTTTTCTTGCAACAACGGTTGCAAGGCTTTATCGATGGCTTCCCGGGCCCGGAAAATCCGTGACCTCACAGTCCCCACCGGACACTGCATGACGCTCGCAATGTCTTCGTAACTCAGACCATCGAATTCACGTAAAGTTAACGCCGTACGTAAATCTTCTGGCAGTTGCTGAATTGTGCGATGAACGGTGCCTTCGATCTCGTCGCGCAGCAATGCACGCTCCGGCGACTCGAGATCCTTGAGGCCGTGATCACCATCGTAAAATTCCGCATCTTCCGAACTAACATCGCTATCCGGTGGGCGGCGTCCGCGAGACACCAGATAGTTCTTCGCCGTGTTGATGGCGATGCGGTACAGCCACGTATAAAACGCACTATCACCGCGGAAGTTACCAAGTGCACGGTAAGCCTTGATAAAGGCTTCCTGTGCAACGTCCTGCGCTTCATGGGTGTCGTGCACAAACCGCACGATCAACCCGAGAATTTTGTGCTGGTATTTCAGCACTAGCAGATCAAAAGCTCGCTTGTCGCCGCGTTGAACGCGCTCGACCAGCTGCTGATCCTCTTCCTGGGTTAGCATGAACACTCCTCGTTGTACTTGAAGGAGGCTTGCATAACTAAACGATCAGGCTTGCAAACATAGACTCGGTCTTTTCGCAAAAGTTCTCCCCCTTCAAGCAAGTTTCCGGCACGCACTGATTTGGCACACACGAAAAACGCAGTACGGCCAGCGCCGACTGCGCGAATAATCTTGTCGCCGGTTTTCTGACGCGTCCAATGCTCCCGACGGGCCAATAAACTCAACGTTTTCCCAGCTTTCGGGCAACCTGCTATTGAGTCGGGGCTTATGCAAAAAGTTCCCGTTTCAATAACCTGTCGATTTTACCCAAGCCGTGCACCGTAATCTCACATTGCCACGAATGCCCGGCTATTGTGCCGCTCCACCCCTCTATATACTAGTAGCCCGTGTGACCCTTTGATTCGCCGATCCAGGCGTCCTGTTTGCGCCACCTCTCCGGATCGCTTTTTGCGGAATCCTTCCAATGAGCCAACAGTTTCAACACGATGTCCTGGTGATCGGCAGCGGCGCAGCCGGATTGAGCCTTGCGCTGAACCTCCCCAGCCACCTGCGCATTGCGGTATTGAGCAAGGGCGACCTGGCCAACGGCTCGACGTTCTGGGCCCAGGGCGGCGTCGCAGCCGTGCTGGACGACACCGACACGGTGCAGTCGCACGTCGAAGACACCCTCAACGCCGGTGGCGGCCTGTGCGATGAGGAAGCGGTGCGCTTCACCGTCGAGCACAGTCGCGAGGCGATCCAATGGCTGATTGATCAAGGTGTTCCCTTTACCCGCGATGAACACGCAGGCAGCGACGACGGCGGTTTCGAGTTCCACCTGACCCGCGAAGGCGGTCATAGCCACCGCCGCATCATCCATGCCGCCGACGCCACCGGCGCTGCGATCTTCAAGACGCTGCTCGAACAAGCCCGGCAACGTCCCAACATCGAACTGCTCGAGCAACGCGTCGCTGTCGACCTGATCACCGAAAAACGCCTGGGCCTTGACGGCGAACGCTGCCTGGGCGCCTACGTGCTCAACCGCGGTAGTGGCGAAGTCGACACCTATGGCGCGCGTTTCACCATCCTGGCATCCGGCGGCGCAGCCAAGGTCTACCTCTATACCAGCAACCCCGACGGCGCCTGCGGTGACGGCATCGCCATGGCCTGGCGCTCGGGCTGCCGGGTGGCCAACCTGGAATTCAACCAGTTCCACCCCACCTGCCTGTATCACCCGCAGGCCAAGAGTTTTCTGATCACCGAAGCCCTGCGTGGCGAAGGTGCGCACCTGAAACTGCCCAACGGCGAACGCTTCATGCAGCGCTTCGACCCGCGCGCCGAGCTGGCCCCACGCGATATCGTGGCCCGCGCCATCGACCATGAAATGAAGCGCCTGGGCATCGACTGCGTCTACCTGGACATCAGCCACAAGCCCGAAGCCTTCATCAAGACGCACTTCCCCACCGTCTACGAGCGCTGCCTGACCTTCAACATCGATATCACCAAGGGCCCGATCCCGGTCGTCCCGGCCGCGCACTACACCTGCGGCGGCGTGATGGTCGACCAACACGGCCGCACCGACGTACCGGGCTTGTACGCGATTGGCGAAACCAGCTTCACCGGCCTGCACGGCGCCAACCGCATGGCCAGCAACTCGTTGCTGGAGTGTTTCGTCTATGCGCGCTCGGCGGCGGCGGACATTCTCGACCAGTTGCCACGTATTCCAGTGCCTGCCGCCCTGCCCCGCTGGGACGCCAGCCAGGTCACCGATTCGGACGAAGACGTGATCATCGCGCACAACTGGGACGAACTGCGCCGCTTCATGTGGGACTACGTGGGGATCGTGCGCACCAACAAGCGCCTGCAACGTGCGCAACACCGCGTACGGCTACTGCTGGATGAGATCGATGAGTTCTACAGCAACTACAAGGTCAGCCGCGACCTGATCGAGCTGCGCAACCTGGCCCAAGTGGCCGAGCTGATGATCCGCTCGGCGATGGCGCGCAAGGAGAGCCGCGGCCTGCACTACACCCTCGACTATCCACAGATGCTGCCCGAGGGGCGCGACACTATTCTGGTGCCAACCACCTACGGCGGCTGAACTTGAGGCGCACACGCAGGCGCCGATGTACATCGGCGACCTGCGCATCGATGGGCACACAGATTGTGCGCACCGCCCACTCACCTTTTACTCGGTAACGCAGCACGACGATCAACGGCAGGGCGAGGCTGTCGGGGCGCAGTTGCACGCTGTGCCAGCCGCGCTCGGCACTGAATAGCTGCCAGCCGTCCGCGTCGCGACGCAGGCCACGAATCGACGAACGGTGAGTCAACAGGATGGAGCGCGGCACGACCCAAGCAGCGTGCGCCAGGCACAGCAGCAGGCCAAGGCTTGAATAAGGCACATCGATCAGTACAAGCGCACCCAGCGCAAACAGCTGGGCAAGGAGATACGCCGCCAGCAACAGCCGTGAGGCCTGCCAACGGCATTCGAAGACATTACTTGGGCTGGACACGATCCAGGATCATCCGGACCATGCGCTGCAGCTCCGGATCTTCAGATTCGGCGCGCTCCATGAACCAGCCGAACATGTCCTGATCCTCGCAAGTCAGCAGCCTGACGTAGAGGTCGCGATCCACCTGGTTGAGCGTTGCGTACACTTCCTTGGTGAAAGGCACCAGCAACACATCCAACTCCAGCATGCCACGACGGCTGTGCCAGTAGAGGCGATTGATTTCTACTTCTTCGACCATGGAGCGCTCCTCAAATAGGCGGCAAGTATACAGGCCCGACGACACGGGAACAGTCGGCTTTGGTCGCCCCATACGGAAACTATCCATTTGCCGGGCGCCCCTCTATGATGCACCCATGACTTTTTGACCTGCGATGACCCATGGCTGACTCTGCTTTTTTCTGCCCCCTGTCCCACGAAGGCGTTCTTGCCGTCCGCGGCGCCGACGCTGCCAAATTCCTTCAGGGCCAACTGACCTGCAACCTCAATTACCTGAGCGACACCCGGGCGAGCCTCGGCGCGCGGTGTACGCAAAAAGGACGCATGCAGTCGAGCTTTCGCATCCTGCTGCAAGGTGACGGCGTGTTGCTCGCCATGGCCACCGAACTGCTGGAGCCGCAACTGGCAGACCTGAAGAAGTACGCGGTATTTTCCAAGTCCAAACTCACCGACGAAAGCGCCGCCTGGGTGCGTTTCGGCCTGGCGAATGCCGACCAGGCCCTGTCCCGCCTTGGCCTGGAACTGCCCGCCGAGACCGACAGCGTCGCTCGCGCCGATGCGTCGATCGCCGTTCGCGTGTCCCCCGGCCGTGCCGAACTCTGGGTGCCTGCCGAGCAGGCCGAAACTGTGCGCACCCACCTGGCTGAACACCTGCAACAAGCCGAATTGAATCAATGGCTGCTGGGCCAGATCCGCGCAGGCATTGGCCAGGTCATGCCACAAACCCGCGAGCTGTTCATACCGCAGATGCTCAACCTGCAGGCCGTCGGCGGCGTAAGCTTCAAGAAAGGCTGCTACACCGGCCAGGAAATCGTCGCGCGCATGCAGTACCTCGGCAAGCTCAAACGTCGCCTGTACCGCTTGAGCCTCAATGCGCCTGAAATGCCCGAGCCAGGTACTGCACTGTTTGCCCCCAGCCATAACAGCGCGATCGGCGAGGTGGTCATTGCTGCAAAAACCGACCAGGGCGTTGAACTTCTGGCCGTGTTGCAAGCCGAAGCTGCCGATAGTGGCGATGTGCACCTAGGTTCTCTGGAAGGTCCGGGGTTGCAACTGCTCGACCTGCCTTACACGCTTGATCGTGACCAAGAGATCCAGCGTTAGTCGCCGTACTTTTTTGCAACACCCTAGAGATCATGAATGAACATGCTGGCGGAAAAAGTCCAACAGGCTTTAGTGACGGCCATCGACAACGATGACCTGGTTCTGCCGACATTGCCGGAGGTAGCCCTGAAGATTCGCCAGGCTGCCGAAGACCCGGAAATCAGCATCAGCCACTTGAGCAAAGTGATCGGTCGCGACACCGCGCTGTCGGCGCGCCTGATCAAGGTGGTCAACAGCCCATTGATGCGCGCAACCCAGGAAGTCACTGACCTGCACACCGCCATCACCCGGCTGGGCACCAACTACAGCAGCAACCTGGCGATCGGACTGGTGATGGAGCAGATCTTCCACGCCCGCTCCGATGTGGTCGAACAAAAGATGCGTGAGGTCTGGCGCCGCAGCCTGGAAGTCGCGGGCGTGAGTTACGCCCTTTGCCGCCGCCACAGCCAGCTCAAGCCCGACCAGGCAGCCCTCGGCGGCCTGGTACACCAGATCGGCGTGCTGCCGATCCTGACGTACGCTGAAGACCACTACGAGTTGCTGTCAGACCCGGTCAGCCTCAACTACGTCATCGAGACCATTCACCCGTTACTGGGCGACAAACTGCTCGGTGGCTGGGACTTCCCGGAAATGCTGGCGAAACTGCCAGGCCAATACCTGGACCTGGAGCGCGATTCGCCCAGCCTCGACTACATCGACCTGGTGCAGGTCGCCGTGTTGTATTGCCATCGCGGCACCGATCACCCGCTCGCCAACATCCCGGTTGCCTCGCTGCCAGCGATCAAGAAACTGCGGATCGACCCCTACAGCGACACCTTGCGCGCCGAGCTGGATGAAGCCCGCTCGATGTTCTACTGATCAGCCGGCGACAAAACTCACCCGCACCTTCAACCCGGCCTGCTCACCATCGTGCAGGCTGATCTGCGCCAGATGCGCCCGGCAGATTTCGCCGACAATCGCCAGCCCCAGCCCCGACCCCATACCCTGCTGGCTGCGCCGGTAAAAGCGCTCGAACACCCGGTCCCGCTCATCCAGCGGGATGCCTGGGCCATCATCTTCCACTTCCAGTACCGCCGGCGCCGTCACCCGCAGGATCACATTGCCGCCCGGTGGCGTGTGGGCCAGGGCGTTGTCCACCAGATTGCTCAACAGCTCGTTCAACAGGGTTGGCTCCCCGCGCAGCCATACCGGCTCGTCGGCTTCCAACGCCAGCGCCACGCCGCGCGCATGAGCCAGCGGCGCCATCGCCATGCCCAGCTCTCGGGCCAGCTGGCTGAGGTCGAGCAATTGCGCGCCCCCCTCGGCAATCGCGCGAGCACCATTTTCGATGCGTGCCAGGGACAACAATTGGTTGGCCAGGTGAGTCAGGCGGTCGGTCCCCTGGGCCGCGGTTTCGAGGGTACTGCGCCACGTGGCGGGGTCCTCTGCACGCAAGCCCAGTTCCAGCCGGGCCTTGAGCGCGGCCAGAGGTGTACGCAATTCATGCGCTGCATCGGCAATAAATTGCGCCTGACGCTCGAACTGACCGCGCAGGCGTTCGGTGAAGTGGTTAAGGGAGCGCACCAACGGGCCAAACTCGTGCTGCACCTCTACCAACGGCAACGGCCGCAGGTCATCAGGCTGGCGCTCCTCCACCGCCGTACGCAAGCGCTCCAGTGGCCGCAACGCCGCACTCACGGCAAACCACACCAGCAACAACGCGCCAACGGCGAGCATGCCCAGGCGCAGCAAGGTGTCGGCCATAAGGCTGCGGGCCATGCTCACGCGCGCTTCGTCGGTTTCGGCTACGCGAATTTCCGCCATGCCGTTCATGTTCGGTTCGGAGACGGCCTTGAGCAGGCTGACCACGCGCACCGGCTGTCCCTGGTACACCGCGTCATAGAAGCGCGCCAACGCGGGATAGTCATCGGTGCGTGGCGTGCCGGGCGGTGGACCGGGCAGGTTTTCATAGCCGGAGATCAACTTCTGGTCGATGTCATTGACCTGGTAATAAATACGCCCGGCACTGTCATAGGCGAAGGTATCCAGCGCCACATAGGGCACATTGGCACTCAGGGTGCCGTCCACCTGGGTCAAGCCGGCGGCGATGGTGCGCGCCGAGGCCAACAGTGTGCGGTCGTAGGCAGTGTCAGCCGCCTCGCGACCATTCCAGTAGGCGCTCATGCCACTGGCAAACATCAGCAGCACCAGCAACAGCGCCAGGTTCCACAGTAGACGCCAGCGCAGGCTGCTGGGCTTATGCATCGCGGGCTTCCAACAGATAACCGAGGCCGCGAAAGGTCACGATGGCGATGGGCTGGCCATCGAGTTTCTTGCGCAGGCGGTGCACGTAGATTTCGATGGCGTCGGGGCTCGCTTCTTCGTCCAGGCCGAATACCTGGGAGGCCAACTGCTCTTTGCTCATCACCCGGCCCGGACGGGCGATCAGCGCTTCCAGCACCGCTTGCTCGCGGGAGGTGAGCGTCATCAGCTCGCCGCCCACGGTAAAACGGCGGGTATCGAGGTCATAGACCAACACGCCGCAGGTCTGCTGCCGTTCCCCGCCCAACACGCTGCGCCGCAACAACGCCTTGACCCGCGCTTCCAGCTCCGTGAGCTCGAAAGGTTTGGCAAGGTAGTCGTCCGCCCCCAGGTTCAGGCCGTGCACGCGGTCTTTGACATCACTGCGCGCGGTCAGCATCAGCACCGGAAGATTTTTCCCACGGGCCCGCAGACGCGCGAGCACCTCGAAACCATCCATGCGTGGCAGCCCCACATCAAGAATCGCCGCGGCGTACTCCTCGCTGCTCAGGGCCAGGTCCGCCGCCACGCCATCGTGCAGCACGTCAACGGTCAAACCCGTGCTCTTGAGCGCCTGGGCGACACTTTCAGCGAGTTGCAGATGGTCTTCAACCAGCAAGACACGCATGGATTTCTACCTCAGTCAGGGGTGGTTGGCACCACGCTTTGCCGGGCAGTTTACAGGCGCCGCCTGCCCTGTGAAGCCCGAAAACATTGAAAGGCAACTGAAAGGTTAGTGAAAGCTTCGCCCTTTAGCATCCAGCCAAGGTGGTCTGTGCCCACCGAGCTGCCTGAAGCGCAGCGCCCGAAAAACGCCTCGAAGCGTTTTCGCCAAAATAAGAACAATAACGGAGTACACAACGATGCTGTCGACACAGCCCCAGGCCCCCTCGCCTGTTCGTTTTTCTCGCCTGACCCAGACCGCCCTTGCCAGTGCTGCTACCCTTGCCGGCTTTTCGCCGCTTAGCCAGGCTGCCTTCTTCGAAGACAGTAGCGCGACCCTGGAAACCCGCAACATGTATTTCAACCGCGACTTCCGCGACGGCACCAGCGCCCAGCAATCCAAGCGCGACGAATGGGCCCAGGGCTTCATGCTCAACCTGCAATCGGGCTACACCGACGGCACCGTTGGCTTCGGCGTGGATGCACTGGGCATGCTTGGGGTCAAGCTCGACTCCAGCCCTGACCGCACTGGCACCGGCCTGCTGCCCACCCACGACGATGGCCGCGCCGCCGACGAGTACTCCAAGCTGGGCCTGACCGGCAAAGTGAAGATTTCGGCCACCGAGCTGAAAATCGGCTCGCTGATCCCCGAACTGCCGATCCTCAAGCCCAACGACGGCCGCATCCTGCCGCAGACCTTCAACGGCGGCCTGATCACCTCCAAGGAGTTCAAGAACCTGGTGTTCACCGGCGGACGCCTGGACAAAGCCAAGGACCGTGACGACAGCAACTACGAAGACATCGCCCTCAACAACAAGAACAGTCGCTTCCTCAGCGGCGCCACCGGCAAGCACTTCAACTTCGGCGGCGTCGACTACAAATTCGCCGACAAAATCACCGGCAGCTACCACTTCGCCCAACTCGACGACGTGTACCGCCAGCACTTCCTCGGCCTGGTGGCTTCACGCCCGATGGGCCCCGGCACGTTCGGCACCGACCTGCGCCTGGCCATCAGCGATGACACAGGCAGTGCCCGTGGCGGCAAGATCGACAATACCTCCCTCAACGGCCTGTTCAGCTATGCGCTCAATGGCCATAAGCTCAGCGCCGGTTACCAGCACATGTCCGGCGACAGCGCGTTCCCGTATGTGGATGGCAGCGACCCGTACCTGGTCAACTTCGTGCAGATCAACGACTTCGCCGGCGCCGAAGAGCGCTCCTGGCAGGCGCGCTACGACTTCGACTTCGCCAAGCTGGGGATTCCCGGCCTGAGTTTCATGAGCCGTTACCTCTCAGGTGACAACATCAAGCTCAAGAACGGCGAGACCGGCACGGAGTGGGAACGCAACAGCGAGATCAAGTACGTGGTGCAAAGCGGCACGTTCAAGGACGTGGCCGTGCGCCTGCGTAACGCCACCTACCGCTCCAACTATTCAGCCCGTGATGCGGATGAAATGCGCCTGCTGGTCAGCTACAGCGTCGCGCTTTGGTAGTAGCCACTCATAACAACAAAGACGGAGAAACCCATGACCCTTTCACTGCGTAAATTGGCCCTCGCCGCCGGCTGCATGCTGTTCGCCGGCCAACTGCTGGCCGCCGACGAACCCAAGCGCCCGGAATGCATCGCCCCGGCCTCGCCTGGCGGTGGTTTTGACCTGACCTGCAAACTGGCGCAAAGCGCGCTGGTCAACGAGAAACTGCTGAGCAAGCCGATGCGCGTGACCTACATGCCTGGCGGCGTAGGCGCGGTGGCCTACAACGCCGTGGTCGCCCAGCGCCCTGCCGACGCCGGCACGCTGGTGGCCTGGTCCAGCGGTTCGCTGTTGAACCTGGCCCAGGGCAAGTTCGGTCGCTTCGATGAAAGCGCCGTGCGTTGGTTGGCAGCCGTCGGCACCAGCTACGGGGCTATCGCCGTGAAAGCCGATTCGCCCTACAAGAGCCTCGACGATCTCGTCAAAGCCCTGAAGAAAGATCCGGGCAGCGTAGTGATCGGGTCCGGCGGCACCGTTGGCAGCCAGGACTGGATGCAAACCGCCCTGATCGCCAAGGCCGCCGGGATCAACCCACGCGAACTGCGTTACGTAGCCCTCGAAGGCGGCGGTGAAATTGCCACCGCCTTGCTCGGCGGCCACATCCAGGTGGGCAGTACCGACATCTCCGACTCCATGCCGCACATCTTGAGCGGCGATATGCGCCTGCTGGCGGTGTTCTCCGAGCAGCGCCTGGACGAGCCGGAAATGAAGAATATTCCGACCGCCAAAGAGCAAGGCTACGACATCGTCTGGCCAGTGGTGCGCGGCTTCTACCTCGGGCCGAAAGTCAGCGACGCCGACTATGCCTGGTGGAAAGATGCCTTCGACAAACTGCTGGCCTCCGACGAGTTCGCCAAGCTGCGTGACCAGCGCGAGCTGTTCCCGTTTGCCATGACCGGCCCGGAACTGGACACCTACGTGAAGAAACAGGTGGCTGACTACAAAGTGCTGGCCAAAGAGTTCGGCCTGATCCAGTAATCGCCTCTCTGTGGGAGCGGGCTTGCTTGCGAAAAACATCAACGATGACGCGTGCTGCCTGGATACACGCGACGTCCTGGCGTTCTTCATGAGCAATCTCGCGCCTACAGGCGTCTCCAAGGAGTTTCCTATGCTCTTACAACGCATTTTCGCCGCCGCGCTGTTGCTGGCCTGCGCCGGCCTGGCGCTGATGGCCTGGCCGTATCAGGCGTCATTTTCCTACGAGCCGGTGGGGCCTCGTGCCTACCCGCTGTTGATGCTCGGGCTGATGAGCCTGGCACTGATCTACATGCTGTTTCGCCCACAGCCCACCAAACACACCGTCGAGGAACCCGCGCTGGACCGCGAGACCCTGATCAAGATCAGCGTCTGCGTCGCGCTGTTGATCGTGTTCGCAGGCACCTTCGAACCCCTGGGTTTCATCCTCAGCAGCATGCTGATCGGCATCCCGATGGCGCGCCTGTATGGCGGCCGCTGGCTGCCCAGCGTGGTGATCGTGAGCCTGATGGCGATCGGTCTTTACCTGCTGTTCGATAAAGCCATGGATGTGCCGCTGCCCCTCGGCCTGCTCGACGTTCTGGAGAACTGATATGGATACTTTCGGCTACTTGGGCCAGGGCTTCGGCGTTGCACTGTCCCCTTACAACCTGGTGACCGCGCTGTGCGGCACCCTGATCGGCACCGTGGTCGGCCTGTTGCCAGGCCTGGGGCCAATCAACGGCGTAGCGCTGTTGATCCCCATCGCCTTCGCCCTGGGCCTGCCGCCGGAATCGGCGCTGATCCTGCTGGCAGCCGTGTACCTGGGCTGCGAATACGGCGGCCGTATCAGCTCGATCCTGCTGAACATCCCGGGCGAAGCCTCCACCGTGATGACCACCCTCGATGGCTACCCCATGGCCCGCAAAGGCCTGGCCGGTGTGGCCTTGTCGTTGTCGGCGTGGAGTTCGTTCATCGGCGCGTTTATCGCCACCTGCGGCATGGTGCTGTTTGCGCCGCTGCTGGCCAAATGGGCGATTGCCTTCGGCCCGGCAGAATATTTCGTCCTGATGGTGTTCGCGATTGTCTGCCTGGGCGGCATGGCCGGTGACAAACCCTTGAAGACGTTCGTGGCGGCGCTGATCGGTTTGTTCCTGTCGGCAGTAGGCATCGACGCCAACAGCGGCGTGTACCGTTTTACCGGCGATAACATCCACCTCACCGACGGCATCCAGTTTGTAGTGCTGGTACTGGGCCTGTTCTCCATCAGCGAGATCCTGTTGCTGCTGGAAAAAACCCACCGTGGCCAGGAAGCCGTGAAGGCCACCGGACGGATGATGTTCAACCTGAAGGAAGCGTCTGCCGTCTTCGTGGTTAACATCCGTTGCGGCCTGCTGGGCTTCATCATGGGCGTGTTGCCGGGTGCCGGTGCGACCTTGGCCTCCGCCGTTGCCTACATGACCGAAAAACGCCTGGCCGGTGCCAGCGGTAAATTCGGCCAAGGCGACATGCGCGGCCTGGCAGCGCCGGAAACCGCCATCGGCGCGTCCGCCTGCGGCGCGCTGGTGCCGATGCTGACCCTCGGCGTACCCGGTTCGGGTACCACGGCGGTGATGATCGGCGCGTTGTCGCTGTACAACATCACTCCAGGCCCGCTGCTGTTCCAGCAGCAACCGGACATCGTCTGGGGCCTGATCGCCTCGTTGTTCATCGCCAACATCATGCTGGTGATCCTCAACATTCCGATGATCCGCATCTTCACGCGCATCCTGGCTGTGCCGAACTGGGCGCTGGTGCCGGTGATCGCCATCATCACGGCGATCGGCGTATACGCGGTTCACGCCACCACCTTCGACCTGTTCCTGATGGTCGGTATCGGCATCTTCGGCTACATCCTGCGCAAGCTCGACTTCCCGCTGTCGCCGGTGCTGCTGGGCTTTATCCTCGGTGGCTTGATGGAGCAGAACCTGCGCCGTGCGCTGTCGATCTCCAACGGTGACCTGCAGATCCTCTGGTCGAGCCCGATCACCTTTGGCGTGTGGGTACTGACCGCGCTGATGCTGGCGTTCCCGCTGGTGCGTATCTACCGCAAACGTGCCCTGCAGCGTCGTGCCGTGGCCGATGTCTGAGGTCACCTTCAGACATTGGTGGGGAACACCGCTGGTCGGCCTGGCCGGCGGTTACCTGGCCAGCCTGGTGGGCTGGCCTTTGCCGTACATGGTCGGCTCGTTGCTGGCGATCATCCTGGTGCGTTGCCTCACTCCGTGGCAGTTGGCGGAGATACCCGGCGGGCGCAAATGCGGCCAGTGGGTGGTGGGCATCGGTATCGGCCTGCACTTCACCCCAGTGGTGATCGAGCAGGTCATGAGCCACTTCGGCCTGATCTTCTTCGGCGCGCTGGTTACCAGCCTGTCGAGCGTGGTTGGCGTGTGGTTGATGCGCCGCAGCGGTGAAGACCGCGCCACCGCGTTTTTCTCCAGCATGCCAGGCGGTTCCGGTGAGATGGTCAACCTCGGCGCACGCAATGGTGCCGTGTTGAGCCGTGTCGCGGCGGGGCAGAGTTTGCGCGTGCTGGTGGTGGTGCTGTGTGTACCAGCGATCTTCAAGTATTGGCTCGAAGGCGGTACACCGCAGTTTCATCCGGCGCCGGTGAACTGGGCCTGGCTGGCGGCGCTGTTCCCTATCGGTGCGCTGGTGGCCTGGGGCTGGCAGCGCTTGCGTCAGCCTAACCCTTGGCTGTTCGGGCCATTGCTGGTCAGCGCTACTGCCAGTGTTGCCTGGGACCTGCACATCGGGTTGCCCAACGGCGGCAGCCAGATTGGCCAATGGTTGATCGGCAGCGGCCTGGGCTGCCATTTCAACCGTCAGTTCTTTCGACGCGCGCCTTCGTTCATGGGCCGCACCTTGATTGGCACAGTGCTGACCATGGCGCTGGCAACGCTGGCGGCCATGGGCCTGAGCGCACTGACCCACTTGGACCTGCGCTCGCTGACCCTGGGCATGATGCCCGGCGGCATTGCCGAGATGAGCCTCACGGCCGAGACCCTGCAGCTGTCGGTGCCACTGGTGACGGCGATGCAGGTGATGCGGTTGTTGTTTGTGTTGTTTTTGGCCGAACCGTTGTTCAGACGATGGAATCGCCGGCCCTGACCGCTTGTCGGCACTGTCAATTCTCACAGCTATCCACGCCTGCACAGGCGACGCTAAGTTCCTCAAGCGACGAATGCTCAGGGGCATCCGGTCGTCTCCCACGCCTGTGCATGACAAAGGATTTCTACCATGAGCCTAGACAGTCACCTTACTGACCCACAACCCAACCAACTCCCTATGGTCATGCCATTGCAACCGCACGACCATTATAAAGATCTACAGGATATTGATCTGTCCGAACCGCAACGCCTGTTGCCCCAATACTTCATGCCTGCCCAAGCAACTCACGCAGTCAAGACCGCTCAAGACTTCGTCAACGTCCCTTTCGCCGAGCTGCCTCTGTACATTCCCGGGATGACGCAAAACGTAGAAGGCTTCGACGGCGGCATTAACAACGCCGCACTGGCGGTGCACCTGGACAACGGCCTGCTGTGTAACTTGCTGCCTTACTTGAACATGGCCGCCCTCGATTTCGTCGAGTTGTTTTGCGTGGATACCATCACGCCTGTGGCCACCTATAGCATCACTGAAGAGGATGCCAACACGGGCCGGATCATCCCGTTGTACATTCCTCGCACGCGGCTCACAGACGGGCCGGTCAGCCCAGTATTCATGCGGGTCACCAGTATCGGTGGTAACACCAATGAGACCGCTCGCTTCAGGCTGAAAGTGGACACCGTCCGCCCCGGTGGCCGCAACCCGGTGGCCAGCACCCTGCAAAATGAAAACCTGCCAAAACCCCTATTCCCGCAGGAAATCATCGATTTCGGTGTTTCGGAGGCGGACGCGCAACGCGGCGTTACCGTCACGTTCAAGTTCTACCCCGTGGACGATACCCAGGCCCCCAGCACCTATCGGGCGGCGCGTGACCGTATTCGCCTGAGCGTTGGTGGAGTGTTCGCGCCCATCCAGCCACTGACCGTGGACCAGGCCAGCGGTCGCGACGACATTTCGGTCGTGCTCTACTACGGATTCTGGCAACAAGTCGGCAGCGGCTCACGCGTTTGCGAATACGAAATCATAGATGAGGTGGGTAACGCGTCTGATGGTTGGTCTCCGGCGCAGTTGCTCAACGTGCAGATCAACGACGGTACCGAACCGTTATTGCCTGCAGCTTTTATCCTTGAGGCGCCGTCCGGTTCGCTTGACCACGATGCACTCAATGGCGCCCCGGCCAACTTTTTCATCAACACGCCCTCTCCGGACTTCATCGCCGGAGACATTGTTCGCGTGACCGTTAATGGGCGTGCGGCGGACGGAAGCGCCCTCATCACCACCTATGACTCAAGCGCTCTTGTCGGTGCCTCCTTTGTCATCATCCCCGGCCCCAATGCAGACCTGCGCAAGCTGATCGGCGGACGGTTGCAGCTTTCCTATGAACGTATCCGTCGCGATGTGCCCAACCGCGGGTCCCTGGGCACCATCGTGGAGGTGATCGGTACCCCTATCGAGACGGGCCTGCAGCGGCCTATCATCATCGACGCCAACAATGGGGTGCTTGACCCACAACTGCTGTTTGTCAACGTGGGGGTCCCGGTGTATGAAGGCCGCCAAGCATTCGACCTGGTGACACTGATCCTCGACGGCACCTATGCCAACGGCGATCGCTATTATCGGGAATTCGATAAAGCGGCAGGCACCGGCGTTATCCTGTTCAAACTCAACAATGGTCCAAACGGTGAGATCGCGAAACTTGAGGGAGGTACGCTCCGGTTCCTTTATAAAGTGACCAATGAAATTGGCACCCGCACCTCATTGGACGAGACGGTCAACGTCGGCCACGCCGTCGCCTCGTTGCCGGAACCTCTGGTGGAAGAAGCCCCCCCGCCGCAGTATCAATTCGACCCGGCCGTGTCTACCGGCGATACCCAGGTCGTGGTGAAGAGCCATAGCGACTTCAAGGCAGGTGATACCGTCGTCCTGTACTGCGAAGGAACCGCCGCCGGTGGCACCCAACCGCCCATACGCTTCCCGATATTAGGCTTCTGGGTAGACAGGGACCTGCCCTTTACGCTGGAGCGCAGGTACATCACGCCCAATATCAACCAAAGCATGCGCATCTATTACACCCGTGAACGCGACCACGCACTGACACGCTTCTCCCAGACCGTCACCATGGGAGTCGGTTCAAGGTTGGTACTGCAAGCCCCTACCGTAGTGGAAGCGACTGTGATTGGCGCCGATATTGCCTCGATCAACCCGCTGAATGTGCTGCCGCCCCAGCCACCTGTCGTGACCATCCGCGTGGTTACCGACCATCTTCCGCCGAGTGCAGACATCAAGCTGTTTATTGTTGGCAAACCAGGCGTTGGCACGCCCGACATCGCAGCAAAACCGGCCAGGCCCGAGCCGGGTACCAACTACGTCAGCTTTACCGTGCAGAACAATTTTGTCGGTGCGTACCTGGGCGAGGCGTGCAAGGTGTTTTACAACCTGGTGGAAATCGGCAAGTCGACCAAATCCGATGAATTGACATTGCAGGTCGAAGCGCTGCCAGCGCACGCGTTTGACTTGGTCAGTATTCCTGAGGCGAAAGATGGGGTCATCGATACCACAGTGACAAACACCGTGAGAATCGATAAATGGCCTTTTTTCCGCGCAGGACTGGCGGTGTGGATTGACCTGGATTCCGATGTCGACTTCAAGTTGCGCCCAGGCGACGCGGTAACCGCCGCGGAAGTCAGCGCTGGGCGGACACTGGATCAGATTCCGGCGGAGTATCTCGAGCAACTCAACGATGATGACGAAGTCTCGGTGAAAGCCTGGGTATCGCTGGATGGTTCCAGCAGCCTGGAGACGGCTACGTACTTTGGAGAGCGCAGTTACCGGGTTCGCAAGAGTCCGGGGGGGATTGTTCGTGAGATCGTGACAGGGAGCTTCCCGACTAAAATTGTGATCCATAAAGACGGCTCAAGGGCGTGCGTCCTCAACTCCGGTGATCGCACGATTGCAGTCATTGACCTCTCGACGTATGGCGTCAGAACAGTGGATTACGGTGCCACTCCTAGTGGATTGGCATTACACCCTACCGATTCAAGGCTGTTTATATCCGGCGACTTCGTCTCAGGCAGTCGACACCATACGAGGGTCGTTAATACCGATACTCTCTCCGTCAGTAACGTAATACCCTTCATCGCATCTAATATGTGTGGCGTCAGCCCCAACGGTTCGCGATTTTTTCTCGGCAGTTCTACTGTGTCTACATCTTCAAATTTCTATACCCACGATTATGTCCACATAAACACCTGCATGGGATCACCCTTGTCCTCTGCACTAACAACGGACCCACTAGGCGCCGCAATATTTATCACGGGCACTGCCACAGAGCGGTTTAACCTCGACACCGCAGTCCGTACACACTCAATCATCAATGGCGTAGCTCGAGAACTTGCCCATAGCCTCTATAAAGCACACAGCGATCGTTTGTATGTGTCCGTGTCAGCCTCTAACAGAGTTGACATCTACGACACCAGCAGCAATGGACTTACCTTCATCAATTCTCTCGCGGGAATAAGTAACCCACGTGGAATCGCTTTCCATCCGACTCAACCACTGGCCTATGTTGCGGAGCTAAACAACAACCGCGTCAGAATCATTGATACGATCAGCGAGACACTGGTCGGCACTATCGACGGCTTTGATCTACCCGATGGCCTGGCTTGCACCCCGGATGGTAAAACCTTGTTGGTGTGCAACTCTGGGAATAATACCGTAGCGGTAGTGAGTATTTAACCAACCTATAATCGATACACTTAAAAGCGAAAAAAAATGCCCCGTATCTTCCGATACGGGGCATTTTTTGTTACTTATCAATGTGCACTGCAGTTAAACGATAAGTTCCCACTTTAAAAATCGTACCGCACCCCCACATTCACACCCCACGGCTGGTCTATGCGCTTGCCCATGCTGCGCTCCACATCCGCATGCACCTTCCAGTTCTTCGACACCGCCATCGCGACACCCGCCGCCATTTCAACCCGGGTACCCGACAGCTCGTTGTTGAAGCTGTTGCCGTTGACCGAGACCTTGTTGCTCCGGTTGAACTCATGGGCCACTGCCGTACGCAGGTAAGGCTGCAACACACTGCCACCGTCCAACTGGATATCAACCCCGGCCGTCACGCCCGCCTTGCCGACTACCGAAGCGGTACGCGCGCCCTTGGCTTGCAGGCCGTTGTCCAGCTCGTAGCTCTGCTTCTGGATGAACGCCGTGGCCAACTGGCCATAAGGTTCAACGAAGAAACCGTCCTCCAGCTTGATGTGGCGACCCACTTCAGCCGACGCGGTGACCGCATTTTGTGCGTAGCTGCCCTTGGCTTTCTTGCCGTCGCTCATGGCGACATCGGACTCGTTGTGCAAGCGGTTGAACTTGAGCACGCCATCGAAGTAAAGGCCACTTTCAGCGTCCATCCAGGTTGCGTAACCACCCAGGTAGTAGCTGTCGACGGTGGCTTTACTACCACGGCTCAGGTCCAGGTCCGAGGTGCTGTGGCCGGCCATGAAGCCTGCCAACCATTGGCCGTCGCCACCGGACAGTGGCGCGTCTGCACCCAACGTGAAGCCGCGCTGATTCTGTTTGTACTGCACGCCTATGTCGCCGTTGTTCACTTCAAATTTGTTGCCATAGACACGCGTCCACAGGCCGCTCGATTGGCCATCGCTGTGGCGCAGTTCGCCCATGCGCGTACGCAGGCTGGTCATCTCACCGTACAACGCGCTCGGGGCCGCATTGGCCAGGGCCAGCACCGCGTTGGTGCTGGGGCTGATCACCCTGCTGTCCGCGTCCAGCAGCCAGTCCTGGCCTTCGTTTTCGTTGATCAGGCTGTAGGAGTAGGTGCCCACGTCCACGCGGTCGCCCACCAGGCTGAACGTGGCAACGCCGTCTTCGGTGTGAACCACATGCAGGCGGTCCTCGCCCAACGGATCGGCACCGGTGCTGGCGATCAGCAGCTTGTGGTCGCCGGACGACGTCCCGGTGACGTTGAGGAAGTCACCGGTCAACGTGGCGAAATCCGCGCTCATGATAAAGGTGCCGTTGCCCGACAGGTTCTCCACGTCCAGTTGGTAGAACACGCCCGGGTCGCCGAACCGGACGTTGCCGCCGCTCAGGGACAGGTCGCCCACTGTCTGGTTGTCGACCATCACCCAGGTGGCGTCGCTGTTGATCGCCAGCGCGTCGACGTTCTCCAGGCGACCGGTAAGGATCGAGCCGTTGCTCAGGCCAACGCTGGCGCTGCCGCCATTGTTGATGATGTCGCCGTTCATGATGGCGCGGTCAAGGCTAAGGTCCAGGGCGCTGCCGGTACCGACCAGGATGTTGCCGGTCAACGCACTGTTGTTGACGCGCATGTTCGCGTTGCCACTATTGGCCAGCTCGACCATCGTGCCGTCGCTGCCAATCAGCGTGGAGCCGTTGTTCACATCGATTTCAGCAGTGATGGGTGTATCGACCCTGATCGCGGCGCCTGCCAGCCCTTCTACGCGTGTGCCCTCCAGCCGCAGTTCGGGGGAGTCGGGCACGGTGCTGTGTTCGCGTGTCATGCGGATGCCGTTGTTAGCACCGATGATCTCGCTGTTGAACGCCTCAGCCCTACCGCCGCGCAAGATCAGGCCAGCCTCGCTGCCACCGATCAGTTTCGAGTCGTTGAGGTACAGCGTGCTGTGCGAAGTCACATTGGCGCCGTGTGTGGCACCCCGTACTTCACTGGCGTTCAGGTACGCTTCACTGCCCGTATCACTCGTCGGGTTGCGCACGACATCCAGGCCGCCCGCCACGGTGCTGGTGATCAGCGAGTTGTTGATCTGGGCCGTGCTGTTGGTCAACACGACCGCAGTGCCCGTGGTGGTCGACATAACACTTGCACCGTTCATGTTCAACGTCGAGCTGGCCGCCACGATGCCACGTGCCATTGCGCCTTCATGAAGATTCAGGGTGGCATCGTTTCGCAGCGTGAAGGAGTCGACAAAGTCGCTGGCGTAGACGTCTTTGGTCCGACCATCAATTTCCTCCAGTGCCATGGCTTGGGCGCTCATGAAATAGAGGGGCGCAACCGCGATCAGCTTTATGGCTGTCGTTAAACGAGAATATTTAAAACGAGAAGAGTCAGTCGTATGCATTTCCAGTCAACCTCAGAATAGGTACCAGTTCGAAACCGGAGGCCATACCGACAAGGCTTCCGTTTTCCACGGCGCGAAGACTAAAGACTGGAGTTACCGCTTTATGTAGGACTTTCCTTAACTCATCCCTGTCAATCTGGATGGCACTGAGGCCGGTTGCTGGCACTCAATAAAAAACCCTGTGGCTGCCGAGGCAGACCACAGGGTCAATGGGTCGATCAAAGCGTACCGGCCCGCGTCGCACCAGGTACACAGGAGTTCACTGGTGGCGCCGAGATACGGAAATCCCACTGGACTTGCACTACGTCCGAGGTGCCTCGGTCTCCCGTGCTTGGCCGGAAAATGCTCCAATTGACACCGACCCACCCGCGCCCCCCACTGGCAGTGTGAGCCCGGAACCACTCACCCAAGTCGAGCGTTACGGTGAAGCCATTCTGGACATCGTTGAACGTGACCTCTCGCGCAAGCGACTCGATGGGATCGCCTACCGGTACGCTTGGATCGAGAAAGGCGTAGCGGGCGGCATGAACAGTGACCATGTCCCCCACTTCCAGCGTGGCGGTGTCTTTGATAAAGACAGGGACTCCCTCCCAGGGTCGTGGGCTCAGCCCCGCTTCACAATTGAGCGTACCCTTAGAGCTCGTCACGGTGAACTGCGCATCCGCAAGGCCATCCAGGCTGTAGGTACTGACTGCCACGTTTTGACTCGGTGAATGCTTGTAGTTGATCGCGTTGCGAATCCGGTAATAGCAGGGAATATCTCCATTGCCGTAGAGCTCGATAATCGACCAAGCGATCTCCAGTTCAACCAGGAAATCCGGAGCTTCAGTGCCCGTTACCGGATAAGTGTCACCCTGCGTACCTCCCATGGAGCCGTAGAAAATGTCAATGAAGTCGCCCGACACCAGGTTGTCCGGAATCGTGAAACTGGCGATGGCAGGCTCGTTCCGATCCTCTTCTACCACCTGGTTGTCGCGC
Source organism: Pseudomonas lurida (assembly GCF_002563895.1). Lineage (NCBI taxonomy): Bacteria > Pseudomonadati > Pseudomonadota > Gammaproteobacteria > Pseudomonadales > Pseudomonadaceae > Pseudomonas > Pseudomonas lurida. The sequence continues at coordinate 1,605,489 of NZ_PDJB01000001.1, read as the reverse complement.
ATTTCAACGCCGCCACGCACAATCGGCCTGATAAGACGGTCATCCACCGGCCCCGGGCCGGGGTTGCCGGTGCCGGGCTCGACCAGGTCTACGTCCACGGTCGTGGTGGCGGGAGTCTCTGCACGGCTTACCCTACACTCAATATTGGCTGTATACAGATCACCGGGCAGCGCAATCTGGTCATAGCCAACAGGGAAGTCGAAAGGAAAAATCGGAAACCCTCCAACAGATTGCTCAGCGACCAGCGTGTCGTTCCAAAACACCCGAACAACATCCACCGACAGCACATTTGTAATCGACGAAAGGCGAACCGTCACGCCATTACGCGCTTCTTCCTTATCCACCAAAGGCGCTTCCAGGACGGACAGCGTACCGAGTATCGGCGGTTCGTTGACGTTCACCGTGACCGTCCGGGGAAAGGAGAACTTCGAAGAATTACCCGCACGGTCAGTCGCGATATACCTGATAGCGTAATCGCCAGGCCCGGCAGCCATGATATTAGCGGTGGTGAACGTAACGCTGGCGTTACCAGTGTCCGGAAATTCACCGCTGATGCCCGTTTCATCTGCGTCGCCGAAAAAAGCCTGCCAAGTGTCTCCCGGCCTGGCGTCGTCCATCCGTGGAATGGAGCACACCAGCCCGAGCTTATCTGCCAGATACGCTGGCGTAATGTCCCCCGTCAAATCGGTAGGCAAGGTAATCGCTGGTGGCTGGTTGTTGTAGTTGGGATCAATAGTGTCGACAAACACCGTCATTATCTCTGAGAGCGAGGTGTTGCCGCTGGGATGCTCAATCTTGTACGTGATCTCCTTGCTCCCGTGAGATCGTAACGCCGCCACGGACGCAAGCGAGATCTCGACCGGATCAGGAGGCTCAGGATCATCCCCGTCATAGACGTAGAAGCCGATCATCGTGTTACCGGCGTAAATATAAACGGTATCCTCCTCATCCGGATCCGCGAGAGGAAACCACCGCGCTATCGAGAGCTGCAAACCCGCGAGCTGAACATCCCTGGAAATCACATTTTGTTGATCGTCTCCTTCTACATCAGGGAGCGCATTCATGATCTGCGGCGCGGGCGCCAACGGGTCGTCGGCGACTCTACGGTGATGCGGATGCCGCGCCTGATTGGCGAGCAGTTTGGCACTCTTGGAAGGCTGTTTGCTTGACATGATCCTAAGCTCCTTGCATCGATGGACGGATCAGGACCGGACAACGGCATTTCACCCACAGACCTGCGACCCTGTTGTTGGAGAGAGCGTTTTTCATTCCCGGGTATCACTACAACCTGACATCGGTTAGCTGATTAAACCGCGGCCTCATTCACGGCGTAACTGTCAATGCTCACAACTTGTCAAAAGCCAAAAAATATGCTGCTAGGCATTCGATAGCTAAAGGCCTGTGAATCGTCCTTTTTTCACTAACCGCGCGCATGGACCAGGCGCTGAAAGCGCGAATGGTTCTATTGGAAAGTGCGTGCAACCGCGCGCCAATGAATGGGAAGGGCGTTGCGCCCTTCCGCGTTCAACGCTGACTCAGGCAGGCCCGATGCAGGGCGGTGCACCATTGGGGCGAATCAACGTGACCAACACCAGGCTCCGATTCGACTCGCCGACGGGCACCCCACTTCGAATCACCTCGTAACGCGTAGTGGCCGAGCCGTGGGAAGGCTTATGGGCGTAGTCGTCTGGTTTGACCAACCCAGGCAACAGCACATAGGGCTCGAATGGCACGGTGAACGGGTAACCGTTTTGCACCCAGTCCAGGGTCAAGGGCGGTGACTCCCACACGCCTTCAGAGTCGCTGATCACATGACTGAGGTTGCCATTGGGGCTGGCATAGCCCACCCAGGTCAATCGCAACACATCGCCGACTTGCAGGCGCGTATCGTCCCCCGGGACAAAGACCTGAACACCGAAGGAAGGATGAGGGTCGAGCCTGCAACCAATAAACCCGGAGTCGGGTCCTGGGGCATAGTTAACGTCGGGGTATTGGCTGGCCTTCAGCCCCATGATCGGCGAAACCGCCACGGTCACCACTTTGTTGTTTGAACGCTGGCGGTTCACGCCATTGAACGTGCGGTAGAAGAGATTGACCGGCCCATTGCCAATCGGCTCGATGAGCGCCCAGGGAATCTGGAACCGGATCAAATCCCCCGGATTCTCACCGATAGCGACAGCGTGGGTACCCACCGGCGTGGGGTTGTCATTCCAGATCAGCTCCAGCAAATCCCCCACAGTGAAGTCAATGCCCAACTCCAACACCACCTCGGCGGGCCGATCTCGGTCCAGAAGGGTCAACACATCATCGCCCGTCAACCCCTTGACCGTTGGACGCAAAAGCCGGGGATTCATGTAATTGGGGTTATCCGGGTTAAGTTCGCCTGCCGCGGTGAGGTCCACGGGGACGAACCTGGCAACGGATGGCCGCGCAATACCGGTGTCTCGTCGCCAGGTGTAGCTGGCCCGGATGCTCCCGCCCACCAGCTCGAAACCGCCTAGGGCCAGGATCGGCCAGGGGATCGCGACACGAACTGGCCAGGCCTGAATGGGCCCCACGATGATCTGTGGAAGGGTAATCAAGTTCCACGAAGGCGTCACCACGTCACCCTCCAGTGCGCCAGTGATTTCCAGGATATTCATGTAGACGCCGCCGATTTCGCGGGCATCCTCCAGGTCAATCCGCCCGTTCGCACCCACGCCGAACGCTTGTGGCACCTCAGGCGCACGAAACTCAATGGGCGAGGGTGTGAGGGCATTCAATATTGCGAACGTCCGCGACGCTGGCCCCTGCCAACCGGCGCGGTCGATCAAAAAGTACTGTGCGGAGTACTCTCGATTACTGAGCAGAGAGCGAAACGTTTCGCCTTCAAATACCAGTTCGATGGGATCACCGTCTTTGTGAGCCTGGGTGATTTCAACCGATGCCACGATGTCGTCGCTGCGTAAAAGCGGGCGGCGGAGTGCCGGCAACAGCGTCAACTTACCTTCAACGCGATCCTCCAGGCGCATATCGGGCCATGGCGGCACGATTGCCACGACTTGGTCATTGTGGGTGGGGTCGGCCAAGTAATCATCCGTCACGCCGTTGCTTTCAATATAAGCGTCAAATATCAACTTGTTGGTTTGCTGCCCTTGATTGGGCGCAACCTTGTCCACGTCGATCTGGATCGGAAAGGACGGCTCCGTAGGGTTACCCTCCACCAGCTCGACTATGTATTGCAAAGAGTGCAGCCCGGGCACCGCCAGAAGGATGGCCGGTATGACGCCTGCCACATTCGGAAGATTGATTTCTCCATAGGGGGCTACCAACTCCTTCTCATCGACCTGCTCGCCATCCCACAGCCAGGTAACGCGTGTCACTTCGCCGGGATCGAGCAGTTCCCCACCTGACCAAAGCGTAGGGACTTGCACGGCCAACGGGGCGAGTTGGTCCAACCGATGTATCTTGTAGGCCACTTCATCGGCCAGCAATGGCAGCGCCACTGGGACCCAGGGCTGGTCCAGCATGCGAGGAATAGGGGTCGAGGGTTTGTATTTGGGCATGTCCACTCTCCTTGGGCAATCGATCAATGACCGGCCATTGACCACCGATGGGAGTGCACCCAACCGACAAGGCCAGGTGAATCATTTAATGCGCAAGTAGACCCTCTGGATACTGTCGGATATAACAGGTATCCCGCTGATTAGACGGGCGGCAACCGCCACTCGATCGGCGTTTCGCCATTCTGCTCGAGAAACTTGTTGGTGCGGCTGAAGTGCCCGCAGCCCAGGAACCCGCGATACGCCGACAGCGGCGACGGGTGCACCGACGTCAGCACCAAATGCTTGGTCGCATCGATCAATTTCTGCTTGCCTTGGGCATGCGCGCCCCACAGCAAAAACACCAGGTGCGGCTGATGCTCGCTGACCACCTCGATAATCCGGTCGGTAAAGAACTGCCAGCCCTTGCCCGCATGGGCGTTGGCGTTGGCACGCTCGACGGTCATGGTGGTGTTGAGCATCAGCACGCCCTGGTCGGCCCAGCTTTGCAGGTAGCCGTGGTTGGGGATGTCGATGTTCAGGTCGCGCTTGAGCTCTTTGTAGATATTGACCAGCGACGGAGGCGCCGGCACCCCGGGTTGCACCGAAAAGCACAGGCCGTGGGCCTGGCCGGGACCGTGGTAAGGGTCCTGGCCGAGGATCACCACTTTGACCTTGTCCAGCGGCGTGGAGTTGAGCGCGTTGAAAATCAGTGGGCCGGGCGGGTAGATCTCTTTGCCGGCGGCATGTTCCTGGCGCAGGAACTCACGCAACTGCGCCATGTACGGCAGCTCGAACTGATCCCGCAGTGCGTGTTTCCAGCTGGGTTCGAGTTTGATACGGTCGTCTTCGGTCATGGTTCAATTGTCTTGTCAAAAAGAGTGAGGCGAACCCTAGGAAAGCCGACCCCGCTTGTCAATTGATCTGACACACCACCGGCGCTTTCCTGTGAAGCGATCATACTCATCCTTCACCTTCTCGATTGGGGTCACGATGAACTTGCACTTCGAAGAGCTGACCGGCAGCGACGGTGCCCGCCTCGGCATCGCCAGCCTCGACGCTGAACAATCCCTCAATGCCCTCTCCTTGCCGATGATCCTCGCCCTGGGCGAACGCCTGGACACCTGGGCCAAGGATCCGAACATCGTCTGCGTACTGCTGCGCGGCAACGGCGCCAAGGCCTTTTGCGCCGGGGGTGAAGTGCGCAGCCTGGCGCAAGCGTGCCGGGAAACCCCCGGCGTGGCACCGCCCTTGGCTGCGCAGTTCTTTGCGGCGGAATACCGCCTTGATTATCGCCTGCACACCTACCCAAAACCGCTGGTTTGCTGGGGCCACGGCTACGTGCTGGGGGGTGGCATGGGTTTGCTGCAAAGTGCCGCGGTACGCATCGTCACACCCAGCAGCCGGTTGGCCATGCCCGAGATCAGCATCGGCCTGTATCCGGACGTCGGCGCCAGCGGGTTCCTGTCGCGTCTACCCGGCAAGCTCGGGTTGTTCCTGGGCCTGACCGGTGCCCATATCAACGGCCGTGACGCCCTGGACCTGGGCCTTGCAGACCGCTTCCTGCGCGACGATCAGCAGGACGCACTGCTCGACGGCCTGCTGCAACTGAACTGGCAGGAACAGACCTCGATGCAACTCAACAGCCTGCTCAAGGCGCTGGCCCAGGAAGCCGTCGATCAGCAACCGCAGGCTCAATGGCTGCCACGCCGGGCACAGATCGACGAATGGCTGGACGTGGGCGATGTACGCTGTGCGTGGCGCGCGTTGAGCCAATTGCGCGAGCACGCCGACCCGCTGTTCAGCCGGGCCGGCAAGACACTCAGCGAAGGCTGCCCGTTGACCGCGCACCTGGTGTGGGAACAGCTCCAGCGTGGCCGCCATCTGTCCCTGGCCCAGGTGTTCCAGATGGAATACACCATGAGCCTCAATTGCTGCCGTCATCCGGAATTCAGCGAAGGCGTGCGCGCACGGTTGATCGACAAGGACCAGACGCCGCATTGGCATTGGCCGGATATCAATTCGATTCCGGATGCGGTGGTGCAGGCGCATTTCAATAAAGCGTGGGAGGGTCGCCATCCCCTGGCCGACCTGTCCGATTACTGAAGGTTGCCCATAAAAAAGCGGCGTTTCATGCGCCGCTTGCCTGCAGGCCTGTCAGCGATGACCGCCGCGGCCACCTCCATGGTCGGCACCGCGACCGTGACCACCATTGCCCCAACGGTTACCGCCCCCCCAACCCTGGTTAGGGTAAGGCCGGTAACCCGCGCGCGGACCGTAGTAACGCGGCGCCGGCTGATAGTAACGCGGAGCCGAGTAGTAACGCGGTTGTGGCGCGTAATAGCGCGGTGCAGGGTAGTAGTCACGGCGGTACTGATACGCCGTGCCACCGCCGTAGTAATACACCGGCGCCGGTGAGGTGTAGACCTCGGACCGATAGTAGCTCTGGCCTCCATCGTAGTAAGGCACACACGCGGAAAGGGTCAGACCGAGTAAAGCGCTGAGCAGCAGTCGTCGATACATGGCGGCCTCCTGGACCGCGGAAGAGCGCCTCCAGCGACGCGGGAGGGCGGCATTCAGCTTTCACTGAATGACGAAACATCTGACATCAAAAACGGAATCTGGTGCGTTTTCGCAACAGCTTGATACATCTGCGTCAGCTTTATCGATTCAGTAAATTCACCAGGCTCGCAACTTTGTCGATTACGATGATGTCACTATGGCATCGCATAGTGCCAGGGAGGCCCTAGCGTGCACTCTTCGCTACCCTGCCCGGACTTGACTGATGAAAATTTCAACCAAACTGCTGCTCTCGTTTCTGTTGTGTGCGCTGGTCACCCTCGGGGTCGGCCTGCTGGGGATCAAAGGGGTGGTTCGCCTCTCTACGGCGCTGGAATTGACGTTCTCCAACAACTTGGTGTCGGTCAGCAATACGGCCGCCACCCTCAACGGCCTGGTGGCCCATAACCGCGGCCTGTACCGCTTGATGGATGCCAGCAAGGGCGACGTCTCCCCTCAGGATCGCGACCGCGTGCGCCAGGACATCACCCAGGAACTCAAGCGCAGCCAGGCGTCCTACGCGACCTATCGCGCAACCCCACTGGAAGATGACGAACGGGCGGCGGGCGACAAACTCGACCAGATCTGGCCCACCTATATCAGCAGTTCCGAACGCATCATGGCGCTGCTCGACAGTGGCCAGGGCGATCAGGCCCGCACCCTGCTCAACACCACCAACAATGAACTCTTCCGCCAGGCGCGCGAGCTGATCCGCGTGATGATCGAGTCCAATAACCGCCAGATCAAGGAAGGCACGATCGCCGCCGAGGAGCTGCGTAACAGCGCCTTGACGTGGATGATCAGCGGCATTGTGCTGGCCTTCCTCATTGCGATCATCATTGGCGTGTTGATCACCCGCTTGATCACCCGCCCCATCGCTCAGGCGGTCGAAAGCGCACAGCGCATTGCCAAGGGTGACCTGACCCAGGCCATCATCACCGAACGCACCGACGAAGCCGGGCAATTGCTGATGGCGCTGTCGGATATGCAGGGCGGCCTGAAAAGCACCCTGCTGGAAATCGCCAACGCCTCCGACCAACTCGCGTCGGCGGCCGAAGAACTGAGCGCGGTCACCGATGAAAGCAGCCGTGGCCTGACCCGCCAGAATGATGAGATCCAACAAGCGGCCACCGCCGTCAACCAGATGACCGCCGCTGTGGACGAGGTGGCCAGCAACGCGGTCTCGACCTCTGAAGCCTCGCGCCAGGCCACCACCGAGGCCGAAGATGGCCGCCAACAGGTGGAACAGGCCGTGTCCGGCATGAGTTCGATGGTGGTCGAGATCAACGACTCCACACAATCGGTTGCAGACCTCGCCGGCCAAGTGCGCGAGATCGGCAAGGTTATCGATGTGATCCGTGGCATCGCCGACCAGACCAACCTGCTGGCCCTCAACGCGGCCATTGAAGCCGCCCGTGCGGGCGAGCAAGGGCGTGGTTTTGCTGTGGTCGCCGATGAAGTGCGGGCGCTGGCCCACCGTACGCAGATATCCACGGTGGATATCGAGAAGATGATCGGTGAGGTGCAGACCGGCGCCGACGATGCGGTCGCAGCCATGAACAAGAGCCTGAGCTGGGCCAACAATACCCAGGCGCTGGCACAGAATGCCGGCGAGGCGTTGCAACGGATCACCGCCAGCGTGGCGAAGATCAATGAACGCAACCTGGTGATCGCCTCCGCCTCGGAAGAACAGGCCCAGGTGGCCCGCGAAGTCGACCGCAATCTGTTGAACATCCAGGACCTGTCCACTCAAACGGCCGCCGGCGCCCATCAGACCAACGCGTCCAGTCAGGACCTGTCGCGCCTGGCCACGTCATTTAACGTACTGGTCAGCAAGTTCCAGCTCTAAGTAGCCTGGGCAGGGTCGGCCCTGTATCGTACACGTCACACCGGGACTCTCCGGGAACTTGTCCGATCCAGCCCGAACCTGCCCATGACCACGCCAACACTCTGCCCCGCCTGCGGGGCCCGCAACGACTGCGCCCTGGCTGACCCACGTACGGCCGACCAGGCCTGCTGGTGTTACAGCGTCACCCTCGACCCAGCAGTGCTGCAGGCCCTGCCCGACGCGTTGCGTAACAAGGCCTGCCTGTGCCCCCGTTGTGCCCACGTCGATGCACAGTTGCGCGGGGTTGAGCCGACGTAATGCGGGTTGATCGTTTCCTCAGCAACCTGCCGCGTTTTAATCGCAAGCAAGTGCGCCTGTTGCTGGTTGAGCGGCGTGTGTCGGTCGATGGCGTGGCGGTCAGCGATCCCCATCACGAGGTGCGGGCTTTCAGCCGCGTGTGCGTTGACGATGAGGTGCTGCAGGCGGGCAAACCGGCGCGCTACTTCATGCTGCACAAGCCCAAGGGTTGTGTGAGCGCCACAGCGGACCCACAGCACCCGACCGTGCTGGACTTTCTCGATGAGCCGGACAAAGATGAATTGCACATTGCCGGTCGCCTGGACTTCAACACCACCGGCCTGATGCTGATCACCAACGACGGCCAATGGTCGCGGCGCCTGACGCAGCCGCAGACCAAATTGCCCAAGGTCTACCGCGTGGAGACCGAACAGGACATCGGCGCGCATTACGCCGCGACGTTCGCGCAGGGCCTGTATTTCGCCTTCGAAGACCTCACCACCCAACCCGCCGAGCTGGTGTTGCTCGGGGCGAGAACCGCACGGTTGAGCATCATCGAAGGGCGCTATCACCAGGTGAAGCGCATGTTCGGGCACTTTGATAACAAGGTGATTGGCCTGCACCGCGAACGCATGGGTTCCTTGGTGCTGGATGCGGCCCTCGCGCCGGGCCAGTATCGGGCATTGACGGACGACGAGATCGGCCAGGTCTGACGACCGTTCGGCCGGTGATGGCAAAAAACCGCTTCATCGCCTTGCGGGGTGCCCGCTCTGCTGCTTGAATCAGGATCACCAGTTTAAATATGACTGGCGAGTCGCCTATAACCTCCAAGAAACACCTTGCCCCGCCCGCGCTTGATCCTCGGGCCTCCCCGGCAAACAGCCCGCCATAACAACACCCGTCGGCCAGCCGTCATCGGATCGACATGGGCCTCCATTTCCAGGCGTATGCCTACCTGTCACAAAGCTCGTGCAGAGTGATCTGCGCGCCCTACCCGCTTGCCAGGAGTCTTACGACATGAGGCCAGAAATCGCTGTGTTGGATATACAGGGTCAATATCGGGTTTACACGGAGTTCTATCGCGCGGACGCTGCTGCAAAGACCATCATCCTGGTCAACGGCTCCATGGCCACCACGGCGTCTTTCGCCCAAACCGTGAAAAGCCTGTACCCGCAGTTCAATGTGGTTTTGTACGACCAGCCCTACGCGGGCCGTTCCAAAATCCATAACCGCCATGAGCAGATGCTGACGAAGGAAGTCGAAGGCCAGCTCCTGCTGGAGCTCATCGACCACTTCGCCGCCGAACATGTACTGTCCTTTTCCTGGGGCGGCGCCGCGGCTCTGGTCGCCCTCGCCCACCGCCCTCGTCGTGTGGAAAAAGCGGTGATCAGCTCCTTCTCCCCGGTGATCAACGCACCGATGCGCGACTACCTGGAACGCGGCGTCGACTACCTCGGCAACCTCGATCGCGACCGCGTCGGCCATCTGGTCAACAGCACCCTCGGCAAACACCTGCCGTCGCTGTTCAAGCGGTTCAACTACAAGCACGTGAGCAGCCTGGCCGAGCATGAGTATGGGCAGATGCACTTTCACATCAGCCATGTGCTGAACAGTGATCGCTTGTGCTACCTGAAGGCGGCGAGGCAGATCGACATTCCGGTGTTGTTCCTGAACGGCGAATGGGACGAGTACACCAGCGCCCAGGATGCCAAGCTGTTTGGCCAGCATGTGGCCAACAGCAGCTTCAGCACGATCCAGGCCACCGGGCATTTCCTGGACATGGAGCACAAGGCAGCATGCCGGGACAGTCGGGAGGCAGTGGTGGGTTTCTTGAAACCGGAGCGGCACGTCAGCCGATTGCGTTATCACCATGGCCAGACGCAGCATGCCTTTGCAATCTAAAGTGCACGCTCGTGTAGGAGCGGTCTTGCCTGCGACAGCCTCACTGACGTGTGAGGGACACACCGAGGTGTCGAAATCGCAGGCAAGCCCGCTCCCACACTCACTTTTTTGAAGAAAAACTTCAAATCCCGGCGAACATCTGGTACAAAGTCAGCCGCTCTGAGCGGGTATAGTTTAATGGTAGAACAGTAGCTTCCCAAGCTTCCGACGAGGGTTCGATTCCCTCTACCCGCTCCACTCAAATTCGCGTTTCGCGTCAGGTTGGTTTTTGACGAGGGATGCATAAAGAACCGGTCCTTTGAGGCCGGTTTTTTTATGGCTGCGATTTGCGGTAGCCGCCATTCTTTTCGGACATACCTGTACAAATCAATATTTTTGTACAACTATCATTGCAACGCGCTGAGGCACGATCAAGGAGCCGAGCAATGACACGTCTACTGGTTTCAGTGTTGCTGATGTTGAGCTTGAGCAGTTGCGCCAACGTGGGCGTCGAGCACTACGCTGACCAGCAACCACAACTGGACCTGGAGCGATTCTTCAGCAAGCCCGTCAAGGCCTGGGGGATTTTCCAGAAGCGTTCGGGCGAAGTGGCCAAGCGCTTTGAAGTGAACATCGCCAGCCGACGCGAGGGTAATGCGTTGATTCTCGACGAACGCTTCCTGTACAGCGATGGCACACGCCAACAACGGGTGTGGACGCTGACACCCGATGGCCCTGGACGTTGGCGCGGTCGGGCGGGTGATGTGGTCGGCGAGGCCATCGGCGAGGTGGCGGGTAACGCATTGCGTTGGCGCTACCGACTCAACCTGCCGGTAGACGGTTCGGTCTACGAAGTGAGCTTTGACGACTGGATGTACCTGATGGACGAAGACACCTTGATCAACCGCTCCAGCATGACCAAGTTCGGCGTCGAATGGGGTCAGGTCACGTTGTTCTTTCGTCGCCAGTGAATGACCTGCAACGGAGGTGAATCATGAATCTGCACATGCTGACTGAATTGGCGGTAAAAGGAGAAATTCGCGAGCTGCAGCTGCTGTCGCTGGAGGGTGGATTCTATATCGCGCGTGTCAGGCTGGATCATGTCGAAATGACGTTGCTGGGCGATGACAACCAGCCGCTGCGCATCCGCTCCACCACGCACTTACGCGACTTGTTGCAACGGGTTCCGCCGTTTCCGTGTGTGCTTGTGCAGCAGTGCGTGCACGATGAAATGTGCGGAGCCCGGGAAGGCCCCATTGGCGCAATGCGGATTCCGTTTACGCTGGATTCGTCATTTTAAGGCTCAGCCTGTTCGGATCCCCTCCCCACTCCGCGCAACCACCGGCAAACGCACCTTAAAGAGGTAAATCCAAGGCGCACAACCCAGACGACTCTGATGGTTGTGTAGGCAATGCCGCACCGTCGAGACAGTTGATATGGCTGTCCGACGGTGTCAATGAAGCGTTTCATCGCGCCATTGGCTATGTGGCTAAAGCCCGAGGAATGACAAAGGTTGCCGTTGATGCGGGCATGGGTCGTGAGAGCCTCTACAAGGCCTTTGCTCCCGGGGCAAAACCTCGCGTTGAAACCGTACTGGAAGTACTCCACTCCCTGGGTATTGATCTATTCGCCCGAGCTGGACACATTGCCCATCACTCAATCATTTGAGTGTCCCCCGCTGCACCCCCCACGCCAACGGCAACGTCACCAACAACACCCCCGCCAATACCATCACCGCCACCGGCACGCCCAGCGCATCCCCTACCCCGCCAAACACCATTGGGGCCAGCGCCCCGCCACCAATCGTGCCGGTATAGAACATCGCGAAGGCTTGCTCCCGCTTCCCCGCGCCCGCCAGGTCGGGCACGGCGCCGTACAACACCGAAGACGTGCCATTGAGCACCAAGCCTAGCAACGGCAGCATCACCATCAACGCGGTGAGCGGCATATACACGGCGGCGGCGATCAGCAAGGCCGTGCTGCTTTCCGTCAACCACACCGTCCTCATCATGCCGATTCGCGCGCCCAGGTAGCCGCACACTAATTTGCCGAAAGCGCCACCGATAAACAGCAGCGTCAGGGCCAGGCCAATACCGGCGGTGCCAGCCCCCTTGGCTTGCAGCTGAAACGGCAGGAAGGTCAGAAACCCCATGCGCACAGCGCTGTCGAGGGTGCCGGTGAGGATCAGTGCACGAAGGCCGGTGACGGAGCCGGTGCCTGTAGTCGACTTGGTTTTTTTGGGCATCGCAACGGCGTGCGACTGGCTGGGAATCAACCACCACAACAGCCCCGCGGCTGCCAGACCCAGCAACCCCAGAAGCGTGGCACTGGCGCGCCAACTGATGACCGTGAGCAACAGGCCGACCAGCCCAGGGACCAGGGTCTTGCCAATGTCGCCGGAGAAGTTGTACTGGGACAAGGCCTGCTTGATGCCACCACCGTCTTCGTAGGCATCGCTGATCATCGAGGACGCCAGTGGGTGTTGGGCACTGGCGCCCAACCCGCCCAGCAGCAGCGCCAGCAATAACATCACCAGCCCCGTGGCTTGGCCCACCACAAGATAAGCCGCACCGGCGAGCGCGGTTCCGCCTACCAGCATCGGTACACGGCCCCAGTGTTTTGCGGCGCGACTGGCCATGAGCTGGAACACCGCCATCATCCCCGAATAGGCCCCGCGCAACAGTCCAACCTGGGCGTAGGACAGGGCGAATTGCGTCTGCCAGATCGGCAGCAGCACGTAGATAACGTCGGTCAGGCCATCATGCACGGCATGGGCGCTACAGCCGGCGATCAGCGTACGGCGGCGGGTTGATGATGCGGGTGCGGGCACGGCGACGGTGTCGTTCATGGTGTCGGGATCAATTCAGGTTTAAGGGGCTTCCAGCCAGTCAGCGCGATCAGCAAGGTCAGTACCTGGAAGGCGATAATCAGCGCCACGCACCCGGCCCAGCCCCAGCGCTCCCAGATCAACGCCGGGGCAATCGCACCGCAACTGCCGCCCAGGTAATAACAGGTGAGGTACACGCCCACGGCGCCGGCTTTGTCATCGCCGGCGCTGGCGGTGGTGAAGGCGTTGGCCGCCGCCTGGGCGAGGAACACGCCGGTGGAACTGAGGGCCAGGCCCACCACGATGCACCACAACGCGGGCACCAGCGTCAGTGCTGAGCCGCTGATACCCAGCACCGCAGCAACGCTCAACAGTTCGGCGTGCGGCCGCGATTTACTGAGGCGACCGGCAATGGGAATCACGATCAGCGCCAACAGGAACACCATATAAAGCGTACCCAACGCCGCTGGCCCCAGGCTGAACGGCGGTAATCCGAGGTACAAACCTGCGTAGGTAAACGCCGCGACCTGGGAGAACAGCACGCAAAAACCCACAGCGTAGGCAGCCAGCAAAGGCTTGCGAAAAACAGCCGAGGACAAAGACCGAATCTTCGCCGGACGCACGCGACTGACAGGCAACAGGAACTGGATAAACCCGGCCACCATCAGGCTCATCACCGCCAGCCATTCAAAGGCTTCGCGCCAGCCAACGTATTCGGTCATCACCCCCGTGACAAAGCGCCCGGCAAACCCACCCAGTACCGTGCCAGCTACGTACAGGCTGGTGACCTCCGTCACCGTGCCGCCGCTCCAGCGGTCGCCGATATACGCCACGCTGGTGGCAAACACCACCGGGATCACCATTCCTTCAACGAACCGCCACACCAGCACTTCGGCAAAGCTCTCGGCATAGGCGGTCATCAGCGCCGGCACCGCCAGCAACAAGGCTGCCACGCTGATCACCGTGCGCTGCTCGAAGCGTCCGGTCAGCCGGCTGACAAACGGCGCAGTGATCGCCACGGCCAGCGTCGTCACAGTGATACTCCACCCCGCCGCCTTGGGGCTGATGTGAAACTGCGCGGCAAAGACCTGGAGAATGCTTTGGGTGGCATACAGGTTGAGGAACGCCGCGCAGCCGCACAGGAACAGGGCAAGACGGGCACAATGCAGGCGCGGTTTCATGAAACCTCTCGTTTTATTTTGTGAGGTCTTTATAGAATGGCCGCAGGGTCTTAAACCAATACCGATTTCGGACCGATCAATACCCAAGGACCAGGATGCTCGACCTACGCAAGCTGCGTTACTTTCTGACCGTCGCCGAAGAACTGCACTTCGGCCGCGCGGCCATTCGCCTGCACCTGGCGCAGCCGCCACTGACGCGGCAGATCTCGGCACTGGAGACCGAGCTGGGCTTCAAGCTATTTGATCGCACCAGCCGCACGGTCACCCTCACCGCTCAAGGTCGGTCCTTCCTGCCTTATGCACGCGGCGTGCTGGATCAGGTGGAATTGGCGCAGGTCATCGCCGGCAAGCTGGCGGCGGGCACGGCGGGGCAGCTGGCGTTGGGGTATGTCAGCTCGATCGCTCTCTCGGACTTGTTCAGCCAGGCGATCCAGGCGTTTGCGCAACGGTTTCCTGATGTGCAGTTGACCCTGGTGGAGTGCGCCTCGGGCAGCCTGGGTGCGCAAGTCGCGGACGGGCGGCTGGATATCGGGCTGAGTCGCTTGTTACCGCAGGGTGAAGAGGTGCACGCGCGGTCCCTCGGAGAAGAGCGCTTGGTGGCCGCCGTGGCCAGCGACAGCCCGCTGGCCAGTCAGCCTAGCGTCAACCTGGCGCAGCTCAGTGCCTACCCGTTGATTCTGTTTCCAGCCGATTATGGCTCAGGGCTCAACCAATCCATCGAACAGCTTTACCGACATCACGGCCAGCCCCTTCGACCCGGGCCGACCGGGCGGCAGATCACCTCGATCATTGCACTGGTGGCCGCCGGGCAAGGCGTGGCGCTGGTGCCGGCGTGTACGCAAAGCCTGATGAATAAAGGCGTGACGTACCGGCCGTTGGAGGAAGCGGATGCCTGTGCGCAACTGTTGGTGCTGACCCAGACTGAAACAAAAAGTGTGCTGGTTGATGCGTTTCTCGCCGTGATTGCACAGACGCCCGGTCCACAGGGCTCATCAACCATGAATTCGACCGCAAGAAACGTAGTTTGCCCCTAAGCTCGCCGCTCTAGACTTCAGCCACACCCCGCCTCAGGAGCCCGCCCATGCCTTACGAATACAAGCTCATGCCCTCCCCCGTCGGCCAGCTCACGCTGGTGGCGCGTCACGGCAAACTTGGCGCCGTCCTGTGGGAAACCGAGCGCGCCAATCGCGTCCGACTGGGTGAGTTGCACGAGGCCAACGACAGCCCGGTACTGCTGGAAACCGAACGCCAGTTGAAGGAGTACTTCGCCGGTACCCGCGACCAATTCGAGCTGGAACTGGACTTCTCCGGCACCGACTTTCAAAAGCAGGTCTGGCAGGCGCTGCTGACCATTCCCTTCGGCGAAACCCGCAGCTACAGCCAGATCGCGCAACAGATCGGCAACCCGAAAGCCGTCCGCGCAGTGGGTGCCGCCAACGGGCGCAACCCGATATCAATCATTGCGCCGTGCCATCGGGTCATTGGTGCGTCGGGCGGGTTGACCGGGTTTGCCGGAGGGCTGGAAGCCAAGCAATATCTACTCGCACTGGAAGGCGCGGGCCAGGCGGTACTGGCCTTTTGAGGTCGCCGACGACAAAAACGTACACCTTTGTTCATCCGCGCAAATGTAAAAAGAAATTTCAAAGAACCCCTGCGGTCCATTATTTCATCACCCCCCAAAGGAAAAAGGTCATGAAATTCTCCGCAGTCTCCCAATCCCTGTCCCGTTGGGCGGGCAGCCCGCGCACGTTCTATGCGGCGGTGGCATTGATCCTGGCGTGGAGCTTGAGCGGGCCCTATTTCCACTACAACGACACCTGGCAACTGATCATCAATACCTCGACCACCATCATCACGTTCTTGATGGTGTTCCTGATCCAGAACACGCAGAACCGCGACAACGACATCCTGCACATCAAGATCGATGAGCTGCTGCGCGTGTCCAAGGATGCGCAAAATGCCGTGCTGAGCCTGGACGGACTCGACCGTAAAGAACTGGAGAAGCTGCGCAAGGAATACCGCAGTATTGGCGCGATGGGCAGCGTCAGTCTCAACAGCAGTTGCGGCGAGCACGCCGACGATTCGGCGCCGATCAAAACCGATCTGAACAAGGCATGAAAAAACGGCGGTTGGAGAAGATCCAACCGCCGTTTTTCAGTGCACGTGACGGACTCAACCGTCGCCTTGGTGACCTTTGCCGTAGGTCGATGCCAACGCGCGGGCCTTCTGCAGACGCTCTTCCAATTTGGGCAGTGTCTCATCCACCAGGGCTTTTATTTCAGGCACATCCGACGCCGCACCTTCCTTTTTGAACAGGGCGATCGCGTCTTCGTTTTCCTTCACTTGTTGCGCCGTGTAGGCCGCATCAAAGGAGTCGCCGTCCTTGAGTTCGGGCATCAAGGTTTCGGCTTTGTCGACGATCTTCTCGCGGGGTGCCACAGGCAGGTCCAGCTTCTTGGCGATGGCCGCCAGATGCTGGTTGGCCAGGGTGCGTTCGTTGATCACCTCGATGGTGTAGTCCTTGATTTCCTGGGACGAGGTCTTGGCGTGGGCCATGCGACTGGTTTCGATATCGGCCATGCCTTTGGCCGAAGCCTGCTCGATGAATTCAGCAGGCGACTGGGCGAAGGCATTGCTGGCGCCGAGGCCCAGCAGCATCGCGAAACTGGCGGTGCGTAACCGGATAGCCATGCGGCTCATGATGGGTTCCTCCAGGGTAAAAATAGGTGCGGGGGAATACACCCCGCCCTGAATTCGAATTTTCAGGGCGGCAAAGGTTTAGAAAAAACTCGCCAGTGCGACGAACGGTCATCGACGAGTCAGGCGGGTTTGCTGCCAAACAGGCCCGGCAACGCGTGCGCCAGAGCGTTGATGGCGAAACCGATGAACATCACGCCGCAGAGTCTGGTGATCAGGATTTCATGGCGTTGATACACCGTGCGCACCCGCTGGGCGCCGACCACACCGATCAGAATCGCATACGCCAGCAGGCCGCCAACGAAACTGAGGACGATCAGCGAAGGCAGCATCGACCAGGTCAGCAGTTCGGCGCGGCTGGACAGCAACGCCGTGAACGTCGCCACCGCCACCGGATACGCCTTGGGGTTGGTCAGGCCGAACAGAATGCCATGCCAGAACGGATGCCGTGCGGCCCCCTGAGGCGTATCGCTGCTGCGACGCTGGGTACGAATCGCGCGCCAGCCCAGCCAGAACAGATACAGGCCGCTGAGCACACCGAGCACATCAAACGCACTGCTGCCCACTTCCCGCGCGCCAACGATGGCGATCAGCGCTGTCGAGCACCACACCACATCCCCCAGCAAATGCCCGCACAGGAACCCCGCGCCGGCACGACGGCCACGCGCGGCGCCGATGCCAAACACGGCCAGCACCCCCGGCCCCGGGGTAATACCGTAGATGAAACCTGAAGCGAGGACGGCCAGCAGCAAAGACGGGGTCATGGGCACAACTCAAACTGAGGGTTAAGCGGTGGAGGGATTCTGCACGTTCCCGCGCTACGGGTAAAACTTCATTCCGGCGTAAGGCTTGGCGCGACACGCTTGCAGGCGTGAGGCCAGGTCGCCGACATGGGCCTCGAGCTTGTGGCCATCGGGATCGAGAAAATAGAACGAGGCCCCTTCACTGCGATTGTCGCGCCACTCCTGCACCTCGCCCGCTCGCAGGCGAGTGACCAGTGCGCTGAAATCAGCCGCCGCCACTGTAAACGCGTAATGGGTGTAATCGCACACCGGTTGCGCTTCGCGCAGCGGGTCGAGGGATAAACACAGCCAGAGACCCGGCAGTGAAAGGTAGGCACCGGCCTCCCAGGTGGCATCGAGCTGAAGTTGCAACAGCTCATGGTAGAAGCGCACGCTGCGGTCCACATCGGTGACGGCGAGGGTGAGGTGATTGAAACCTGAAAGCATGCAAATCCCCTTTTCACGATCCCCCGGACGAACGGGGCAAGTCTTGGATACCTTACAGCGCCAGCGACCCGTCTCGGCGCGGTAATTAGTCAATCATGCAGTACGCCGTGCACCTGCCCGATCAACCACTGCAACCCCGAGTCCCCACCCCGGCGTGCATGCCACGCAAGCTCAAACGCAAACGACGGAATATGAAATGGCGGCAGTACGGCCAGCAAGTGCTGGTGATCAATATTCAGTAAACCTCGTGACGATACGGTGAGGATCAGGTCGGTGCCTTGAATCAACTGCGGCGCCACGCCCCAATGCGGCAGGCTGATCGCCACGTGTCGACGCTCACGAATGGCCGTCAGCGCCCGCTCGATTTCAGGGGTGCCACTGCCGCGCATTTCCAGCAAAACATGGGGACGCGACAGGTAGGTGGGCAGGTCCAATGTACCACTTGCCGGCAGGCTGTTGCGGTCCACCAGGCAGGTGTAGTGTTCTTCGAACAACGGCGTAGTACGCAGTTCGGCGGGCATGTCGGGGAAGACACCCGCCGCCAGGTCGAGATCGCCATTGAGCACGCCATCCACCATGCCTTCGCGGCTGGCCTGGATGATTTGCAGGTCGATACCCGGCGCGGCGCGGCGCAGCCTACGCACCAGGTCGGGCAAGAAAATCGCCGCGCTGTAGTCAGACATCGCCACACGAAACCTGCGCTTGGCCGAGGCCGGCTCAAACCGATTCGGCGCCAGCAAGGCCTGTACCTGGGCCAGTGCTTCGGCCAGTGGCGCAGCCAACTCCAGTGCGCGAGCCGTCGGCACCAGGCTACCGCCCTGACGCACCAGCAAGGGATCACCGAGCAGGTCACGTAGACGCGCCAGCGCATGGCTGACCGCCGGCTGGCTCAGGTGCAAACGCTCAGCGGCACGGGTGACGTGTTGCTCGCTGAGCAAGGCATCGAGAATCACCAGCAGATTGAGGTCGATGCGGCGAAGATCATTCATCAGCTGCATACACTGCATAAGAACTTGGAATTTAAATTTGCGCGACGAATAGCCTAGAGTCCAGCAAAGCCTCTGGGAGATTCGACATGACGACGTTGCATTGGGTGGGTCTATTGGCGCTGGCGGTCATCGCCGGAGCGGTGGTGCCGTTTCAAAGTGCGATCAACGCCAACCTTGGGCGCGGGCTTGGCCACCCGTTGTGGGCCACGCTGGCGTCGCTGCTGGTGAGTATCATCGTGTTGCTGCCGGTCATCATGGCGTTACGGCTGCCGTTGCCGAGCCTGGCCTTTATCAGTAAGGCCCCGTTGTGGATGTGGGCGGGTGGCGCGTTTGGCGTGTGCTTCATTTCACTGGCGTTGATGCTGCTGCCCAAACTGGGCGCGTCGGGGTTTATCGCATTAGCCATGGCCGGGCAGATTCTCGCGTCGCTGGTGCTGGATCACTTCGGCCTGTTCGGTCTGGTGGAGCGTCAACTGACAACGCCCCGGGTCCTGGGGGCGTTGTTGTTGATCGGCGGCGTAGCGTTGATTCAGTTCAGCGCTACACCGGCCCGCGCCTTGGCAACCGCGGGCTGATCAGCCCTTGTCGAGCGTACGCAACTTCTGGGGCAAGCCCCACAACAGCAGCGCCGCCGCCAACAGCGCGCACACGCCGATCACATAGAGCGCCGGGGTGGTGCTGCCGGTGAGGTCCTTGATCCGCCCCACCATCACCGGGCTGACAATGCCACCGAACTGCCCGAGGGTATTGATCACCGCAATCCCGCCGGCCGCGCCTGCACCGGCACCGGCCAGCAACTTGGGAGGCAAGGTCCAGAAGGTCGGGATCGAGGCGATGATGCCCGCCCCCAACATGCCCAGGGCAATGATCAGGAAGGTCGTGTGGTCGGCAAAGATGCCGGCACTGAAGAAGCCCACCGCCCCCAGTACCACCAGGCCGCAGACAAACTTGCGCCGCTCGCCGGTGGCATCCGACAGACGCCCGATCACCACCATGCTGATCGCGCCGCATACATAAGGAATCGCCGTGAGCAGGCCGATCATCACCGGGCTCTGGGTGCCGGCGCTGCGGATCAGTTGCGGCGCCCAGAAGTTGAGGCCGTAGGACGCCACCTGGATCAGGAAGTAGATGAAGCCGAGCATCAAGAAGCCCGGAATGCGCAGTGCCGACAGCAGCGAGCCACCGTGCTGATTCGGCTCATGCTTGGCGATACGGCTCGCCAGCAAGGTTTTCTCCGCCGCCGTCAGCCAATGGGCGTCTTCGATGCGGTCCTTGAGCAAGGTCAGCACCAGGAACCCCAGGCCGATGCACGGCAAGCCGCCGAGCAGGAACAGCCAATGCCAACCGCGCATCTGGAAGACACCGTCGAGGTGCTCCAGCACCAGGCCGGAAAACGGTGCGCCCACCAGGCCCGCGAAGGCCGACGCCAGGAACAGCATCGACGTGATGCGCCCCCGGAAGTGCTGCGGAAACCACAATGTCAGGTAATACAGCACGCCAGGCGCGAAACCCGCCTCCATGGCGCCGATGATGAAGCGCAAGCCGTAGAACTGCCATTCCGCGGTGACAAACACCATGGCCGCCGTTGCCAGCCCCCACGACATCATGATGCGCGCAATCCAGCGCCGCGCGCCGACCTTGTACAGCATCATGTTGCTCGGCACTTCGAAGATCACATACCCCACCACGAACAACCCGGCGCCCAGGCCATAGGCGGTGTCGCTCAAGCTCAGGTCCGCTTGCAGCTGGAACTTGGCGAAGCTGATGTTGATACGGTCAAAAAACGCGAACAGGTAGCACACCATGATCAGCGGCATCAGGCGCCACGCGACCTTGCTGACCAAGGCTTTTTCGGCATCGATTTCAGCGGCCGGGCGCGCGCCGGCCTCCAACGTATTAGTGCTCATGGTTTCTCTCCAGCGGGCTGCTCACAGGCGCCCGTTTGTTTTTGTTGTCTGGTGTGGTGCTACAGCGCGGCGATGTAGGCCGGCGGCGGGTGCAGGTCACAATTGCGCCCGGCCTTGGCCACTTGACCGGGCAGTTCGTGGCCCAACAGGGCCGGCAGGCGGCGGGACATGTGCAGCAGGTGCGGCAAGTCGATACCGGTGTGAATCCCGACCTCCTCGCACAGGTTGACCAAATCTTCGGTACAGATATTGCCCGATGCCCCCGGCGCAAACGGACAACCGCCCAACCCCCCGAGCGCCGCGTCAAAACGACGGGCACCGGCCTCATAGGCGGCCAGCACATTGCACAAGCCCAGGCCGCGGGTATTGTGAAAATGCAGGGTCAGGTCACGGGCGGATACGCGCTGCAGCACGCGCTTGACCAGGCGTCCCACCTGGCGCGGATTGGCCATGCCGGTGGTGTCGGCCAGGCTGATGCCCTGGATGCCCAGCGCCTGATACGCCTCGACAATCTGCAGTACGCGGTCTTCGTCGATCTTGCCTTCGAACGGGCAGCCAAAGGTGGTGGCGATGCTGCCGTTGAGCCTCACCGGATGGTCGGCAGCAAAGCTGACAATATCGCCAAACGCCGCCAGCGACGCTTCGCAGCGCATGCGCATATTGGCCAGGTTATGGGTCTGGCTCGCAGACATCACCAGGTTCAATTCATCGGCACGGGACTCGATGGCACGCTGGGCGCCCTTGAGGTTGGGGATCAGCGCCACATAGATAACACCCGCCTTGCGTTGGATGCCCTGGAACACGTGCTCGCCATCACGCAATGCTGGAATCGCCTTGGGGGAGACGAACGAACCCGCTTCGATGCGCGAAAAACCGGCGAGGGACAGCTGATCGATCAAGGCGATCTTATCCGCCGTCTCGACCCAGGTCGGCTCGATCTGCAGCCCATCGCGCGGGGACACTTCCTGCACGATCAGGGGGTCTGAATAGTCTGCAATCATTGCACCACTCCCGCGGTTTTCAGGCGTTGGATATCGGCGCCGGCCAGGCCCAGGCTACCGAGAATTTCGTCGGTGTGTTGCCCCAGGGTCGGGCCCTGCCAGTTCACGCCACCAGGGGTTTGCGACAGCTTGGGAACGATGCCGGGCATCTTCACCGACACACCGCCAGGCAGCTCGGCCTTGAGCAACATGTCGCGCGCCTGGTAGTGCGGGTCATTGACGATGTCTGCGACGGAGTAGATGCGCCCGGCAGGAACTTCAGCGGCTTCAAGGGCGCTGAGCACCTGGTCGATAGGCAGGCTGCTGGTCCAGTGGGTGATCGCCGCGTCGAGCAGGCCGCTCTTGGCCGCGCGTCCATCGTTGTGGGCAAACTCGGGCGCCTCGGCCAGGTCGGCGCGGCCGATGGTGTGCATCAGGCGCTTGTAGATCGGGTCGCTGTTGCCCGCGATCACCACATACGCTCCGTCGGCTGTCAGGTAGGTGTTGGAGGGCGCTATGCCTGGCAAGGCACCGCCGCTGCGTTCGCGCACATGGCCGAGCATGTCGTATTCCGGCACCAGGCTTTCCATCAAGTTGAACACGCTTTCAGCCAGCGACACATCGACAATCTGCCCATCACCCTGCCCCGTCTTGACCCGCAGCAGCGACATCAGCGCGCCGATCACGCCATGCAACGACGCCAGGGAGTCCCCCAAGCTCACACCGACTCGCGCCGGCGGCGAATCCGGGTTGCCGGTGGTGTAGCGGATGCCGCCCATGGCCTCGCCGATGGCACCAAAACCTGGGCGGTCGCGATAGGGGCCGGTCTGGCCGTAGCCAGAGATGCGCACCAGGGTCAGCTTGGGGTTGAGGGCGTGCAACACGTCCCAGCCGAGGCCGAGTTTTTCGAGGCCACCGGGGCGCAGGTTTTCGATCAGCACATCGGCGTCGCCGAGCAATTGCTTGATCAGCTCCAGGCCTTCGGGCGACTTTAGATCCAGCGCCAGGGATTTCTTGTTGCGCGATTGCAGGTACCACCACAGCGACGTGCCTTCGTGCAGCTTTCGCCATTTGCGAAGCGGGTCGCCCTGGCCCATAGCCTCGATCTTGATCACCTCGGCGCCAAACTCGGCCATCAGCCGGGCGGCGAACGGCGCGGCAATCAGAGTGCCGATCTCGATCACCTTGATGCCGCTCAGGGGAGCCGTCATGGGGTGCACCTCTTATTCTTGGAATGTGACGCAAAGACTAGAGGGCCGGTGCACAGAAAATCCAACCGTCAGTTGGCAAGAAGCGTTCGCCAAACGCGAACGCACTGGTAGGAACCGGCAAGGCGGCCGCCTACAGGGGGCCGCTGAGGTAGTCGA
Source organism: Pseudomonas lurida (assembly GCF_002563895.1). Taxonomy (NCBI): domain Bacteria; kingdom Pseudomonadati; phylum Pseudomonadota; class Gammaproteobacteria; order Pseudomonadales; family Pseudomonadaceae; genus Pseudomonas; species Pseudomonas lurida. The sequence goes on along the minus strand of NZ_PDJB01000001.1, from coordinate 1,582,226 downwards.
ACAGCAGGCGACTTACCGGGGATAACTGCGCTTCATCGCGCACGACCAGGATCAGGCTGCGATCCGACCAGTCGTCCGTCAGCGGCACGGCATGCAAACCCAATGCGCGACCAAACAACTCATAGGCTTTCTGCGGCAAGATCCCGATGCCCATGTTGGCCTGGACCATGCGGCACATCGCATCGAACCCCGGCACATGAATGCGCAGGCGCAGCATCTTGCCCGCCTCGCGTGCGGCGGCGTGGGTGCGCATGTTGATGGAGCTGGCGGCGTGCAGGCCGACGTAGTCGCTGCCCAGGGTTTCAGCAAACGCCAGGGTTCTACGTGCCGCCAACGGGTGATCTGCCGGCATCAGCACCACCAGTTTGTCGTGACGATAGGTCACGCTGGGCAGGCCTTTGGTGTCGGTGTCACTGGAGCAGATGCCGAGGTCCGCCACGCCATCCAGTACCCCCTGCACCACGCCCTTGCTGGGACGTTCTTCCAGGTCGGTCTTCACTTCGGGGTGCCGTTCGGAAAAGTCCCGCAGGTCTTCCGGAAGAAACTGAATGATCGCCGACAGATTGGCCAGCATCCGCACATAACCGCGCACGCCATGGCTGTGTTCGCCCAGCTCCAGGCCCATCTTCTCGACGTTGAACAGCATCTGCCGCGCATGGTGCAGCAAGGTTTCGCCGGCCGCCGTCAGGTCCATGCCCTTGGCGCGCCGCACGAACAGACTGACGCCCAGCACCTGCTCCAACTCCATCAGGCGCTTGCTGGCAGCCGACACGGCAATGGCTTCACGGTTGGCGGCCCGGGTCAGCGTGCCCTCCTCGAACACCGCCACAAACAACTGCAGCGTGATCAGATCCAAGCGACGCACCAGGCTCTTGTGCAACATCAGCGACGCTCGCTGGCCAGCCGGTTGATCTCGGCCTGCTCCACCACGGGCTGCGGCGCGCCGTGGCTGGCCGCCTGCAACATCGCCCGGCCCACCGTCTCGGTACTCACCACCCAGCCCGGTTTCAACCGGCGCACGAACGACAGCACCGGCCCGAGTACCGAATAAAACGACTGGTACAACGGTGTCTTGGACCGCACGCCATGCAAGGGCTGGATCACCCCCGGCCGAAACAGGTACACGGCCTTGAACGGTAGGCGCAGCAAGGCATTCTCGGTCTTGCCCTTGACCCGCGCCCACATCGATTTGCCCGCCTCGGAACTGTCTGTACCGGCGCCGGAGACATAGATAAACGTCATCTGTGGATTGAGCCGCGCCAGCGTGCTCGCGGCGACCAGCGTCAGGTCGTAGGTGAGGTGCGTGTACTGGGTTTCCTTCATCCCCGCCGATGAGACGCCAAGGCAAAAGAAGCATGCATCAAACCCTTGCAACAGGTTTTCCAGAGGCTGGAAATCCAGCATGTCACCGTGCAACACCTGGTGCAGCTTGCCGTGCTCCTGGGTCAATGCCGTGCGGCCAACGGCGACGACTTCCTGGACGTCGGCCGCCAACAGGCACTCACGCAGGACGCCCTGGCCGACCATGCCGGTGGCGCCGAATAACAGAACTCTCATAGGGGGACCTCAGCGGCAAGCCGCAAGCTTCAAGCTCAAGTTGAATGCAGTTCAACGTGTAGCTTACCGCTTGCAGCTCACAACTGCCCCTCCTCAGAACGCGCTGCGAAAGATCTCCTCGATCTGACGCTGATCCGCCCGCCGTGGGTTGGTCAGGCCACACGCATCCTTCAGCGCATTGGTCGCCAGCAAGGGAATGTCCTGCAACTTGGCGCCCAGCTCACGCAATCCGGCGGGGATTTCAACGTCGTGGGCCAGGCTGCGAATCGCCGCGATGGCGGCCTGGGCACCTTCTTCGTCGGTGATGCCCTTGATGTCGGCGCCCAGCGCACGACCGACGTCGCTCAAGCGTTTGGCGCTGACGCTGGCGTTGAAGCTTTGCACATGGGGCAGCAACACCGCGTTGCAAACGCCGTGGGGCAGGTCGTAGAAACCACCCAGTTGGTGGGCCATGGCGTGCACGAAGCCCAGCGACGCATTGTTGAACGCCATGCCGGCGAGGAACTGCGCGTAGGCCATGTTTTCCCGCGCGACCTTGTCGCTGCCGTCGCGGACCGCCAGGCGCAGGTTGGCGCTGATCAGTTCGATGGCCTTGATAGCGCAGGCATCGGTGATCGGCGTGGCGGCGGTGGACACATAGGCTTCAATGGCGTGGGTCAGCGCGTCCATACCGGTGGCAGCGGTGAGGCCCTTGGGCATGCCGACCATCAACGCCGGGTCGTTGACCGACAGCAGCGGCGTGACGTTGCGGTCGACGATGGCCATTTTCACGTGGCGGGTTTCGTCGGTGATGATGCAGAAGCGCGTCATCTCGCTGGCAGTGCCGGCGGTGGTGTTGATCGCCACCAGCGGCAGTTGCGGCTTGCTCGACTGGTCGACGCCTTCGTAGTCGCCGATATGCCCGCCGTTGGTGGCGCACAAAGCGATGCCCTTGGCGCAGTCATGGGGCGAACCGCCGCCGAGGGACACCACGAAGTCGCAGGCGCTCTGTTGCAGCAGGGCCAGGCCTTTCTCGACGTTTTCCACATTGGGGTTAGGCTTGGCGCCGTCGTAGATCACCGAGTCGATGTCCTGCATCGCCAGCTTCTCAGCGATCATGCTCGCGACGCCCGCCTTGGCCAGGCCGGCGTCGGTGACGATCAGCGCCTTGCGAAAACCATAGTTGCGGATGGCGTTCATGGCTTCGTCAAGGCAGTCAGTGCCCATGATGTTGACGGCGGGGATAAAGAAGGTGCTGCTCATGGCGAATCCTCAGAGGCTTTATGCCTACAGCATCAACCTGCGCCAGCGGCCGCATCTTGATCAGGATCAACACCAAGCCGTGATAAAGTCACCGTCCAGCCGATTTCGAGTAGACCCGCCGCAATGAAGGATTTCCAGGATATTGACGCCCACCTTGAAGACTGGAGCGCGCTGCGCGCGACCCTCGACTTCAGCGGGATTCTGATCGGCAACGGCGCAAGCCGCACGATTTGGGAAGACTTTGCCTACGACTCGCTGTTCGAAAACGCCCGCACCGTCGAAGAAAAGCCCCTGAGCCAATCCGAACTCAGCGTGTTCGATGCCCTGCAAACCCGTAGTTTCGAGCAGGCGCTGGGGGCATTGAAGACCACCAGCCGGGTCAACAAGGCCCTGGCGGTCAGCTCGGCCGCGCCGCGCAATCGCTACTACGCAATCAAGGAAGCGTTGATCAACACCATCCACGCCGTGCATATCCCCTGGCGCCTGGTGCAACCGTCGACGCTGGCAACAATCAACCATGAATTGAAGAATTACCCCACGGTATTCACCACCAATTACGACCTGCTCAACTACTGGGCGATCCTGCATGCCCCCGGCATCGATGACCTGTTTCGCAGCGCCGACGCCAGCTTCAACCTGCGCGACACCCGCACTGATGCCACACGCATTTTGTATTTGCATGGCGGCCTGCACCTGGTGCGCAACCTCGACGGCACCGCGCGCAAATTGCCGACCACCGACAGCACCTTGCTCAGTAGTTTCGCGATCAACAACACCCTCAAGACCCTCGACGACGTGCCACTGTTCGTCAGCGAGGGCAAGGTGGAGGAGAAGCTCAAGACCATCCGCAGTTCGGATTACCTGTCGTTTTGCTATGAGCAGTTGCTGGTCCATGAGGGCGCGTTGTGCATCTTCGGCCATGACTTGGGGGCGCAGGATAAACACGTGGTGGATGCGATACGCCAGGCCAATGTGACGACACTGGCGATCTCGGTGTCGGGGCGCAGCGATGGGTTTATTCGTCAGCAGAAGCGGCGGTATTCGGAGTTGTTTGAGGGGGCTGGCGTGGAACTGAAATTCTTTGCGGCGCGCACGCATCCATTGGGTCATCCTGCCCTGTCCGTCCCTGTCGAACGCTGATCACAATATGGGAGCGGGCCTGCTCGCTCCCAGACTGGCCCCTATTTCAATCCTGCATCGTGGTCATTCTTCCGCGCTGTGCACCACCACCAGTAACTGTGCCTGCACCGGCCCCACCGAGCGCAAGCGATGCGGCTTCTGCGCATTGAAGTGCAGCGCATCGCCCCGCTCCAGGATCACGCGCTCACTCATGAAGTCCACCTCCACCCGGCCTTCATGCACGAACAGGAATTCTTCCCCCAAGTGCTCCTTGAAGGTCTTGTCGGTGAATTCCGCCGGCGGGTAGATGATGAACGGCAGCAGGCTGCGTTCGCTGACCTGATGGGCCAGCACCGCGTAACCCGGTGACGTGTCGGGCCGCTCATGGCTGCGCACCAGGCTGTAGCTGTCGAGGCTGACACTGTCTTCGCTGAACAGCTCTTCGACCTTCACGTTCAATGCCTTGGCCAGTTTCAACGCGGCGGCAATCGACGGCGTGTTAAGCCCGCGCTCGACCTTGGACAGGTAGCTCTTGGTCATCCCCGACTTTTCGGCCAGCGCCTCCAAGGTAACGCCAAGTTTTTTTCTTAATAATTTCAAACGGATAGACATGCGCTGCGATTAATCCAGGCAATAAGCGATGAGCTGTGCTTGCCAATGACACAAAGTGTCATATAGCATCTTTAGTGTCATTTGCAGTGACCCAACGGCCTCGCGAGCAGCGGGAAAGCAGCAAAACAGACGTCCATTGAACCACCCAAGGGACACCGATATGGCCAAGACATTAGCACTCCCAAAAGACCAACTGGTCAAGCAAGCGCTGATCCAGATGCAAAACACCCTGGCGGATAATACGTGGACCGACCGGCAAAAGCTGGCGCTGACCTGCCGCATCCTGTTCGAAAATGGCCACGACTCCGGCCTGGCCGGGCAGATCACCGCGCGCGGACCGGAACAGGGCACGTTCTACACGCAGCAACTGGGCCTGGGTTTTGATGAGATCACCGCCAGCAACCTGCTGCTGGTGAACGAGGATCTTGAAGTCCTCGAGGGCCACGGCATTCCCAACCCGGCCAACCGTTTCCACAGCTGGGTGTACCGTGGCCGTCCGGATGTGAACTGCATCATCCACACGCACCCCACGCACGTCGCCGCGCTGTCGATGCTGGAAGTGCCGCTGCAGGTGTCCCATATGGACCTGTGCCCGCTGTATGAAGACTGCGCATTCCTGGAGGCCTGGCCGGGTGTGCCGGTGGGCAATGAAGAAGGCGAAATCATCACCACGGCGCTGGGAGACAAGCGCGCGATCCTGCTCTCGCACCACGGCCAGCTGTCCACCGGGGCGAGTATCGAGGAAGCCTGCGTGATCGCGCAGTTGATCGAGCGAGCGGCCAAGTTGCAGTTGCTGGCGATGGCGGCCGGCACCATCAAGCCGATCGTGCCGCAGCTGGGTCGCGAGGCCCATGACTGGATCTCCCGGCCCAAGCGCCATGGCGCCGCATTCAACTACTACGCCCGGCAGAACCTGCGTCAACACGCCGATTGCCTGAACTGATTTACCCTTTTCCGACCGGAGACTCTCCATGTCCAGCCCAACCATTCACGGCATCATCGGCTACACCATCACCCCGTTCAGCGCCGACGGCCAACGCATCGACCTCAACGCCCTGGGTCGCTCCATCGACCGCCTGATCGCCAGCGGCGTGCACGCCATCGCGCCGTTGGGCAGCACCGGCGAAGGTGCGTACTTGAGTGACGCCGAGTGGGATGAAGTCAGTGCCTTCAGCCTGGCAAAGATCGCCCGGCGCGTACCGACCATCGTCAGTGTCTCGGACCTGACCACCGCCAAAGCCGTGCGTCGCGCCCGCTACGCCGAAGCCAATGGCGCCGATGCAGTGATGGTGCTGCCGACGTCTTACTGGAAACTCAGCGAAGCGGAGATCCTCGCCCACTACGCCGCGATCGGTGACAGCATCGGCGTGCCGATCATGCTCTACAACAACCCGGCCACCAGCGGTACGGACATGTCGATGGACTTGATCCTGCGCATCATCAAGCGGGTGGCCAACGTGACGATGGTCAAGGAAAGCACTGGGGATATTCAGCGCATGCACCAGTTGCATCGCCAGAGCGACGTGCCGTTCTACAACGGTTGCAACCCACTGGCGCTGGAAGCCTTCGCGGCGGGTGCCAAGGGTTGGTGCACGGCGGCACCGAACCTGATCCCACAGCTCAACCTGGATTTGTATGACGCGGTATTGGGCAATGACCTGGCCAAGGCGCGAGACCTGTTTTATCGCCAGTTGCCGTTGCTGGAGTTCATCCTCAAGGGCGGGTTGCCCGCGACGATCAAGGCCGGGCTACGTTTGACCGGGCTGGATGTGGGCGACCCGCGTTTGCCGGTTTTTCCTTTGAGTGAAACCGGGATCGAGCAACTTCAGGCATTGCTGCGCTAAAACAAAAGCGCTAGGTGGGAGCTGGTTTTGGGGTCGATGCATCGCCGCGACGGCGTCCCCTCATGCAATTGGCCAACCGAGGGGCTTGCATCGCGGGCAGGCCAGCGCCCACATTTTGACCGAATAACTCTTTTACCCAGAGACAAATGACAATAATTCTCGATATCATTCGCGACTTTTCTACGTCGTGCTTCGCCAAGAAGGATATCCATGTCTCGTCCCAAGCCCGACCCGTTGTCGGCCGATGCCTTTCGCGGGTTTTATACAGACATCCTGTATTTCCTGCGCAAACGCACGGACAACGCCAGCGACGCGGCGGACATGACCCAGGATGTCTTTACTCAGTGGCTGGACTACCGCGACCGGGCCAAGGTCGAGCAGCCACGGGCGTTTCTGTTCCAGATGGCGCGCAACCTGCTGCGCGATCACTGGCGCAAACAGAAGGTACGACAGACCGCCCACTTTGATCCGGCCGAAATGGACGCCGAGCCGATCGCCGACGAGCAAAACGATCCCATGGCCGCCGCTCAACGCTTGCAACGCCTGGAACAGTTGAAAGAAGTCCTCGCCGAACTCTCGCCCCGCAGGCGAGAAGCCCTTATGCTGCACCGCTTCGAAGGCTTGAGCCAGGCGCAGATCGCCGAGCGCATGGGCATTTCGACCAGCATGGTGGAAAAGCACATCGCGTTTGCCCTGCTGCATTGCAAGCGACGCCTTCAACACGAACCCGGCACGGAGCAGCCAGAATGAACCGCCTGAGCGACACCGACGTCCTGGACATCGAAGACAGTGACGCTATCGATGCCCAAGCCGCCCGTTGGTTTGCCCTCAATCGCAATGAGGCCGGGCGCGCCGAGCGCAAGGCCTTTGCTGCCTGGCAGGCCGAGCCTGCCCATGCGCGCGCCTATGCCGAATTCGAGCAACTGTGGGCGGACCTGGCCCAGTTGCAGCAATTGAACAAACCCGTGGCGCTGCCCAAGCGCAAACCGTCGGCATGGCGCCCTGCCCTGGCCCTGGCCGTGGCCGCCGCCTTGCTGTGTGCGGTGCTGGCCACTCACATCGGTGCTCCCCGCGAGCTCTATCACACCCAGCTGGCGGCGCATGCCAAAGGCATGCGCACCCTGGACCTGCCCGATGGCAGCACCTTGTACGTGAACGCCAACACCCGCGTGCGGGTTGATTTCACCGCGTACCAACGCATCGTGCACCTGGACAAAGGGCAGGTGTATATCGACGTCGCCGCCGACAAGGAGCGGCCACTGTTCGTGCAAGCAGGTGAAGCCAGTGTGCGCGTGGTCGGCACCGGCTTCGATGTGCGCCGCAGCCCACAACAACTGGTGGTCAGCGTCGCCCATGGCCAGGTCGCCTTCGAGCCAGACGCAAAAAGCCCGGTCAGCTTGCTGGGTACACAGCAACGCGCGATCTACAGCTATGCCAAGGGCACCTTGCAACAGCAAACCCTCACCGCTGAAGAAGTCGCCGACTGGCGCAGCGGGCACTTGTCGTTTCGCAACCGCGAACTGGCCAGCCTGATCGACGAGTTGAGCCTGTATCGTCCCCAGGCACCGCTGCAGGTGAGCAACGCCGTGGCGCACCTGAAGGTTTCAGGCAACCTGGATGTGAATGACCCAGACGCCCTGCTCAATGCCCTGCCCGCGCTGTTGCCAGTGAAAACCGTGGCCTCGGCCGACGGCATTGTCAGAATCGAACCGAGCAAATAATCCCACCCGCTTCTTATTTGAGAATATTTTTCATTCGCAGGTGTGGATTTTTTTACCTGCCCCGTCTTCCTCCGGTCTGCATCTGATACGCACACCTTTTGGCCATTTGGCCGCACCGGGGGATCTCATGTTTCGCGCGCCTTGCCACGCTTCGCACCTGTTTCTTCGACCGAGCCTCATCGTCACCTGCCTGGCGTTCAGCCTCAGCGCCCACGCCGAGACTTTCAACCTGCCTGCCCAGGCGCTGGCCACGTCCCTGAGCCAGGTGGCGCAGCAGGCCCAGATCCAGTTGCTGTTTGACGAAGAGTTGCTCAAGCACGTGCATGCACCCTCACTCAACGGTGACTTCACGCCGGAAGTGGCGATTCGCACCTTGTTGAAAAATGGTGAGTTCACCCTGATCAAGGTCGGCAGCACCTATGTGGTAAGGCCCGAAGAGGCCAAGACCACCAGCAGCGGTGCCGTACAACTGGACGCCCTGAGCGTGATCGGCACGGGCAACCAGGTGGACTCCAGTACCGTCGGGCGCTCCACCTTGAGCCAGGCCGATATCGACCGCTACCAGCCCAACAACATCCCTTCGCTGCTGCAAACCCTGCCCGGTGTGTTCATGGGTGGCTCGCCCAAACCGGGTGGCCAGACGATGAACATTCGCGGCATGGGCGAGGCCGAAGACATACCAATGACCGTGGATGGCGCGACCAAGAGCGGCTTCGAGCGTTACCAGCAAGGCACCGTGTTCATCGAGCCTGAACTGATCAAGCGCATCGAAGTGGAAAAAGGCCCGTACTCGGCGTTCACCGGCAACGGCGGCTTCGGTGGCACGGTGCACATGGAAACCAAGGACGCTCCGGACTTGCTCGAAGACGGTCGCAATGCCGGCGCCATGCTCAAATATGGCTATTCCAGCAACGATCACGAACAGGTCTACAGTTCGGCCATCTACGGCCGTACCGACGACGCTCGCTTCGACGGCCTGGCCTACATCACCCAACGCGACGGCGGCGACATGAAGCTGGCGGCCACCCCGCCAGACACGCGCAACGAGTACCCGATCAATCCTAAGCGCTTGCCCAACAGCGCGCAGAATGTCGACGGCGCCTTGTTCAAATTCAATGCGCACTTCACCGACGAACACAGCATGGGGCTGTCTTATTCGCGCTCGAGAAGCCAGCGCTGGACGCCTTTCTCGGCCAAGAGCTACCCAACGCCGCCGCTGCAATCGGCCATTGATCGCTACGGCTACGAAGGCGCCCTCAAACGCTTCCTGGCGGATCGCGAGACCATCGACACCACTTACTCGGGCAAGTACGAATACAAGCCACTGGACAACCCCTGGGTGGACTTGAAACTCAGCTACTCCGTGTCCAATACCGACCAGACCGATGAGCGCAACGAAGACGCCTCGTTCTCCCTGGCCACCGGCGGACGCAAGATGGATACCTCGTACAACGACAAGATCCTGGAAGCACGCAACATCAGCCTGTTCACCACCGGGCCGCTGGAACACGCCGTGACCAGTGGTGTACAGATTCGCAAGCACATCCGTGAAACCGAAAGCTGGATGCCCGGCGCCACCTACAACACGCCTCGCTATAACTACGGGCACTTCCAGCCGTATTTCATGCCCCACGGCAAAGTCGACACTCAGTCGTTCTACCTTCAGGATGCCGTGACCATTGGCGCCGTGACCATCACCCCATCCCTGCGCTACGACCACGTGCGCAACCGTGGCGAAGCCAACGATGCGCCGTACTACAGCAACCCGAACCCGTCGTTCGGGCATGACTACAGCAACCGCACCTACACCGGCTGGTCGCCGCGCCTGGCGGCCTATTGGAACATCACGCCGGACGTGGCGATGTTCGCCAGCTGGAACAAAACCTGGCGCGCCCCGGTGATCGACGAACAGTACGAGGTGCAAGGCGTGGGCAGCCGAACCGCCACCAGCGTCGACCTTGACCCCGAACGCATCACCGCGATCACCGCGGGCAACGTCACCAACTTCTCCGGCGTCTTCAGCCGCGAAGACAACCTGCAACTGCGCACCACGCTGTTCCACAACCGTATCGAGGACGAAATTTTCAAGGCGACCGGTATCGGCTGTGAACGGCAGAACTCGGTCCCGGGCACTATCGACACGGTTTGCGGCGGCGACATGGCGGCCAAATCCAACTATCGCAACGTCGGAGGCATGACCATCAAGGGCTTCGAAGTTGAGGGCTACTACGACTCGACTTACCTGTTCGGCTCCCTCTCCTATTCCTGGGCCACCGGTAAACGCGACAACCCTTACACAAACCCGTGGGCCACCAGCACCCATGTGTGGGCCCGCGATGTTCCACCGGCCAAATGGGTGGTGGTGCTGGGGACCAAGATCCCGAGCTGGGACGCGCAGGTGGGTTGGCAAGGGCAATTCGTGCGCAAGACCGACCGCCTGCCCAGCGATAAATATTCCAGCAGCCTCAACAGCGTGGCCGGTGACAGCTTCTACGACCAGTATGAAAACGCCAGCTACGATACTCAGGGCCTGTTCGCCAGCTGGAAACCGCAGCAGGCGGGGCTCAAAGGTACCGAAGTCAACTTCACCGTCGACAACCTGTTCAACCGCAACTACCGCCCAGCCCTCAGCGGCGACCGCGCCTACAGCGAAGGCCGCAACGCGAAGGTCAGCGTCACCCGCTTCTTCTGAAGAAGGTCACGGCCCATGTGGGAGCCGGGCTTGCCCGCGATGCAGGCGACCCGGTGCCCCCGTGAAACGCCGGTGCCCCCGTCACAGCCTCGCGAACGCTCGGCAGTTCCCTCCCACCGTCAACTGTACGGATAAATCCGCACCCAGCTGTAGGCCCGCAATCGGCGGGGGATGTGGCTAGATGGGCTGACCTTGAAGCCCTCTGAATGTCGGTTACTCCCCATGAGCTCGCGCGAAAACACTGGCATGGCCCTCGGCCTGCTGGGCGTCATCATCTTCAGCCTGACCCTGCCCTTCACCCGTATCGTGGTGCAGGAAATCCACCCGTTGCTCAACGGCCTGGGCCGTGCACTGTTCGCGGCAATCCCGGCGGCGGCGCTGTTGCTGTGGCGGCGCGAGCGCTGGCCCACCTGGCGTCAGGTGCGCGGGCTGTGCCTGGTGATCGCAGGCGTTATTCTCGGCTTCCCGGTGCTGTCGGCCTGGGCCATGCAAACCTTGCCGGCCTCCCACGGCGCGCTGGTCAACGGCCTGCAACCGCTGTGCGTGGCGCTGTATGCGGCGTGGCTGTCCCATGAGCGGCCGTCAAAAGCCTTTTGGGCCTGTGCGGCGCTGGGCAGTGCGTTGGTGTTGAGTTATGCGCTGATCACCGGGGCCGGCAGTGTCCAGGCCGGCGACCTGCTGATGCTGGGTGCGATCGCCGTCGGTGGCCTGGGTTATGCCGAAGGTGGCCGTCTGGCCAAGGAGATGGGCGGCTGGCAGGTCATTTGCTGGGCGCTGGTGCTCTCGACCCCCGTGCTGATCGGCCCGGTGTGGTACCTGGCGGCGCAGCATCAAGGCGCGGTGTCGATGCGCGCGTGGTGGGCGTTTGGCTATGTATCGCTGTTCTCGCAGTTCCTGGGCTTCTTTGCCTGGTATGCGGGCCTGGCCATGGGCGGGATCGCGCGGGTCAGCCAGATCCAGCTGTTGCAGATTTTCTTCACCATCGCGTTTTCGGCGTTGTTCTTTGGTGAACATATCGAGCCGATCACTTGGCTGTTCGCGTGTGGGGTGATCGTGACGGTGATGCTGGGGCGCAAGACGGCGGTGCAGCCTGCGCCGGCCCCCAAGGCTAGCGCTATTTGAATGTGGGAGCTGGCTTGCCTGCGATGGCGGTGGTGACTGACACACCGCTATCGCAGGCAAGCCAGCTCCCACAGAGGACCGTGTTCACTTCAATTCAGGTAGCCGTCAGCGCGCAGCAGGGTTTCCAGGCAGTGTTCGGTGATGTGGTAGAACGCCTTCAGCTCCTGGATTTTCTCCAGCAACTGCGCATTGTCCACGGGTTCGGCGCGCTTGACCGCAAGAATCATCTTGTTCTTGTTGGTGTGCTCCAGCGAGATGAACTCGAACACCTTGGTCTCATAACCACAGGCCTCGAGGAACAATGCACGCAGGCTGTCAGTGACCATTTCTGCCTGCTGGCCAAGGTGCAGGCCGTATTGCAGCATCGGTTTGAGCAGCACCGGGCTCTGGATCTGCAGGCGGATCTGCTTGTGGCAGCACGGCGAACACATGATGATCGACGCGCCGGAGCGGATGCCGGTGTGGATCGCATAGTCCGTGGCAATGTCACACGCATGCAAGGCGATCATCACGTCCAGCTCGCTGGGTGCGACGCTGCGCACATCGCCACATTTGAACACCAGCCCCGGGTGCTCCAGGCGCGCGGCGGCGGTGTTGCACAGGGTCACCATGTCTTCACGCAATTCGACGCCCGTCACCTCGCCCTCGGCCTTGAGGGTGTTGCGCAGGTAGTCGTGAATCGCAAACGTCAGGTAGCCCTTGCCCGAGCCGAAGTCGGCAACACGCACCGGCTGGTCCAGTTTCAAGGGTGACGAGGTCAGCGCATGGCTGAACACCTCTATGAATTTGTTGATCTGCTTCCATTTGCGCGACATCGACGGGATCAGCGCCTGCTTAGCGTCCGTCACACCCAGGTCGGCGAGAAACGGCCGGCTCAGGTCGAGGAAGCGGTTCTTCTCGCGGTTATGCTCAGCCGAAGGCGCTTCACGCAGTTGCTGCGGCTTGCTTTTGAACAGCGAGCTTTTGTTCTTCTTGCTGTATTCCAGTTGGGCTTCGTCGGTCAGTGACAGCAGGTGCGCGTTCTTGAACTGGGCCGGCAGCAGCTCGGCGATCGCCGCCACGCCGTCTGCCAAAGGAAAGTTCTTGGTGATATCGCGGGTCTTGTAGCGATAGACGAAGGACAGGCACGCCTGCTCCTTGACGGTGACCGGCTTGATGATCAGCCGCTGCAACTCGGCTTCCTCACCGACGTACTTGGCCAGCACCAGCTTGATAAAGGCGTTCTGCGCGAGGCTTGCGCTGAGCAGTTCGATGAACTGGGCGTGATGATCCGGTTGAGCAGTGACAGACATGAACAAAAACGCCTCGGGCAGGGAATGCCGGGCATTTTAGGGGGGATGGCGCTTCAGGGCACGGAGTTATTTGATCAACGGTCAATCAGCCGCCCCCTCAAATGTGAACACTGGGTGAGGTGGGAGCTGGCTTGCCTGCGATGGCATCACCCTGGTTTGCCTGTTGGACCGAGGCGCCCGCATCGCAGGCAAGCCAGCGCCCACAGGAATGGGCGTTCACACAGGGGTTCGGTGTTGCCTGGGTTATTCGAGTACGACCAGGCGATTGGGCAACTCGTTGCGAGGCTGGGTCACCGGCACATGCACCTTGAGCAACTCGCCACAGGCTTCAATGCAACTGATAAACCCCGCCAGCGTCTGCCCCTGCTTCACCTGCTGGGTAAACGCCTTGACGATTGCATCCCAGCTGCTGTCATCCAGATGCCTGGAGATACCGTCATCCACCAGGATCTCCACGTACCGCTCGGCCTCACTGACAAAAATAAGCACGCCGGTACTGCCAAGGGTGTGATGCAGGTTCTGCTCCAGGAACTGCCGCCGCGCCAGGTTGGACGCACGCCAATGGCGTACCGAGCGCGGGATCAAGTGGGTGGTCACCTTCGGCAGGCGAAACACCAGGCACAACACGATGAACGTCGCCCATTGCGCCAGCAGCAAGGTGTACATGGTCAGGTAGCCCGACAGGTAGTGCACCACACCGGGCACCACCAACGCGATCAGGCTGGCCCACAACAGCGGAATGTAGGCGTAGTCATCGGCGCGGGCAGCCAGTACGGTCACCAGTTCTGCGTCGGTGGTTTTTTCCACGCGGGCAATCGCCTCGGCGACCTGGCGCTGCTCATGTTCAGTCAGTAATGCCATGGTTGTAGTTGCTCTCTCATTATTGTCATCACCAGCCGCCTGAAGCCCCGCCGCCGCCGAAGCCGCCACCGCCGCCCCGGAAACCACCGCCGCCGCCTCCCCCGCCACCACCGCCACGCCCGCTGCTGCTGAGAATCGCCAGCAGGATCGCGCCCACCGGCAGCCCCATGCGATTGCACAGCCACAAGACGCCGATCAGCAAGATAAACAAGCCGATGGAAAACCCGGGATTATCCTTGGCAAAGTTGGCGTCCGCCACATGGGCCGGTACGGCCAGCGGTTCGCCGCCCACCACCTGCACCATCGCGGCCACACCGTCGCTGATGCCCTGGCTGAAATTGCCGGCCTTGAACTTGGGCGCAATCACCTGGTTGATGATCACCCACGACTGCGCATCAGTGAGCACTCCTTCAAGGCCATAGCCGACTTCGATGCGCAATTTGCGCTCATCGCGCGCAACGATCAACAGTGCGCCGTTGTCCTTGCCCTTCTGGCCAATGCCCCACTGGCGGCCCAATTGATAACCTAAGTCCTCGATGGGCACGCCCTGCAGGTCGGGCACGGTGACCACCACGATCTGGTCACCGGAGGTCTGCTCCAGCGCCTGCAACTGCTGTGTCAGTTGGGCACGCGTGGCGGGGTCGATCATCTCGGCGCTGTCCACCACCCGCCCGGTCAGCGCCGGGAAGGTCAGCGCCGCCTGGGCCATGCCGACGCAGGCTAACAGCCACAGCGCCAGGCCTATCCGTAATAAACGCATCGACACCTCAGTGCGGCTTTACTTGAACTTCACTTGCGGCGCTTTATCGGCATCGGCACTGGTGGCTTCAAACGTAGCGCGGATCGGCAAGTCGCTGTACATCACGCTGTGCCACAGGCGGCCCGGGAAGGTACGGATCTCGGTGTTGTAAGCCTGCACCGCCTGGATAAAGTCGCGGCGGGCCACGGCGATACGGTTTTCGGTGCCTTCAAGCTGGGATTGCAGGGCCAGGAAGTTCTGGTTGGCCTTCAGGTCCGGGTAACGCTCGGACACCACCATCAAACGGCTGAGTGCGCCGCTCAAACCGTCCTGGGCTTGCTGGAACTGCTTGAGTTTTTCCGGGTTGTCGAGGGTGCTGGCGTCCACTTGGATCGAGGTGGCCTTGGCCCGCGCTTCAATCACGGCAGTGAGGGTGTCCTGTTCATGGGCGGCGTAGCCCTTCACCACTTCCACCAGGTTGGGGATCAGGTCGGCGCGACGCTGGTACTGGTTCTGCACCTGGCCCCAGGCCGCCTTGGCCTGTTCGTCCAGGGTCGGGATAGTGTTGATGCCGCAACCGCTCAGCACCGTGCCGATCAGTAGCAAAACCGCGGCTTTCAAGCCCCAACGGTAACCTTGTGCTGCTTGCATGGTGTTTCTCCTGCCCAATCTTGATGGAATGTTACGACTCACCCTATACACCACGCGCTTGGGGCATAATCCGCCACCACTGGAATGCATTGAGCCAATCAGCTACAAAGATGCCCAGCGCGAAAAAGAGTTCAGAGTGTGCTGCATTTATCTGAACAACACCCGAACAACAATAGACGCTCCCCACATTTTGGCCGTCAGCGTTCCCTGGATGCTGTGCAGTGAGCCGAAAAAGGATATTCATGAAAAAGCTGTGTTTGCTCGGCCTTGTTGCCACTCTGGCCAGTCACCCCGTATGGGCAGAAACAAAGCCTGCTGCGCTTAAAGACAAGGACGCCTTCGTCAGCGACCTGCTCAAGCAGATGACCCTGGATGAAAAGATCGGCCAATTGCGCCTGATCAGCATCGGCCCCGAGATGCCCCGCGAGCTGATCCGCAAGGAAATCGCCGCCGGCCGCATCGGTGGCACGTTCAACTCCATCACCCGCCCCGAAAACCGTCCGATGCAGGATGCGGCCATGCGCAGCCGCTTGAAGATCCCGATGTTCTTCGCCTACGACGTGATCCACGGCCACCGCACGATTTTCCCGATCAGCCTGGCCCTGGCGTCCAGCTGGGACATGGAGGCCATTGGCCGCTCCGGGCGCATCGCCGCCCAGGAAGCTGCCGCCGACAGCCTCGACATCACCTTCGCACCGATGGTCGACATCTCCCGCGACCCGCGTTGGGGCCGTACGTCCGAAGGTTTCGGTGAAGACACCTACCTGGTGTCGCGCATCGCCGAAGTGATGGTCAAGGCCTTCCAGGGCGTGAGCCCCGCGAATGCCGACAGCATCATGGCCAGCGTCAAGCACTTCGCCCTGTATGGCGCGGTGGAGGGCGGTCGCGACTACAACGTGGTCGACATGAGCCCGGTCAAGATGTACCAGGACTACCTGCCGCCTTACCACGCGGCGATCAAGGCCGGCTCCGGCGGTGTGATGGTGGCGCTTAACTCGATCAACGGCGTGCCCGCCACCGCCAATACCTGGCTGATGAACGACCTGCTGCGCAAGGACTGGGGCTTCAAGGGCCTGGCCGTGAGCGACCATGGCGCGATCTTCGAACTGATCAAGCACGGGGTGGCCAAGGACGGGCGTGAAGCCGCCAAGCTGGCGATCAAGGCCGGCATCGACATGAGCATGAACGACTCGCTGTACGGCAAGGAACTGCCGGGGCTGCTCAAGTCCGGTGAGATCGAGCAGAGCGACATCGACAACGCTGTGCGCGAAGTGCTCGGCGCCAAGTACGACATGGGCCTGTTCAAGGACCCGTACCTGCGTATCGGCAAGGCCGAGGATGACCCGGCGGACACCTACGCCGAAAGCCGCCTGCACCGTGCCGACGCACGCGACATCGCGCGCCGCAGCCTGGTATTGCTGAAAAACCAGAATGAAACGCTGCCGCTGAAAAAGTCCGCCACCATTGCCCTGGTCGGTCCGTTGGCCAAGGCCCCTATCGACATGATGGGCAGTTGGGCCGCCGCCGGTAAGCCGGAACAATCGGTCACCCTGCTCGACGGCTTGAACGCAGTGATCGGCGAGAAGGGCAAGATCATCTATGCCCGTGGCGCCAACATCACCAACGACAAGGCCGTGGTCGACTACCTGAACTTCCTCAACTTCGATGCACCGGAAGTGGTGGATGACACCCGCCCTGCCCAGGTGATGATCGATGAAGCGGTCAAAGCCGCGAAAGACGCTGATGTCGTGGTTGCCGCCGTGGGTGAATCCCGAGGCATGTCCCACGAATCATCGAGCCGCACCGACCTGAACATTCCGCAAAGCCAGCGCGACCTGATCAAGGCCTTGAAAGCCACCGGCAAGCCGCTGGTGCTGGTATTGATGAACGGTCGACCACTGTCGATCCTCGAAGAGACCCAGCAGGCCGACGCGATCCTGGAAACCTGGTTCGCCGGTACCGAAGGCGGCAACGCCATCGCCGACGTGCTGTTTGGTGACTACAACCCGTCGGGCAAGCTGCCGATCACTTTCCCACGCTCGGTGGGGCAGATTCCGACCTACTACAACCACCTGACCATCGGCCGGCCGTTCACGCCAGGCAAGCCGGGCAACTACACCTCGCAGTACTTCGATGACACCACCGGGCCGCTGTTCCCGTTCGGGTATGGCCTGAGCTACACCACGTTCGGCCTGTCGGACATGGCGCTGTCGTCTACCACCCTGAACAAGACCGGCAAGCTCGACGCCAGTGTCACCGTGACCAACACCGGCAAGGTGGACGGCGAAACCGTGGTGCAGTTGTATATCCAGGACGTGGCCGGTTCGATGATCCGACCGATCAAAGAGCTGAAGAACTTCCAGAAGATCATGCTCAAGGCTGGGGAGGAGCGCACCCTGCACTTCACCATCACCGAGGAAGACTTGAAGTTCTACAACACCCAGCTGAAGTTCGCCGCGGAACCGGGCGAGTTCAATGTGCAGATCGGCCTGGATTCCCAGGATGTGCAGCAACAAACCTTCGAATTGCTCTGATCTAAAGCTGTAAACACAGTCGATGTGGGAGCTGGCTTGCCTGCTCCCACATTTGATTAGCGGCGCTCTTACTAGCCGCGTCGGTCGAGCACGTTGACCACCAACCGATCAATCCACCCCCACACCCGCTGCTTCACCCGCCGCCACAATGGCCGCGACTTCCACGCCTCCAGGCTCACGGCCTGGCTCTGTGCAAAATCCCGCTCGAAACTGCCCTCCACCGCCCGCGTCAGTTCAGGGTCCAACGCCTCCAGATTGGCTTCGAGGTTGAAGCGTAAATTCCAGTGGTCGAAGTTGCATGAGCCGATGCTGACCCAATCGTCCACCAGCACCATCTTCAAGTGCAGGAAACACGGCTGGTATTCAAAGATCTGCACGCCCGAACGCAGCAAGCGCGGGTAATAACGGTGGCCGGCGTATCGCACCGACGGGTGATCGGTGCGCGGGCCGGTCAGCAGCAAACGCACATCGACGCCGCGCCCCGCAGCACGGCGCAAGGCTCGGCGCACGCTCCAGGTCGGCAGGAAATACGGAGTGGCCAGCCAGATACGCTGTTGGCTGCTGTTCAAGGCGCGGATCAGCGATTGCAGGATATCCCGGTGCTGACGGGCATCGGCATAGGCCACGCGCCCCAGGCCCGGGCCCGTCGCCGGCACCTTGGGCAAACGTGGCAACCCGAAATGGGTCGCGGGCTTCCACTCCCGTCGGGCGGCATTGGCATGCCATTGCCGGTCGAACAGCGCCTGCCAATCCAATACCAGCGGCCCGCTGATCTGCACCATCACCTCATGCCAGTCGGCGGTGTCTTGCCCTGGCGTCCAGAACTCATCCGTCACACCGGTGCCACCGACCACGGCAATGCACTGGTCGATCAGCAACAGCTTGCGATGGTCGCGGTAGAGGTTGCGCATCCAGCGACGCCAGCTCAGCGGGTTGTAGAACCGCAATTGCACCCCGGCGTCAGTCAGGCGTCTGCGCAGCCCGAGGGTAAACGCCAGGCTGCCGTAGTCATCAAACAGGCAACGCACCCGTACACCGCGCTCGGCGGCCTGCACCAAGGCTTTCACCATTTCTTCGGCGCAGGCTCCGGCTTCGACCAGGTACAACTCCAGATCAACCTGGTGCTCCGCCCGCGCAATGCCCACCAGCATCTGGGGGAAAAAATTCGGCCCGTCGATCAACAGTTCGAAACGGTTGGCGCTGCGCCACGGGAACACCGCGCCACTCACGTCAGCGCGCCGTAAAGATCAGCACCGCACCCACCGGCACCGACAGACTGATCGACTTGAGCCCCGCCGCCTTGCGCAACGCGGCCACACCCGGCGCGAGGTCGAAGTCTTCGGCATGCACGACCAGGGGCTCCAGGGTCACCACCTGGAAACGCCGGTCGTCCAAACGCGTAGCCAGCAGCTCGGCGCTGTAGGTCTGGGTCTTGCCGTGCAGTGTCACGGATAACGGCAGGCGCAACTCCAACTGCGCGCCAGGCGCCAGGTCGTTGATGGGTTGCAGGTTGATCTGCGCGTTGATCAGCGCATCGGGGAACGTCTTGATCTCGAACAGCTGATTACGCATGCGCTCATCACGCAACGGAATGCCACTGTTGACCGACTCCAACTCCACCTCCACTTGCGCCGCGCCCTTGCTGTCGACCTTGCCGTGCAGCACGAGGAAGCGATGGACCTCGGCGATTTCGGTGTTTTTGGTGGTAACGAAAGAAAGGCGCGAGGACTCGTTATCCAGGTACCAGTCGGCGTGGGCAGGCAGAGCGGCACAGGTCAGCAGCGTGAAGGCCAGTGATTTGACATTGAACATAAAGACTCATGAGGCAAGAAACCTGGGCGAACCTTAAGCGCAATCTCACAAGAGGCGCAAATCCAATGTGGGAGCGGGCTTGCCTGCGAAGGCGGTGGGTCAAGTGACAGGACGCAGCAGCTGACACCCCGTATTCGCGGGCATGCCCGCTCCCACTGTTGTTTTGTGCTGTTTGCCAGGGCTCGGTACGTCAGGCCAACGCCCGCTGCACGTCGCGCACCGTCTCCTCCAAGCTGGCCATGTGCAAGTTCAGTACGCGCTCCACCGGCGCCTGATGCATCGGCCAGTGCAACGCCATGCTTCCCACCAAACGGCCATTGGCCTGTACCGGCAAGGCCACTGCGCGAATCAGGAACGGCAGGCGCACCGGATACTCCCAGTAACCCTCGGTTCGCTGGCCGAAGCCTTGATGCTGGGTTTGCTCGCAGACCTGGTATTGCTCATCCGCCGCTACCTGATCGCGGCCGGCCAGGCGCTGCACTTCTTCGGCCGACAACTGCGTGAGGCACGCCTTGCCCATCGCCGAATGAAACAGGCTGGCGTGCTGGCCGACGATCTGGCAATTGTTGGGATACAGCTTGCGCAACACACGCGGGATCGCGCTTTCCATGACCTCCAGGCGCTCGCCGTCAAAGCAGGACAAATCCACCACCAGCCCGGTGCGCTCGCTGAGCGCCAGCAACCACGGCGCCGCGCTTTCGACGACCTGGCGCTTGAAGCGTTGCTGCGTGTCGCCGAACAACCGTTGGGCACGCAGGCGGTAACGACGATCACTCAGGCCGCGATAGACCCAGCCCTGCTCCTGCAAGGTCAGCAACATACGCGACACGGTGGCCTTGGGCAGCCGTGTGAGATAGTGCAACTCCTCCAGCCCCAAGGCCTGGTGCTCGCCCAGCAACTCGACAATTGCCAGTGCGCGCTCAACCGAGCGTACGGTGCCTGTCTCCATGTTCGATCTCCCTGTTGCCGATGGATGATCATTTTTCACAGCAAGATACAGGCCTGGTCGCGCATCAACCCGTCGATTCAAGGCACGCCGGCGGCCGACGCTGAACCCATTGCGTCAGCTGTTCATGGGCGTAGGCCAATTGCAGCACCGCCCGGTCCGCCTGGGCCGGGCCGATGATTTGCATGCCCATGGGCAGGCCCTGGGGGTTGAAGCCCACGGGCACGCTCATGCTCGGCAGCCCCGCCAGGGTCGGGCCGATCACCACCTCCATCCAACGGTGATAGGTGTCCATTTCGCGCCCGCCAACGAGGCGCGGCCACGCATGTCGTGCATCGAAAGGGAACACTTGGGCGGTGGGCAACAACAGGAAATCGTAACGCTCGAACAGCTTGGCCAACGCGCGGTACCACTCGCTGCGATCCACTGACGCCTGGTACACCTGCTGGGCACTCAAGCCCAGGCCACCCTCCACTTCCCATTGTGCTTCGGGCTTGAGCAGCGCGCGTTTCTTCGGGTTGGCGTAGGCCGCGCCGAGATTGCCGTGCACCAGCCAGTGACGATGCACCAACCAACTGCGCCACAGCCGCGCCATGGAGAAGTCTGGCTGGCAGCTTTCCACGGCGCAGCCCAGCGCAGCGAAATCGCCGAGGGACGATTCGCACAGGCTCAGCACACCGTCGTCCATCGGCAGGTAGCCGTTGTAATCCCCCAGCCAGCCCACGCGCACGCCCTTGAAATCGCGCTGCAACGGCTGGCCGAAAATCGCGGGATCGTCCCTGGACGATAATGGCGCCCGCGGGTCGTAACCCGCCTGGATGCTCAGCAACCGCGCCACGTCAGTCACGCTGCGGCCCATCGGCCCTTCGGTACCCAGTTGCTGCACGAACAGTTCGGGCATGGGCCCGTGAGGCACGCGGCCTTGGGAGGGGCGCAAGCCGAACACGTTGTTGAACGCCGCCGGGTTGCGCAACGACCCCATCATGTCGCTGCCATCGGCCACCGGCAGCATACGCAGGGCCAAGGCCACCGCCGCCCCGCCGCTGCTGCCGCCGGCCACCAGGCTTGCGTCGTAGGCGTTGCCGGTGGTACCGAACAGGGTGTTGTAGGTCTGCGAGCCCAGGCCGAACTCGGGCACGTTGCTCTTACCGATAATGATCGCGCCGCTGGCCCGCACCCGCGCCACGCTGATGGCGTCTTCACTCGGCACATGCTCGGCGAACAGCGGCGAACCCAAGGTGGTGCGCAAACCTTGGGTGGCCGCCAGGTCTTTGATCGCCTGGGGCATGCCATGCATCCAACCACGCGAGCGGCCCTGGTCCAACTCATGGTCACGCACACGAGCCTCAGCCATGACGTCGTCGGCATCACGCAGCGACACCAGCGCATTCACGCCCGGGTTCAAGCGCTGGATCTGCGCCAGGTACGCCTGCATCACTTCTTCGCACGACACCTGCCGTGCATGGATCGCACGCGACAGCTCGGTGGCATCCCAATCGACAATACTCAAGGCTTCACCTCTTTGGAAAACGGCAGCGGTTTCTTGGCCCGCGGTGCCTCCTGCATGCAGTAAGTGCCCATCAGCGTCAGCACGCAAGCGAACAACACATAGAACGATGGCGCTACCGGCGTGCCCAGCACCTTGCTCAGCCAGGTGACGATCAAGGGGGCAAAACCGCCGAATACCATGACGGCCACGTTATAGGCCACGGACACGCCGGTCGAGCGCACCTCGATGGGAAACTGTTCGGCCAGCGCCGTCGGCGCCGGGCCGAAGAAGCCGCCGATGGCCGTGCACAACATCACCTGCATCACCAGCAGGTGCTCGATGGACGGCGCGGCCGCGACCCACACATACAGCGGGTAGACCATCACGAAGAACGCCAGGGTGAACGCCATCAACACGGGCCGCCGTCCCAGGCGATCCGACAACAACCCGGACAGCGGGATCACCACGGTCATCAGCGCCACGGCGAACATCTGCACCATCAGCACCTGGTCGAGCGGCAAGCCCAGGTTCTTGTGGGCGAAGGTCGGCATGTTCACCAGCACCACGTAGAACGACACGGTCGCGCCGCAGGCCAACCCCATGGAGACCAGGATGCTGCGCCGATGCTCCCGGACCACCTGCATCAGGCTCGGCGCCGGCCCGGTCGCCTGTTTGCGTGCCTCGACGAACTCTTCAGGGTCCTCCATGTGCCGGCGAATCCACAGCCCCACCGGACCGATCAGCAAGCCAAACACAAACGGCAGGCGCCAGCCCCAGAGGTCGAGGGTTTGCGCGGAAAAGAAGTGGGTAACCGTCGCCACCATCGCCGCCCCGCCAAACACCGCTAGGCACTGCCCCACTAACTGCCAGGAGCCATACAAGCCTTTGCGATGGGCCGGTGCGCTTTCTACCAGGAACGCCGTGGCACTCGCGTACTCACCGCCCGTGGCGAACCCCTGAAGCATGCGCGCCACCACGATCAACAACGGTGCGCCCATACCGATGGCGGCATAGTTGGGAGCAAAGGCGATCAACGCGATGGACACGGTCATCAGCCGGATAATCAGCTGCATCGCCGCCTTGCGGCCTTTGCGGTCGGAATACATCCCCAGCAGGATGCCGCCCACCGGCCGCATGAAAAATCCGACACCGAAGGTCGCCAAGGCCATCAACAGCGAGGCGTACTCATCCTCCGACGGGAAAAACTGCCGGGCGATGATGCTGGCCAGAAAGCCATAAACGATGAAGTCATACCATTCCAGCGCATTGCCGATCACGGCCGCCACGACTTGGCGGGTGCGGGATACGCCCTGTTGTACAGTCTGCATGAGGAACACTCCATTCAACCGATAAGGGAAAGGGTCCAGCGGCAGAAAAAAAGAGGTCGTCAGGCAGGCTTGAGCCAGCTCTCGGCCAGTGCCCCCCAATAGGCGGCGCCGGTCAGCAGGATGTCGTCGTTGAAGTCATAGGCGGGGTTGTGCACCATCGGCCGCGACACGCCGTTGCCGATAAACAGGTAACTGCCCGGACAGCGCTGCAGCATCCAGGCAAAGTCTTCGCTGCCCATCAGCGTGCGGGTGTTGGCGTCCACCGCATCGGCACCGAGCAAGGCCACGCCGACCTGGCGGGCGAACTCGGTTTCTTCGGGGTGGTTGACCAGCACCGGGTAGGCCGGGCGGTGTTCGATGTGCACCGTGCAACCGAAGCTGTCGGCCTGGGTCTTGATGATTGCCATGACCCTTTCCAGCATCTGCTCGCGCACCTGGGGGTTGAGCGCGCGCAGGCTCAGGCGCAATAACGCCTCCTGGGGAATCACATTGGCGGCCTGGCCGGCCTGCAGGGCGCCGACCGTGACCACGGCGGCTTCCTGGGTGTCGATATTGCGTGCCACCACCGTCTGCAAGGCCATGACCATACTGGCTGCGGCCACCAGCGGATCGACGGTCAGGTGCGGCATGGAACCATGACCGCCGACGCCTTCCAAGGTCACCGTGAGCAAGTCCTGGGACGCCATCATCGGCCCCACCCGCAGGCCCAGATGCCCCGCCGGCAAGCCCGGCATATTGTGCATGCCGAACAGACCGTCACAGGGGAAACGCTCCAGCAAACCGTCGGCGAGCATCGCTTCGGCGCCACCCTGGCCTTCTTCGGCGGGTTGGAAAATCAGGTTCAAGGTGCCGTCGAATTGCCGGGTCGCTGCCAGGTAGCGCGCGGCGCCGAGCACCATGGTGGTATGGCCGTCATGTCCGCAGGCGTGCATGCAACCGGCGTGCTGGCTGGTATAGGCCGCGCCGGTGTTTTCGATGATGGGCAAGGCGTCCATGTCGGCGCGGATGCCGAGAGTGCGCGAGCTGCTGCCATTGCGCAGCACACCCACGACACCGGTTTTGCCAATACCGGTATGCACTTCGTAACCCCAACCCGCCAGGGATTGGGCGACCAGCGCTGACGTGCGGTTTTCTTCGAAGCCCAGTTCAGGGTGGGCATGGATGTCCTGCCGCACGGCGTGCAAATCGCCGGCAACGTCGCTGAGCCAATCCAGGATGTGCTGGTGTGGGCGCATGGTGATTCTCCTCACAGGCGGGTGTTCCCGTTCTTGTTTGCAACACACCGCCAGCTAACCGCGATGTGCGCGCGAGGACAATCAAAGGTGGTTCCACCCTGTGGAACCTCAGGGCAACAGGCGACAGCCTTGGCGATCCCCCAACCACCGTGCACTGTGCGTACGCCCCAACCCACTCGCCGTCACTTCACTGCGCTCCGGGTTGTCGCTGAAGGCATGGGTGGGCACGTACTGCTTCACATAGCCCCGGCAATACTCGGCCGGGTTGTTCGCCACGTACCGGCACGAGCAATACTCCTTGGCGGTGTAGGCCGAGATGATGTCGGGGAAGGCTTGCAGGTTGACGCGCTCGTGCCAGACCCAGCCCAGCAACGCGAGTAACAGCAGCACAAACAGGCTGGCAAACGGGCGACGCCGGATCATGGTTGCACCGCCGCAAGCACGCGTTTAAGCAGTTCGTTATGGCGATAGCTGCCGTCGCGGTCATCGCCGTAGCGCACGATCACCAGGTGTTCGTCGGGCATCACGTACAGCGCCTGGCCCCAATGGCCAAGGGCGGCGAAGGTGTCGGCGGGCGCATCGGGCCAGGGCCGAGGCGTGCCCTGGTTGAGCCACCAATGACCGCCGGGGACGGCTTCGTCCTGCCCGGCCTTGTATTTATCGAACGGCTGGCGGTTGAAGGCGACCCAGTCGCTGGGCAGCAATTGCTGATCACCCCAGCGACCATTGCGTGCCATCAGCAGGCCAACACGCGCCAGATCGCGAGCGGTGAGGTAGGCGTAGGACGAGGCGACGAAGGTTTCGTCGGCGTCGGTTTCCCAGGTGGCGCTGCGAATGCCCAGGGGCTTGAACAGCGCATCCCACGGGTAGCTCATATAGGCCTTGTGGCCAAGCATGCCCTTGAGCGCGGCGGACAACAGATTGGTGTCGCCGCTGGAATAACGAAAGGCTTGGCCCGGGGCAATGGCCGCTGCGGTGTCTGCGGCAAAGTCGGCCATGTCGGCGCGACCACGGGTGTAGAGCATCGCCACGACCGAGGATTTCAACGGCGCGTATTCGTAGTCTTCCTGCCAGTCCAGGCCCGAGGCCCAGTGCAGCAGGTCGGCCATGGTCACGTTCGGGTGCTGTTTCATCGGCGGGTAGAAACGCGCCACCGGGTCGGTCAGTTTGAAACGGTTATCGCCGTAGGCCACGCCCAGGACCGTGGCCATCAGGCTTTTACTGACCGACCACGTGAGGTGCGGCGTGCTGGCCGTGGTGGGCGCCGCGTAACGTTCATAGATGACCTCGCCGTCACGGACCACCAGCAGCGCATCGGTACGAATGCCTTGGCGGGTGGCGTCGTCGCGCGGCGGAAAAGCGTAGGCCTCCAGGGCATCGACAGCAGGACCACTGAGCGGTGTGCCCTTGGCCCAGTCTTTATCCGGCCAGGTTTGCGCGTGGGCGGCAACGGTGATGAACAACAGGGCAACACACAACAGGCCTCTGACCATGGACGCAAACTCGAGGGGGCATTCAAGCCCGCGAGCCTAGCCGAGGGTGATGACAGATTTGCGACACAGGGGGCTGTCATCCAAGCGTCACCATAACTTCATGGAGATGACACCGAGCCTACATAGCCTGACTTTGGACAACAAAGTCGACCGGCCGAAATCGTGGCCGGCACTCGGAGACTCGC
This sequence comes from Pseudomonas lurida, assembly GCF_002563895.1. Classification (NCBI taxonomy): domain Bacteria; kingdom Pseudomonadati; phylum Pseudomonadota; class Gammaproteobacteria; order Pseudomonadales; family Pseudomonadaceae; genus Pseudomonas; species Pseudomonas lurida. Next base: position 1,555,752 of record NZ_PDJB01000001.1, on the reverse strand, counting down.
CATGACTCAGATCGCCCGCATCAGCGACACCGGCAATGAACGCCGTCTGCAAGCCGAACGCCTGGTTGGCGCGCAGGCGTTGCAGGAAGCCCAGGCCCTGCGGTTCAACGTGTTCAGCGGCGAGTTCAACGCCAAGCTGAAAGGCGCTGAGCTGGGACTGGACATGGATGACTATGATGTTCACTGCAGCCACATCGGCGTGCGGGACTTGAACAGCGGTCGACTCGTCGCCACCACCCGCCTGCTCGACCACCAGGCTGCCAGCACCCTGGGCCGGTTCTACAGCGAAGAAGAATTCAGCCTGCATGGCTTGCTGCATTTGCAGGGCCCGATCCTGGAGATCGGCCGTACGTGCGTCGACCCGGCCTATCGCAACGGCGGCACCATCGCCGTGTTGTGGGGCGAGTTGGCTGAAGTGCTCAACCAGGGCGGCTACAGCTACCTGATGGGCTGCGCGAGCATTCCGATGCACGACGGCGGCATCCAGGCTCACGCGATCATGCAGCGCCTGCGCGAACGCTACCTGTGCAACGAACACCTGCGTGCCGAACCGAAAAAACCACTGCCGGCGCTGGACCTGCCGTCCAACGTGATTGCCGAAATGCCGCCGCTGCTCAAGGCCTACATGCGCCTGGGTGCGAAGATCTGCGGCGAGCCGTGCTGGGATGAAGATTTCCAGGTGGCCGACGTATTCATCCTGCTCAAGCGCGATGAGCTGTGCCCGCGTTACGCCCGCCACTTCAAGGCGGCCATGTGATGAGCCGCCTGCGCGTGTACGGGCGCATTGCCCGGGTACTGCTGGTGGTGGCGCTGGGCTTGAGCATGGCCAGTGTGTTTGGTGTGTTCGAACGCTTGGGCATCGCCAACTCGATGGTGCGGCGCCAGCGTTGGTCGCGGTTCTTTATGGCGCGGCTGACCAACGCCTTGCCCTTTCGCGTGACCGTGCACGGTGAGTTGCCGCAAACCCCGATGCTGTGGGTGAGCAACCACGTGTCGTGGACCGACATCCCCTTGTTGGGCATGGTCACGCCGCTGTCGTTCCTGTCCAAGGCCGAGGTGCGCACCTGGCCGGTGGCGGGCTGGTTGGCGGCCAAGGCCGGCAGCTTGTTTATTCGCCGGGGATCGGGCGACAGCCAATTGATCCGCAAGCAAATGACTCGCCACTTGGAACAGCAACACCCGCTGCTGATGTTCCCCGAAGGCACCACCACCGACGGGCGCAGCCTGCGCACGTTCCACGGGCGCTTGCTGGCCAGTGCGATCGATGCGGATGTGTCGCTGCAACCGGTGGCGATCCGTTACCTGCGCGATGGGCAGGTGGACCCGCTGGCGCCGTTCATTGGCGATGATGATTTGCTCTCGCACCTGATGCGTTTGTTCGCCCATGATCAGGGCGACGTGGAAATCCATGTGCTCAAGCCGATCGCCTGCGCCGGGCAGGAACGCGCGGCGCTGGCGTTCCAGGCGCAGCAGGCAGTGCAGAAAGCGTTGTTTGGGCCGTTGCCGGAGACTGAGCAAGTGGATGCGCGGCCGGCATTTGCCGCCTGAAACGGGCACGGTTAAACAGGTGGGGGCGGGCTTGCTCGCGAATGCGGTGGATCAGTCAGCACATTGGTCAGAGACACACCGCTTTCGCGAGCAAGCCCGCGCCCCCATTCAGACCTCAGCGGTCAGGTGTTTTAGGGCGAAGGCTTGCAGTTCCGGGTAGAACACACGGAAGTCGTCACTCAACGGCTCATAAAGCGCGTGCAACTCCTGCATCGCAAACCCCAACTCCTCAGGCCGTGTCAGCCGCCGCGAAATCCCCCGCAACACTTGCTCCATCACCGCAAACTCGCGGTACGACCCCAGCCAGTCATCCGCCGCCATATACGGCGCAATCTGCGCCAGTCGCCCTGGCAATTGCGGCTCGGCCGCCAGCACCTGGTACACCTGCGAGGTAAAGCGCTCCAACGGCTGATCGGCATAAAGCTGCCAGTCCCGTGCCAGGCAGTGGTCGAAAAATACGTCGAGGACAATACCGGCGTACCGCCTGCGGGTCAGGCTGAAGCGTGACAACGCCGCCCCCACCAACGGGTGACTGTCGGTGTAGCGGTCTATGGCGCGGTGCAGTTGGATCGCCGCTTCGATTTGCGGGTTGAACTGGCCCTGCAGGCGGCCTTTGACAAAGTCGCCATACAGGCTGCCCAGCAGTTGCGCAGGAAGTTGGCCGCCCAGGTGCAGATGTGCGAGATAATTCATGACGCGCAGTCTATCACTGCGCTCAACGTATCGTTATAACCCGATATACCGATTGAGCCTAGGCTCAGACCAAAATCATATTGGTATATCGGGATAGACCGATTTAAAGTTCGCCTCATCGCGATATAACGCTGTACGCAACCGAGCACCTGCCATGTCCATCGACCTCGACGAAATAATAAAAGCCCTGGCGCACCCAGTACGACGAGACATCCTCACTTGGCTGAAAGACCCGAAAGTGCAGTTCCCCGAGCAACTGCACAACCACGAATACGGCATCTGTGCCGGGCAGATCGACCAGCGCTGCGGCTTGTCCCAGTCGACGGTGTCGGCTCACCTGGCAACGTTGCAACGGGCGGGGTTGATCAGCAGCCAGAAGGCCGGCCAGTGGCACTTTTTCAAGCGCAACGAGGAGACCATCCAGGCCTTCCTCGCGGCACTCATCACCGAACTCAGCGCTGACGACAACGCAGCGCGGTAACAAGGAAACGATAATGCCCCTCTCGCTACTCATACTGGCTCTTAGCGCCTTCGCCATCGGCACCACCGAGTTCGTCATCATGGGCTTGCTGCCCGATGTGGCGGCGGACCTGGGCGTGTCGATTCCCGGCGCCGGCTGGCTGGTCACCGGCTACGCCCTGGGCGTGGCCATCGGTGCTCCCTTCATGGCACTGGCCACCGCCAAGCTGCCACGCAAGGCGGCCCTGGTAGCGCTGATGGGCATCTTCATTATCGGCAACCTGCTCTGTGCCCTGGCCAGTGACTACAACGTGCTGATGTTTGCCCGTGTCGTCACCGCGCTGTGCCACGGTGCGTTCTTTGGGATTGGTTCGGTGGTAGCCGCCAACCTGGTGCCGGCCAACAAGCGGGCTTCGGCCGTGGCCCTGATGTTTACCGGACTGACCCTGGCCAACGTGCTCGGCGTACCGCTGGGTACCGCACTGGGCCAGGAAGCCGGCTGGCGCTCGACGTTCTGGGCGGTGACGGTGATTGGCGTGGTGGCGTTGATCGGCCTGATCCGCTTCCTGCCCGCCAAGCGTGATGAAGAGAAACTCGACATGCGTGCCGAACTGGCGGCCCTCAAGGGTGCCGGCATCTGGTTGTCGCTGACCATGACCGCGCTGTTTGCCGCGTCCATGTTCACCCTCTTCACCTACGTCGCGCCGCTGCTCGGCGATGTCACCGGCGTGTCGCCCAAGGGCGTGACCTGGACCCTGCTGTTGATCGGCCTGGGCCTCACCGTCGGCAACATCATCGGCGGCAAGCTGGCGGACAAGCGTCTGGCAGCCACGCTGATCGGCGTGTTCATCAGCATGGCCGTGGTCTCCACGGCACTGACCTGGACCAGCATTGCCGTGATCCCGACCGAGATCACCCTGTTCCTGTGGGCCACCGCCTCGTTTGCCGCGGTCCCGGCGTTGCAGATCAACGTGGTGACCTTCGGCAAGGCTGCACCCAACCTGGTCTCCACCCTGAACATCGGTGCCTTCAACATCGGCAACGCCCTCGGCGCCTGGGTCGGCGGCAGCGTGATCGCCCACGGTTTCGGCCTGACCAGCGTGCCATTGGCCGCCGCGGCCCTGGCGATCCTCGCGCTGCTGGTGACCTTGATTACTTTCCGTCAGAGCGGCGATGCCGACCTGGCCCCCGCGACCAACTGATCCACTTCAAAGACAAAGGTGCTTTCCCCATGACGACTATTTTCGATCCAATCAAACTGGGCGACCTGGAACTGTCGAACCGCATCATCATGGCGCCGCTGACCCGCTGCCGTGCCGACGCCGGTCGCGTGCCCAACGCGCTGATGGCCGAATATTATGTGCAACGCGCTTCCGCCGGGCTGATCCTCAGCGAAGCCACCTCCGTGACGCCGCTGGGCGTGGGTTACCCGGACACGCCGGGCATCTGGTCCAACGACCAGGTACGCGGCTGGGCCAACGTCACCAAGGCGGTGCATGGCGCGGGCGGCAAGATCTTCCTGCAACTGTGGCACGTTGGGCGTATCTCCCACGAGTCGTACCTGAACGGCGAAACCCCGGTGGCACCGAGTGCGATCCAGCCTAAAGGCCACGTCAGCCTGGTCCGCCCGCTGGCCGACTACCCAACCCCACGCGCCCTGGAAACCGCTGAAATCGCCGACATCGTCGACGCCTACCGCACCGGTGCCGAGAACGCCAAGGCCGCCGGTTTCGACGGCGTGGAAATCCACGGTGCCAACGGTTACCTGCTCGACCAGTTCCTGCAGAGCAGCACCAACCAGCGCACTGACCACTACGGCGGCTCCCTGGAAAACCGTGCGCGCCTGCTGCTGGAAGTGACCGACGCGGCCATCGAAGTCTGGGGCGCCGGCCGTGTGGGCGTGCACCTGGCGCCACGCGCCGACTCCCATGACATGGGCGACGACAACCTTGCGCAAACCTTCACCTACGTCGCCAGCGAACTGGGCAAACGTGGTATCGCCTTCATTTGCTCCCGTGAAAAAGAAGGCGCCGACAGCCTCGGCCCACAACTGAAAAAGGCATTCGGCGGCGCGTACATCGCCAACGAACGCTTCACCAAGGACAGCGCCAACGCCTGGCTGGCCGAAGGCAAAGCCGACGCCGTGGCCTGGGGTGTGCCGTTCATTGCAAACCCGGATTTGCCGGCTCGTTTGAAGGCCGATGCGCCGCTGAACGAACCGCGCCCGGACACCTTCTACAGCAAAGGCCCGGTCGGCTACATCGACTACCCGACGCTGGCGCTGTAATGTAACGTGCTGAAACGAAAAAGCCCCGGTTGTCAAAAACCGGGGCTTTTTGCTGCGCGCTGGAATACACCAGGGATCCAACGGGGGAGCGGGCTTGCTGGGTCCCCCAGCTGAATGTGCGTGGCTGTCGGAAACATTCCTTCACTGCCTTGCAACAAATTCAGTACAAAATACTTAGGCGGCTACCTATCAACCGCCCGCCAGCCCGTATATAAAGTCACCCCACCAATCAGGCGAAAGGACGATTGACGGTCCTTGGGCTTTACTGTTGACACAACCTGATGCAATTACGCATTTTGTCTTAATTGCGCAGGCTCGGGCTCCAGCGCAGCAAGTCCAGGCCGGCATCCACCCAACGCTCAGCCTCCTGATGCAGCTGGAAGCTGTCGGGCACCAGCAGCCACTGGCCGATCAGACCGTTGATATAGGCGTGGATGCACACCGCGCCACGGGTAGTATCGAGATTTTCCGGAAGTTGCCCGCGATGGACCGCATTACGCAGTGTCAGGCTGATGCGAAGGTTGCATTCCAGGCTGTGGGTCTGCCGCTGGCGGCGCATGTCGCACATTTCATCGGTGAATTCGCACTTATGGAACAAGATCTCGTTGATGCGTCGGGTTTTCGGGTCCAGGGCCACTTGATGGAACAAATGAATCAACAGCTTGCGCATGCAGCCCAGCGGGTCGAGTTCATCCTCGCTTTCACTGGCCCTGGCCAATTCGTCCAGCGGCTCGTGCAGGGTGTCGAGCAGCGCCTGCAGCAGATCGGACTTATTGCTGAAATGCCAGTAGATAGCACCCCGCGTCACACCGGCCAGCGCGGCGATATCCGCCAGCGTGGTCCGCGCAACGCCGCGCTCATAAAAGGCCTGCTCGGCGGCTTCGAGAATCTGGCTGCGCGTTTCCTGAGCTTCCTCTTTGGTGCGACGAACCATGGCAGTAAAACCTCAATCAGGATACTGGGGACTTTCGTTAACGCAGAATTAATAGCTGCTGACGATCATCTGAATAATTGTGGGACGACACCGTCATGGGGGCCGAACGTACTAAAATCGAGGCTTTGGGCGTTGCTTTGTCAACATTGCGCGAAGCCTGTCAAGAGTTTACAAACAACCATGAACGTAAGTATATTGCGTAGCAAGCTACTTATCCACTCACAGCTTGTTTTTTACCCTTCCACACTTCTTGTGCGCACCCTGCGCGCCTGACCCGAGGATCTTCATGCAACTTAAGCCAGCTGTTACCGCTCTGGTCACTGCCGTCGCCCTGGCATCGCTGCTCAGCGGATGTAAAAAGGAAGAAGCGGCTCCGCCCGCTCAAACCCCTCAGGTCGGCGTGGTCACCCTTCAACCGCAAGCCTATACCCTGACGTCCGAGCTGCCAGGCCGCACCACCGCCTACCGCATCGCGGAAGTTCGCCCACAGGTCAACGGCATCATCCTCAAGCGCCTGTTCAAGGAAGGCGCGGACGTGAAGGAAGGGCAACAGCTCTACCAGATCGACCCGTCGGTGTATGAAGCCACCCTGAAAAGCGCACAGGCCAGCCTGACCCAGACCAAGTCCATCTCTGATCGCTACAAGCAGTTGGTCGATGAGCAGGCCGTCAGCCGCCAGGAATACGACACCGCGGTCGCCAACCGCATGACCGCCGAAGCAAACGTTCAAACCGCCCAGATCAATGTGCGCTACACCAAGGTGTACGCGCCGATCTCCGGGCGTATCGGCCGTTCTTCAGTGACCGAAGGCGCGCTGGTCAGCAACGGCCAGGCCGATTCCATGGCCGTGATCCAGCAACTGGACCCGATCTACGTCGACGTCACGCAGTCCTCGGCTGAAATGCTGAAACTGCGCCGCGACCTGGAAAGCGGCCAGTTGCAAAAAGCCGGCGCCAATGCCGCCAAGGTCAAGCTGACCCTGGAAGATGGCAGCGACTACGGCCAGGAAGGCAAGCTGGAGTTCTCCGAAGTGTCGGTTGACCAGACCACCGGTTCCGTGACCCTGCGCGCCGTGTTCCCCAACCCTGACCACACCCTGCTGCCGGGCATGTTCGTGCACGCCCAGCTACAAGCTGGCGTGAACAGCAAGGCCATCCTGGCACCACAACAAGGCGTGACCCGCGACCTCAAGGGCATCCCGACTGCGTTGGTGGTGAATAAGGACAACAAGGTCGAGCAACGCGTACTGGTTGCCAACCGCACCGCCGGCGCCTATTGGCTGGTGGAAAAAGGCCTGGACGCTGGCGACCGTGTGATCACAGAAGGCTTGCAGTACGTCAAGCCGGGCATCGAAGTCAAGGTCAAGGACGCCGACAACGCCAAGCCTGCCGGTTCTGCTCCAGCTCCTGCTGCCGCTGCTGGCCAGGGGGAGTAACCCATGTCGAAATTTTTTATCGACCGTCCCATTTTTGCCTGGGTAATTGCCCTGGTGATCATGCTGGTCGGGGCACTGTCGATCCTGAAGTTGCCCATCAACCAATACCCGGCCATCGCGCCGACCGCCATCGACATCCAGGTGACCTACCCAGGCGCGTCCGCACAAACCGTGCAGGACACCGTGGTGCAGGTCATCGAGCAACAGCTCAACGGTATCGACAACCTGCGTTATGTCGCCTCGGACAGTAACTCCGACGGCAGCATGACCATCACCGCGACGTTCAACCAGGGTACCAACCCGGACATCGCCCAGGTTCAAGTGCAGAACAAGCTGAACCTGGCGACGCCACTGCTGCCGCAAGAAGTGCAGCAGCAGGGTATCCGCGTGACCAAGTCGGTGAAGAACTTCCTGATGGTGATCGGTCTGGTGTCGGAAGACGGCAGCATGACCAAGGACGACCTGTCCAACTACATCGTGTCCAACATCCAGGACCCGATCTCGCGTACTGCGGGTGTCGGTGACTTCCAGGTGTTCGGTTCGCAGTACGCCATGCGTATCTGGCTCGACCCGGCCAAGCTGAATAACTACCAGTTGACCCCGGTCGACGTCAGCACCGCCATCTCGGCCCAGAACGTACAGGTGGCCACTGGTCAGTTGGGCGGCCTGCCCGCCTTGCCCGGCAACCAGTTGAACGCAACCATCATCGGCAAGACGCGCCTGCAGACGGCTGAGCAATTCGGCAACATCCTGATGAAGGTCAATGCCGACGGCTCCCAGGTTCGCCTGCGTGACGTCGCTCGCATCGAACTGGGTGGCCAGAACTACAGCATCAGTGCGCAGTTCAACGGCAAGCCTGCTTCCGGCATGGCGATCAAGCTGGCCTCGGGCGCGAACGCCCTGGACACCGGCAAGGCCATCCGTGCCACCGTCGCCTCGCTCGAACCGTTCTTCCCGCCTGGCATGAAGGCGGTGGTGCCGTATGACACTACCCCGGTCGTGACTGAATCGATCTCCGGTGTAGTCGACACGCTGGTAGAAGCGATCGTGCTGGTGTTCCTGGTGATGTTCCTGTTCCTGCAGAACTTCCGCGCCACCATCATCACCACCATGACCGTACCGGTGGTACTGCTGGGGACCTTCGGGATCCTGGCCGCGTTCGGTTTCACCATCAACACCCTGACCATGTTCGGCATGATCCTGGCCATCGGCTTGCTGGTGGATGACGCCATCGTCGTGGTGGAAAACGTCGAGCGGGTAATGGCCGAGGAGCACCTGTCGCCGAAAGAGGCGACGGTCAAATCCATGGGCCAGATCCAGGGCGCCCTGGTAGGTATCGCCCTGGTTCTGTCGGCCGTACTGTTGCCGATGGCCTTCTTCGGCGGCTCCACCGGCGTGATCTACAAGCAGTTCTCCATCACCATCGTTTCGGCCATGGCGCTGTCGGTACTGGTTGCCCTGATCTTCACCCCGGCCTTGTGCGCCACCATGCTCAAGCCAATCGATCCGGAAAAACACGGCCAACCCAAGCGCGGTTTCTTCGGCTGGTTCAACCGCACCTTCGACCGTGGCGTACTGAGCTACGAGCGTGGCGTGGGCAACATGATCAAGCACAAGATCCCGGCGTTCCTGGTGTACGTCCTGATCTTCGCCGGCATGATCTGGCTGTTCATGCGCATCCCTGCTGCGTTCCTGCCCGACGAAGACCAAGGTGTGATTTTTGCCCAGGTGCAGACACCGGTCGGTTCTTCGGCTGAACGCACCCAGAAAGTCATCGACGATATGCGCGCCTTCCTGCTCAACGACAAGGAAGGCGAGCCTGGCGAAGGCAAAGGCGTGAAATCGGTGTTTACCGTAAACGGCTTCAACTTCGCCGGTCGTGGCCAGAGCTCGGGCCTGGCATTTGTGATGCTCAAGCCGTGGGACGAGCGTGACGCCTCCAACTCGGTGTTCGAGATCGCCAAGCGCGCCCAGGGCTACTTCATGCAGACATTCAAGGACGCCATGGTATTTGCCATCGTGCCGCCGTCTGTACTGGAACTGGGTAACGCCACCGGCTTCGACGTGTTCCTGCAAGACCAGGGCGGTGTAGGCCATGAAAAATTGATGGCTGCACGAAACCAGTTCCTCGGCATGGCAGCACAAAGCAAGATCCTGGCAGGTGTGCGCCCCAACGGCGTGAACGATGAGCCGCAGTACGAGCTCACCGTCGACGACGAGAAGGCCAGCGCCCAGGGCATCACCCTGTCGAACATCAACCAGACCCTGGCGATTGCCCTGGGTGGCAGCTACGTCAACGACTTCATCGACCGCGGTCGGGTGAAGAAGGTGTACGTGCAAGGTGACGCCGCGAGCCGCATGTCCCCTGAAGACCTGAACAAATGGTTCGTGCGCAGCGACTCCGGGAAAATGGTGCCGTTGTCTGCCATCGCTTCGGGCAAGTGGATCTTCGGTTCGCCGAAACTCTCGCGCTACAACGGTGTAGCGGCGATGGAGATCCTCGGCACCCCGGCGCCGGGCTACAGTACCGGTGACGCCATGGCCGAAGTCGAGCGTATCGCCAAGCAACTGCCCGCGGGTATTGGCTATGCGTGGACCGGACTGTCGTATGAAGAACGCCTGTCCGGCTCCCAGGCGCCTGCGCTGTACGCTCTGTCGCTGCTGGTCGTGTTCCTGTGCCTCGCGGCACTGTACGAAAGCTGGTCGATCCCGATCGCAGTCATCCTGGTAGTCCCTCTCGGGGTCGTGGGTGCGTTGATGGCGACCAGCATGCGCGGGTTGTCCAACGACGTGTTCTTCCAGGTGGGCTTGCTGGTGACGGTGGGCCTGGCAGCGAAGAACGCCATCTTGATCGTAGAGTTTGCCAAAGAGCTCCACGAACAAGGCAAAGGCATCGTCGAGGCAGCCATCGAGGCCTCGCGGATGCGTCTGCGGCCGATCATCATGACCTCCATGGCGTTCGTCCTTGGCGTATTGCCGCTGGCCATCTCCTCGGGCGCTGGCTCGGGCAGCCAGCACGCGATCGGTACCGGCGTAATTGGCGGTATGATCACGGCCACTGTGTTGGCGATCTTCTGGGTACCGTTGTTCTTCGCAACCGTGTCCGCCATCGGCGACCGTAAACCGAAAGAAACCAAGCAAACTCCTAAAGAGGCTGGCCAATGAGCAAGTCGCTACTTTCCCTAGCCGTCACGGCCTTCGTGCTCAGTGGCTGCTCGCTGATACCTGACTATCAGCGCCCCGAAGCGCCGGTGGCCGCACAGTTCCCGCAGGGGCCGGCGTATTCGTCGGCCCAGGCGCCGAACCAGGCAGCTGCCGAGCAGGGCTGGAAGCAGTTTTTCCATGACCCTGCCCTGCAACAGCTGATCCAGACCGCGCTGGTGAACAACCGTGACCTGCGCGTCGCGGCCCTGAACATCGACGCGTATGCCGCGCAGTACCGTATCCAGCGTGCCGACCTGTTCCCGGCCGTATCGGCCAATGGCAGCGGTAGCCGCCAGCGTGTGCCGGCCCGTGCGTCGCAGACCGGCGAAGCGAACATCACCAGCCAGTACTCGGCCACCCTCGGGATCAGTTCCTATGAGCTGGACCTGTTCGGCCGCGTGCGCAGCCTGAGCGAAGAAGCGTTGCAGCAGTACTTCGCTACTGAAGAAGCACGCCGCAGCACCCAGATCAGCCTGGTGGCCAGCGTGGCCAATGCCTACCTGACCTGGCAAGCCGACAAGGAACTGCTCAAGCTGACCCAGGACACCCTGGGCGCGTTCGAGCAGAGCTTCAAGCTCACCTCGCGCAGCAACGAAGTCGGCGTGGCCTCGGCCCTCGACCTGAGCCAGGCACGTACTTCGGTGGAAAACGCCCGTGTGCAACTTGCCCGGTATACACGCCAGGTCGCCCAGGACGAAAACAGCCTGACCCTGCTGCTGGGCACCGGCCTGCCGGCGAATATCGCCAGCAAGCCGCTGTCGGATGACCTGCTCAGCGAAGTGCCAGCCGGGTTGCCGTCGGACCTGCTGCAACGTCGCCCCGACATCTTGCAGGCCGAGTACAACCTCAAGGCGGCTAACGCCAATATCGGCGCAGCCCGTGCAGCGTTCTTCCCGAGCATCAGCTTGACCGCCAACGCCGGCACCCTCAGCCCGGACCTCGGCGGCCTGTTCAAAGGCGGCTCTGGCACCTGGTCGTTCGCCCCGCAGATCAACATCCCGATCTTCAACGCCGGCAGCCTGCGCGCCAGCCTGGACTACTCGAAGATCCAGAAAGAGATCAACGTGGCGAACTACGAGAAGGCGATCCAGACCGGTTTCCAGGAAGTCTCCGACGGCCTCGCCGCGCGTGAAACCTATAAGCAGCAACTGGAGGCCCAGCGTGGCTTCGTCGCGGCCAACCAGGATTACTACCGCCTGGCCGAGCGTCGCTACCGCATCGGCGTCGACAGCAACCTGACGTTCCTCGATGCCCAGCGCCAGCTGTTCAGTGCCCAGCAATCGCTGATCACCGACCGCCTTGCGCAGCTGACCAGCGAGGTCAACCTGTACAAGGCCCTCGGCGGTGGCTGGAACGAGCAGACCGCGAAGAACGAGCCGGTGAAAGAAGAAGCGCCGGCCCTGAAGTTGTTCTGATAGTGGAACAGTAAACAGAAACCGCCCCCTGACAGGGGGCGGTTTTTTTATGCGCAGCTCAAAAAATGCCGGAAGGTATCTGCATCATCATCCAGGCCAAGAGGTGCATGAAACGCAGAATCTGAGCGCTCCAAGATTACGTTCGATCATCGCCCACAACCCGCCCTCCCCCACTTTCATCGCCCCCTTACCGCCCCGCAACATGGCCGCCACCTGCATAAACCCAATAACAACAGGTCTAACACCATGAGCATTTTTCACCCGCGCCGGCTGCTGCTGGCAACCGCTGTCGCCAGTCTTGCCTTGCCTGCCGTCGCCGAAGAACACGGCTTTCTGGAAGACGCCAGCGCCAACCTCAACCTGCGCAATTTCTTCTTCAACCGCAATTACACCAACCCTACCAAGACCCAGGGTGGTGCGCAGGAGTGGACGCAGAGTTTCATCCTCGATGCCAAATCCGGCTTCACCCAGGGAACCGTGGGGTTCGGCATGGATGTGCTGGGGATGTACGCGTTGAAGCTGGATGGCGGGCGCGGCACCGGCGGCACCCAACTGTTGCCGTTGGACCGTGATGGCCGCCCTGCGGATGAGTTCGGACGTTTGGGAGTGGCGTTCAAGGCGCGCATTTCCAAGACCGAAGTGAAGGTCGGCGAATGGATGCCCGTGCTGCCGATCCTGCGCTCGGACGATGGCCGCTCCCTGCCACAAACCCTGCGCGGCGGGCAGGTCACCTCGAAGGAAATCGACGGGCTGACCCTCTATGCCGGACAATTTCGCGCCAACAGCCCGCGTGACGACAGCAGCATGACTGACATGTCGATGTTCGGTAAAACCGCGTTCACCTCCGACCGCTTTAACTTTCAGGGCGGCGAGTACGCGTTCAACGACAAACGCACCCAGATCGGCCTGTGGAACGCCCAGCTCAAGGACATCTACAGCCAGCAGTTCGTCAACCTGATCCACAGCCAGCCCATCGGCGATTGGACCCTGGGCGCCAACCTCGGCTTCTTCTACGGCAAGGACGACGGCAGCGCCCGCGCCGGTGACCTGGACAACAAGACCTGGTCCGGCCTGTTCTCCGCCCGCTATGGCGGCAACACTTTCTACGTGGGGCTGCAAAAGCTCACCGGCAACAGCGCCTGGATGCGCGTCAACGGTACCAGCGGCGGCACCCTGGCCAACGACAGCTACAACAGCAGCTACGACAACGCCGAGGAAAAGTCCTGGCAAGTGCGCCACGACTATAACTTCGCCGCCCTCGGCGTGCCCGGCCTGACCCTGATGAACCGCTATATCAGCGGCAGCAACGTGCATACCGGCACCATTACCGACGGCAAGGAATGGGGCCGCGAAAGCGAACTGGGCTATACCGTGCAGAGCGGCAGCCTGAAAAACCTCACGGTAAGGCTGCGTAATTCCAGCATGCGCCGCGACTACAGCAACAACGAGTTCGACGAGAACCGGTTGATCGTCAGTTACCCGATAAGCCTGCTGTAAACCAACGGCAGACTTGCTGTATGGTGCGCGCCTGCCGCTGCTGATCCACCCAGCAGCGGCCTCCTATTCGAGCCCGCGCACCCTATGAAATCCTTCGCCATCGCATCCGCCGTGCTTGCCCTGGCCTTGAGCCTCGGCGGCTGCATCGGTGCCCCCATCGCCCTGACCCCGCAGACCGAACAACGCCTGCAAACCCAGGCACCCATTCGCTTCCTGCTGACCTTCGACGATGGCCCCAGTGCGTCGGGCTACAACAACCCAAGCCGTTCAGTGATGGCTGACCTGGCGAGCAACCCCGTGCTGCCGGGGATCAAGGCGGTGTTCTTCCTGCAAACCGAAGCCGCGCGTTCCGGCGGCAGTTCACGGGGTCGCAAGACCATGCAGCGCGAGTACGCGGCCGGTCATATTCTGGCCTTCCACACCGCCACCGGCTTTCATACCAACCACCGCTGGCTCAATGACGCCGAACTGGAACGTACCCTCACCTTGGGCGCCGCCGACCTGGCCGCGATCACCGGTAGCCCGCCCGTGCTGGTTCGCCCGCCGTTCTGGAACTACGATCGCCGTACCTTCGCCGCCTACCAGCGCCACGGCATGCACGTGTTGCTGACGGATCTGAGTGCCAATGACGGCAAGATCTGGGGCTTCAACGGCAGCCCACGCCGGCGCGCCAATCTGTATCGACAGCTGTCGGTGGTGCGCGAGCACATCGCTTTGGGGGAGTTGCCGACGGTGGACGGCGTCATACCCGTGGTGGTGACTTTCCACGACATCAACCGCTACACCGCGCGGCATATGCAAGAGTATTTGCAGATCCTGTTGGACAGCGCCCGGATCAACGGCGTGAAGACTGCCGCCGAACCGTTCTACACCGACACGGCCCAGCTTCAGCGCGCGGCGCTGGCACGTACGGTCAAGGATGTGAGTGAGCCGGTGCACCTGCCGGGCGTGTGGAACTGGGTGTGGGACGCCGACTCCCACTGACGCCTGTGCACCTGTGAAGATCTATTGTGGGAGCGGGCTTGCCCGCCCCACATTTTTAGCTGCACTTCAATTCAGTCGTGCCGGCGCGACTCGACGCCCAGTTCATCCCACACCGATTCGGCCAGGTGAAACGTCGCATTCGCGGCTGGAATCCCACAGTAAATCGCGCTCTGCATCAGCACCTCCTTGATCTCCGCGCGGGTCACGCCATTGCTGGCAGCAGCGCGCAGATGCAGCTTGAGTTCTTCGCTGCGGTTCATGCCGATCAACATGGCGATGGTGATCAGGCTGCGCGTGTGCCGAGGCAGGCCTGGGCGGGTCCAGATGTCACCCCAGGCGTGGCGGGTGATCATCTCCTGGAACTCGCTGTTGAACTCGGTCAGGGCATTGAGGCTGCGGTCGACATGGGCGTCGCCCAGCACTTCGCGACGCACTTGCAGGCCTTCGGCGTAACGTTGTTTCTCATCCACAAAAAACTCCTTGATTTACCTGGCCAGCAGAAATGCCAGTACACGCTCACTGAACGCCGCGCCAGCCTGCACATTGGACAGGTGGGCCGCATAGAACTCGGCGTATTCGGCGCCCTGCACGTGGTTCTGGATAAAGTGGCTGCCGGCGGGCGGGGTGACCGCATCTTCGGTGCCGGCAATCACCAGGGTCGGTACTTTGATCGAGGCCAACTGGTCCCGGAAATCCGCGTCACGCACCGCCGCGCAGTTGGCGGCGTAGCCCTCGGGAGAAGTCGCCGCGAGCATGTCGGTAATCTGCTTGGCCTGGTGCGGGTTGGCCGCGGCGAAATCGGCGGTGAACCAGCGCGCAATCGATGCATCGCGCAGGGCCACCATCGCATCGGCCCCGTCGCGCAGCACCATCTCGATGCGCGGGTTCCACACCTCGGGCGTGCCGATTTTAGCGGCGGTGTTGCACACCACCAGGCGCTGCAGACGCTCGCCGGCGTTGATGCCCAGCCATTGGCCGATCAGGCCGCCCATGGACAAGCCGCAAAAATGCGCGCGTTGAATATCCAGCGCATCCAGCAACGCAATCACATCGCGACCCAGTTGCTCAATGCTGTAGGGCCCTGCGGTAACCAGGGACTTGCCATGGCCACGGGTGTCAAAGCGCAGCACGCGAAAATGCTCGGTGAAGGCCGGGATCTGGATGTCCCACATATGCAGGTCGGTGCCCAGGGAATTGGACAGCACCAGCACTGGCGCATCCACAGGTCCGTCCAATTGGTAATGCAGTTCGCCCTCGGCGAGTTGTACAAATGCCACGGTGGTCTCCTCAAGCAAAGTGGTCGGCGACAGCGCGGGTCACCCAGGTGTGCGCCTGGCCCAGGTAATGGGCCGGGTCGAGCAGGCGGTCCAATTCGGCCGCTGACAGCTCAGCGGTGATGTGCGGTTCATCTGCCAGTACCGCACGTAAATGCCTCCCCTCGGCGACAGCGCGTTTGCAGCATTGCTCCAGCAGGTGGTGCGCAGTTTCGCGCCCCAGCCGTTGGGCAAGCACAATGCTCACGGCTTCGGCCAGCACCAGGCCTTGGGTCAGGTCGAGGTTTTGCGTCATCCGCAGCGGGTCGACTTCCAGGCCTTCACTCACCAGCAAGGCCTGCTGCAACGCGCCGGACACCAAGCGGCAAATCTCAGGCAGGGTTTCCCATTCGGCATGCCACAGGCCCAGGCTGCGCTCGTGCTCCTGGGGCATGGCGCTGAACATTGTCGCCACCAGGCCCGGCACACGGGTGGCGGTGCTGATCAACACCGCCGCGCCCACCGGGTTGCGTTTGTGCGGCATGGTGGAAGAACCGCCCTTGCCGGGTGCCGAAGGCTCGAAGACTTCCGCCGCTTCGGTCTGCATCAACAGGCTGATATCGCGACCCAGCTTGCCCAGGCTGCCGGCGATCAATCCGAGCACGCTGGCAAACTCCACCAAACGATCACGTTGGGTGTGCCAGGGTTGCTCAGGCAGGTTCAGTTGCAACTGCGCTGCCAACGCCTCGGCCACGGGCATGGCCTGCTCGCCAAGCGCTGCCAGGGTGCCGGATGCACCGCCAAATTGCAGCACCAGCAGGCGCGGTTTCAGTTCGACCAGACGCTGGCGACTGCGGGTTACCGCCCCCAGCCAACCGGCAATTTTCATCCCCAGGGTGACTGGCGTTGCGTGCTGCAACCAGGTCCGTCCGGCCAAAGGCACACCGGCGTAGCGTTGGGCCTGGGCGGCCAGAATGTCGCCCAGGCGCGCCAGGTCCGCTTCGATCAACCCCACTGCGCGCCGCAGTTGCAGCACCAGGCCGGTGTCCATTACATCCTGGCTGGTCGCCCCCAGGTGTACATAGCGTTCGGCCCCGGCGTCCTCACTGGCAATCAACTTGCCCAGCGCTTTCACCAACGGAATCGCCGAATTCCCCGCCGTGGCGATCGCCACGCCCAGGGCATCCACGTCGTACAGCGACGCCAGGCACGCCTGGGCGATCGGTGCGACCGCCGCCTGGGGAATCAGCCCCACTTGAGCCTGGGCCCGGGCCAAGCCCGCTTCAAAATCCAGCATGCCCTGCAAGCGCCCCTTGTCGCAGAACACTTCGGCCATGCTGTCCGCCGTGAAGTAAGCGTCGAACAATTGATTGCTCGTGCGCAGTGTCATAACGCGTCCCTTACAAATCGTGGTGCAAGTACGCCGCCTGTTTCGGCAGGCGCAAGCTGAACAGGAAGGCCACCGCCATCATGGCGGTGACATACCAATAGAAGGTGTTTTCCATGCCCATGGACTTCAGGCCCAGGGCCACGTATTCCGCCGAACCACCGAAGATCGCGTTGGCCACCGCATAGGCCAGGCCCACGCCCAGGGCGCGCACTTGTGGCGGGAACATTTCGGCCTTCACCAGGCCGCTGATCGAGGTGTAGAAACTGACGATGGCCAGCGCCAGGGTGATCAACACGAAGGCCACGAACGGGCTGCTGACGGTTTTCAGGCTCAGCAGGATCGGCACCGTGCACAGGGTGCCCAATGCGCCGAACCACAGCATCGAGTTACGGCGGCCGATCTTGTCGGCCAGCATGCCGAACAGCGGCTGCATGCACATGTAGAGGAACAGCGCGCCGGTCATGATGTAGCTGGCGGTCTTGGCGTGCATACCGGCAGTGTTCACCAGGTACTTCTGCATGTAGGTGGTAAAGGTGTAGAAGATCAACGAGCCGCCGGCGGTGTAGCCGAGCACGGTGATAAACGCGGCCTTGTGGTCACGGAACAGCGCGGCGATGCTGCCGGCGTCCTTGTCCTGGCGGGTTTCCTTGCTGGTGGTTTCTTTCAGGGTACGACGCAGCAGCAGGGAGATCACCGCCGCGACGGCGCCGATCACGAACGGAATCCGCCAGCCCCAGGCACGCAGTTCCTCTTCGGTGAGCAGCTGTTGCAGGATCACCACCACCAGTACCGCCAGCAGTTGCCCGCCGATCAGGGTCACGTACTGGAACGACGCGAAGAAGCCGCGCTGCCCCTTGAGTGCGACTTCACTCATGTAGGTCGCGGTGGTGCCGTATTCGCCACCCACCGACAAGCCCTGGAACAACCGCGCGACCAGCAGCAACGCCGGGGCCCAGGCGCCGATGTCCTTGTAGGTCGGAAGGAAGGCAATGACCAGGGAGCCGGCGCACATCATCAGCACCGAGATCATCATCGAATTCTTGCGCCCGTGCTTATCGGCCACCCGGCCAAACAGCCAGCCGCCGATGGGACGCATCAGGAAACCGGCAGCGAACACGCCGGCGGTGTTGAGCAGTTGGACCGTGGGGTCATCCGACGGAAAAAACGCGGGTGCAAAGTAGATGGCGCAGAAGGCATAGACATAGAAGTCGAACCATTCGACCAGGTTGCCGGAGGATGCCCCGACGATCGCAAAAATCCGTTTGCTGCGTTCTTCTCCGGTGTAGTGACTTGTCGTAGTTGTTGTCATGTTTTTGCACTCAGTGGGAACGGTTATAGCCTAGACATACTTTGCAACAACCATGTTCCGCAAGCAGACTTTTGGATGTGTGTTGCTTTAGAGGGCCCTATCGCAGGCCAGCCAGCGCCCACATTTTGCGGGTACACACCTTCAAATGTGAGCGCCGGCTGGCCTGCGATGGGCCCTACAGCCATCTCAGTAGTCGAAGAACACCGTCTCCTCATCCGTGCCCTGCAAAATCACATTCCACTGATACACCCCCGCCGCATCCTGCTTCGCAATCAGGGTGCGGCGACGCTCTGTGGGCACACATGCCAGCAACGGGTCATCCCCATTCAGTGCCTCGCCGTCGAAATAAATCCGCGTCAGCAAGTGCTTCACCAACCCACGGGCAAAGACCAGCACCACCAGGTGCGGCGCCTGGGTCGTGCCCTTCAGGCCCGGAACGGCGCCCGGCTTGATGGTGGTAAAGCGAAAACGCCCTTCGGCATCCACCGGCACCCGGCCGAAACCTTCGAAGTTCGGGTCTAGCGCTTTGTCCTGTTCATCTTCCGGATGGTCGTACTTGCCGGCCGAGTTGGCTTGCCAGACTTCAAGCATGGCGTCGTTGACGACATCGCCGTTGCCATCCACCACTTGCCCACTGATCGCCACGCGCTCGCCAAGGGTGGCGGCCACGGTCAGGTCTTCGCGGTTCAGCCAGGTCAGGCCGATGTGGTAATACGGCCCGACGGTGTGGGACGTGGTCGCGTTGAGTGTCATCTCATTTCTCCATCGGCGTGGCGTCGCGGCCGCGCAGGACGATGTCCCAGCGGTAGCCGAGGGCATAGGAAGGAATGGTCTTTTCCAGGTCGAAGCTGGCGATCAGGCGTTCCTTGGCGCGGGTATCCGGTACGCAGTTGTAGATCGGGTCGTATTCCAGCAGCGGGTCGCCTGGGAAATACATTTGCGTAACCAGGCGCGTCAGCACGCTCGGGCCGAACAGCGAAAAGTGGATATGCGCCGGGCGCCACGCGTTGTGGTGGTTGCCCCACGGGTAGGCACCGGGCTTGATGGTCTGGAACTGGTACCAGCCATCGGCGTCGGTGACGGTGCGCCCGGTGCCGGTGAAGTTCGGGTCCAGTGGTGCGTCGTGCAGGTCGCGCTTGTGGTTGTAGCGGCCAGCGGCGTTGGCCTGCCAGATTTCCACAAGAATGCCCGGCACCGGCAAGCCGTTTTCGTCCAGCACACGCCCATGAATAATGATCCGCTCGCCCTGAGGCTCGCCTTCATGCTGGGCGGTGAGGTCGTTGTCCTTCTCATTGACCCGCTCGGCGCCGATGGTCGGGCCGGTGATTTCCGACAAGGAATGGGGCAGGAACACCAAGGGCTGCGACGGCGAACGCAGGTTCGTCGACTGGTAGGCCGGGTGCAGGTAATCAGGTTGAGTGCCCGCTTGCGGGCGCCGGTATCCGGGCTTGTCACTCATGGAGCAATCCTCTCTTATTAGACACGTTCAATCGCCAGGGCCAAGCCTTGGCCGACGCCCACGCACATGGTCGCCAGGCCTTTGCTGCCACCGGTTTTCTCTAACTGGTGCAGGGCCGTCAATACCAGCCGCGCACCGCTCATCCCCAGTGGATGGCCAAGGGCGATGGCGCCTCCGTTCGGGTTGACCTGGGGCGCGTCGTCGGCGATGCCGAGTTCACGCAGTACGGCCAGGCCTTGGCTGGCGAAGGCTTCGTTAAGCTCGATGACGTCAAAGTCAGTGACCGCCAAGCCAAGACGTTCCACCAGTTTGCGCACTGCCGGCACCGGGCCGATGCCCATCACACGCGGTGCAACACCGGCGCTGGCCATACCCAATACGCGGGCGCGGGCGGTCAGGCCGTGTTTCTTGACGGCATCGGCGCAAGCCAGGATCAGCGCCGCCGCACCGTCATTCACACCCGAAGCGTTGCCGGCGGTGACGGTCTTGTCGGCACCGTTGACTGGCTTGAGCTTGGCCAGGGCTTCCAGGGTGGTGTCGGCCCGTGGGTGTTCATCGTGTTCGACGACGGTCTCGCCTTTTTTATGCGCGACCCGTACCGGCACGATTTCTTCCGCGAAAAAACCGGCGGCCTGGGCAGCGGCGGCGCGTTGCTGGCTGCGCAGGGCAAAGGCGTCCTGATCGGCGCGGGACACCTTGTAGTCGTCGGCGACGTTGTCAGCGGTCTGCGGCATGGCATCCACGCCGTACTGCGCCTGCATCAACGGGTTGATAAAACGCCAGCCGATGGTGGTGTCTTCCAGCTTCAGGTTGCGTGAGAAGGCCGCATCGGCCTTGCCCATCACGAACGGCGCACGGGACATTGACTCGACACCGCCGGCAATCGCCAGCTCCATTTCGCCGCTGGCAATGGCGCGAAAAGCGGTGCCGACCGCGTCCATGCCCGAGGCGCACAAGCGGTTGAGGGTCACCCCCGGAATGCTGTCCGGCAGGCCCGCCAGCAACAACGCCATGCGCGCGACGTTGCGGTTGTCTTCGCCGGCCTGGTTGGCGCAGCCGAGGAACACTTCATCGATTGCACTCCAGTCCACCGACGGGTTGCGTTCGATCAGCGCCTTGATCGGCAGCGCTGCCAGATCATCGGCACGCACGGTAGACAGGCCACCACCGAAACGGCCGATGGGGGTACGAATGGCATCGCAGATAAATACTTCGCGCATCAGGCTTCTCCCGGCGCTTGGCCATGGGCGGCCGCGGTGCGCGCTTCAAGGTCGCGCAGGGCGGTCAGCTCGAGCTCAGTCGGCTCGGCGGTGGTGTCGACCTGGTCGGCAAAACGAATCGCCCAACCGGTGGCCGCCACCACTTGCTCACGAGTGACGCCAGGGTGCAGCGCGGTGACCACGAACTCATGGGTGCCCTCTTCCGGCTCCATGATGCACAGGTCGGTAATAATCCCTACAGGCCCCGCGCCCGGCAGGCCCAGGCGCTTACGCGAGTCGCCGCCTTCGCCGTGGCCGACCGAGGTGATGAAGTCCAGTTTGTCGACGAACGAACGCGCCGATTGCTTGAGGATGATCAGCACGCTCTTGGCTGAACCGGCGATCTCCGGTGCGCCGCCGGCACCCGGCAGGCGCACTTTGGGCTGGTGATAGTCACCCACTACCGTGGTGTTGATGTTGCCGAATCGGTCGACCTGGGCGGCGCCGAGAAAGCCGACGTCAATGCGTCCGCCCTGCAGCCAATAGCGAAAGATCTCACCGGTTGGCACCACGGTGTCAGCGGTTTCCGCCAGCTCACCGTCACCGATGGACAACGGCAATACGGAAGGCTTGGCGCCAATCGGGCCAGACTCGTAGATCAACACCACGTCCGGCGAAGAGGTCAGGCGCGCCAGGTTGGCCGCCTTGGACGGCAGGCCGATGCCGACGAAGCAGACGGAGCCGTTCTTGAGGCGGCGCGCAGCGGCGACGGTCATCATTTCATTGGTCGAGTAAGCCATTACTTGGCCTCCTGCGCGGTGGCCAGCTTGGCCTGGAATTCAGTGAAATCGGCAGTGCCGTGGATGTATTCGTTGATCCAGGCGGTAAAGGTCGCACGGTCACGGGCGATCGGGTCCCACGCCTGGTAGAAGCGGTTGTCGCGTTCGTTATAGCCGTGGGCGTAGGACGGGTGCGCACCACCGGGCACATGGCACACCGCAGTCAGCGCCCAGGTCGGCAGCACGCAGCTGTTCATGGGCGCATTGAGGTCGTCGACGATCTCTTCGACCGTGACGATGCAGCGCTTGGCCGCCAGGGCCGCTTCCTTCTGCACGCCGAGGATGCCCCAGAGCAACACGTTGCCTTTGCGGTCAGCCTTTTGCGCATGGATCACGGTGACATCCGGTCGCACCGACGGCACCGCCGCCAGTACCTCACCAGTGAACGGGCAAGTCACGGTCTTGATCAGCGGGTTGACCTTGGGCAAGTCGGAACCGGCGTAGGCACGCAGCACCGCGAACGGCAATCCGGATGCACCGGCAACGTAGGCATTGGCCAGGTCAGCATGGCTGTGCTCTTCAATGTCGAGCGGTTGCGGCCATTGCTTCTCGACCGCGTCGCGCAGGCGATGCAGGGAGCCCACACCCGGGTTGCCGCCCCAGGAGAAAATCAGCTTGCGGGCGCAGCCGGCACCGATCAACTGGTCGTAGATCAGGTCAGGCGTCATACGCACCAGCGTCAGGTCTTTCTTGCCCTGACGAATGATTTCATGACCTGCTGCCGTAGGGATCAGATGGGTGAAGCCTTCCAGAGCGACGGTGTCACCGTCGTTCACAAATTGCTTCACCGCGTCACGCAGCGCGAGGATTTCAGCCATGGGGTTCGGGCTCCCGGAGTGGATCGAAAAAGGCGCTGAGGTGGCGCCGAAGTGCTTGAAGATTAAGCCGGGGAAAGGGGTCAAACAATCCGATAATCGACTCAGTGTTCGATTATCGAACGAATTGTTGCCTAGCTAATCGTTTGGACAAACGGGGTTCAATGTGGGCGCTGGCGTGCCTGCGACGGCATCGCACAGGCTCATCGGCAGACCGATTCGCCTGCCTCGCAGGCTGGCCTGCTCCCACAGGAGAAGTGGCCATCCTCAGGTGGCGTCGGCGTGGCTGACAATGCCTTTGATGACAACCGCAGCCGTTGCCAACGCCGCTGGGATCACCAAGGCGGTGAGCACCTGCTCGAAGTTCCACCCCAACCCCAGCAAGGTCGCGCCCATCCACGCACCGAGGATCGCGCCGAAACGACCAATACCCAGCATCCACGACACGCCGGTGGCGCGACCCTGGGTCGGGTAGAAGCGTGCAGCCAGGGAGGGCATCGCCGATTGCGCACCGTTGACGCACATCCCGGCGATCAACACCAAGGTCGCCAACAGGGTGATGTTGCCCAGGCTCTGCCCCACCGCGTAGGCAAACACCCCGGCGAGCAGGTAGAACGTGCCAATGACCTTATGGGGATTGAAGCGATCCATTGCCCAACCCACGCCCACCGCGCTCAACACGCCACCAAACTGGAACAGCGCGCCGATAAACGCAGCCTGTTCCATGCTGGCGCCGCTGTCGCGCATCAGGGTTGGCAACCAACTGGTAAGCAGGTACACGATCACCAGGCCCATGAAGTAGGTGAGCCAGAGCAGCAAGGTGCCGGCGCTGTAGGTGCCGGAGAAGATCACCGCAAACACGTTGCGAGCCTTGACGGTTTTTTGCTCGGGCACGCTGAAACTGCTGGCCTGTGCAACGATAGAGGGCTCGATGGGTGACAGGGTCTTGCGCACCTTGTCGGTCCCCCGGTTGCGCACCACCAGGTAGCGCGCCGACTCCGGCAGCCATACCAGCAATACCACCGCCAGGATCAACGGCAGGATGCCGCCGATCAGCAGCAGGCTATGCCAGCCGAACGCCGGGATGAGTTTGGCCGAGATAAACCCGCCACCGGCCATGCCCAGGTTGAAGCCGCAGAACATGCTGGTCACTAGCAGCGACTTGTGGCGTTCCGGGGTGTACTCGGACAGCAGCGTAGTGGCATTGGGCATGCCGGCACCCAGCCCCAGCCCGGTGAGAAAGCGCAGCACCAGCAACTGATCGACATTGCTGCTGTAGGCCGAAGCCAGGCTGAATGCGCCAAACACCAGCACCGCCCCCACCAGCACCACTTTGCGACCGAAACGATCCGCCAGCGGGCCGGAGCCCAGTGCGCCAAACACCATGCCGATCAACGCGGCGCTCATCACCGGGCCGAGGCTGGCGCGGTCTATGCCCCAATCCTGGGACAGCGCAGGCGCGATGAAGCCCATGGCCGCAGTGTCGAGCCCATCAAGGAACACAATCAGGAAACACAGGATCACCACGCGCCACTGATAACGTGACAGTGGCTGGGTGTTGATGAAGGACTGGACGTCCAACGCAGTACCGACAGAGGGCTGATTCATTGTTTTTATTTCCACACCGATGGCGGGCTGACGACCTGGGGTCGTCGTTATTATTGGGCGGCGCTAACAGCGCTGCCGCACATTAATAAGCCAGGGGAAACACCGTCAATTGATCAAGCCGGGATCTGTGCGGTCACCGAACAGCTTAGGCAAACAGCTGTGCACTCAACTCGCGGCTGGCACTGAGCATGCTTGGCAGGAAACGTTGCTCCAGCTCGCTGCGACTGACCCTGCCCGCGTGGGTGCTGACGTTCAGGGCGGCCAATACCTGGCCCGAGGCGTCATAGACCGGCACGGCAATGGAGCGCAGCCCCTGCTCCAGCTCCTGGTCGACGATGCACCAGCCCTGCTGACGCACCTGTTGCAGGCATTCGAACAGCGCTTCGGGCGTCGTGAGGGTGCGGCTGGTCTTGGTTTGCAGCTCGGCGTGGTCGAGATAATCCTGCAACGAGGCGTCATCCAGCGCTGCGAGCAAAATGCGGCCCATGGAGGTGCAATAAGCCGGCAGTCTGCCGCCCACCGACAAGTCCACGGAGATCAGGCGCTGCGTGGTGGCCGAACGGGCGATGTAGAGGATGTCGTCGCCTTCAAGGGTGGCCATGTTGCAGGCTTCGTGGAGCTGCTCGCTCATGCGATCCAGATAAGGCTGGGCCGACACCGCCAGCGGCGTGGACGACAGATAGGCGTGGCCCAGGGTCAGGACTTTGGGCAATAGCGAATAGGTTCGCCCGTCGGTGGTGGCATAGCCGAGCTTGATCAGGGTGTGCAAGCAACGGCGTACGGCGGCACGGGGGATTTCCGTACGGTGGCTGATCTGGGCGATGGTGAGGTGGCGCTTGCGTTCCTGGAACGCCTGCACCACGGCCAGGCCACGGGCCAGGGAGGTCATGAAGTCTGGATCACCGGTAAACGCCTGGATACGCTTGGCCGGAGAGGCAACGATCGGCGGCGCCACTGATGCGAAAGAGTTGCGCAATTGATCGTTCATGTCGTGATCCTTTCTCTTATTGTCGACCGCAAGGGAGGTTTTGGCTGCTATTACAAGCTGCGTCAGCCGAGATGTACAAGGCAGGGCCAACAACATTGTGCGATTATCGGACGATCATTCGATTATCGCAATTTCCCGTCACCCTGCCATGAGCGGCCCGCCGGCGGTAGGAAAATGAAGGGCGGTTAATAACGTTTGAAGTTGGATTAAATGTAGGGCGCCAGTCATTTGCGCATTTACCGATACGCACGTGTAACAAAACGCTCACACAAGTTGACGGTTTTTAACTTTATGCTGATAGTGTTATTCAAATGCGCCGCTATAATGCACGCTGTGCACAGGTCTGCCCGGTTTCATTATCGGGAACGGAGCTCGCCAGCTGCTGCACACGCGGTGCATGGTTGATTGCAACTACCGGCCTCGAATGACTGCACTCACTAAGTGACGCCCCTTCCCTATTCCGAAGTTGAACGTTTACACGCATCAACTTGGAATCCCGCGAGGGCGCATTCCGGCATCACGCTGCAACGTATTGACTCTCAACTCAATTAGGTAACGATGTGACGAAAGATGAACTGCGCGCGGAACTTGAGCGCCAGGAGCAACGTTACAAGGACGTTTACGGCGGGGAAGTCACCACCTACGCCGCCCAGCCCGAACCTGAACGCAAACCATGGCGCAAAAGAGCCAGCCTGCTCGACCAGGCGTTTGCCCAGGAAATCCAAAAGATTGAGCAGGAACTCAAAACCGAAGAGCCATAAGCGATTCGGTTTGAACCTCAAGGTTGGCCTCGGCTGCTAGCACATAGCTAGCAGCCGACTAGCCTGCATCCCACCACGTTACGTAAAATTTCATACAAATGTTTCAGGGATGACGTTTTTGTGACAATCCTCCCTCATGGCCCCCCTGCGCCATATAAATCAAAGACTTGCCAAAGCCCCGAAAACCCTGGGATGCACGCCTTTTGCCCTGTTTTTTTCAGGGAAGATTGTTACCGATGAGCAGCTAGTGCATCGATTACCGAGGTTTTCTGGCATAATCGCGCCCCCTTACGACCGGGTCAGAAAACCTTCATGATCGATTTATTCAGCGGACTGGATGCTTGGGTTCTCGTGAGCCTATTGCTCGCCCTGGCCTTTGTCCTCGCCTTCGAGTTCATCAATGGCTTTCATGACACCGCTAACGCGGTGGCCACAGTCATCTATACCAAAGCCATGCCGCCGCACCTGGCCGTGTTCTTCTCCGGGGTGTTCAACTTCCTCGGCGTGTTGCTCGGTGGTGTCGGTGTCGCCTACGCCATCGTGCACTTGCTGCCGGTGGAGTTGCTGATCAATGTGAATACAGGCCATGGCTTGGCCATGGTCTTCTCGTTATTGGCGGCGGCAATCACCTGGAACCTGGGCACCTGGTACTTCGGTATCCCCGCGTCCAGCTCCCACACCCTGATCGGTTCGATCCTCGGTGTCGGCCTGGCCAATGCCCTGATCAATGACATCCCCCTGGCTGACGGTGTGAACTGGCAGAAAGCGGTGGATATCGGTGCCTCCCTGGTGTTTTCGCCGATGGCCGGTTTCCTGGTCGCAGCCCTGGTGCTGATCGGCCTGAAATGGTGGCGACCGCTGTCCAAGATGCACAAGACCCCGGACCAGCGCCGCAAGCTCGATGACAAGAAGCACCCGCCGTTCTGGAACCGCCTGGTCCTGGTGATCTCCGCCATGGCCGTGAGTTTCGTGCACGGTTCCAATGACGGCCAGAAAGGCATTGGCCTGATTATGCTGGTGTTGATCGGTATCGTGCCGGCGCAGTTCGTACTCGACCTGGGCAGCACCACTTACCAGATCGAACGTACCCGCGACGCTACCGTGCACTTGAGCCAGTTCTACCAGCGTAATAACGCCACGCTCGGCGAGTTCCTGGCCTTGGGCAAAAGCGTGAAGAACGACCTGCCGGGCAAGTTCCAGTGCAACCCACAGCAGACCGAGCCGACCATCAACGCGCTGGTGGACACCTTGAAGGGCGTGTCCGACTATCACTCGCTGAGCGCTGACCAGCGCATTGAAGTGCGTCGCTATTTGCTCTGCCTGGATGACACCGCGAAGAAAGTCGGCAAGCTGCCAGGCCTGGATGCCCGTGAGAAGTCCGACCTCGACAAGCTGCGCAAAGACCTGACCGCCACCACTGAATACGCACCGTTCTGGGTCATCCTCGCCGTTGCTCTGGCCTTGGGCCTGGGCACCATGGTGGGCTGGAAGCGCGTGGTACTGACCATCGGCGAGAAGATCGGCAAGCAGGGCATGACCTATGCCCAAGGCATGTCGGCGCAGATCACCACCGCGACCATGATTGGTTTTGCCAATATCTTCGCGCTGCCGGTGTCCACCACCCACGTACTGTCGTCGGGCGTGGCCGGCACCATGGTCGCGAACAAAAGCGGCCTGCAAGGTGGCACCGTGAAAACCATCCTGATGGCCTGGGTACTGACCCTGCCAGCCACCGTCGCCCTGTCGGCCGGTTTGTTCTGGTTGGCCTCCAAGGCGCTGGGCAGCTGATAACCCAGCCGCAATAAAAAAGGTGCGATCCGCAAGGGTCGCACCTTTTTTATTGCCAGATGCCAAACCCATCGTGCCCACAGCGGCCCCTCATTGACCAAATTACAGGCAAAAAAAAGGGCGACCGAAGTCGCCCAAAATGCCTTGCGTGCTCATGTACCTGGAAAACCCTATGGTTTTTTTCGCTTGTTCGCGTCTTTCCAGATAAAAATTCCAAACCCTACAAAAAACATCACCATGAGGCTTACAGTCAGCACTCCGGCAAACACCACATTATCGATGAACATGACCGGCCTCCTGCACTTGCCCTGTTGCGATAGGGCTAAGTTAATGGAGAAGGCGGATTGGAAAATTGACGGGGATCAATGTCGCCCGCAACGGGGCGTAAAGAAAGGCAATAACTGACCTGCATCAATGGATGCAGGCTGTTTCAACGCTTTTTCGGTTTGTTCTTCGGCTTTTTCTTAACTTTACCCAATGGCATTGCCTGTTCAAAGGCCTGGCGCACTTCATTCAGGCGCTTGTCATTGAGGTCATGCACGCGCTTGGCACGTTCGGCATTCAGGTCAATCAGCTTGTCGTCTTCACTCATGGCTTGGCTTACGTCGTGGAGGGAATGGCTCAATAATGCGGCCTCCCCCGCCCAACGGCAAATCAGCCGGCGACAAAAGGCAGGTCATCGCACAAAATCGGTACTTTATCGAACCGGAGATGCACCCAGGTGGCACTGCACAAGGACCTTCCGCCGTTGCTGGCCCTGCGCGCCTTCGAAGCCGTGGCGCGGCATTTGAGTTTTATCAAGGCGGCGACCGAGTTGTCGGTAACCCAGAGTGCCCTCAGCCATCAGGTGCAGAAACTTGAGCAGCATCTGGGGAAACCGCTGTTTATCCGACGCACCCGCGCCATCGATCTGACCATCGACGGCCAGCAGTACTACGACGAGATCCGCCCGGCTCTCGACGCCATCGCCGCCGCCACCCGCGCCCAGAAAACATCGCCCAGCACCACCGTGCTGCGCGTCGGCCTGCTGGCATCCTTCGCCACACTGTGGCTGGCACCGCGTCTGGCCGGGTTTCTCAACCGCTATCCGCATATTCAAGTGGAGTTGCTGCCGTCGATTCAATTAGCCAACGTCGCTGGCGCGGAGGTAGACCTGGCCATTCGCTACGGCAAGGGCGACTGGCCCGATGTGCAGGCCACACGATTGATGCCGGAAGTCATCTCGCCGGTGTGCAGCCCGACATTCAAGGCAATGCATGACAGCCCGCTGCTGATGGCCACTTCGCACCGCCCCTTTGAGTGGACCGATTGGTCCGAGCACTTTCAGGTCGACCTCGCCCATCATCCCCGCGTGCTGCTGCACGACTACAACATCGTGGTCGAAGCGGCCGTGGCCGGCCAAGGCATCGCCATGGGCCGTCATCGCCTGATCGAGCGCCGGCTTCAGGACGGCAGCCTGGTGGAAGCCTTCGACTGGCCACCCTATCGCAGTGACATCGGCTACTGGCTCATCGCCCCCCAAGGTGCAACCAGCGACGCCGCCGCGTGTTTCAGCCAGTGGTTGAAGGAAGCCTGCGCCGACGCGTGAGTTTTTTCGATACGTTGCGTGAGATCTATCCGTTTGTCGCTCATCGACGCAACCCACATGCTCAAGCCTCCCGAACACAGAGGATTGATCATGAGCGACTCCATCCGCCAACGCGTGCAAGCCCT
This sequence comes from Pseudomonas lurida, assembly GCF_002563895.1. Classification (NCBI taxonomy): domain Bacteria; kingdom Pseudomonadati; phylum Pseudomonadota; class Gammaproteobacteria; order Pseudomonadales; family Pseudomonadaceae; genus Pseudomonas; species Pseudomonas lurida. Next base: position 1,526,174 of record NZ_PDJB01000001.1, on the reverse strand, counting down.
GGGCCTCACACTGCCCACGCCCAGCCAGCCGATTGCCAACTACATCAACCACGTCGCGAGCCAGCACCACCTGTTCGTTTCCGGGCAGATTCCCCTGTTGGACGGCAAACCGGCCTACGTAGGTCGGTTGGGTGAGTCCGTCAGCGATGACGAAGGCGCACACGCGGCAGAGCTCGCGGCCCTCGGCCTGCTGGGGCAGTTGAGCGATGCCTTGGGTGATGACCTGTCGCGCCTGGTGCGCACCGTGCGCCTGGGGGTTTTTATCGCCAGCAGCGGTGATTTCAAACAACAGAGCGTGGTTGCCAACGGCGCCTCCAACCTGCTGGTCAACGCCCTCGGCGAAAAGGGCCGGCACGTGCGGACCGCCGTAGGCGTTTCCAGCCTGCCCGCCGGCGTGGCAGTGGAGGTGGACGCGATTTTCGAGCTGCGCCCGTGAGCCCGCTCGACGTGCAGCACCTGCGGGATGAAACGCCTGGTTGTCAGTCCGGCATCGTGCACTTCAACCATGCCGGCGCCTCCCTGCCCAGCCAGGCGACCCTCGACGCGATCATCGAGCAACTGCAACGGGAAGCCCGTGACGGCCCGATGGAGGCCGGCGAGCATGGCGCGGTGCTGGCGGAAAAAGCCCGCCGTGCTGCCGCGCAACTGCTCAACGCCCCCGCCTCATCAATCGCATTTGCCAGCAGTGGCTCGACCGCCTGGAGCATGGCATTCCAGGCCTTGGGGCCTTGGCAGCCGGGCGATCGCATTCTGGTCGGCCGCCATGAATGGGGCGGCAACCTGGCGAGCATGGAACTGGCGGTGCAAGCGGGGGCGCGGGTGGAAGTCATCCCTTGCGACGACAGCGGTGCAGCCTGCCCGCTCGCGCTGCAGGCGATGATCGATGCCAGGGTGAAGTTGATCGACCTGACCTGGCTGCCGGCCAACGGCGGCCTGATCAACCCCGCCCAGGCTATCGGTGAAGTCGCCAAGCGTCATGCCATCCCCTACTTCATCGACGCCGGCCAAGCCGTCGGCCAGGTGCCGGTGGATGTGCAAGCACTGCACTGCGATGTGCTCAAGTCGGCCGGACGCAAGCACCTGCGCGGGCCACGTGGCACAGCACTATTGTATGTGCGGGGGGATTTCCTCGAGCGGCTGAGCCCCGCTCAGCGTGATGTGTTTTCAGCGCCCTGGACCAACCAGGGTTTCGACCTGCGCAACGACGCACGGCGTTTTGAAACCAGCGAGACATCCTTTGCCTTGCTGGCGGGGCTGGGCAATGCGTTGCAGGAAATGAATCGGCTGGGCATCGAGCGCGTCTGGGAGAGGGTTTCGCGCACCAGTGAGCGAATCCGCGAGGCATTACGGGGGATGGCGGGCGTTACCCTGCATGACCTCGGCACTCGCCAATCCGGCTTGATCGCCTTCAACCTGGCCGGCTGGGATGCATTCGAACTCAAGCGACGACTGGGGTTGAAGCGCATCAACATCGGTGCCAATGGCGTCGCCTACACACCGCTGGACATGCAGGCGCGGGGCCTTGAAAGCGTGGCGCGGGTCTCTGTCAGCCCACTCAATAACGACCATGATATCGAGTTGCTGCTAGCGGCCCTGCGGGAACTGCGCGACTAGACTTCGACGTCCACCCACAGGCCCTGGCGCGGCGCGTCTTCAATCAGTGGCACGACTGGCACGGTGTTGTCGGCGTTGAGCAGGTCCCCCGGAATGGCCAGGTGCTGCTCCGGGTCTTCATCGGCTTCACGCCGACGTTTCTGTTGCTCCTGCTGCCGGCGCTGTTCTTCGCGCAACAAAAAGGTCGACTGCTCGGCATCGCCCTTTTTCAGGTCGATGGTGCTTTCGTTGGACCCCGGCTGAACGGGTACCACGGGCGGGATATCCGGCTTCTGGCGCACCGGATCGAGTTGTGACGTGACCGGCACAACGCTGACGGGCAGCATGGGTGGCAGCATAATGATTACTCTCCTGATCAACAGGCTTTCGGCGGGTTGCAGGGCGACTTGAGCACAGGCTCGCCAAGCTGTGACCCAGTCGACACTCGCAAGTGCCCGCCACCCGTCGATTCAATGTCCGATGCGCCTGCCAAGGGCGTAGTTTTTCTCAGAGTCCTTGGGCGTGGGGGCTTGTTCCGTTAAGATAGTCGGCTTTTTCACGGCGGGAGTCAGGCAGCATGGCGCAGCAGTATCAACCGGGGCAACGCTGGATTAGTGACAGCGAAGCAGAGCTGGGGTTAGGCACCGTTCTGGCACAGGACGGCCGCTTGTTGACCGTGCTCTATCCGGCCACTGGCGACACCCGCCAGTATGCGCTACGGAATGCGCCCCTCACTCGCGTGAGGTTTTCGCCGGGCGACTCCATCACCCATTTCGAAGGCTGGAAAATGACCGTGCAGGAAGTCGACGACGTCGACGGCCTGCTGGTGTACCACGGCCTCAATGGGCAAAACGAGCAGGTCACCCTGCCGGAAACCCAACTGTCCAATTTCATCCAGTTCCGCCTGGCCAGCGACCGCCTGTTTGCCGGGCAGATCGACCCGCTGGCCTGGTTCTCGTTGCGCTACCACACCCTGGAACACACCAGCCGCCAGTTGCAGTCGGCGCTGTGGGGCCTGGGTGGCGTGCGTGCGCAACCGATCGCGCACCAATTGCACATCGCCCGTGAAGTCGCTGACCGTATTGCGCCACGGGTACTGCTGGCCGACGAAGTGGGCCTGGGCAAGACCATCGAAGCGGGCTTGGTGATCCATCGCCAACTGCTGTCGGGCCGCGCCAACCGTGTGTTGATCCTGGTCCCGGAAAACCTGCAGCACCAATGGCTGGTGGAGATGCGCCGCCGTTTCAACCTCCAGGTTGCGCTGTTCGACGAAGAACGCTTTATCGAAAGCGATGCCACCAACCCGTTCGAAGACACCCAATTGGCCCTGGTGGCCCTGGAGTGGCTGGTGGACGACGAGAAGGCCCAGGACGCGCTGTTCGCTGCCGGCTGGGACCTGTTGGTGGTCGACGAAGCCCACCACCTGGTGTGGCACGAAGACAAAGTCAGCCCGGAGTACGCGCTGGTCGAACAGCTCGCCGAGGTCATTCCTGGCGTGCTGCTGCTCACCGCCACCCCGGAACAGCTGGGCCAGGACAGCCACTTCGCGCGCCTGCGCCTGCTCGACCCGAACCGTTTCCACGACCTGAAGGCCTTCCGCGCCGAAAGCGAAAACTACCGCCCGGTCGCCGAAGCGGTGCAGGAGCTGCTGGACAAGGGTCGCCTGTCACCGGCGGCGCACAAGACCATCCAGGGTTTCCTCGGTAACGAAGGTGAAGCGTTGCTCACCGCCGTCAACGATGGCGACACCGAAGCCAGCGCACGCCTGGTGCGCGAGTTGCTCGACCGCCACGGCACCGGCCGCGTGCTGTTTCGCAACACCCGCGCCGCCGTGCAAGGCTTCCCCGAGCGCAAGCTGCACGCCTACCCTCTGCCGAACCCGGACGAATACCTGGAGTTGCCGCTGGGCGAACACGCCGAGCTGTACCCGGAAGTCAGTTTCCAGTCGCAGCCGGACGTCGAGGACGACAACCGCTGGTGGCGCTTCGACCCACGGGTCGAGTGGCTGATCGACCAACTGAAAATGCTCAAGCGCACCAAGGTGCTGGTGATCTGCGCACACGCCGAAACCGCCATGGACCTGGAAGACGCCCTGCGCGTGCGCTCCGGCATCCCGGCCACGGTGTTCCACGAGGGCATGAACATCCTCGAGCGTGACCGTGCCGCCGCCTACTTCGCCGATGAAGAGTTTGGCGCCCAGGTGCTGATCTGCTCGGAAATCGGCAGTGAAGGCCGCAACTTCCAGTTCTCCCACCACCTGGTGCTGTTCGACCTGCCGTCCCACCCGGACTTGCTGGAACAGCGGATCGGCCGTCTGGACCGGATCGGCCAGAAGCACGTGATCGAACTGCACGTGCCGTACCTGGAAACCAGCCCGCAAGAGCGCCTCTTCCAGTGGTACCACGAAGCGCTGAACGCCTTCCTCAATACCTGCCCAACCGGCAACGCCTTGCAGCACCAGTTCGGCCCACGCCTGCTACCGCTGCTGGAAAACGCCGACGACGGCGAATGGCAAGCCCTGATCGACGAGGCCCGTGCCGAGCGCGAGCGCCTGGAAGAAGAGCTGCATACCGGGCGCGACCGCTTGCTCGAACTCAACTCCGGCGGCGCGGGTGAAGGCGATGCGCTGGTGGAAGACATCCTTGAGCAAGACGACCAGTTCGCCCTGCCGATCTATATGGAAACCCTGTTCGACGCGTTCGGCATCGACAGCGAAGACCATTCGGAAAACGCGCTGATCCTCAAGCCCAGCGAAAAAATGCTCGACGCCAGCTTCCCCCTGGGTGACGACGAAGGTGTGACCATCACCTACGACCGTAACCAGGCGCTGTCGCGTGAAGACATGCAGTTCATCACCTGGGAACACCCGATGGTGCAAGGCGGCATGGACCTGGTGTTGTCGGGTTCGATGGGCAACACCGCCGTGGCGCTGATCAAGAACAAGGCACTCAAGCCGGGCACCGTGTTGCTGGAACTGCTCTACGTCAGTGAAGTGGTTGCGCCGCGCTCGCTGCAGCTGGGCCGTTACCTGCCGCCGGCCGCACTGCGCTGCCTGCTGGATGCCAATGGCAACGACCTGTCCAGCCGCGTGTCGTTCGAAACCCTCAACGACCAGCTGGAAAGCGTGCCACGCGCCAGCGCCAACAAGTTCATCCAGGCCCAGCGCGACCAGCTGACGCCGCGGATCAACGCCGGGGAAGAGAAGATCACCCCGCGCCACGCCGAACGCGTGGCCGAGGCCAAGCGCCGCCTGGCAGCGGACACCGACGAAGAGCTGGCGCGCCTGACTGCATTGCAAGCAGTCAACCCGACCGTGCGTGACAGCGAGCTGGTTGCCCTGCGCACCCAACGCGAGCAGGGCCTGGCCATGCTGGATAAGGCGGCGCTGCGACTGGAAGCGATTCGGGTGTTGGTCGCGGGTTGATCACCTCCCTGCCCGGTTAAAAAAGGCCCGCGCAATGCGGGCCTTTTTATTTGCCTTGAGGGCCTCATCGCGGGCAAGCCCGGCGCCCACAGTTGAAATGCATGCCCCTGTGGGAGCTGGCTTGCCTGCGATAGGGTCGCCTCGGTTTCAAGCCGTAGCCGCAGCAGCCGGCACCTCAACCACCCCCAACCCATCCTTCATCCGCTTGGCATCGCGCACAAAACTGCGCGACGCCTGGAACAGGAACAGCATGGTCAGGAACAACGCCACCGGAATTAGATACATGGCGTCATGCAACCCAACCGCCTTGTAGGCCTCGGTCATCTGCTCGGCCCCCGCCGCATACATCGCCGAGTGGGCGAAATGATCGGACAAGCCGCCCACCACGATCGGCCCCATGCCACCGCCCAGCAAGTACAAGCCGGCGAAGAACAGTGCCATGGCCGTGGCCCGCAGACGTGGCTCGACCACATCCTGGATCGCCGTATACACGCAGGTGTAGAAGTTATAGGCGAACAACCAGCCCACACTGAACAGCGCCACGAACACACCGATCTCGATGCGCCCGGCGTGCAATGCCCAGGCAGTGGTCACGGTGGAAATGATCAGGCTGAACGCCGCGAACAACAGCCGGCCGTTGGCGACGCGTTGATGGATCTTGTCGGCGATCCAGCCACCGAGGGTCAGGCCGACCAGGCCAGTGATGCCGACGATGACACCGGTGGCGACGGCCGCCTCTTGCAGCGGCATCAGGAAGTAACGCTGCAACATCGGCACCAGGAACGAGTTACAGGCATAGGTGGCGAAGTTGAAACACAGCCCGGCCAGCACCAGCCACAAGAAAGTCGGCACTGCCAGCACGCGCCGGATCGGGCGGTCGACGCGCTCCTGGGAGACTTGCACGGATTCCGCTGCGCCGCGCTTGGGTTCCTTGATAGCGAACATGAACACCGCCAGGATCAGCCCCGGCACCGCCGCGATAAAGAACGGTGCGCGCCAACTGTCGAACGCCTTGACCATCCAGCCGATGGTGAAGAACGCCAGCAACAACCCCAACGGCAGGCCCAGCATGAAAATCCCCATGGCGCGCGCGCGACGGTGCGCCGGGAACAGGTCGCCAATCAGCGAGTTGGCGGCCGGCGCATAGCTGGCTTCGCCAATGCCGATGCCCATGCGCACCAGCAAAAACGTCCAGAAACTGCCGACCATGCCGTTTACCGCCGTCAGACCGCTCCAGGCGAACAGGCCCCAGCCCATCAGTTTGCTGCGCGAGCCGGTATCGGCCAGGCGCCCCAGGGGCAGGCCGGCAATGGCGTAGACGATGGTAAAGGCAGTGCCGATGATGCCGAGCTGAAAGTCGCTCAGGTGCCATTCCATGCGGATTGGCTCGATGATAATCGCCGGGATGGTGCGATCGAAGAAGTTGAACAGATTGGCGAGGAACAGCAGGAACAGAATGCGCCAGGCATTCGCCGCTTGGGTCGAGTTCTGCATGGGTCCGTCTCTTTTATTGTTATGAGAGCTGCGATGCCCGATGCATCCTGCCCGGTACCTGCAACATAGTCAGGCAGGCGACGCTTGTCTGTAATGATTCGTAAAGCTGATAGGGCATGATTTCACCCGGCAGCGCGGGACTTTGCCGACAAAAATATAAGTGCGCGCCCCCCTTCCCAACGGCCATGGCACGGATAGAATGGCGAGCCTTCCGTAGCATCCCCCCTTACTTTTTCTTATCGATGACGCCCATGTCCGAAGCCAGTCCGTGTCTGAATTGCGGTGCCTGCTGTTCACACTTTCGTGTGTCTTTCTTCTGGGGTGAGTGCGCCTCGTCGGGGGGCACGGTGCCCGATGACCTGGTGGTGCAGATCAACCCTACCCGCGTGGCAATGATCGGCACCGACCAGAAACCCGCGCGCTGCTGCAGCCTTGAGGGTGAGGTGGGCAAAGGCACGCGCTGCACAATCTACGAGCAGCGCTCGAGCGTGTGCCGTGAATTCGAGTCTTCGTGGTACCAGGGCGTACAGAATGTCGATTGCGATGCAGCACGTGCAGCATTTGGCCTGGCGCCGCTGGAACCACCGTTCGAGTTGGACCTGCCCATCAGCGCTTAGCATCAAACGCTATGGGCGGCATGCCAAAATCATAGAGAAGCAAAGTGCCATTACCGCTTGCGAATTCTCCCGCGCTTCTATACTGGACATCATAGGTCATCGCCTAGGGCTGTGACGTGACGCTATGACAGGACATGCTATGGAATGGCTAGGTCTGCACTTTTTTACCGAGCTTCCAGAGAGCGGGCACTTATTACTCAACTGCAGTCATAACCCCTTTCTGGTGCTGCTGGCCTACCTGGTCGCGTGCGCGGCAGGTTTCGGCACGCTGGACATGGCCGAACGTGTCGGCCATGTCGAGGACCCTACCGCGCGTCGCCACTGGCGCTGGCTCGGCGCCGGGTGCCTGGCGGGCGGGATCTGGTCCACTCACTTCATCAGCATGCTGGCGTTCCAGGCGCCTATTGCGATTCACTACGACCTGTTGATGACGTTCGCATCACTGCTCATTGCCTTGGTCGCTTCGCTGTTCGCAATGCAAACCTTGAGTCATTCCAACCTGCGGTTTCACCAATATTTGCTTGCGTCCATTTGGATGGGGATCGGCATCGCCCTGATGCACTACGTGGGCATGTCGGCCATGCGTTCCCAGGCGCAGATGTATTTCGAATCAGGATTGTTCCTGGCGTCGGTGGGCATCGCCATGGGTGCCAGCCTGGCCGCGTTACTGCTGTCGAGTTATTTGCGCGCCGGCACCGGCGTGTTCCACCAGTTGCTCAAATACGCCGCCAGCCTGGTCCTGGGCGCCGGGATCCTGACCATGCACTTTACCGGCATGGCCGCCATGCAATTAATTGTCCCCACCGGCGCTGACCTCTCGTTACCGTTGAATAACAACCCCATTCAACTCGGCTTGTCAGTGGCGGCGATCACGCTCCTGGTCATCGGCAGCAGCATCAGCGCCGCCCTGGCCGACAAGAAACTCCAGCACAAGGAACGCGACCTGCGACGTGTCAACGCCTTGCTCAGCGAACTCGACCAGGCGCGCGCGTCCCTGCAACAAGTGGCCCATTACGACGCCCTCACCAGCCTGCTTAATCGCCGGGGCTTCAACCAGATATTCGCTGAAAAACTCGCCGAAAAAACCGCCTCTAACGGGATGATGGCGGTTATCTTCCTCGATATCGACCATTTCAAACGTATCAACGACAGCCTCGGGCATGACGCTGGCGACCAGTTGCTCACCGCCTTGGCCGGGCATATAAAAGGTTCGGTGCGCAGCCATGCGGATGTGGTTGCACGGTTTGGCGGCGACGAGTTCTGCATCCTGATCAGCATCCACCACCGCGACGAAGCCCGTCACTTGGCCCAACGCATCATGCAGCAAATGAAAGAACCGATCGAACTGGCCGGCCGGCGCATGGTGATGACCACCAGTATCGGTATCAGTCTGTTTCCCGATGACGGCGTGACCTGCGAAGAGCTGCTGAAAACCGCCGACCTGGCGCTGTACCAGTCCAAGGACACGGGGCGTAACAGCCTGAACTTCTTCAGCTCCAACCTGAAAACCCGCGCCTTCCTCGAACTGCAACTGGAAGAAGAACTGCGCGGCGCCCTGCGCGCGCGCAACCAACTGGTGCTGTTCTACCAACCGATCTTTGACATGAAACAGGGCAAGGTCACACGGCTGGAGGCCCTGGTGCGCTGGCAACACCCCCAGCATGGGTTGCTGGCACCCGACCGGTTTATCGGCATCGCCGAGAGCAACGGGCTGATTGCCGAACTGGACCACTGGGTGCTACGCCAAGCCTGCCATGACCTGAGCCTGCTGTCTGACCGTGGCTACACCGGGCTGACCATGTCGGTAAACTGCTCGGCCCTGAACCTGGCCCGTGACGAGTTGGCGGATGAAATTGAAGACGCCCTGCGCTTCAGCGGAATCGGCGCCAACCGCCTGGAACTGGAAGTCACCGAAAATGCGCTGATGGGCAATATCAGCAGCACCCTGGCCCTGTTGCGCCAAATCCGCGCGCTGGGTGTATCACTGGCCATCGACGACTTTGGCACCGGCTATTCGTCCCTGGCCTACCTGAAACGCCTGCCCCTGAATACCTTGAAGATCGACCGCTCGTTTATCCAGGACATCCCCAAGTCCACCGCCGATATCGAGATTGTCCAGGCGGTTATCGGCATGGCCCATACCCTGCACCTCGAAGTCGTCACCGAAGGCGTGGAAACCCAGGCCCAGTTCGAGCTGTTGCTCAAGCATGGCTGTGATTTCGTCCAGGGTTACCTGTTGAGCCCGGCGGTGCCGTTCAGCGACATCATCGGTGTGATCCAGGGTATCGGCATGCGCAACCCACTCGACTCGCATAGCCCGACGGGCAACAAGGACAGCAGCTCGCCGAAAAAGCCGTCCCCAAGCCTAGGGGGCTCCACGTCGATCGTCAGGCCAATTCGCTGACGCCGAATCTTTGGCATTTCGCCATCATTTGCCTAAAGAACGCCGACGAACGGCCGATTCATCAGAGTCCGGCCAGGTTTTGCCCCGAAAACACTGGGGTTCAACCCACTCGTCCAGGACAAGGACGCACTGTAAAGTCGCGAACTCCCATTCCGTGATGGCCACTTGATACTCTTCAGCCATCCGCCCAGGCACATGGCGCACAATGACTTCTAAAAATAATTCTGCCACCGTGGTATCCGACGTGTTGCTCCCAGCTCCTGCGGACAAGCCCTCAGGTTCAAAGTCATTGAGCACGCCTCGCCCGCTGGCCACCCAGCAATACCTTTACTTCACCGAAACCAATACCGACCGCATCCTCGACAACCTCGACGGCCTGCGCGACATGGTGTTCCCGCGCCCGCCTCACCTGGAAGGTGACAGCGATCCGCGCAACGAGCAGGAATTTCCCTCGGTGTGCTTGATCGGCCTGGGCCGCTGCGGTTCGAACATCGCGCTGGACGTAGCAGAGTTGGTGTACAACGCCCGCAAGTTCTACTTGAACGAATTCAGCAACGAAGACAAGTCTCAGGACAAAGGCTACAGCCCCGCCCAGTGGCTCCGTAACAACCTGCGCCTGGGCAGCGGCAAGGCCAGCAAACCGGTGTTCCTGGTAGAGCCGCTGGTGATGCTCGGTGACTTGGACAAGGACATTGCCGGGCGCATCCGTTTCTCGCGCAAAGGCGAGAAAAGCGGCTTCCTGCGCGACTACAGCAAGATGAAAATCATGGACCTGTCGGAAGTCCATGCCGGTGGCGCCGGTAACGCGCCAATCCTCGGCCAGTACCTGGCCAAGATCATCCTCAACAAAGACACCCAGCGCTTTTCCAGCCCCGACTGGAAGATGATCCATTCGTACCTGATCGACTCGTGCGGCATCAAGGCCAACCAGTCGCGCCTCTACTTCTCGATCTTCAGCGCTGGCGGCGGCACCGGTTCAGGCATGGCCTCGGAATTCGGCCTGGCCCAGCAGCATTCGTACATGAACAAGACGTTCGATACCAAGCCAGCCGACGAGCACGACAGCAAGAGCGGACACGCCTTTGTGTTCGAGCCGATCTTCACCAGCGGTATTTGCGTGTTGCCGAATATCTCCGACCACCGCAGCGAAATGTCCGAGGCACTGCACATCAATGCCGGACGACTGCTGTGCAAATACCTCTCGGAAGAATGGGATTTCTCGTACAACTTCGCCAATGAAGACAGCAGCGAAGCCAGTGTGAAGGGCCGCATCCGGCCGTGGAACGCGATGATGCTGATCTCCAACGACATCATGCGTTATGCCGAAGAAAGCGATGACGGCAACATCCAGAACATTGACGTCAATGCCATGGAAAAACACGCCAACCAGTACATCTCGCAGCAGATCTTCAACATCCTCACCGCCCAGGCCGTGACCACCGACTACGACCAGAACTACTTCCGTCGCGCCGGTATCGACATCGGCGAAACCATCCGCCTGGATGCCAACGACCTGTTCATGAGCCTGGCCGGCCCGGTGGCGATTGCCTACGCAGAATCGGTGGTCCCGGAAACGCCGGCACCGTCGAACGACAAATTCAAGGTGTTCGAGAAAGAACCACAGCGCCTGAACATCGATGACCTGTTCCTCCGCTCCATCGACCTGCCGCACTTCAACAAGGTCACCCAGGCCATCGAAGGCATCAGCCTGTTGCCGATCGAATCCAAGCGCTACAAGGCCTCCCTGGAGCAGTACAAGAACTCCGGCTACGACGCGGCCGCACTGCATGACCTGCACTTCTTCAAGAACTGCTCGTCGGTGGTGTCCATCGTGTCGTTGCCCAAGGACTACAAACTGTCCTACATGGACCTGAACCGGCTCAAGACCCACCTCAACAGCCTGTTTCCCAACACCACCCTCAAGCGCTACGCGCTGGTGATCGGCGCCTCGGCCAACCTGTCGTTGACCACCCTGATCGCGAAGAGCCCGTGCCTGTCGGATGACTTCCTCACGCTGATCGTGGCGTTTATCAAACGTTGCTTTGCGCGCAACCCTTACCGCTTTGACGACACCCTGGACAACTCGATCCTGGACTTCATCATCCACGAGGACTTCGACGAAGACCGTATCGACGAACTGCTCAACGAGTTCGAGAACCCGGCAAAGATCCTCGATACCAACTGGTATGCGATCAAGCCGATGTATGAAAAGAAGTACCGCGAATTGATCAACGACAAAGAGAAGTTCGTGTCGATCAATGACATTCGCCTGTCACGGGACTGCGTGAAGAAGGCGATCAAGTACCTGCGCGAGATTTACCGTCACCGGATCGGCAAGACCAAGGTCATCTCGTTGAATAACCATACTGGCAAGACAGCCTGACCGAGTTGCGCCCTTCGCAGGCACGCCAGCGCCCACAGGTGGAATGCATTTCAACTGTGGGCACGGGCTTGCCTGCGATGACGGCCTGGATTGCCCCGAAAACGGATAGCCTTGCCACATCCCGAAACAATCCCACACGCATTTGACCGCCCGCCAAACTGTTCCCATGACGTGCGCGTCACCCTCGTCTGTGACCTTTCTCTACGGCAAGATGCCATCACCGCTTCCGCAGTTACCCCGCTACACACTTGCGACGGCAAAAAATGCGCACCTTTTTCGTGCAGCGCTTTCCTACGCCGCCCTTTCCTGGATCAGAATCCACGGCGATACCACCACCGCCCACAGGCTCGGATCACGCGCCACCAGGTCCAATGCCCGCGTCGCAGACACCTCGCCCAGGGTCCCCGCGGCCAGCCAGGCAGCGACTTTGTCGCGGTTGTCCTCGGCCATTCCCTCGGCGGCCTCGATCAAATCCAGACCGGCGTCGACCCACAATAGGGCACCCTTGGCAAAGAACGGCTCAAGCTCCTTCCAGGAAATTTCGGCGGTTTCACCGAGCAGCTTGGCATAGAGGGTGCTAGGTTCTTGCGTCATGGGAGTTCACCTTGGGAAAAAATCGGCGCAATCATAGCGTCACGCCTCAAGCAGAAAAACCCAGTTGCAAATGAGTTACCGATAGAAAGTGTCAGGAAAGCCAAGGATTGCCCGAAACTCTGGCATCACCCCGCCGCAATTCTGTCTTTTTCTTTCATTTAAGCGACATACCCGGGTTTTGCCCCCAGCAGCCAGCTTTTCAACCGATCAACCGGCGCTCTACACTGTACCGGTACAGTTGCCAGGGCACTGCCGGGGGGATATCCGAGATATCTGATCCGGTTCTGCAGCTCACAAGGCCGCTAGAACTATAAAAAATACAACAGTAAGAGTGGAGCACTATGAATAAGGCTACTAAGCAGATTTCCAAACTGTTTGCCGCTATGGTCCTGGCTGGGGTTGCCGGCCATTCGTTCGCAGCCGACACCATCAAGATCGGCATCGCCGGGCCCAAGACCGGTCCAGTGACGCAATACGGTGACATGCAATTCATGGGTGCCAAGCAAGCCATCGCCGATATCAACGCCAAGGGCGGTGTTGATGTTGATGGCAAGAAATTGCTGCTTGAAGCCAAGGAATACGACGACGCTTGCGATCCTAAACAAGCCGTTGCCGTCGCCAACAAAGTGGTCAACGACGGCGTCAAGTTCGTGGTCGGCCACCTGTGCTCCAGCTCCACTCAGCCAGCCTCCGACATTTATGAAGACGAAGGCGTGATCATGATTACCCCGGCTGCCACCAGCCCGGAAATCACCGCACGTGGCTACAAGCTGATCTTCCGTACCATCGGCCTGGACAGCGCCCAAGGCCCAGCGGCCGGCAACTACATCGCCGACCACGTGAAGCCTAAAATCGTTGCCGTCCTGCACGACAAACAGCAATACGGTGAAGGCATCGCCACCGCCGTCAAACAGACCCTCGAGAAAAAAGGCACCAAGGTTGCCGTATTCGAAGGCCTGAACGCCGGCGACAAAGACTTCTCCTCGATCATCCAGAAACTCAAGCAAGCCAACGTCGACTTCGTCTACTACGGCGGCTACCACCCTGAGCTGGGCCTGATCCTGCGCCAAGCCAAGGAAAAAGGCCTGAACGCCAAGTTCATGGGTCCAGAGGGCGTCGGCAACGACTCCATCTCGCAAATCGCCCAGGGCGCTTCCGAAGGCCTGCTGGTGACCCTGCCTAAATCCTTCGACACTGACCCGGCCAACAAAGCCATCGTTGAAGAGTTCGCCAAGAACAAGCAGGACCCAACCGGTCCGTTCGTGTTCCCAGCCTACTCGGCCATCGAAGTGATCGCTGGCGGTATTACCGCTGCGAAGACCGAAGACACCGCGAAAGTGGCAGCCGCCATCCACGCGGGTACCTTCAAGACCCCTACCGGCGAACTGAGCTTCGACGCCAAGGGCGACCTGAAGGACTTCAAATTCGTGGTCTACGAATGGCACTTCGGTAAACCAAAAACCGAAGTTTCCCCTCAGTAAGCCAGGCGTTACTGGTCAACAAGCCCACTGTGAGAGCAGTGGGCTTTGTTTTACGAGGTTTATGGGCCTGACACCCGCGATCCGGGCGCTGGCTCACCTGAAAATCTTAAAACCGTCACCAGCGGTTCGCTGGCAAACGCTTTGTGCAAATGTGCTCACAGAACACAGCACGGGGCCGGAACATGACTCCACCAGTGAAATGCGTATCGGGTTTTTAGGAGCGCTGTAATGCCTGAGATCTATCATTTTTTCCAACAGCTGGTTAATGGCCTGACCATTGGCAGCACCTATGCCTTGATAGCCATTGGCTACACAATGGTTTACGGCATCATTGGAATGATCAACTTCGCCCATGGCGAGGTGTACATGATTGGTTCCTACGTGGCCTTTATCGCCCTTGCCGGGCTGGCCATGATGGGTATCCACTCTCTGCCGCTGTTGATGACCGCTGCGTTCCTCGCATCGATCGTCGTGACCAGTGCCTATGGCTACAGTATCGAGCGGGTTGCCTACCGTCCCTTGCGTGGCAGCAACCGTCTGATCCCGCTGATTTCCGCTATCGGCATGTCGATTTTCCTGCAGAACACCGTATTGCTGTCCCAGGATTCCAAGGATAAATCCATCCCTAACCTGATCCCGGGGAGCTTCTCCTTCGGCCCGGGTGGCGCGGAAGAAGTCCTGATTTCCTACATGCAGATTCTGGTTTTCGTCGTCACCCTGGTGGCGATGCTCGGCCTGACCCTGTTCATCTCCCGATCCCGCCTGGGGCGCGCCTGCCGCGCCTGCGCCGAAGACATCAAGATGGCCAACCTGTTGGGCATCAACACCAACAACATCATCGCCCTGACCTTCGTGATCGGCGCCGCACTGGCGGCCGTCGCCGCGGTGCTGCTGAGCATGCAGTACGGCGTGATCAACCCCAACGCCGGTTTCCTGGTAGGCCTCAAGGCCTTTACCGCGGCGGTATTGGGCGGCATCGGCAGTATCCCGGGCGCCATGCTCGGCGGCCTGGTGCTGGGTGTGGCCGAGGCCTTTGGTGCCGATATCTTCGGTGACCAATACAAGGACGTCGTGGCGTTCAGCCTGTTGGTTCTGGTGCTGTTGTTCCGTCCGACCGGCATCCTGGGCCGTCCGGAGGTTGAGAAAGTATGAGCAGATATCTTAAATCGGCGTTTTTCAGCGCCCTGCTGGTCTGGGCCGTGGCCTTTCCGGTACTCGGCCTCAAGCTGAGCATTGTCGGCATTAACCTTGAAGTGCATGGCACCGGTCCCGTGACCCTGACCATCATCGCCCTGTGCTCGGTGCTGATGTTCCTGCGCGTGCTGTTCACCCAGCAGGTCGGTGCCCTGTTCAAGAGCAACCGTGGCCCGTTGGTGTCGCCCAAGGTCAGCCAATTCCTGACCCTGCCACGTACACAGCGCTACATCATCATTGCCCTGATCATCGCCGCACTGATCTGGCCGTTCTTCGGTTCGCGCGGCGCGGTCGACATCGCCACCCTGATCCTGATCTACGTGTTGCTGGGCCTGGGCCTGAACATCGTGGTGGGCCTGGCCGGCCTGCTCGACCTGGGTTATGTGGGCTTCTACGCCGTGGGTGCCTACACCTACGCGCTGCTCTCGCATTACCTGGGCTGGAGCTTCTGGATCTGCCTGCCGCTGGCGGGTATGGCGGCGGCCACGTTCGGCTTCCTGCTGGGCTTCCCGGTGCTGCGCTTGCGCGGTGACTACCTGGCGATCGTGACCCTGGGCTTCGGTGAAATCATCCGGTTGTTCCTGCGTAACCTCACCGACATCACCGGTGGCCCCAACGGTATCAGTAGCATCCCCAAGCCAACGTTCTTCGGACTGTCGTTCGACCGCACCGCCGCTGAAGGCATGCAGACTTTCCACGAGTACTTCGGGATCGACTACAACCCGGTGAGCAAAGTGGTGTTCCTGTACCTGGTGGCGCTGTTGCTGGCACTGGCGGCACTGTTCGTGATCAATCGTCTGCTACGCATGCCGATCGGCCGCGCGTGGGAAGCGCTGCGCGAAGATGAAATCGCCTGCCGCGCGCTGGGCCTGAACCCGACCATCATCAAGCTCTCCGCCTTTACCCTGGGTGCTGCGTTCGCCGGTTTCGCCGGCAGCTTCTTCGCTGCCCGCCAAGGCCTGGTGACCCCCGAGTCGTTCACCTTCATCGAGTCGGCAATCATCCTCGCCATCGTGGTACTGGGCGGCATGGGCTCGCAACTGGGCGTTATCCTGGCCGCGATCGTGATGATCCTGCTGCCGGAAATGATGCGTGAGTTCAGCGAATACCGCATGTTGATGTTCGGCGCCATGATGGTGCTGATGATGATCTGGCGCCCGCAAGGTCTGCTGCCCATGCAACGTCCACACATGGAGCTGCGCAAATGAGCCGCGAGATCCTGAAAGTCGAAAACCTGAGCATGCGCTTCGGCGGCCTGCTGGCGGTCAATGGCGTGGCCCTGACCGTGAAAGAGAAACAAGTCGTGGCACTGATCGGCCCCAACGGCGCCGGCAAAACCACGGTGTTCAACTGCCTCACCGGTTTCTACAAGCCGAGCGGTGGCAGCATCCTGCTGGACGGCCAGCCGATCCAGGGCCTGGCCGGTCACGAAATCGCCCGCAAGGGCGTAGTACGGACCTTCCAGAACGTGCGGTTGTTCAAGGACATGACGGCGGTCGAGAACCTGTTGATCGCCCAGCACCGTCACTTGAACACCAACTTCTTCGCCGGCCTGTTCAAGACCCCCGCGTTCCGCAAGAGCGAGCGCGAGGCGATGGAATATGCGGAGTACTGGCTGGACAAGGTCAACCTCACCGAGTTTGCCAACCGCCCTGCCGGCACCCTGGCCTATGGTCAGCAACGTCGCCTGGAAATCGCCCGCTGCATGATGACTCGCCCGCGCATCCTCATGCTCGACGAACCGGCCGCTGGCCTGAACCCCAAGGAAACCGAAGACCTCAAGGCGCTGATCAGCGTGTTGCGTGAGGAAAACAACGCCACGGTGCTGTTGATCGAACACGACATGAAACTGGTCATGAGCATTTCCGACCACATCGTGGTGATCAACCAGGGCACGCCCTTGGCCGACGGGACACCGGAGCAGATCCGCGATAATCCTGAAGTGATCAAAGCCTATTTGGGGGAAGCGTAAAATGCTGCAATTCGAAAACGTTTCCACTTTCTACGGCAAGATCCAGGCCCTGCACAGCGTCAACGTGGAAGTGCGCCAAGGCGAGATCGTCACGCTGATCGGCGCCAACGGTGCCGGCAAGTCGACCTTGCTGATGACCCTGTGCGGGTCGCCGCAAGCCCACAGCGGCAGCATCCGCTACATGGGTGAAGAACTGGTGGGCCAGCAGTCGTCGCAGATCATGCGCAAGAGCATTGCAGTGGTGCCGGAAGGTCGTCGCGTGTTCTCGCGCCTGACCGTGGAAGAGAACCTGGCCATGGGCGGTTTCTTCACCGACAAGGGCGACTACCAAGAGCAGATGGACAAGGTGCTGCACCTGTTCCCGAGGCTCAAGGAACGCTTCAGCCAACGCGGCGGCACCATGTCCGGCGGTGAGCAGCAAATGCTCGCCATCGGCCGTGCGCTGATGAGCAAGCCCAAGCTGTTGCTGCTGGACGAACCTTCACTGGGCCTGGCGCCGATCATCATCCAGCAGATCTTCGACATCATCGAACAACTGCGCAAGGACGGTGTGACGGTGTTCCTGGTGGAACAGAATGCCAACCAGGCCTTGAAGATCGCTGACCGCGCCTATGTGCTGGAAAACGGCCGGGTGGTGATGCAAGGGACTGGCGAGCAGTTGCTGACCGATCCTAAGGTGCGCGAGGCGTACCTGGGCGGTTAAGAGAAGGTTGCTGTAGGAACCGGATCAAACAGGTGGGAGCGGCTTGTGTGGAAGCTGGCTTGCCCGCGAAAGCATCACCTCGGTGCAACTGAAAAACCGAGGTGCCGCTATCGCGGGCAAGCCACGCTCCCACACCAGCCCGCTCCCACGTTTGCTTTGTGTGACGCTTGAATCGTAAAAGACCTGAAATTATTTTCGACGGGCTTGTAACGGATTCCGTCGTGCTGTCTCTAGTGGTACAAGCAGGCACTCAAGCCCGCTAACTCAACCCACTGCTGGAGATACACCATGACCACCAAACTGTCCGCCGCTAGCCTCGTCCTGGCCCTCGGTTCCGCCTTGAGCCTGTCCGCCCTGACCACCACCGCCCACGCTGCCGACGATATGCAGAAATGCTTTGGCGTCGCCGAAGCCGGCAAGAACGATTGTGCCGCAGGCGCCGGCACGTCCTGCGCCGGCACCTCGAAAACCAAGGACCAGGCCAACGCCTGGAAACTGGTCCCTGCCGGCACTTGCCTCAAAACCCCAAGCTCCACCTCGCCGACCGGTTTCGGCCAGGAAGCTGCCTTCACCGCCAAATCCTGACCCCTCGCAAAACCTGAGTACTGATGATGACTCCTTCATCCCTGCAAGCCGTCTCCCAGGCTCAGGTGCCCGGCCTCCCACGCCGGGCCGGGCTGGGGCTCAAGCATGAGCACTTCGTTGAAGTGCTCGAGACCTCACCCGATATCGGTTTTTTCGAAGTGCACGCCGAAAACTACATGGTGGCCGGCGGCCCGTTTCATCATTACCTGGGGTTGATCCGCGCGCAGTACCCGCTGTCATTGCACGGTGTGGGCCTGTCCATCGGCGGCGAAGGCCCGCTGAGCCCGGAGCACCTGGCGCGGCTGGCCACGCTGATCGAACGTTATCAACCCCACTCTTTTTCCGAGCACCTCGCCTGGTCGAGCCACGGCCCGGTGTTCCTCAATGACCTGCTGCCGCTGGCCTACGACAACGCCACCCTGCAACGGGTGTGCGAACACGTTGACCAGGTACAGAGCAGCCTCAAGCGGACGATGCTGCTGGAGAACCCGTCAACCTACCTGCAATTCCAACGCTCGACCCTGGACGAAACGGACTTCATCAGTGAAGTCATCCGACGTACCGGCTGTGGTTTGCTGCTGGACGTCAACAACGTCTACGTTTCCTGCATCAATCACCAGCGCAATCCGCTTTCTTACCTTGAGGCCTTGCCGTTGCACGCCGTCGGTGAGATTCACCTGGCCGGTTTTGCTGAAGACACTGACAGCCTCGGCGATCGCTTGCTGATCGACGACCACGGCGCGCCGATCGATAACGCCGTGTGGCAGTTGTACGAAAAAGTACTGGCTCAAGTCGGCCCGATGCCAACGCTGATCGAGCGGGACAACCAGGTGCCGGCCTTCAGCGTGCTGCTGGCCGAGGCTCAACAGGCCCAATGGCATCTGGCGCAGGTGAGTCCATGAGCCTTCATGATGATTTTTCCGCGGCCTTGCTGGCACCGTACCAGCCCTGCCCCGATGGCCTGTTCAGTAGCAATGGCGCCGACCCGGCCAGCCGTTTCTCGGTGCATCGCAACACGGTGCACAGCTCGTTGATCAACGCGTTGGCTACGGCTTATCCGGTTACGCTGCAATTGGTGGGCGAAGCGTTTTTTCGCGCCATGGCCAGCCTCTATGTCCAGGCGCACCCGCCCACCAGCCCGTTGATGAGTGAGTACGGCGACACGCTCGCCGAGTTCATCCACGGCTTCGAACCCGCGCAAAGCGTGCCGTACCTGGCCGATGTTGCACGGTTGGAGCGCTTGCGAGTCCGCGCCTATCACGCGGCCGACTGCCAGGCGTTGGATCAGCAGGCCGTGCTCCAGACGCTACAGGGTCAGGCAAACCTGGGAACCCTGCGCCTGCAACTGCACCCGTCGCTGGCCACGCTGAATTCGCCTTATGCGGTGGTGGCGGTATGGGCAGCGCACCAGACCGAGGGCGGCCTTGCCACGCTGAATCCCTGGCATGCCCAGGGCGCGCTGGTGGTGCGCCAAGGGCTTGAGGTCAAGGTGTTTGCCATCGACCCCGGCTCAGTGGCCTTCATCAACAGCCTGGGCCGCGGCAATGCATTGGAAAAAGCCGTGGAGCATGCGCTGGACGCGTCAGCCGAGTTTGACCTGCACCAATGCCTGACGCTGCTGATCGCCCACAACGCCCTCACTCATTTGCACCTAGAACAAAAGGTATCGCCATGAACACCCGCCCCTCGTGCCTGATCAAGCGGCTCATCGCACTTTTCGAGCAAATCCCCTACAGCCTGATTGCCTGTCTCGCGCGCTTCTCCATTGCCGCGGTGTTCTGGAAGTCCGGGCAAACCAAAGTCGAAGGCTTTGCCATCGACTTCATCAACGGCACCTTCCAACTCGGTGAACCGAAGCTGGCCGCCTCGACATTGCCGCTGTTTCGCAGCGAATACCACGTGCCGTTGTTATCGCCGGAAGTGGCAGCGCCGATGGCCGCGTTTGCCGAGCACTTTTTCCCGGTGCTGATCCTTGTAGGCTTCGCTACGCGTTTTTCGGCCTTGGCCCTGATCGGGATGACGCTGGTGATCCAGTTGTTCGTCTACCCGGATGCCTACCCGACCCATGGCACCTGGATCGCGCTGCTGTTGTTGCTGGTGGCCAAAGGGCCAGGACGCCTGTCGATCGATCACCTGATCGCCCGCCGCTACGCCTAAAGCCGGTCCAGCGCCTCGCCGCTGCGCTTGAACCAATCCACCAGGTAATCGGCCAATACCTGGGTGCGACGCGGCAAACCGCCCTGATACGGGTGCACTAAGTACATCGGCATGCTCCGCGTCTGATAATCGCGAAGGAGCCAGCGCAATCGACCGTCAGCCAATTCCGTCGGCAATACGTAGGACGGCAGGCGCGCGATACCGGCGCCGACCAACGCGGCCTTTTTCAACAGGTTGTAGTGGTTGGAGGCAAAGGTGCCGCTGACCCGAACCCGCAGGAGTTCGTGCTGCTGGTGGTACAGCCATTCCTCACGACCACTGTAGTGGCTGTTGAGCAGACAGGTATGGCCGGCCAACTCCGCAGGTGTCTGTGGTTCGCCATGTTGCTCAAGGTAGGCCGGGCTCGCGCAGGTCATCTCATGCCAGGCCAGCAGGGGCTTGGCGACCAGGCGCTCGTTTTCGGTCGCGCCCGAGCGTACTCCCAGGTCAAAGCCATCCCGCGCCAGGTCGCGGTAGTTGTTGTTGAGCTCGAGTTCGATCTGCACCTGCGGGTATTGCTTG
Organism: Pseudomonas lurida; assembly: GCF_002563895.1. Classification (NCBI taxonomy): domain Bacteria; kingdom Pseudomonadati; phylum Pseudomonadota; class Gammaproteobacteria; order Pseudomonadales; family Pseudomonadaceae; genus Pseudomonas; species Pseudomonas lurida. The sequence continues at coordinate 1,505,012 of NZ_PDJB01000001.1, read as the reverse complement.
GAGAACTCCAGCAGCAAGCCGTCGAAGAAGGTTTCGCCCAACGACACCGGAACCGTCATGCGTACCGGCCCCGCCAGATCATCCTTGAGCCGGGCCAGTGCCTGGCGGGCACGGTCCACTTGCAGTACCAAGGCCTGGGCCTGGGGCAACAGCGCCGCGCCGGCGGCGGTGAGGCTGAGCTTGCGGGTAGTGCGGTGCAGCAATACCACTGAAAACTGCGCTTCCAACTGGCTGATGCGCTTGGACAACTGCCCTTTGCTGCAGCCCAACTGCTCGGCGGCCAGGGTAAAGCTGCCGGCCTCAATGAGCACGGCGAAGGCTGCCAGATCATCCATCTCACTCATGGATTGTTTCCATTTGAAAACCAAAGGTTGCCTATTAGCGCGTTTATCCACCCAAAAAGCCACTCTAGACTGAACCCTCACTTACCCCCTGGAGGAACAGCACCATGAAAATCCTATTGATTGGCGCCAGCGGTACCATCGGCTCGGCAGTCAAGGCGCAACTCGCTCAGCGTCACGAAGTGATCAGCATCGGCCGCAGCGGCGGCGACTTCCAGGTGGATATCAGCGACAGCGCTTCGATCCGCACGCTGTTCGAACAAACCGGCAACTTCGACGCGCTGATCTGCGCAGCGGGCAGCGTCAACTTCGTGGCCCTGCCGGAAATGAGCGAAGCCGACTTCGAACTCGGCCTGCGTAACAAGCTGATGGGCCAGGTCAACCTGCTGCTGATCGGCCGCGACTACGCCAACGATGGCGCTTCGTTCACCTTCACCAGCGGCATTCTTAACCGCGACCCGATCCGCACCGGCGCCTCGGCTGCGCTGGTCAACGGCGCCATTGACGCCTTTGTCAAAGCGGCGGCAATCGAATTGCCGCGCGGTTTGCGCGTCAACGCTGTCAGCCCGACCGTCCTGGTGGAAGCCATGGACAGCTATGCGCCTTACTTCCGTGGCTACAAACCGGCTCCAGGCGCCGACGTAGCGCTGGCCTACGCGAAGAGCGTGGAAGGCTTGCAAACCGGTCAGATCTTTATCGTTGGCTGAACAGGTTCGGCTGTCAGAATTGCCTGAAGCTGGCGAGCGGGGTTGTGATGCAGCGCAGGCCTGCGTAACGTGGCGGCACTTGTCTGGAGACCGATAATGCGCGCCGCCCATACCCTTGCTCTGTTTGCCTTGTTCCCCCTGTTCGCCGCCTGCCAGATGTTCGACCGCGAGCCAGCCAAGCCCTCTCTCGCCGGGCTGACCCGCATGCAGGGCGAACTCACGGCGGTCGGCGGCAAACTGCTGTTCCAGCCGTGCAACGACAAGCGCAACTACGTGGTCAACGACACCGGTGGCACCAGCATCCTGCAGGAGGCGGCCTCCCTGGCCGGCCAGCAGGGTGCACTGTTTGCCGACCTGCGCGGCCAGTTCTCCGGCGTGGCTACAGGCACCCAGGGCAGCGTGGACCTGCAACAACTCTATCGCGTCGAGCGCTCGACCTCGGCCTGCAACGACCCGGACTTCAAGCGCATGATCCTGCGCGCCAACGGCCACAAGCCGGCCTGGGCGATGAACGTCACGGCCAAGGGCATGGTGCTGGAACGCGAAGGCCAGCCACCCCTCGCGGTGCCGTATGTGGAAGAGCAAATCGGTGACGGACGCTTCAACCTGATGACCGAAGCCAACAACCAGCACGTCGAACTGTGGGTCGCCCCGCAGCGTTGCGTCGACCCGGTCAGCGGCAGCCTGCAGCACATGACCGCCGAGTTGCGCGTCAATGGCCAGGTGCAACGGGGTTGCGCAGCATTTGGCGGTTCGCGCGACGACTGACGCCCTCCTGCGTTGTTTTAACATGACGGGAAACGGCCATTGGGGCTTATAATCGCCGGTTTGCAAAACAGCCGGCCTCTCTGCCCGCCGCCTACCGGATCCCGTCATGTTACGAATCACCGAACTCAAGCTGCCCATCGACCATCCCGAAGAAGACCTGCGGCCTGCCATCGTGCAGCGCCTGGGCATCGCCAGTGATGACCTGCTCGATTTCACCCTGTTCAAACGCAGCTACGATGCGCGCAAGAAATCCTCGGAGCTGTGCTTCATCTACACCATCGACTTGAACGTCAAGGGTGAAGCCGCCCTGCTGCTCAAGTTCGCCGATGACCGCAACGTCAACCCGGCGCCGGATGTCAGCTATAAAGTCGTAGGCCAGGCGCCGCAAGACCTGACAGAACGCCCGATCGTGGTCGGCTTTGGCCCGTGCGGGATCTTCGCAGGGCTGCTGCTCGCGCAAATGGGCTTCAAGCCGATCATCCTCGAGCGCGGCAAGGAAGTGCGCCAGCGCACCAAGGACACGTGGGGCCTGTGGCGAAAAAACGTGCTCAACCCCGAGTCCAACGTGCAGTTCGGTGAAGGCGGTGCCGGGACCTTTTCCGACGGCAAGCTGTACAGCCAGATCAAGGATCCGAAATTCCACGGCCGCAAAGTCCTGCACGAGTTCGTCAAGGCCGGCGCGCCGGAAGAAATCCTCTACGTCAGCAAACCGCACATCGGCACCTTCCGCCTAACCGGCGTGGTGGAAAACATGCGCGAACAGATCATCGCCCTGGGCGGTGAAGTGCGCTTCGAGCAACGGGTAACCGACGTGCTGATCGAAGACGGCCAGTTGAACGGTGTGGTCGTCAACGATGGCGAGCAGATCCTCTCTAAACACGTGATCCTGGCCCTGGGCCACAGCGCCCGCGACACCTTCCGCATGCTCCACGGGCGCGGCGTATACATGGAGGCCAAGCCATTCTCCGTGGGTTTCCGTATCGAGCACCCGCAATCGCTGATCGACGCCGCGCGCCTGGGCAAATACGCCGGGCACCCGAAACTCGGCGCCGCCGACTACAAGCTGGTGCACCACGCCAAGAACGGCCGCTCGGTCTACAGCTTCTGCATGTGCCCAGGCGGCACCGTGGTCGCGGCGACGTCCGAGCCAAACCGCGTGGTCACCAACGGCATGAGCCAATACTCACGCAACGAGCGCAACGCCAACTCCGGCATCGTGGTCGGCATCACGCCTGAGGTGGACTACCCAGGCGGCCCGCTGGCGGGTATCGAGTTGCAGGAACGCCTGGAGTCCCACGCCTACATCCTAGGCGGCAGCAATTACGAGGCGCCTGCGCAGTTGGTGGGTGATTTCATCGCTGGCAAGCCGTCCACAGCGATCGGCAGTGTAGAACCGTCCTACAAGCCCGGCGTATCCCTGGGTGACTTGGCCCTGGCCTTGCCGGACTTCGCCATCGAAGCGATCCGTGAAGCACTGCCGGCCTTCGAGAAGCAGATCAAGGGCTATTCGCTGCACGACGCGGTACTGACCGGTATCGAGACACGCACCTCATCGCCGCTGCGGATTACCCGCAACGAGTCGATGCAGAGCTTGAATGTGAAAGGCTTGTTCCCCGCCGGTGAAGGCGCAGGTTACGCGGGCGGGATTCTGTCCGCGGGTGTGGATGGGATTCGGATTGCCGAGGCGTTGGCGCGGGATATGTTGGGCCTGCCAGCCTGACACAGCGCAGTCTGGAATGGGGGAGCGGGCTTGCTCGCGAAAGCGCTGGTTCAGTCGATGAATCTGTTGACTGACACTCAGCGTTCGCGAGCAAGCCCGCTCCCACATTGGGTGCTACGTGTTGTAGTCAGATGCTTGCGCGCAAGACGGTGTCCGGCAACGGCTCACCCCGTTCGACACTGGCGGCAACGGCCGCGATCAGCCCGTCCAATTCATAGCCCTGGGCCTTGAGCCACGCCTGATCGTAATAGGTTGTGACGTAGCGCTCGCCTCCATCACACAAGATCGCCACGATCGAGCCCGACTCCCCCGCCGCTTTCATCTGCTGCGCCGCCACCAGGGCGCCAATCAGGTTGGTCCCGCTGGAGCCACCGACCCGTCGCCCCAGCCGCTGGGCCAGGTAATGCATGGCCGCCAGCGAGAACGCATCCGGCACCTTGACCATCGCATCAATCACCCTCGGCAAAAACGACGCCTCGACCCGTGGCCGGCCAATGCCTTCGATGCGCGAACCGCAGTCCAGACGCAAGCTCGCATCGCCACTCTGATAGAAGTCAAAGAACACCGAACGCTCGGCATCGGCACACAACACGCGGGTGCAATGCTGACGGTAACGCACGTAACGACCAAGGGTCGCGGTGGTGCCGCCAGTGCCGGGGCTGGAGATCAACCAGCTCGGTTCGGGATGCTGCTCGAAGCGCATCTGCTGGAAGATCGATTCGGCAATGTTGTTGTTCGCCCGCCAATCGGTGGCGCGCTCGGCGTAAGTGAACTGGTCCATGAAGTGACCGCCGCTTTCTCGCGCCAGGCGTTCGGATTCGGCGTAGATCTGCGTCGGGTCCTGTACCAGGTGGCTCTTGCCCCCGTAGAAGGCGATCTGCGCGATTTTTTCCTGCGAAGTGGTGGCCGGCATCACCGCAACAAATGGCAGGCCAAGCAGACGTGCAAAGTAGGCTTCGGAAATCGCCGTCGAACCGCTGGACGCTTCGATCACCGGCGCGCCCGGCTTAAGCCAGCCGTTGCACAGTGCGTACAGGAACAGCGAGCGGGCGAGCCGGTGCTTGAGGCTGCCGGTGGGGTGGCTGGACTCATCCTTGAAGTACAACTCGATACCCGGCAAACCCGGCAGCGGCAAGGGGATCAGATGCGTGTCGGCGCTGCGCTGGAAGTCTGCTTCAATGATACGAATGGCTTCGCGGGCCCAGGGACGGTGGTCGCTCATGGAGGGTTTCTCTGCAAGGTCTAAGCCCTGATTTTAGGGGGTTTCCTACACGCTACACAGATACAGTACCGACTCAATCGGACACACAATTGCTAGGCTTGGGCGCAACGCGATACCTAACGGTTGCTTATAACAAATAAGAATATAACTTTTGTTTTAACAACTAACGGTACGGGTTAGGGTACGCACCTATTGAACCTGGATTGGAGAGCATCCCTTGCCTCTGCGTAGCACTTTCACCCGTTTCTTCCAGCTGGAAGCCGCCAGCGGTCTGTTGTTGATCGCGGCTGCCGCACTGGCGTTGATCATCAACAATTCACCGCTGTCGCACCTGTACAGCGCGTTTCTCGATGTACCGGTCGTGGCGCAGATAGGCGCGTTGAAAATCGCCAAGCCTGCCCTGCTATGGATCAATGATGGCCTGATGGCCCTGTTCTTCCTGCTGATCGGCCTTGAGGTCAAGCGCGAGTTGCTCGACGGTCATCTGTCCAAGCCCTCGCAAGTGGTACTGCCGGGTGCGGCAGCCATTGGCGGCATGGTGGTGCCGGCGCTGATCTACTGGGCGATCAACAAGGACTACCCGGCCGCGCTTTCTGGCTGGGCGATCCCGATGGCCACCGACATTGCCTTCGCCCTGGGCGTGCTGGCCTTGCTGGGCAAGCGCGTGCCGGTGTCGCTGAAACTGTTCCTGATGACCCTGGCAATCATTGACGACCTGGGGGCGATCATCGTGATCGCCGTGTTCTATTCCTCCGACCTGTCCGGTGCTGCCCTCGCAGGCGCGGGTGCCTGCCTGGTTGCCTTGATCGCGATGAACCGCCTGGGCGTGATCAAGCTCGGGCCCTACCTGATCGTCGGGCTGATCCTGTGGGTGTGCGTACTCAAGAGCGGCGTCCATGCCACCCTCGCCGGTGTGACATTGGCATTCTGCATCCCGCTGCGCACCAAGAACGCCGAGCCATCACCGTTGCTTACGCTGGAACATGCCCTGCACCCATGGGTGGCCTACGGCATCCTGCCGCTGTTCGCCTTCGCCAACGCTGGCGTGTCCCTGACCGGCGTCAGCCTGGAAAGCTTCACTCACCACGTGCCTATGGGCATCGCCGCCGGCTTGTTGATCGGCAAGACCGTCGGCGTGTTCGGCCTTACCTGGCTGGCCATCAAGACCGGCCTTGCGGCCCTGCCTGGTGGCGCGAACTGGGGCCAGGTGTTTGGCGTGGCGATCCTGTGCGGCATCGGCTTCACCATGAGCCTGTTTGTCGGTTCCCTGGCGTTCGTACCGGGTGCCAGTGAGTTTGCGGGTGAGGACCGGATGGGAATCCTGACGGGGTCGATACTCGCGGCGTGCATCGGTTATGCGGTGACGGCGATGGCGAGTCGTAAGAAAACCTGACCTTATTTGCAGGCGCCGGCCATTTCAAGCCGGCGTCTGATTTCCCCGTTCACCCAGCATCTCTCCCCTTCTCAGACGCCCCCTACATCCCCCTTCCTGGCTTGGCCTAACGTCGTCTTCCGGCTTTTATACCGGACCTCGTTATGCAACATGCCAGGAGGGCACAATGGCAAATAAAAAGGACGTATACCCAGTTTGGCGATGTTAAGGGAATGGCACCGGTGGATACCGACGTCTGGCGCCTGTGAATCACTGGAACACGATGAAGCAGTACGCTATCTAGCAACATCAGATGTCAGCGGAGGCTTGATCTCAATTGGGCTTGATGACACGAATGGCGAGTGGGCAGAACATACCTGTCTCCAATTGATCGAACGCCCTGAAGCTCAACCCCTTCGGATTCTGTCACCGCGTCCTATGAGTTTGCGAGCCGAGCGTAAAATCAGGTCCGCAATAAAAACCGCCCGACTAAGGCGTTTTTTATGGCCTGCGTTTTTGTATGTAACCGCCCGCAACCGGCTAGACGCCCGCCCCTGAAACCAAAAACCCCAACCGGTCACCCGGTTGGGGTTTTGTGTTTACAACGCTGGCGTTTAGCGAGTAACGCGGCTGGTACCATCCACGGTCATGATGCGTACGCGGTCGCCGATGCGGAAGATCTCATTCTCCTGCACGGCCTGCACGTAGGCACGCATGCTGCCGTCGTCTTCGCGCACGGTGATTTCAACACCCTGTGTACGGGTCAGGCCTTCTTCGGTGGCCGAACCCAGCAGGCCGCCAGCGACGGCGCCGATCACAGCGGTCACGATGCTGCCACGGCCGCCGCCAATGGCGCTGCCACCAACGCCACCGATGACTGCACCAGCAGCGCCGCCAATAGGGGTCTTGGTGCCTTCGATTTTCACCGGACGCAGGGATTCGATGGTACCCATGCGCACGGTCTGCACACGACGCGCTTCGTCACGGGAGTACGAGTCGCCGGTCAGACTCGAGGCGCAGCCACCCAACAGCAACGACAGGGTGGTAAAGCAGGCAACCAGTAAAACGGACTTACGCATAGCATCAACTCCAAAGGACAGGTGTTCATTAAACGCTGCGGCTTGACGCCTGTCACGGCAAGCACGGCAGAAAATTGCTTTCATTCAGCCTTAGTACAGACTGCCCGCACCAGAAAACTCGACGAACGGTAGCACTTCTCTTGTAGCCAAGACCTTCATGGATTACTTCATCATTGTAGTCACAACCCTTGCCGGCCTGTATTTCCAGCCTGGTTATACCTGCGCATCAGGCGCTGGATGGATCGTGACTTGGCGTTGTCCCTGGCAGGCGATGATCAACACAAGCGCGCCTTCATGCTCAACGCGTTGGAGCGGGCTGGCACGTTGAAAATCAAACGATCCGATTTGCCGCATTGGTTGACGCGTGCGGCGCAGCAGTACACGCCCGAAGTCTCTTCAATAGAGACTTCGGGGTGACGGACAACATTCAGGCGAAGTGACGAAAGGTGCAGCTCAAGGTGCCAGACGCTCGCGCGTCCACTGGGCGTCTTGCAGGCGATAGTTCAGGCGGTCATGCAGGCGGCTGGCGCGGCCTTGCCAGAACTCGATACGCTCGGGCAGCAGGCGGTAGCCCCCCCAATGCTCCGGGCAGTCGGGTTGGGTATCGCTGAAGCGTTGCTCGGTGGCCTTGAGCAGTTCCTGCAACTCTTCGCGGTCACGAATGACTTGGCTTTGCGCAGAGGCCCAGGCACCGAGGCGGCTGCCGAGCGGGCGGACCTGGAAGTAAGCGTCCGATTCCTCAGGCGTGACCTTGACCACCCGTCCCTCGATGCGCACCTGGCGCTCCAGGGTCGGCCAGAAGAACGTCATGGCCGCGAAGGGTCGCGCCGCAAGCTGTTGGCCCTTGGCACTCTGATAATTGGTGAAGAAGGTAAAGCCCTGCGCGTCCAGGCCCTTGAGCAACAGGATGCGGCAATGTGGCCGCCCCTCCTGGTCGACCGTGGCCAAAGTCATGGCATTGGCCTCCACCGGTGGCTGCTCGGTTTTCACCGCGTCAGCAAACCACTGGTGGAACAAGGCAAACGGTTCGCCCGGGGCCTGGGCCTCGCTCAAACCATCCCGTGTGTAGTCACGGCGCATATCGGCCAGTGCCTGGGTCATGCGGCTTTATCCTTCTGGTTCAGCGGATCAGTTTTTTGCCTGGTCGTTGGCTGGTGCAGCAGCCTTGGCTTTGGCTGGCGCCGGCTTTTTCGCAGCGGGCTTGGCCGGGGCTTTTTTAGCCGCTGGCTTGGCAGCAGCTTTTTTCGCGGCTGGCGCCTTTTTAGCCGGCGCCTTGGCGGCCGGGGCCGGGGCCGGAACGTTCTGCACCGCTACCATTTCAGCGGCGGGCGGGGTCTTGCCCGATTGATACTTGCTCAGCAGTGCCAACATGGTGGTGCGCTGGGTGAACATGATTTCCATACGACGGTTCAGGGCACGGCCCTGGTTGCTGTCGTTGGCCGCACGAGGCATCAGGTCGCCCATGCCGCGCAGCATCAGGCGGTCCTGCTTCAAACCGCTGAGACTGAAGATCGAGGCGATGGATTGCGCGCGCTCCTTGGTCAACGCCTGGCTGGCTGGGGCGGTGCCAGTGGCATCGACGTGGCCCAGTACCAGTACGGCGGTCTTAGGGTCGGCTTCAACGGCCTTGGCCACACGGGTGAATGGACCGAGGGTGACCGGCAGCAACATCGCCGGGCGTTTCGGGTTGTAGGAGCCGTCGACCGGAGCAATCACAACAAGCACGTTGTCACGACGCTCAAGTTGCAGGTTGCTGTCCTTGATAGCGGCGCGCAGGCGTGGCTCGTAGTCGTCGAGCCAAGCCTGGGTGATTTTCGGATCAGGCATCGGCACGTTGGTCACGTCGACCTTGGCCAATGGCTTGGGTTTGCTTTCGAACGGCCACCACCAGTGGGTTTCGGTGTCGCTTTTCGCAACCGCTGGCGCTGGCTCCGCAGCCTTGAGGTCGGCTTTCAGGTCGGCCTTGGCATCGGCAGCCTTCTCGTCGGCGGTCTTGGAGGAGAATGGCCACCAGCTGGAGCCGGTGTCAGCCTTGGCGGCTGGAGCCGGAGCAGCAGCTGCAGCTACCGGCGCGGCAGGCTTGGCGCCGGCAGCCGGTTTGGCATCCGGCTTGGCGTCCGGCTTGGCATCGGTTTGGGTCACTGCGTCCTTGGTCGCGGCCTTATCAGATCCAAATGACCACCAATGCCCGCCCTCGGCATCATTTTGTGGAGTTTGTGCGCAGCCAGTAATAGTGAGGCATAGCGCCAGTGCCAAGGACTTGTTCGATAACATGAGATATCCACAAAATGAGAAAAGAAACGGGGGTCTGGGTGACCCGTTAAACAGACGCTTACAGAACATTAAAGTTACATCATTTCGTTCAGCGCCTTCTTATAGTTGCCTTTGTAACAAAAAAACGTGAAACAGCAAGGGGTTTACAGACAACCGGCCAATATTCCGACCAACTTCTGTGCCCGTGGGTCCATAAGTACATAAGGCCCCAATGTATTAGTCACGAAACCAAATGCTACATCATGCTCAGGGTCGGCAAACCCCACCGAGCCGCCGGCACCGGGATGCCCGAAAGCACGCGGGCCAAGGCCAAAGGTAGCGTTGGGCACCTGCGGCTGGTCCAACATGCAGCCCAGGCCAAAACGGGTTTGCGTCAATAATGTTTTATCCGGCCCGATACTGTGTTCGCGGGTCAATTGTTCAAGCATGTCGGCTTCGAGCAAACTACCGTCCAACAACCCGCTATAAAAACCCGCCAGGCTGCGCGCATTACCGTGACCATTTGCCGCTGGCTGCTGCATACGGCGCCATTCAGGTTTATTAGTGCTGGTCAGAATTGACGGTGGGTTGGCAAATGCACGCGTCGTCATGGCCGCCGGTTCACGCATCATTACTTGCAGTAAACGTTGTGCGGCTTCGTCGCCCATAGTGCCTTTGCTGCGCGCTATATGCGCGACGCGATAAAACTCTTCATCCGCCAGGCCGACATGAAAGTCCAGCCCCAATGGCCGTGCGACCCGCGCCACGATGGACTCTCCCGGCCCGCGCCCATCGGCGCGACGCAGCAATTCACCGACCAGCCAACCATAAGTGATCGCCTCGTAGCCATGGCCTTGGCCCGGCGTCCACCACGGGGCTTCGGCCGCCAGGGTATCGACCATCAGTTGCCAGTCGTAGAGGGCCTCGGTGGGCAGCATCTCGCGGATCGCCGGCAACCCGGCCTGGTGGCAGAGCAACTGGCGCAGCGTGATGGTTTCTTTCCCGGCTGCGGCAAATTCCGGCCAGTAGCGGGCGACCGGTGCATCGAGTTCTAATTTGCCTTCGGCCACCAGTTGCAGGGCCGCGACGGCGGTGAAGGTCTTGGTGCAGGAGAACAGATTGACGATGGTGTCGCTGTGCCAGGCCTCGGCACCGTCCTTGTCGGCGGTACCGGCCCACACGTCGACGACGGTTTCACCGCCGATCTGGATGCAGAGCCCGGCACCACGCTCCTGAGGGTCATCGAACAATGCGGCGAAGGCTTCACGTACCGCTTCGAACTGGAGTTCGTAATGACCCTGAATCTGCACCTGAGCGCCCTCGAAAACATCAAAAAAGTGGCCGACATTGTTCCAGCCCTGATGGGTTTTGTGAACCCGTCAGCACTCAATCAATGACCATTCCCAGAGTGGCCACCCGCATGCCCGGCGCCCTGCCCCGGGCCTTTACCCTCATGCCCGTCCCTGCCCCCTTCGCTTTCACGCACGCTGCCTGCCGCCTTGGCCTTTTCAGCTTCCTTGCCCAGTTGCTCGACCGCCGCCAGGTTGCTTTTGCGCACGCTTTCGACAAACCCCTGGAACGGTACGTCGGTGACGCCCACCAGCCCAAAGTGACCATTCTCACCGTCCAGCAAACGCCCGGTCACCGGCTGGTCCAGGTACTGGAACCAGTGCACGCCGACAATCGACGGCTCGGTCATGGCCTGCTTGAGGAAATTACCGTAGGCCGCGCCGCGGTCTTCTTCCTTGGCCAACTGCGTCACGCCCCCCCAGAACGGCCCGCGGTCAGCCGAGCCGAAGTTGAATTCGGTGATCAGCACCGGTTTGTCCAGCGCACGCAAAGCGGCGAAGTCGTAACCGTCCTGGGGTTTGAGGGTGTACATGTTAAAGCTCAACACATCGCAGTACTGGGCGCAGGAGGCCACGGCTTCCGGCGTGCTGACCGCATAGCGCCCGCCCAGCAGCAGTTGGTTGGGCGCGTGCCATTTAAGCGAGTCGGAGAGGGTCTTGAAATAGGCATCCGCGAAGGTCTTCTGGAAGTATTTGAAATCAGCTTCGATTTCAGGGTGCTCGGGGCTCGGCATCGGCGGTTCGAAACCCGGGTCTTCCATCAGCTCCCAGCCCTTCAATTCGATGCCCCAAGCTTTCGAAAGGCCTTCCTCGTTGCGGTACTTGTCGCGCAGCTGCTTGAGGAAGGCGCGCTTGGCCGGCACATCGGTGGTCATCCTCAACGTGCCGTATGCCAACGCGTAGCGAGATTTAGGCTCATCGCCGGGGCCGGCCCAAGCCAGTTCGTTGTCGGCAAAGAAGCCGATCAACCACGGGTCATCCCGATGATCGCGGGCAGCAATGGCCACGGCACGCTCGGTGGCCATGGCGAAGCGCGGGTCAAACGGGTCGGGCATGCCGCCCCACCAGTCGGTGCCGGTGCTGATGCTGGCGTAGTCGCCGACAATCGACAATGGCAGGGTGTATGGCACTCGGTCGGCGTTGGCCAGGGCTTCGTCACTCCAGTTGCCGACGGTATTGAAACCCCAGGCTTGCAGGCGGTCCAGGGTGTGGGTGACCCAGCGTTTCTGGTCGAAGCCCTCACCACCGTACGTGCGTTGCAGGTTGGCGCCGTAAAAGTCATACCAGCGTCCGGCAGCAAAGCTGCGCCCTTCGCCGGCACCGTTGCCGGTGCGGTTGTCGCTGCTGCCGTAGTACTTGTCGAAGGGTTCGCCGCCCTTGGGCAGCGCTGCGAACATCCACTCGCGGCCGGCCACATAAGTCTGGGTGTTGTCCGGGGCCACGGTATTGACGCCCAGGGAGTAGAACGGGTGCCCCTCCGGCGTCACCAGGTACCAGCGCCCGTCGCGCTTCTCGGTGCGGAAAAACCCGCTGGCGTGGAAGGCAGTGCCTTTGTTCCAGCCACCGTACTGGTCCAGCGCGGATTTATCCCGCGTGGCCAGCCAGCCCTGGAGTTGCTGTTGTTCCTTGGCAGCGGCGGCCTTGAGCTGCTCGTCGCTGCTGACTTTTTCCGGCCAGCGCGCTCGGGTGGATTGACCGTAGGCATCCACCAGTTCGCTGTAGGCGGCCTTCAGCACCGGTTCGCTGTCCTGCACGCCAAAGCGCTCCAGCAGGATGCTTTGCGCAGCGTTGGGCTTGATCATCGACAGGGTCACCGAGACCACCTGGCTGCGGTCGACCTCACCCGCGCTGCTGGCGAGCAATACGCGCTGGCCGTCCACGGTGATCGGCATCGGCGGGCCGGCCTTCATGCCCTGGCTCAGCGGCGAGTTGGCCTGCAGCGGCACCAGCAGGGTCTGGGCCGGACCGGCGGGTAGATCGACGCGGCTGACCAAGGTACGCCCATCGCTGCTCTGCACCTTGACGTAAAGCGTGAGCGCCCAGTCCATTGCACTCTGGATGCGCAAGCTCATGGCCCCCGATTGAGACCAGTCCCAGGCACCGGTTTGCGGGCTGAGTACCAGGCTCGGTTCGGCAGCCGGGTTGAAGGTAATGCGGCGCAACACCTCGCCTTCGGGCGTTTGTTCGGCGTTGTATTGCGGCAGGCTGGCGTCCTGGGTCGCCACCTTGACCACATCGGCAGGCCGAACGAAGTTGAACAAGGTCTGTTGCCCGGCGGGCGCGGCCATCAACGGCGCGGCGAACAGCAAGGCAAAAAGGGCGGGCAGCGTGCGAATCATACGAACAAGGTTCTCCCAGACGGCCGATGAATGGCCTGATGACATAATTGAGATAGACCACGAAGTGGGCGCATTCGCCCACGGTGGCTTAAGAAATTTCGCGCCTGAACGGCGGTAAGGCATTGAGGATAGCCTTGCCGTAGCGCTGGGTGACCAAACGGCGGTCGAGCAAGGTGATGGTGCCCCGGTCCTCTTCGGTACGCAGCAAGCGACCGCAGGCCTGGACCAGCTTCAGGGAAGCATCCGGCACCGAGATCTCCATGAACGGGTTACCCCCGCGCGCCTCGATCCACTCGGCCAAGGCCGCCTCGACCGGATCGTCCGGCACCGAGAACGGAATCTTGGCGATCACCACGTGCTCGCAATAGGCGCCGGGCAAGTCCACACCTTCGGCAAAGCTCGCCAGGCCGAACAGTACGCTGGAATCGCCGCCATCCACGCGCGCCTTGTGTTTGTTCAAGGTTTCCTGCTTGGACAGGTTGCCCTGGATAAACACCTGCTTGCGCCAGTCACGGTCGAGGCCGTCGAACACGTCCTGCATCTGCTTGCGTGACGAGAACAGCACCAACGTGCCGCGCGAGCCTTCTACCAGGTCCGGCAGGTCACGAATGATCGCGGCCGTGTGGGCGGCTGCATCCCGAGGGTCAGCCTTGAGGTCAGGCACCCGCAGCACACCCGCGTCGGCGTGATGGAACGGGCTCGGCACCACTGCCGTGACGGCCTTTTTCGGCAGGCCGGCGCGCATGCGGAACCGATCGAAGGTGCCCAGGGCGGTCAATGTCGCCGAGGTCACCAGGCAGCCGTAGGCGACGTTCCACAGGTTGCGGCGCAGCATTTCTGCGGCAAGGATCGGGCTGGCGTTGACCTCGATATCGAACAGCGCACCGCTTTCCGACAGGGTCAGCCAGCGTGCCATCGGCGGGTTGTCTTCCGGGTCTTCGACGGTGAAGGCGGTCCACAACTCCCAGTTGCCCTGGGAACGCGACAACAGGCTGCCAAACAGCGGGTACCATTCCTCGGCCTGGTTGCTGGCGATACCAATGTTGACCTCGCCATCCATGCCCTCCTTGAGCAGATCGGTGAGGCGGGTGAACAGATCGGTCAGGCGCGAGAAGCCTTTCTTCAGCTCGATGCCCATTTCACGCATATGTTCTGGGATCAACCCGCCGACGAAACGGTGACGTGGCCGCTCGCGGCCCTCGACATCTTCGCCGGGCTTGAAGTCGGCCACCTGCTCGCAGGCGCTGAACATGAATTGCTGCTGGGTCTTGATCTCCCGTGCCAGCTCCGGCACTTGTTCGATCAGCTTGCCCAGGTCACCGGGCAGCGGATGCTGGGCCAACAACTTGGTGAGGTTCTTTGCGGTGGTTTCCAGCCAGTCGGCGGTGGAGCGCAGGCGCGTGTAGTGGGCAAAGTGGCCGATGGCCTTGTCCGGCAGGTGATGACCTTCGTCGAACACGTAGAGGGTGTCGCGGGGGTCAGGCAATACCGCACCGCCGCCCAGGGCCAGGTCGGCCAGGACCATGTCGTGGTTGGTGACGATCACATCGACCTTGCCCATGCCTTCGCGGGCCTTGTAGAAGGCGCACTGGCCGAAGTTGGGGCAATGGCGGTTGGTGCACTGGCTGTGATCGGTGGTCAAGCGCGCCCAGTCGGCGTCTTCCAGGGCGGTAGGCCAGCTGTCGCGGTCACCGTCCCATTTATTGCCGGCCAGCTTCTCGATCATGCTGGTGAACAGCTTCTGGCTGGCCTCATCGACCTCGATCTTGAAGCCTTCTTCTTCGAACAGTTGGGCAGTCGCGGTTTGCGCGTGACCTTCCTGCAGCAGTACATCGAGCTTGGACAGGCACATGTAGCGCCCACGGCCCTTGGCCAGGGCGAAGGTGAAGTTCAGGCCGCTGTTGCGCATCAGGTCAGGCAAGTCTTTGTAGACAATCTGCTCCTGCAGGGCGACCGTGGCGGTGGCGATCACCAGGCGCTTGCCGGCGGCCTTGGCGGTGGGGATCGCGGCCAGGCTGTAGGCCACGGTCTTGCCGGTACCGGTGCCGGCCTCGACGGCCACGACCGCGGGCTCACCCTCGCGGCGGCCTTCGTCGTCGGTGTCGATATCCCCGAGGACCTTGGCCACTTCGGCGATCATCAGGCGTTGGCCGTAGCGCGGTTTCAAGCTCTTGGCTTCGAGAAAACGCGAATAGGCGCCCTGGATCGTGGTTTTGAGTTCAGTGCTGATCATGGATAGTCGGGCGCAAAAAACGCTGGATAAATTTTCAGTGGTTCGGATCGGCCGCTATCATACCCCGCTAATTAATCCCGCGCAGAACGGAGTACCACAATGACCGCGTTTAGCCTCGCTTACACCCTGCATGTAGTGGCCGCCCTGATTTGGGTCGGCGGTATGTTTTTCGCCTGGATGATCCTGCGCCCCGCCGCTGTGGCGGCACTTGAAGGCCCCGCCCGGCTCACGCTATGGACGAATGTGTTTCAACGTTTTTTCGTATGGGTGTGGGTAGCGGTGGCCGTTTTGCCGATAAGCGGCATTGGCCTGCTGCAATTGCGCTTCAACGGGTTTGAGACGGCGCCGCGTTATGTGCAGGTGATGATGGGTTTGTATCTGGTGATGACGGCGCTCTTTATCCGCATCCAGGCGTTGAAGTTCCCGGAGCTGCGCAAGGCGGTGGCGGCGCAGGATTGGCCAGCAGGGGCTGCGGTTCTGGGGCAGATTCGCAGGTTGGTGGGGATCAATCTGATCGTGGGGCTGGTGGTGGTGGCGATTGCTTCGGCGCGGCCGATGTTTTGAATACAGTCGCACGTTTCGAGCTTCAAGCTACAAGCCTTTGACTTGCAGCGTGAAGCTCGCGACTCGAAACCGCGGCTTTTTAGAGCCGCTGGATAGTCACGGTACCCGCAGGACCAGCCGGCCCCGGCTGCCCTTCCAACCCTGGGCGGCCTTTTTCGCCACCGTCGGCGCGGTACACCAGGCAACCCTTCGATTGTCCGCCTTTACCAGGCTTGCCCGCCGTGCCCGCCAAACCGCCGGCACCACCCTCCACCCAGACTTTGATCTGCTGAGCCGGGAAGTCCTGCGGCAACTCGATCCGCACCTGTGCACCTGACGCGCCGGGCAAGCCATCGCCGCCGTTATCGCCATTGGCGCCACGACCGGCCGCGCCCCAGGTGCAACCCGGATCCTCGCCGTTGGCGCCATCCAGCCCGACATAGCCTTGGGCGCCGGCGCCGCCACGGGCGTCCACCGACAGTTCTTCCGCTGCCAGCGAGTTGATGCGCAAGGTCAGGTCGCGTCCGGCCTTGGCCGGTTTTTCGTGGGTGCCGGGAGCGCCGCGCGAGGTGATTTGACTGCCGTGGTCCAACTGCGCGTGACGCACCTGCAATTGCAACGCGGTGCTGCCGGGCACGATGGCGATACGGGCGTCACGGCCCAGATGCAGCTCATCCACGGTGACCTGGCTGATGGTTGCCGGAATCAGCAAGGTGCCGTAGTCCGCCACGTCTAGGCGCTCCAGTTGCAACACGCTGGTGCTGCTGGGCAGGCGCATCAGCGAATTGGTTTCAACACTGACGCTCTGGGCCAGGGCAACGGGGCTGACCAACAGGGCCAACAGTAAAACCTTACGCATCATGGAGCTCCCCTGAATGCCTTCAAAAAGTAGGTCTAGTTTTTCTTTGGACGCACAGTAACGACTTCCACAGGCGCTTTGCCAGTGAAGGATCAAAAAAGTTAATAAAGGGGGAGGATTGGCAGCAATGCCCCTGTGGTTCTCCCACAGGGGCAAGGGCCCTCAGCGGTTGATCTGGATTTCTGTACGGCGGTTCAAGGCACGGCCATCAGCGGTTTTGTTGTCGGCCACGGGATGGCTTTCGCCCGCACCGGTCACAGACACAAAGCTGCTGCGCGGCACGCCGGCGCCGATCAGGTAATCGGTGACCGAATGGGCGCGTTTTTCCGAGAGCCTCTGATTGTAGGCGTCTTTGCCAACGCTGTCGGTGTGGCCACTGACCCGCAGCTGGGCGGTCGGTGCTTCCTGTTTCAAGCGAGTGGCGATGGTATCGAGCTTGGTTTTATCTGCGGCCGTCAACTGGGCCGAATCGAACTGGAAGTGCACATCGCGGATCACGATGGTCTCTTCCTTGACCACCACGACCTCCTCTACCACGGCCGCAGGCGGTGCGGGTGGGCAGCCATTGGCATCGACCTGCACACCTTTGGGCGTGCCAGGGCACTTGTCGCGGCTGTCCGGCACGCCATCGCCATCCTCGTCGCCATCGCCGTTCACCCAGCAATAGGCACCAGCCATGCCGCCGACCAGCAACGCGCCATAGCCTGCATAGGCCGAGCTTTCAGTGGCACCGATCGCCGCACCCGTCACACCGCCAAGCGCGGCGCAGGTGGGCCAATCGGTTTTTTGCAAGCCTGCGCAACCTGTCAATACTCCGGTTAGCAGAACCAAGTGTAGAGCTGTCCGCATGATGCTCATCTGATTTCTCCTGAGGGGATCGGCGGGGGCCGACGGGTGGAGTAAAGACGGCTCTTTTCATCTGCGCCACTTCGCCGCGCCCCTGTATTCATTGAGGATCGCCGCGCTTACCGGACATTTCACGGCCACCCGCTCTAGGCCCGCACGCTCAGCCGCGCTAGTCTCTACGGTCCTGATGTGAGGATCTCTGATGACTGCCGGTATTTCTGCCCGTACACCCCAGCAAGCCCTGGCCGCCTTGCTCGACTTGCACCAGCCCAAACGCCTGTTGCTGTTGGGCGCCAGCCAGTTCCCGGCGCTGGAGGCTTTTCAAGCGGCGCACCCCGACACCCAGGTCGCCCTCGCGCCACCCGGCCCACTGCCGGCGGAGTTGGCGGCGCAGCGTTTCGACCTGGCACTGGCAGTCGACTGCCTGGAGCATCTGTCAAAACCGCAAGGACTGACCCTGCTTGGCGGCATCCGCAACCTCAACGCCAGCCGTATCGCGGTGCTGGTGGACCTGGGCGCCTGCGGCTGGAAGGACACCGATTTCTTCTCCCTGGCCCTGCAGGCCGGCGAGCGTTTCCAGCGTGACGAGCAGGTTCTGACGCTGTTTACCTACGATCTGCTTGACTATAAACAGGTGCCGGACTGGCTCAACGCCCGCTTCTGGGCCAACCCGGAAAACTTCGGAAAGTATTGGTGGTAACCCGATGAGTACATCCATTTGCCCCTGCGGCAGTGGCAACCTGCTGGATGCCTGCTGCGGTCATTATCACGCCGGGCATCCGGCTCCCTGCGCCACCGCATTAATGCGCTCGCGCTACAGCGCCTACGTACTGGGGCTGGTGGACTACCTGGTCGCCACCACCCTGCCCGTCCAACAGGCCGGCCTGGACCGTAACGCCATTGCCGCCTGGAGTGCGCAGAGCACCTGGCTGGGTCTTGAGGTGGAAGCCTCCGAGGTGTTCGGCGGCCAGCCGGAACACGCGTTCGTGACCTTCACCGCGCGCTGGCATGACAGCACGGGTGAACATAGCCACCGTGAGCAGTCCTCTTTCGTACAGAATGACGGGCGCTGGTACTTCATCGACCCGACGGTGGAAGTGAAGGCCGGGCGCAATGATGCGTGCCTGTGCGGCAGTGGGCAGAAATTCAAGAAGTGTTGTTCCAGCTACCTCTAACCACCACAGGACTCACGCCATGCTCCGGATGTACAGCTTGATGCTGGCGTTAACCCTTGGCCTCACCGGTTGCGCGTCGTGGTTCGAAGACGATTCGCCGCCGCCTCACGTCTCCCTGGTGAAAGTCGAAGTGGTGCGCGCCAAGCTGCTGGAGCAGAAGTTCAAGCTGTACTTTCGCGTTGACAACCGCGACGACGCCGACCTGACCGTGCGCGGCCTGATCTACAAGGTCACCCTGGGCACCTTCGTGCTGGCCGAGGGCGAGTCCGACGAATGGCTGACCGTACCGCCACGCAGCCATAAGTTTTTCCGGGTCTCGGTGCGCACCAACCTTTGGCCGCAGATCCGTGATGTGGTGCAGATGTTGAAAAAACCCGACCGGCCCGTGCCTTATCGCCTGGAAGGTGAGCTGAAAACCGGATTATTCATCGGTTATGACGTGCAGGTGAATCACAATGGCGAGATAATCCCCGGCGATTTTATTCCGGAGCGACATCGATGACTCAGCAACCCCATGTCCATGGTCCTGACTGCAACCACGATCACGATCATCACGATCACGACCACGGCCATGTCCACGGCCCGAACTGCGGCCACGCCCACCAGGAGCCGGTGCGCAACGCCTTGAAGGATGTTGGCCGCAACGACCCTTGCCCATGCGGCAGCGAGAAGAAATTCAAGAAGTGCCACGGGGCTTGATGCCCTGAGCCCCTAGGCGCCGGCTTGCCGGCGCCTACCGGTGGTTTGCCCAGGTGCAGGTGTGCATCGAGCGATGCTCGCAGCGGTTGGTGCAGGTGTGGGTGGACAACGCAGTTCAAGCGCAGTGGCAAGCTTCCAGCCGCAAGGTAGAGCGCTTGTAACTTACCGCTTGATACTTGTAGCGTGTACCTTCCCAATCCACAGCGTTGGAGCACTCGATGATTGACCTGTATTACTGGACGACCCCCAACGGTCACAAAGTATCGCTGTTCCTGGAAGAAGCCGGCCTGCCCTATAAGGTGCACCCGATCAATATCGGCCAGGGCGAACAGTTCAAGCCTGACTTCCTGAAGATCGCTCCCAACAACCGCATTCCGGCCATCGTCGATCAACACCCGGCCGACGGCGGCGCGCCGATTTCGCTGTTTGAATCCGGCGCCATCCTGTTGTACCTCGCGGAAAAAACTGGCCAGTTCATTCCAAAAGACCTGCGCGGTCGCCAGGAAGTGCTGCAATGGCTGTTCTGGCAAATGGGCGGCCTTGGCCCCATGGCCGGCCAGAATCACCACTTCAGCCAGTTCGCGCCGGAGAAAATCCCTTACGCGATCAAGCGCTACGTGGATGAAACCGCTCGCCTTTACGGGGTGCTCGACCGACGCCTGGCGGACCGTGCGTTCGTGGCGGGTGAGGAGTACAGCATTGCCGACATGGCGATCTACCCATGGATTGTTTCCCACAAGTGGCAGAGCCAGCGCCTGGAAGATTTCCCACATGTGCATCGTTGGTTCAACAGCATCAAGGAGCGGCCGGCAACCGTCCGGGCGTATGAACTGGTGCAGAAAGTGAACCCGCCAAAGCCCTGAGTTGCAGTCGTACTCGCTCAACATGTGGGCGCGGGCTTGCTCGCCCCCACTTTGATTTGCGCAAGACTCAAGATCTGACGCTTAACCCAAACTCCTGCTTGCGTCGTTTCGCCGCGCTCACTAACGTAGCGCCTTTACTGACGCTACCCCCCGCAGGAGCTTTGCCATGGCCTCGCCAGCCCTCTCACATTTTATTCCCCGGTTCGGCGTTGCCGCGGCAGTGGCCAGTGCATTAAGCCTGGCCGGTTGCCAGCTCCAGAGCACCCAGGACACCCTGCCCCCTGTCGCCGGCGTACAGCCGATCAAAGGCTTGGCGCAGAACGTATCGGTACGCCGCAATGCCCAGGGCATGCCGCTGATCGAAAGCAACACCTTCCATGACGCGCTGTTCAGCCTTGGTTACGTGCACGCCAGCGACCGCATCACCCAAATGGTCACCCTGCGCCTGCTGGCCCAGGGTCGCCTGGCGGAGATGTCCGGCCCCGAGGTGCTGGACGTCGACCGGTTCATGCGTGCGGTCAACCTGAAGAAAAGCGCCGGCGAGCTCTACAACGCGTCGTCACCGCGCCTCAAGCGCTTCTTTGAAGTGTATGCCCGCGGCGTCAACGCCTACCTGTTCCGCTACCGCGACAAGCTGCCGCCAGACCTGGCCCAGGCCGGCTACAAGCCCGAGTACTGGAAGCCGGAGGATTCGGCGCTGCTGTTCTGCCTGCTCAACTTCAGCGAGTCGGCAAACCTGCAGGAAGAAATTTCGTCGCTGGTGCTGGCGCAGAAAGTCGGTGTCGACAAACTCGCCTGGCTGACCCCAAGCGCTCCGGATGAGGCGATCCCGCTGGCCGAGGCCGAGAAACTCAAGGGCGTGAACCTGGGCCAGGTGACCGGTCTCGCCGGGTTGGACGCGGTCGGCCAGCAACTGAGCAGCCTCAACTCGCTGGCAGTGACGACATCCAGTAACTGGGCGATCGGTCCGCAACGCAGCCGCAGCGGCAAAAGCTTGCTGGCAAGCGACCTCGCCGCCCAGCCGCAAGCGCCATCCCCCTGGAGCTACGTGCAGATCCGCGCGCCGAAGTACCAGGCCGTGGGCGCATCGATTGCCGGTTTGCCGACCCTGTTGTCCGGCTTCAACGGCAAAGTCGCGTGGAGCATGAGCACGGTCAAGGGCGACACCCAGGACCTGTTCCTGGAAAAGGTCAAACGCCAGGGCAGCGCGTTGTACTACGAGAACAACGGCAAATGGCTACCGGCGGGCGTGCGCAATGAAACCTTCTTCGTCAAAGGCCAGCGCTCGATTCGCGAGGTGGTGTACGAGACCCGCCACGGCGCCCTGCTCAACAGCAGCCAGGCGCTGACCACGGGCCTCGGCCTGGCCTTGCAAACCGCCGACTTCAAGGACGACAAGAGCCTCGATGCGTTCTTCGACCTGTCCCGCGCGCAAAACGCCGGCAAGGCCTCGGACGCGACGCGGGAAATCCGCGCCATCGCACTGAACATGGTCTTCGCCGACGCCAGCAACATTGGCTGGCAGGTCACCGGCCGCTTCCCCAACCGCCGCGAAGGCGAAGGCCTGCTGCCGTCGCCCGGCTGGGACACGCGCTTCGACTGGGATGGTTACGCCGACGCCATGCTGCACCCCTACGACCAGGACCCGGCCCAAGGTTGGATCGGCACTGCCAACCAGCGCACCGCGCCCCGTGGTTACGGCATGCAGTTGTCCAACTCATGGGATGCCCCGGAGCGCAGCGAGCGCCTGGCGCAATTGGCCAATGCCGGCAAGCATGACAGCCGCAGCATGATCGCCATGCAGTACGACCAGACCACCCTCTTCGCCGCCAAGCTCAAGACCCTGTTCCAGGCACCGGGCATGGCCCAGCCGCTGAAACAGGCCATTGATGCACTGCCTGCTGGCGAACAGGTCAAGGCACGTGAAGCGCTGGGTCGCCTGATGGCCTTCGATGGTCGGCTGGTGTCCACGTCCGCCGACGCCGCGCTCTACGAACTGTTCCTGCAGGAAAGCACCAAACAGATCTTCCTCGACGAGCTCGGCCCGGAAAACAGCGCCAGTTGGAAGGCGTTTGTGAGCAACGCCGGCCTGTCCTACGCCGCCCAGGCCGACCATTTGCTGGGCCGTGAAGACAGCCCGTTCTGGGATGACGTGCGCACCCCGCAGAAGGAAGACAAACCCGCGATCCTGGCCCGCAGCCTGGCCGCCGCGATCAGCGCGGGCGACAGCCAGTTGGGTGCCGATCACAAGGCTTGGCAGTGGGGCAAACTGCACACCACCACCTGGAAAAACACCAATGGCCAAGTGATTCGCGGCCCACTGGCTTCCGGTGGTGACCACAACACCTTGAACCCGGCGCCCTACCGCTGGGGCCAGGACTTCACCACCACCCAGGTGCCGGCGCTGCGCATGATCGTCGACTTCGGCCAGGTGGAACCGATGATGGGCCAGGGTGGCATCGGCCAGTCCGGCAACCCGGCCAGCCCGAACTATGCGAATGGCATCGACCCATCGCTCAAGGCGCAATACCTGAGCTTCCCGATGCAGCCGCAGAACTTCGAGAAGGTGTATGGGAAGGCCCGGCTGACCCTGACGCCCGGCAAATAACCCGGTTCCACCTGAAGGAACCGGATCAAACTGTGGGAGCTGGCTTGCCAGCTCCCACATTTGTTCTGCATGCATTCAGATAGAACTTCTGCACTCGACCCCGCCTCCTACCTGATAAGCCCATCGCCCCCGGCACGCCCATGGACCTTGTCATCGCCCGCCCCGAAGGCCTCTACTGCCCCGCCGGAGATTTCTACATCGACCCCTGGCGGCCGGTGGCGCGTTCGGTCATCACCCATGCCCACGGCGACCACGCCCGCACGGGCAACCAGCACTACCTGGCGGCCGCCCCCGGTGAAGGCATCCTGCGTTCACGCCTGGGCCAGGACATCAACCTGCAGACCCAGGCCTACGGCGAGCGACTGGTCCACCACGGCGTCACCTTGAGTTTTCACCCGGCCGGGCATGTGCTCGGCTCGGCCCAAGTGCGCCTGGAATACCAGGGCGAAGTCTGGGTCGCGTCCGGTGACTACAAGGTCGAGCCCGACGGCACCTGCGCCCCCTTCGAGCCGGTGCGTTGCCACACTTTTATCACCGAATCCACCTTCGGCCTGCCGATCTACCGCTGGCAGCCCCAGGCGCAGATCTTCGCCGGGATCAACGATTGGTGGCAGGCGAATATCGCCGCCGGCAAGGCCAGCGTGTTGTTCTGTTACTCATTCGGCAAGGCCCAGCGCATCTTGCATGGCATCGACGCCAGCATCGGCCCGATCCTCAGCCACGGCGCGGTCGAGCCGTTGAACCGGGTGTACCGCGAGGCCGGCATCTATATCCCTGAGACGCTCTACGCCGGTGACTTCAAGAAGACCGACCCGCTGTTGCGCCAGGCCCTGATCATCGCCCCGCCCTCTGCCGGCGGCAGCACTTGGATCAAGCGCTTCGGCGACTACAGCGACGCCTTCGCCAGCGGCTGGATGCGCCTGCGCGGCACCCGCCGGCGACGCGGCGTCGACCGTGGCTTCGTGCTGTCGGACCATGCCGATTGGCCCGGCCTGTTGTGGGCCATCGAGCAAACCGGCGCTGAACGGGTGATGGTCACCCACGGTTCTGTCGGCGTGCTGGTGCGCCATCTGCGGGAAAAAGGCCTGGATGCCCAGGGTTTCACCACTGAATACGGTGACGACGAAGAGGAGGCCAGCGCATGAAAGCCTTCGCCGAGTTGTACGCGAACCTCGACGCCACCACCTCGAGCAACGCCAAGCTTGCCGCGCTGCAAGCCTACTTCCGTCACGCAGCGCCAGAGGATGCCGCCTGGGCTGTGTATTTCCTCTCCGGAGGACGCCCCCGGCAATTGGTGCCCACGCGCCTGTTAAGGGACATGGCCACCGAAGCGTCCGGCATCGAGCCGTGGCTGTTTGAAGAAAGCTACCAGTCGGTAGGCGACCTGGCAGAGACCATCTCCCTGCTACTACCGGAATCCCCCTACACCTCGGAGGACGGTCTCGCGGTGTGGCTGGAGGAAAAACTCCTGCCTTTGCGTGGCTTGCCTCCGCTGGAACTGGCCGAGCGGCTCCCGGCGTTATGGGCGCAATTGGATCAACCAAGCCTGATGGTGTGCATCAAGCTGATCACCGGCAGTTTTCGGGTCGGGGTGTCCAAGTTGCTGGTCACCCGCGCCCTCGCCGCGATGGCCGACCTCGACAGCAAGCGGGTAGCGCAGCGATTGGTGGGCTACACCGACCTGTCCAATCGCCCTACGCCTGAGGGCTACCTCAAGCTGATCGCCGCCGAATCGTCCGACGAGCATGCGCAACGGGGCGGGCAGCCTTATCCGTTTTTTCTCGCCCATGGCCTGGCACAACCGGTGGAGCAATTCGACGCGTTGCTCGGTGCCCCCTCCGACTGGCAGGTGGAATGGAAGTGGGATGGCATCCGTGCGCAACTGGTCAAGCGTGAAGGCCGCCTGTGGATCTGGTCCCGTGGCGAAGAATTGGTCACCGAGCGTTTCCCCGAGCTTCATAGCCTGGTGAGCGGCCTGCCCGATGGCACGGTGATCGACGGCGAAATCGTGGTGTGGAAGGATGCGGTGCAACCCTTCGCCCTGCTGCAGCAGCGGATCGGCCGCAAGACCCTGAGCAAAAAGGTGCTGGAGGATGCCCCGGTCGCGGTGCTCGCGTACGACCTGTTGGAACACG
This sequence comes from Pseudomonas lurida, assembly GCF_002563895.1. NCBI lineage: Bacteria > Pseudomonadati > Pseudomonadota > Gammaproteobacteria > Pseudomonadales > Pseudomonadaceae > Pseudomonas > Pseudomonas lurida. Next base: position 1,479,901 of record NZ_PDJB01000001.1, on the reverse strand, counting down.
AGGGCGAGGACTGGCGCAACCACACCCAAGCCGAGCGCCGCACCCAACTTGAGCGCGTCGTCGCCCAGTGCAACCAACCGGTTTTGCTCGCCTCCCCGTTGCTGACCGGAACATGTTGGCAAGCGCTGGCCGAACAGCGCGAAGCGTCCCGCCGCCTGGGCGTGGAAGGCATGATGCTCAAGGCACGTGATGGCCTGTACGGCGTAGGCCGTACCAAAGACATGGGCGTGTGGTGGAAATGGAAGGTCGACCCATTCAGCGTCGACGCGGTGTTGATCTATGCCCAGCGCGGCCACGGCCGTCGTGCCAGCCTCTACAGCGACTACACCTTCGCAGTGTGGGACGGCCCGCCCGGCAGCGATCGCACGCTGGTGCCATTCGCCAAGGCCTACTCCGGGCTGACCGACGAAGAAATGCGCAAGGTCGATGCGATCGTGCGCAAGACCACGGTGGAAAAATTCGGCCCGGTGAGCAGTGTGACGCCCAGCATGGTGTTTGAACTGGGGTTCGAGGGCATTGCCCTGTCCAAACGGCACAAGAGCGGGATTGCGGTGCGATTTCCGCGGATGTTGCGCTGGCGCCAGGATAAGAAGGTCGAGGACGCCGACAACCTCGCCACCCTGCAGGACCTGCTGGCCTGACTCGTTGGCAAAAAACCGCCACAAACCGCCTGTGGGAGCGGGCTTGCCTGCGATAACGGTGGACCGGTTCGTTCATCTGTCACTGAAACGCCGCCATCGCAGGCACGCCCGCTCCCATAATGTTGACCCATGACGGACCCAACTTGGTGCACTGTTTTTTGTGCGCCCATTTTCGGGCATCTCCTACACTCAGAACTCCCTCGCCCCACCTTTTAAAACGCTCATTCGGAACTATGGTGCAGAAATTGCTACTTGTGATCCGTCTGACACCGTTCAGTAACAGTCCTAAAAACGCGCCACAAGCGCTTATCTTGGTTTCCAGGGATTACATAATGAAAAAAGCATTGCTGACCCTTTCTGCACTGGCTCTGTGCATGGCCGCAGGTACCGCGCTGGCCAAGGAATACAAGGAACTGCGTTTTGGTGTCGATCCGTCCTACGCGCCGTTCGAATCCAAGGCCGCCGATGGCAGCCTGGTAGGCTTCGATATCGACCTGGGCAATGCGATCTGCGCCGAGCTGAAAGTGAAGTGCAAGTGGGTTGAAAGTGATTTCGACGGCATGATTCCAGGCCTGAAAGCCAACAAATTCGACGGCGTGATTTCGTCCATGACCGTGACCCCGGTGCGTGAAAAGGCCATCGACTTCTCTAGTGAGCTGTTCTCCGGCCCGACCTCGCTGGTGTTCAAGAAAGGTGCTGGCTACTCGACGCCTGAGTCCCTCAAGGGCAAATCCGTGGGCTACGAACAAGGCACCATCCAGGAAGCCTACGCCAAGGCCGTGCTGGACAAAGCCGGTGTGACCACCAAGGCCTACGCCAACCAGGACCAAGTGTATGCCGACCTGACTTCCGGGCGTCTCGACGCTTCCGTGCAAGACATGCTGCAGGCCGAACTGGGCTTCCTGAAGTCGCCAGCCGGTGCTGGCTACGAAGTGAGCGCGGCGATCGACGACCCGTTGCTGCCGTCGAAAACCGCCATCGGTATCAAAAAAGGTAACACTGAACTGAAGGCGCTTTTGGATAAAGGTATCAAAGCGTTACACGATGATGGCACCTACGCCACCATCCAGAAGAAACACTTTGGCGATCTGAACCTGTACAGCGGCAAATAATGCCTGGAGCGCCCCTCCCCTGGAGGGGCGCTTTTTTATCGCCATAGGTCCCGATTTATGTTCGAAGAACTGTTGCAAACCCTCGGCCTGAGCGCGCTCAGCTTGAAGGGTTTCGGCCCGCTGTTGCTGCAAGGCACCTGGATGACGATCAAGTTGTCGGTGCTGTCCCTGGCCGTCAGCGTATTGCTGGGGCTGATCGGCGCCAGCGCCAAATTGTCCAGCCTGCCGTTCCTGCGCATCCCCGCCCAGCTCTACACCACGCTGATCCGTGGGGTGCCCGACCTGGTGCTGATGCTGCTGATTTTCTACAGCCTGCAAACCTGGCTCACCGGCCTGACCGACTTCATGGAATGGGAATACATCGAGATCGACCCATTCAGCGCCGGGGTGATTACCCTGGGGTTTATCTACGGTGCCTACTTCACCGAGACTTTTCGCGGCGCGATCCTTGCGGTGCCCCGTGGCCAACTGGAAGCCGCCACGGCCTATGGCCTCAAGCGCGGCCAGCGGTTTCGCTACGTGACCTTCCCGCAAATGATGCGCTTTGCCCTGCCGGGTATCGGCAATAACTGGATGGTGATGCTCAAGGCCACGGCCCTGGTGTCGATCATCGGCCTGGCCGACCTGGTCAAGGCCGCCCAGGACGCCGGCAAGAGCACGTATCAGCTGTTTTACTTCCTGGTACTCGCGGCGTTGATCTACTTGTTGATCACCAGCGCGTCCAACTTCGTCTTGCGCCGCCTTGAACGTCGCTACTCTGCAGGCGCCCGGGAGGCCGTACGATGATCGAACTCTTGCAGGAATACTGGCGCCCCTTCCTTTATAGCGACGGCCAGCACATCACCGGCCTGGCCATGACGATGTGGTTGCTGACGGCCGCCCTGGTCATCGGGTTCCTGGTGTCGATCCCGTTGTCCATCGCCCGTGTGTCGCGCAAGCGCCTGGTGCGCTGGCCGGTGCAGTTCTACACCTACCTGTTCCGGGGCACGCCGCTCTATATCCAGTTGCTGATCTGCTACACCGGCATCTACAGCATCGCCGCCGTGCGCGAGCAGCCACTGCTGGACGCATTCTTTCGCGACGCGATGAACTGCACCATCCTGGCGTTTGCCCTGAACACATGTGCCTACACCACGGAGATTTTCGCCGGGTCGATCCGCAGCATGGCCCATGGCGAAGTCGAAGCGGCCAAGGCCTACGGCTTGAGCGGCTGGAAACTCTACGCGTACGTGATCATGCCGTCGGCGTTGCGCCGCTCGCTGCCCTACTACAGCAATGAAGTGATCCTGATGCTGCACTCGACCACGGTGGCCTTCACCGCGACGATTCCAGACATCCTCAAGGTGGCGCGGGATGCCAACTCGGCTACCTTTATGACCTTCCAATCATTCGGTATCGCTGCGCTGATCTACCTGACCGTGACCTTTGCCCTGGTCGGTCTGTTTCGTCTGGCGGAGCGCCGCTGGCTGGCCTTCCTCGGGCCGAGCCACTAAGGAGCCTTCATGCGTCATCAGGTCCACGAGCTGATTGCGCCGGTGCCCGGCACGGCGCGGCAGATTCACAGCTTTCACTTCGGCCCGGAACAGGCCGAAGGCAAGATTTACATTCAGTCATCGCTGCATGCCGATGAGCTGCCGGGCATGCTCGTTGCCTGGCACCTCAAGGTCCAGCTGGCGAAGTTGGCCGCGGCCGGTCGCCTGCGCAGTGAGATCGTGCTGGTGCCCATTGCCAATCCGGTGGGCCTGGAACAGGTGTTGATGGATATCCCGCTGGGCCGCTACGAGCTGGAGAGCGGGCAGAACTTCAATCGCCTGTTTGTCGACCTCAGTGAAACGGTGGGTGACCAGATCGAGAACGAGCTTGGGGACGATCCCCGGCAGAACGTCAAGTTGGTCCGCGCCGCGTTGTCCACCGCCCTCGCTGCACAACGCGCCGACACCCAACTGCAATCCCAGCGGCTGGTGCTGCAACGCCTGGCCTGCGACGCCGATATGGTGCTGGACCTGCATTGCGACTTCGAAGCCGTGGCGCATCTGTACACCACCCCCGAAGCCTGGCCGCAGGTGGAACCATTGGCACGCTATATCGGTTCGGAGGCCAACCTGCTGGCCACCGATTCCGGCGGGCAGTCCTTCGATGAGTGTTTCACCCTGGTGTGGTGGCGATTGCAGCAACGCTTCGGCGAGCGCTTTGCGATCCCCATGGGCAGTTTCTCGGTGACCGTAGAACTGCGCGGCCAGGGCGACGTCAACCATGGCCTGGCCAGCCTCGACTGTCAGGCGATCATCAATTACCTGATTCATTTCGGCGCCATTGCGGGCGATGCAGCACCACTGCCCGAACTGCCCTACCCGGCCACGCCGCTGGCCGGCGTTGAACCGGTGGCAACTCCAGTCGGCGGCCTGCTGGTGTTCAGCGCACTGCCGGGTGAATACCTGGAAGCCGGGCAGTTGATCGCTGAAATCATCGACCCCATTTCCGACCGCGTAACGCCGGTGCGCTGCCAGAAGGCCGGCCTGCTTTACGCCCGTTCGCTGCGCCGCATGGCCACTGCCGGGATGGTCATCGGCCATGTCGCAGGCACCGAGGCCTACCGCAGCGGCTATCTACTTTCGCCTTGAGGATGCACGCCCCATGTACAAATTGACCGTTGAAGGCCTGCATAAAAGCTATGGCGACAATGAGGTGCTCAAAGGTGTTTCGCTCAAGGCCAGGACCGGTGACGTGATCAGCCTGATCGGCGCCAGCGGCTCGGGCAAGAGCACCTTTTTGCGCTGCATCAACTTCCTGGAAACCCCCAACGACGGCGCCATGACCCTCGACGGCCAACCGATCCGCATGGTCAGCGACCGCCACGGCATGCGCGTGGCCGATGATGCCGAACTGCAGCGCCTGCGCACGCGCCTGGCAATGGTGTTCCAGCACTTCAACCTGTGGAGCCACATGAGCGTGCTGGAAAACATCACCATGGCACCGCGCCGGGTGCTGGGTTGCAGCAAGAAGGACGCCGAAGATCGTGCCCGTCGCTACCTGGACAAGGTGGGTTTGCCGGCGCGCGTAGCCGATCAGTACCCGGCGTTCCTGTCCGGCGGCCAGCAGCAACGCGTGGCCATCGCCCGCGCCCTGGCGATGGAACCGGAGGTGATGCTGTTCGACGAACCCACCTCGGCCCTCGACCCGGAGCTGGTAGGCGAAGTGTTGAAGGTGATCCAGGGCCTCGCCGAGGAAGGTCGCACCATGATCATGGTGACCCACGAGATGAGCTTTGCACGCAAGGTATCGAGCCAGGTGCTGTTCCTGCACAAGGGCCTGGTGGAAGAGCAAGGCGCACCTGAGGACGTGCTGGGTAACCCGAAGAGTGAGCGTTTGCAGCAGTTCCTGAGCGGCAACCTGAAATAACCAAGGAGCCGCCTTACCGGCGATCAGCACAGGCTTCTACACCATTCTGAAGCACCCAGCGCCAACCACGATGCGAAGCGAGCCGCTCTTGATCTGGCTTTTGATCTTGCCTTTGATCCTAGCGCCCCATCAAACACGCTGGCCGGAATTCGACAGGGATTTGGGGGGTAAACCGGCAGGGATGCCGGTTTAGCCGCCCCGCGCCATGGAGGGCGCGTGGCGGCGGCCCCCCAAATCACTGTCGGATTACGGGCACACCGAGCCTAGGCGAGGTGCCGAGTGTTGGGGCAAGAGCCTTTTGGTTACTTTGGGGCTTTTCCAAAGTGACCCGCTGTAAGAGCGGAACCCCTAGCAGCCGTTACCTAGATAACGGATATGTACCCGGTCTGATCCAATCTCCTGGTCGGCTGTCAGGGCGCCTTCGCGAGCAAGCCCGCTCCCACATTTTTGGATCGCGGGGCAACCGTTAGATAGCGGTTGGCTGTCGGGCCGCCATCGCCGGCAAACCGGCGCCTACAAGGATTGCGTTAAACCTTTGATACTCCGTGAAGGTCTGTGGAATAGGCCTTCCAGAGTTCAGCCACCGCATGGCAAAACCCATCGACTTCGCCAAACAATGGTTTGCCGCCAAAGGCTGGAAGCCGTTCGCCTTTCAGAAAGACGTATGGGCGGCGGTCAAGGGGGGCCAGTCGGGGTTGCTGCATGCCAGCACCGGCGCGGGTAAGACCTATGCGCTGTGGTTTGCCGCCCTCAATCGCTTCGCCATCACTCGCCCGCCCGTGACGGGTAAACGCAAACCTCCCGCTGAACCCCTGACGGTGCTGTGGATCACGCCCATGCGTGCCCTGGCGGCCGACACCGCGCGCGCCCTCGAAGCACCGCTTGAAACATTGGAGATTCCCTGGAATGTCGGCCTGCGCACCGGCGATACCAGCAGCAGTGAGCGCGCCCGGCAGACACGGCGCCAACCCACTGCACTGATCACCACGCCGGAAAGCCTGACCCTGATGCTGGCGCGCGCCGACAGCGAAGTGGGCCTGGCGCACCTGCGCATGGTGGTCGTGGATGAATGGCATGAATTGATTGGCAACAAGCGCGGCGTACAGTTGCAACTGGCGCTGGCACGGCTGCGGCGTTGGCATCCGGAGCTGATGGTGTGGGGTATCTCGGCGACCTTGGGCAACCAGTCCCACGCCTTGGAAGTACTGGTCCCACAAGGGGGCGGGATCAACGTGCAAGGCAAAACGGCTAAACAGCTGCAGGTCGACACCTTGCTGCCACCCGTCGCCGAGCGCTTTCCCTGGGCCGGGCACATCGGCTTGAAGATGTTGCCCCAGGTGGTGGCCGAGGTGGACGCCAGCAGTAGCTGCCTGGTGTTTACCAATACGCGGGCACAATCGGAAATCTGGTATCAGGCCTTACTGGACGCCCGGCCGGACTGGGCCGGGGTGATTGCCCTGCACCACGGTTCGTTGTCCCGGGAAACCCGCGATTGGGTGGAACGGGCGCTGAAAGACGGCCAGCTCAAGGCGGTGGTGTGCACATCGAGCCTCGACCTGGGGGTGGACTTCCTGCCCGTGGAGCGCGTACTGCAGATCGGCTCGGCCAAAGGTGTGGCGCGCTTGATGCAGCGCGCCGGGCGTTCGGGGCATGCGCCAGGGCGGCCATCGCGGGTGACGTTGGTGCCGACCCACAGCCTGGAGCTGGTGGAAGCCGCGGCGGCCCAGGATGCGATTGCCCAGCGGCGCATTGAAGCGCGGGAATCACCGCGCAAGCCATTGGATGTGCTCGTACAACATTTGGTCAGCATGGCGCTGGGCGGCGGGTTTACACCCGATGCCTTACTGGCCGAGGTGCGCGGTGCCAGGGCTTATCGCGACCTCACGGACGCAGACTGGGCGTGGGCGCTGGGTTTTGTGCGCCATGGCGGCCTCTCGCTGACCGCCTACCCGGATTACCGCCGCGTAGAACCAGACGAGCATGGGGTATGGCGTGTCCCCGATGCCCGGCTGGCGCGTCGTCATCGGATGAGCGTGGGCACGATCGTCAGCGATGCCAGTATCCAGCTGAAATTCTGGAGCAAGGGCGGTGGCGGCAAGAATCTGGGGAGTGTCGAGGAAGGCTTTATTGCGCGGCTCAAGCCTGGCGACGGCTTTCTATTTGCCGGTCGCTTGCTGGAGCTGGTACGGGTGGAAAACATGACCGCCTATGTACGCCGCAGCACCGCGAAAAAAGCCGCCGTACCGCGCTGGAATGGCGGGCGCATGCCCCTTTCCAATGAGCTGGCCCAGGCCGTGGTGGAGCGCTTTGATGCGGCGGCGCACGGTCACTATGAAGGCCCGGAGATGCAGGCGGTGCAGTCTCTGTTGCAGACGCAGTTGCGCTGGTCGGGCCTGCCGACGCGCAAGCATTTGCTGGCCGAGGCGTTGAAGTCCAGGGAGGGGTGGCACCTGTTTCTCTATCCGTTCGCCGGGCGCCAGGTGCACTTGGGCCTGGCGAGCCTGCTGGCGTGGCGGGTGAGCCAGCGGCAGGCAGTGACTTTTTCGATTGCAGTCAATGATTACGGGCTGGAGTTGTTGAGCGCCACCGAAGTGGACTGGCCGGCGCTGCTGAATGAATCGTTACTGAGCCCTGAGCATTTGCTGGAGCACGTGGCGGCCAGTCTGAATGCCGGTGAACTGGCCCTGCGCCGCTTTCGCGAGATCGCACGTATTGCCGGGCTGGTGTTTGCCGGATATCCGGGTGCACCGAAAAGTACGCGGCAGGTGCAGGCCTCCAGCGGCTTGTTCTTTGAGGTGTTCAAGCAATATGACCCGCAGAACCTGCTGCTGACCCAGGCCGGGGAAGAAGTCCTGCGCGATGAGTTGGATATTCATCGGTTGGATGAGACATTGCGTCATCTTTCAGCGCTCAAACGAGACCTGCACCTGATCGAACGGCCTACGCCCCTGGCCTTTCCATTGCTGGTGGAGCGAATGCGCGAAAGCCTCAGTTCGGAAAAACTCTCGGAGCGCATTGCGCGGATGGTCAAGGACCTGGAAAAAGTCGCGGATAACGGGAAGCGCTGATGCATTGCTCATTGATGCTGGAGGGGGAAGCGTTGTGGCTGCTGGCCGAAAAGGCGGTGTACTGGCCCGCTCGACAGTGCTTGCTGATAGCCGACGCGCATTTCGGCAAGGCATCCGCCTATCGCAGCCTGGGCCAGCCGGTGCCACAGGGGACCACCACCGAGAACCTGCAGCGCCTGGATCGGCTGCTATCCGCGCTACCGTGCACGCAGGTGATCTTTCTCGGCGATTTCCTGCACGGCCCCGGCTCACATGCCAGCGGCACCCTGAGCGCGCTGAGAGCCTGGCGCGCACGTCATGACAAATTGGCGATGACCCTGATTCGCGGCAATCACGACAAGCGCGCCGGTGACCCGCCTGTCGACTTGAACATCGAGGTCGTCCCAGAGCCGCTGCTGATGGGTCCTTTCGCCCTGCAGCACGAACCGGATGCGCATCCCAGCCATCATGTGCTGGCGGGGCATGTACATCCGGTATATCGCTTGCGTGGCAGAGGCCGGCAGAGCCTAAGGTTGCCGTGCTTTCAGATCGGGACGCGGGTCAGCTTGCTGCCGGCGTTCGGGGCATTTACCGGTGGCTTTGCGGTGGAACAGGAGAATGACCGCCGAATCTTCGTGATCGGCGACCACGAGGTATGGCCAGTGCGATGACCGGCCTTCCAGGTATCAGGCGACAGGCGCGGGTGGTGGCTCGTCCGGCAAGGTCGGTTCACCCGGTTCGGTGGGTTGTGGGTAATCCGGCTCGGGTTGGCCGGGAATGCCGCCCGCATAAGCAGGATCGGCCATCAGGGACCAGGCCAGAACGCCAATCTGGTTGGGTTCAAGCCGGGCAAGTTCTGCGCTGATTCTCGGGTCGATCTTCATAAGGTACTCCTCAAGCGTGGCTCGGCGCGTTTTACACGCGCCGAGGCAGTACACCTAGATAGAGTCACTTTCCGCAGACTAATTCCCTTTACGCGTAAGACCTTTCGATCAAGCGCGTGGGAGGGTGACGCCGCGTTGGCCTTGGTACTTGCCTGCGCGGTCTTTGTAGGACACTTCACAGTCCTCGTCGGACTGCAGGAACAGCATCTGCGCCACACCCTCGTTGGCGTAGATTTTCGCCGGCAAGGTGGTGGTGTTGGAGAACTCCAGGGTCACGTGGCCTTCCCACTCGGGCTCAAGCGGCGTCACGTTGACGATGATGCCGCAACGCGCGTAGGTGCTCTTGCCCAGGCAGATGGTCAGCACATCGCGGGGAATACGGAAGAACTCCACGGTGCGCGCCAGGGCGAAGGAGTTTGGCGGAATGATGCACACGTCGCTCTTGACGTCGACGAAGCTCTTTTCGTCGAAGTTCTTCGGATCGACGATCGCCGAATTGATGTTGGTGAACACCTTGAACTCATCGGCGCAACGTACGTCGTAGCCGTAGCTGGAAACGCCGTAGGAAATCACAGGGGCATCGCCTTGACCACGGATCTGGCGCTCGACGAACGGTTCGATCATGCCGTGCTCTTGCGCCATGCGGCGAATCCACTTGTCCGATTTGATGCTCATGGCGGGTGTCCTGAATAGCGAGGTGGAAAAATTCTGTTGGGCATCTTACCGGGGCCGGCGTTGGGGTTCAAAGGCCACGGGGCTTTTGTTGAAGAATGTCGCGACAAATGCGCCTGCCTTTAAAGCCTCAACCAGCGTGGCCGGTACCCGTAGTGCCATTCAGGGTGACTGGAAATACCACCGCCAGTCACGAATTTGGAGAAACCTTCGGAAATACCATTGGCACGTTCCGGAAAAAGGGTTAAGGTGGCGCCACTGTGCTGCTTGTGTCACTGAGAATCTCTACACGATATGTTGAATTTCGATCCAACCATCTCCAAGAATTTTTCCTGCTCTTTGCACTCAGTCTCGGCCAGGGCTTTTCCTGAGTCGCAGTTAACTTTGTCCAAGGAGATACACCATGTCTAATCGCCAAACTGGTACCGTTAAGTGGTTCAACGATGAAAAAGGCTTCGGCTTCATCACTCCACAATCCGGTGACGACCTGTTCGTTCACTTCAAAGCTATCCAATCCGACGGCTTCAAAAGCCTGAAAGAAGGCCAACAGGTTTCTTTCATCGCTACCCGCGGTCAGAAAGGCATGCAAGCTGAAGAAGTTCAAGTTATCTAACTTGTACTGACTTAGTCGAAAAGACCCCGCCCTCAAAAGCGGGGTTTTTTTATGCCTGCTATTTGGCGCTGCGGTTGATCCAGGCATAAAAAATGTGGGAGCGGGCTTGCTCGCGAGTGCGGTGGATCAGTCGGCACATCTCTCAACTGATACTCCGCACTCGCGAACAAGCCCGCTCCCACACTTAGTCCTGCGTCACTTACTGGAACAGTGACTCACTCGACAAGCCATTCTTCTCCAGGATCTCACGCAAGCGCTTGAGCCCTTCCACCTGGATCTGCCGCACCCGCTCACGGGTCAGGCCGATTTCCAGGCCTACGTCCTCCAGGGTGCTGCTCTCATGGCCGCGCAGGCCGAAGCGGCGAATCACCACCTCGCGCTGCTTGTCCGTGAGCTCCGACAGCCACTGGTCAATGCTTTGGGAAAGATCATCGTCCTGCAACAGCTCGCAAGGATCTGTAGGGCGATCATCCGTCAGGGTGTCCAGCAGGGTTTTATCCGAATCCGGACCCAGCGAGACATCGACCGAAGACACGCGCTCGTTCAAGCCGAGCATGCGCTTGACCTCCCCTACCGGTTTTTCCAGCAGGTTGGCGATCTCTTCAGGCGAAGGTTCATGATCGAGTTTTTGGGTAAGCTCACGCGCTGCCCGCAGGTAGACGTTGAGCTCCTTGACCACATGGATCGGCAACCGGATCGTGCGGGTCTGATTCATGATCGCCCGTTCGATGGTCTGGCGAATCCACCAGGTGGCATAGGTTGAAAAACGAAAGCCCCGCTCTGGGTCGAACTTCTCCACCGCCCGGATCAAGCCCAGGTTGCCTTCCTCGATCAAGTCCAACAGGGACAGCCCACGATTGACGTAGCGTCGGGCGATTTTCACCACCAGGCGCAGGTTGCTTTCGATCATGCGCTTGCGCCCAGCCGGATCGCCCTTTTGCGACAAGCGCGCAAAATGGACTTCTTCTTCGGGGGTCAGCAGAGGGGAAAAGCCGATTTCATTGAGGTACAGCTGGGTCGCGTCGAGCGCCCGTGTGTAGTCAATGTACTTGTGTTGTTTTAACGCGGTGGAGTTCTTGGATTTGGTGCGAACTGAAGGTACAGCAGGTCCCTCATTCGACATCGATTCCGTAGCGATGCCGGTCTCCATAAGGAGAACCTCATCGTCGATGTCAAACTCCGGCGCTTCTTTACTGAGAGCCATTGTTATAGTCCTTTGGTGAGTTCGACCTCAAGCTCAAGCGACGCCTCTATCCTTGGCAACGCTGGAGCCTGTTCCTTCTACGCGAGGAACAGGCTGTGCAACACATCAACGACGGGGTAGGAATTGCAGTGGATCTACAGGCTTCCCTTGACGGCGAATCTCAAAGTGCAGTTTCACCCGGTCTGTACCAGTTGACCCCATTTCGGCAATTGTCTGTCCGACTTTGACCTGCTGCCCCTCCCGAACCAACAGCCTACGGTTGTGGCCGTAAGCACTTACGTAGGTATCGCTGTGTTTGATGATGACCAGCTCGCCGTAGCCCCGTAAACCACTCCCGGCGTACACCACTGTCCCATCAGACGCAGCTAAAACAGGCTGTCCCAAATCCCCGGCGATATCAATGCCTTTATTCAAACTACCGTTTGAAGAGAATTTTCCAATCAGGATACCGTTTGAAGGCCACCCCCAACCGGTTGGGGCAGGCCCGGCAGGCGGCAGCGGCGCGGGTGCCGGCTTGGCTGCAGGGGCTGGCGTGGCACTGCCTGCAGGCCGGGTAATGATGGTGGTTTTGCTGGAGGACGATGGCGAAGATCCAGTGTTTGTCACAACTGCCGTTGGCGTTGAGCCGGTGCGACCGTCGAAGCGAATCGTCTGACCTGGATGTATCGTGTAGGGCACGGGAATATTGTTACGAGCTGCGAGCGCCTTGTAGTCCCAGCCATAACGGAAGGCAATCGAGAAAAGCGTATCGCCCTTGCGCACCACATATTGCCCGGTGGTGACCGTAGGCTTCTGCGGAGCGGCATTATTACGATCAACCACCCGCGCGCCGCTGCTTGGCGAGCTGGAACACCCTACCAGTACGGAACTGAAGACGAGGCCAAGCACCAGTCGATGAAAGCTTGTTTTACTCATACGCTGCGCAAGACCTGTGAGACTCACCCGCCGCTCCCTTTGTGGTGGCTGAACATGAACGCCTGTATCAGGCTTGAAATATGACGCAAGTATAACTGGGCAATAGAGTTTTACCGGCACATGTCTGAAACCAATCGTTCAGCGTGTTGATTCGTCGCCCCAGTCATGTTGACTCAATAGACCCCGCTGTAAGACACATCCCCGCCAGCAGAATTCACCGCTGGCAAAAATTGATCAGGCCAGCGGGCCATTGAGCAACGGCACAAAACGAACGGCCCCGAGCACATGCCGGGAAAAGCCTTCGTCCTCACGGATAATGAGCATCAATTGTTGCACTTCACCGGAGCCCACCGGGATCACCAGACGCCCGCCGGGAGCGAGCTGATCGAGCAACGCTTGCGGCACATCGGTGGCCACGGCGGTCACGATGATGCCGTTGTATGGCGCCAGCGCCGGCCAGCCTTCCCAGCCATCACCCCAGCGGAACACCACGTTGCGCAGGTTCAACTCCACCAGGCGCTCCTTGGCACGGTCTTGCAATACCTTGATGCGCTCCACCGAGAACACGCGCTCCACCAGTTGCGCGAGCACGGCGGTCTGGTAACCGGAACCGGTGCCGATTTCCAACACTTTGTCCAACGGCCCCGCCGCCAGCAGCAGCTCGCTCATGCGCGCCACCATGTAAGGCTGGGAGATGGTCTGGTTGTGGCCGATGGGCAGCGCCGTGTCTTCATACGCACGGTGGGCCAGGGCTTCATCGACAAACAGGTGCCGAGGCGTGCGCCGGATCACTTCCAGCACCTGGGCGTTGGACAAGCCCTCTTCGTACAGGCGCTGGATCAGGCGTTCGCGGGTACGCTGGGACGTCATCCCGATACCCCGGCGCAGCAAGTCGTCTTGTTCACGGCCCATCAGCGCAGTTCCTCCAGCCAGCCATCAAGACCACTGAAGGCGTCACTGAAGGTACGATCAAATTGCAATGGGGTAATCGATACATAACCTTGCATCACCGCATGAAAGTCCGTGCCCTCACCGCCATCTTCGGCATCGCCCGCTGCCGCGATCCAATAGCCTTCCTTGCCACGCGGGTCGACCACCTTCAGCGGCGCTGCCGCACGGGCACGATGGCCCAGGCGCGTCAGCTGGATGCCGCGAATATGGTCAAGGGGCAGGTTGGGGATATTGACGTTGAGCACGGTACGCGGCGGCAGGTTGAGGGAGCCGTGGGCTTGCACCAGCTTGCGCGCAAAATACGCGGCGGTGGGCAGGTTATCCAGTTGGCGCGAGGCAAACGAAAAGGCGAACGCGGTGCGCCCCAGGAAACGCCCTTCAAGCGCAGCCGCCACGGTACCGGAATACAGCACGTCATCACCCAGGTTCGCACCCAGGTTGATGCCCGACACCACTAGGTCCGGCTCGTGATCCAGCAGGCTGTTGATCGCCAGGTGGACGCAGTCGGTAGGGGTGCCGTTCACGCTGATAAAGCCATTGGCCAGGACTTGCGGGTGCAACGGACGGTCGAGCGTCAGCGAACTGCTGGCGCCGCTCTTGTCCTGGTCGGGGGCCACCACCAAGCACTCGGCATAATCTTCCAGCGCAGCATAGAGCGCAGCAAGGCCGGGTGCGGTGGCACCGTCATCGTTTGATATCAGAATACGCATGGGTTGTCCGTCTGCCCCACCGGGACCAGATCAACAAGCTCGCGCACCAAGACAGTGGCGAAGCATCCGGCCGGCAGGACGAATTCCAATTGCAGAATGTCCAGCGAGGGATAATGCCACGTCAAACCGCCAATGGGCAGTCGCAGAATGCGACGTTCCTGGCTCATGCCGGCATTCACCAGCCAATCGCGCAAGTCGGCTTCCCCGGCGGCCACCGCCTGCTCAAGCTCAAAGGTCGCACCACTGGCAGGTGAATCACCTTCGCCCCACTGCGGCCCCGTGGGGTGCAGGTCCAGAATCGCCAGGCGCGGGTCGTTGCATTCCGCTTCGCCTGCCGGGAAAAAACTGCGGCTGTCGGTAAAGGCCAGCAGGTCGCCGACCTGGGCGCGCTGCCATGAACCGTCGGCCACACGTGCCGCCAGCACCTTGTTGAACAGAAAGCTGCGCGCCGTGGACAGCAGCCGCGAACGCACATTGCGCTGCTCGGGCAAGGCTTTGCGTGCGGCCCACTCACGAGCGTCGACGACGTTGCCACCGTTGTGACCAAAGCGCTGGGCACCGAAGTAGTTCGGAATGCCGTGTTGGGCGATCAGTTGCAACCGCGCGTCGATGGCGGCGGTATCACCGGCCAACTGCGTCAGGCGCAAGGTGAAACCATTGGCCGAATGCGCGCCGCGCTGCAGCTTGCGCTTGTGGCGACCGGTCTTGAGGATCTTGAGGGTGTCGTTTTCTGCGGCACTCATGTCCGGGTCGGCCTTGCCCGGCAGCTGCACGCTGAACCACTGGCGGGTCAACGCCTGGCGATCCTTGAGCCCGGCATAACTGACGGTGCGCAACGGCACGCCGGCCGCCTTGGCGATGCGCCGCGCGGCTTCCTCGGTGTTGAGGCCTCGCTTCTCGACCCACAACCACAGGTGTTCACCCTCGCCGGTCAGCGGGATATCCAGCACTTCGTCGACCTGGAAGTCTTCGGCGGTCGCCTTCAGTACCGCGCTGCCCAGGGCCTCGCCATAGGCCCGCGGCCCCAACAATTGCAGATCGTTCATGCGCGCAGCAACAAGGCAACGGAGTGCACGGCGATGCCCTCTTCACGACCGGTGAACCCGAGCTTTTCGGTGGTGGTGGCTTTCACGTTCACTTGGTCCAGTTCAATTTGCAGGTCGGCCGCAATCAGCGCGCGCATCGACTCGATATGGGGGGCCATCTTCGGCGCCTGGGCCACGATGGTGTTGTCGACGTTGCCGACCTTCCAGCCCTTGGCATGGATCAGGCCGACGACATGACGCAGCAATACACGACTGTCCGCACCCTTGAAGGTCGGATCGGTGTCCGGAAAGTGCTTGCCGATATCGCCCAACGCCGCCGCGCCGAGCAAGGCATCGCTCAAGGCATGCAACACAACGTCGCCATCGGAATGAGCCAGCAAACCATGGTGATGTGCAATGCGCACGCCGCCCAAGGTAATGAAATCGCCTTCAGCGAAACGGTGCACATCGTAGCCGTGGCCAATACGCATAAAAAAACGCCCCGATTTAATTCAGGGCGTGATTCTACCTACTTTTGCCTCACATTAACCGAGCAAAGCACGGCCGTGGTGTCGCAAATGATCTTCGATGAAGCTGGCAATAAAGAAGTAGCTGTGGTCATAGCCGGGTTGCAGGCGCAGTTCCAGCGGATGGTTCGCCGCCTTGGCCGCTTGCTGCAGGGCTTCAGGCTTGAGTTGCACGGCGAGGAAATCGTCGCGATCGCCCTGGTCCACCAGCAGCGGCAGTTTTTCCGAGGCTTCGCTGATCAGCACGCAGGCGTCCCATTCGCGCCACTTGGAGCGCTCTTCGCCCAAGTAACGCGAAAAGGCTTTCTGGCCCCACGGGCAATCCATCGGGTTATTGATGGGCGAAAACGCTGACACCGATTGGTAGCGCCCGGGGTTGCGCAGGGCACACACCAACGCACCGTGCCCACCCATCGAATGGCCGCTGATGCCACGTTTGTCCGATGCAGGGAAATGCGCCTCAACCAACGCCGGCAACTCCTGCACCACGTAGTCATGCATCCGATAGTGCTTGGCCCAGGGTTCTTGGGTGGCATTGAGGTAGAAGCCGGCGCCAAGGCCGAAATCCCACGCATTATCCGGATCACCGGGTACACCCGGCCCACGCGGGCTGGTATCTGGCGCGACGATGATCAACCCCAGTTCGGCGGCCATGCGCTGTGCACCGGCCTTCTGCATGAAGTTCTCATCGGTACAGGTGAGACCGGACAACCAGTACAGCACCGGCAACTTGCCGCCCTGCTCCGCTTGCGGCGGCAGGTAGACGGCGAAGGTCATGTCGCAGCCGAGCACATGGGAGCTGTGTTTGTAACGTTTGTGCCAGCCACCAAAACTCTTCTGGCAGGAGATGTTTTCCAGGGTCATGAGAATGCTCCCAGCTGCAAGCGGCAAGCAACCAGCTGCAAGTAAGGCGTGCTCACTTTCAGCTTGTCGCTTGTCGCTTGCCGCTGCTTCAGAAATGGATGACGGTGCGAATGCTCTTGCCTTCATGCATCAGGTCAAACGCTTTGTTGATGTCTTCCAGGCCCATGGTGTGGGTGATGAAGGTGTCCAGCGGGATCTCGCCGGTCTGGGCCATTTCCACGTAGCTCGGCAGTTCGGAACGGCCGCGCACGCCACCGAATGCCGAACCGCGCCAGACGCGACCGGTCACCAACTGGAATGGACGCGTCGCGATTTCCTGGCCGGCACCGGCGACACCAATGATCACCGACTCGCCCCAGCCTTTGTGGCAGCACTCGAGGGCCGCGCGCATCAGTTGCACGTTGCCGATACATTCGAACGAGAAGTCCACGCCGCCGTCGGTGAGGTCGACGATCACGTCCTGGATCGGGCGATCGTAGTCTTTCGGGTTAATGCAGTCGGTGGCACCCAGTTGCTTGGCGATCTCGAACTTGGCCGGGTTGATGTCGATGGCGATGATGCGGCCTGCCTTGGCCTTGACTGCGCCGATCACCGCAGACAGGCCGATACCGCCGAGGCCGAAGATCGCCACGGTATCGCCCGGCTTGACCTTGGCGGTGTTGATCACCGCGCCGATGCCGGTAGTGACGCCACACCCCAATAGGCAGACTTTTTCCAGCGGCGCCTCTTTAGGAATCTTGGCCACGGAAATTTCCGGCAGCACGGTGTACTCGGAGAAGGTCGAGGTCCCCATGTAGTGGAAAATCGGCTGGCCCTTGTAGGAAAAACGCGTGGTGCCGTCTGGCATCAGGCCTTTGCCCTGGGTGGAGCGGATGGCCTGGCACAGGTTGGTCTTGCCCGACAGGCAGAATTTGCACTTGCCGCACTCCGGGGTGTACAGCGGGATCACATGATCACCGACGGCCACGGACGTCACGCCCTCGCCAATCGCCTCGACCACCGCCCCGCCTTCGTGACCGAGGATCGACGGGAAGATACCTTCCGGGTCGGCACCCGAGAGGGTGTAGGCATCGGTGTGGCAAACGCCGGACGCGACCACGCGCAACAGCACTTCACCCGCCTTGGGCATAGCCACATCCACTTCGACGATTTCAAGGGGCTTCTTGGCTTCGAACGCTACGGCGGCACGGGACTTGATCATCCGGGTTTCTCCAGGGAGTTAAAAACTGAGGCGTTGAGTGTAAAACATGGCTGGTTGATTAATAATCCAGGCCAAAGCAAAACTTTATTGCTGTACAGGGATAATCCGACATGCTGGAAAACCGCTGGGAAGGCATCGATGAATTCGTCGCGGTGGCCGAGTGCAGTCAATTCACTGCCGCCGCGGAAAGGCTGGGAGTGTCGTCCTCGCACATCAGCCGTCAGGTGGCACGGCTGGAGGAGCGCCTGCAAACGCGGTTGTTGTATCGCAGTACGCGCAAGGTGACCCTGACCGAAGCGGGCCAGACCTTCCTGCAACATTGCCAGCGACTCCAGGACGGTCGTGAGGAGGCGCTACGCGCCGTCGGCGATCTCACCAGTGAACCCAAGGGCATGCTGCGCATGACCTGCGCCGTGGCTTACGGCGAGCGCTTTATCGTGCCACTGGTCACGCGGTTCATGGGGCTCTATCCGCAGTTGCGGGTAGACATCGAGCTGAGCAACCGCCAACTGGACTTGGTGCACGAAGGCCTCGACCTGGCGATTCGCCTGGGGCGCTTGCAGGATTCGCGCATGGTTGCCAGCCGGCTGGCACCGAGGCGCATGTACCTGTGCGCATCGCCGTCCTACCTGGCACGGTACGGTCGGCCACATAGCCTGTCGGAATTGAGTCGGCATAACTGCCTGATCGGCAGCTCGGATATCTGGCAACTGGCCCAGGACGGGCGGGAATTTTCCCAGCGCGTGCAGGGCAACTGGCGCTGCAACAGTGGCCAAGCGGTATTGGACGCGACGTTGCAAGGGGTGGGGTTGTGCCAACTGCCGGATTATTACGTACTCGAGCACCTGCACAGTGGTGCACTGGTGTCATTGCTGGAGGCGCATCAACCGCCGAACACCGCCGTATGGGCGCTGTATCCGCAGCAGCGGCATTTGTCGCCCAAGGTCAGGAAACTGGTGGATTTCCTCAAGGAAGGGTTGGCTGGGCGGCCGGAGTACAGTCGGTAATTGGTAGTTGTTTGTGCCGGGCGCTTCGCAGGCAAGCCAGCTCCCACATTTGACCACGTTTACCCTGCAGGACGCGGTCGATATGGAAGCTGGCTACCCGCGGTTCGCCCACCGCAACCGCAACCACTCCAGATCTTCCGGCCGGGTCACCTTGATATTGTCCGAGCGCCCTTCGATCAAGCGCGGCGCCTGGCCGGACCATTCCATGGCCGATGCTTCATCGGTTATCACGGCATCGGCCACCAGGCTGTCGGCCAACGCACGGTGTAACGCACCCAGGCGGAACATTTGAGGCGTGTAGGCCTGCCAGATCAGGCTGCGGTCGACGGTTTCCACAACACGACCGTGCTTGTCGACGCGCTTGAGAGTGTCGCGAGCCGGCACGGCCAGCAAGCCGCCCACCGGGTCATCCGCCAGTTCAAACAGGAGCTTGTCGAGATCATCACGGCTCAGGTTGGGGCGCGCGGCATCGTGCACCAATACCCAGTCGTCATCACTGGCGCCCAGGGCATTGAGTTGCAGCAAGGCATTGAGCACCGAGCCCGAGCGCTCAGAGCCGCCGTCCGCACGCTGGATACGCGGGTCCGCAGCACACGCCAAGGTAGGCCAATATGGATCATCAGAAGCAAGACTGACCACCAACCCCTTGAGGTTCGGATGGTCGAGAAAACAGCCAAGGCTGTGTTCGAGAATTGTGCGCCCGCCCAGTTGCAAGTATTGCTTGGGACGGTCCGCAGCCATACGGGCGCCGACGCCCGCGGCAGGAATCACGGCCCAGAAGGCCGGTAAATGGTGACTCATTGGGCCAACTGGTAGAGGGTTTCACCCTCCTTGACCATGCCCAGTTCATGACGGGCTCGTTCTTCAACGGTCTCCGTACCTTTTTTCAGCTCAAGCACCTCGGCATCGAGGACGCGGTTGCGCTCCAGCAGGCGTTCGTTTTCGGCGTGCTGGTCGGCAATTTGCTGGGTCAGGTCTTTTACCTGCGCAAAGCTGCCATTACCCACCCACAGGCGGTACTGCAGGCCAGCCAGCAACAAGAGCAAGACGAGGAACAACCAATTGGGACTGCGCATCGAATATCGGGTATCCAGTGAAAAAAGACCGCCATGCAAAACTTTTGCAGCAACTGATAGCACGAAGCCTGGAAAAACCAGGCTTGTGCTTGATAGCCATCAGATTAGCGTCGAATTACACACTGTCGTGAGCTTTCCGACGCAATCCGCCGACTTTTTAGCATTTACTGATCAGCCGCGAAACTCGCCACGACCGTTGTACTTGGCTTTGCCGGCCAGTTGCTCTTCGATACGCAGCAACTGGTTGTACTTGGAAACGCGGTCGGAACGGCACAGCGAACCGGTCTTGATCTGGCCCGCCGAGGTGCCCACGGCCAGGTCGGCAATGGTCGAATCTTCGGTTTCGCCGGAGCGGTGGGAGATCACGGCGGTGTAGCCCGCAGCCTTGGCCATCTGGATGGCTTCCAGTGTTTCGGTCAGGGTGCCGATCTGGTTGAACTTGATCAGGATCGAGTTGGCGATCTTTTTATCGATGCCTTCTTTCAGGATCTTGGTGTTGGTCACGAACAGGTCGTCGCCCACCAGTTGGATCTTCTCGCCGATCTTGTCGGTCAGGATTTTCCAGCCGTCCCAGTCGGACTCGTCCAGGCCGTCTTCGATCGAGATGATCGGGTAGCGCTGGGTCAGGCCCTTCAGGTATTCAGCGAAACCTTCGGAGTTGAATACCTGGCCTTCGCCGGACAGGTTGTATTTACCGTCCTCGTAGAACTCGCTGGCCGCGCAGTCCAGGGCCAGGGTCA
The DNA here is from genome assembly GCF_002563895.1 of Pseudomonas lurida. Taxonomy (NCBI): domain Bacteria; kingdom Pseudomonadati; phylum Pseudomonadota; class Gammaproteobacteria; order Pseudomonadales; family Pseudomonadaceae; genus Pseudomonas; species Pseudomonas lurida. The sequence goes on along the minus strand of NZ_PDJB01000001.1, from coordinate 1,459,313 downwards.
CGTCGGTGCCCAGCTTGTAGCCAGCGTTGGCCACGGCTTCGGAGATCACTTTCAGTGCGTCTTCGTTGGACGCCAGGTTCGGCGCGAAACCACCTTCATCACCCACGGCAGTGCTCAGGCCACGGGCCTTCAGCACAGCCTTGAGGTGATGGAAAATCTCGGTGCCCATGCGCAGGCCTTCGGAGAAGGACTTGGCGCCAACCGGCTGCACCATGAATTCCTGGATGTCGACGTTGTTGTCGGCGTGCTCGCCACCGTTGATGATGTTCATCATCGGCACCGGCATCGAGTAGACACCCGGGGTACCGTTCAGGTTGGCAATGTGAGCGTACAGGGGCAGGTCCTGGTCCTGTGCAGCGGCCTTGGCAGCAGCCAGGGACACGGCGAGGATGGCGTTGGCGCCCAGGCTGCCTTTGTTTTCAGTGCCGTCGAGCTTGATCATCGCGTGGTCCAGGGCTTTCTGGTCCAGCGGGTCCTTGCCCAGCAACAGGTCACGAATCGGGCCGTTGATATTGGCTACAGCCTTGAGTACACCCTTGCCCAGGTAACGGCTCTTGTCGCCATCACGCAGTTCCAGCGCTTCGCGCGAACCGGTGGAAGCACCGGACGGCGCGCAGGCGCTGCCGATGATGCCGTTATCGAGAAGCACGTCGGCTTCGACGGTGGGGTTGCCACGGGAGTCGAGAACTTCACGACCTTTGATGTCGACGATTTTTGCCATTGTTGTAAACACTCCAAAGTTGACGAAAACGACGCAGCTGAAGGAAATCTTTTGACCGACCGCAAGGGTGGAACAACGGGGCAGGCTTGCAGGCGACAAGGCTCAGGCCCGGGGGCCTGAGCTTTTAGCGTGGGATACTTTACCGGAGAAATGGCGCTTACGCGGTCTCTACCGTCGGAAAACTCTTGACCAGTTCGTCCAACTGCTTGAGCTGGGCCAGGAATGGCTCCAGTTTGTCCAGGCGCAGGGCGCAAGGACCGTCGCATTTAGCGTTGTCCGGGTCCGGGTGGGCTTCCAGGAACAGGCCCGCCAGGGACTGGCTGATGCCTGCCTTGGCCAGGTCCAGCACCTGGGCACGGCGCCCGCCAGCGGAATCGGCACGACCACCGGGCATTTGCAGCGCGTGGGTCACGTCGAAGAACACCGGGTATTCGAACTGTTTCATGATGCCGAAACCGAGCATGTCCACCACGAGGTTGTTGTAGCCGAAGCTCGAACCGCGCTCGCAAAGGATCAACTGGTCGTTACCCGCTTCCACGCACTTGTTCAGGATGTGCTTCATTTCCTGGGGCGCGAGGAACTGGGCTTTCTTGATATTGATCACAGCGCCGGTCTTGGCCATCGCGACGACCAGGTCGGTCTGGCGCGACAGGAAGGCCGGCAACTGGATGATGTCGCACACCTCGGCGACCACGGCAGCCTGTTCAGGCTCGTGGACGTCGGTGATGATCGGCACGCCGAAGGCTTGCTTGATGTCCTGGAAGATCCGCATGCCTTCTTCAAGGCCCGGGCCGCGGTAGGAGGTCACGGACGAACGGTTGGCCTTGTCGAAGCTGGCCTTGAACACGTACGGGATACCGAGTTTCTCGGTGACCTTTACGTACTCTTCACAGACCTGCATCGCCATGTCGCGGCTTTCCAGTACGTTCATGCCGCCGAACAGCACCATGGGCTTGTCGTTGGCAATCTCGATGTCGCCTACGCGAATGATCTTCTGGGCCATCAGGGTTACGCCTTCTTCTGATGTTGCGTCAGTGCTGCTTTGACAAAACCGCTGAACAACGGGTGACCGTCGCGCGGCGTCGAGGTGAATTCAGGGTGGAACTGGCATGCCACGAACCACGGATGATCCGGCGCCTCGACCACTTCAACCAGCGCGCCATCACCGGAGCGACCGGAGATTTTCAGGCCAGCCTCTTTGATCTGCGGCAGCAGGTTGTTGTTCACTTCGTAGCGGTGACGGTGACGCTCGACGATCACGTCCTTGCCGTAGCAATCGTGAACCAGCGAGCCCGGCTCCAGCAGGCAGTCCTGCGCGCCGAGGCGCATGGTGCCGCCCAGGTCGGAGGCTTCGGTACGGGTCTCGACGGCACCGGTGGCATCTTCCCACTCGGTGATCAGGCCCACGACCGGGTGACCGCTTTTGCTGTCGAACTCGGTGGAGTTGGCGTCTTTCCAACCCAGCACGTTACGAGCGAACTCGATAACGGCCACCTGCATGCCCAGGCAGATACCCAGGTAAGGAACCTTGTTCTCACGGGCATACTGCACGGCCGTGATCTTGCCTTCCACGCCACGCAGGCCGAAACCGCCTGGCACGAGGATCGCGTCGACACCTTCGAGCAGCGCAGTGCCCTGGTTCTCGATGTCTTCGGAGTCGATGTAGCGCAGGTTGACCTTGGTACGGTTGCTGATACCGGCGTGGCTCATCGCTTCGATCAGCGATTTGTACGCGTCCAGCAGCTCCATGTACTTGCCGACCATGGCGATGGTGACTTCGTGCTCAGGGTTGAGCTTGGCGTCGACCACAGCCTCCCACTCGGACAGGTCCGCGCCGTTGCATTGCAGGCCGAAACGCTCGACCACAAAATCGTCCAGGCCTTGCGAGTGCAGGATGCCCGGGATCTTGTAGATGGTGTCGGCGTCTTCCAGCGCGATCACCGCACGTTCTTCAACGTTGGTGAATTGCGCGATCTTGCGACGCGAGGAAATGTCGATCGGGTGATCGGAGCGGCACACCAGTACATCCGGCTGCAGGCCGATGGAACGCAGTTCCTTGACCGAGTGCTGGGTTGGCTTGGTTTTGGTCTCGCCGGCCGTGGCGATGTACGGCACCAGGGTCAGGTGCATCAGCATCGCGCGCTTGGCACCGACTTCGAAACGCAGTTGGCGGATGGCTTCGAGGAACGGTTGGGACTCGATGTCACCCACGGTGCCACCAATCTCGACCATCGCCACGTCGGCATCGCCGGCACCCTTGATGATGCGGCGCTTGATTTCGTCAGTGATGTGCGGGATCACCTGGATGGTTGCACCCAGGTAGTCACCACGACGCTCTTTGCGCAACACGTGCTCGTAGACACGGCCGGTGGTGAAGTTGTTGTTCTGGGTCATGGTCGTGCGGATGAACCGCTCGTAGTGGCCCAGGTCCAGGTCAGTCTCGGCGCCGTCGTGGGTGACGAACACTTCACCGTGCTGGAACGGGCTCATGGTGCCCGGGTCGACGTTGATGTACGGGTCCAGCTTGAGCATGGTGACCTTAAGTCCCCGCGCCTCCAGGATGGCCGCCAATGAAGCGGAGGCAATGCCTTTCCCCAATGAAGAAACAACACCGCCCGTGACGAATATGTAGCGCGTCATGAAAAACCCTAGAAGTCTGCGTTAAAGCGGTCCGAGCCGCCGGGGAAAGCGAAGGAAGGCCGAAGCCCCCGATCACCTGCATTAATCACAGTGCACCTTTCAAAAAAACCGCCGCGTGGTGACAGACCAGCAATGAAACACCGGTACGTTGATCGCTACACATTTTTTGGAATCGCCCAGCAAAGACTGCTTGGTAATCGGCAACTGCTGCGATTCAGTCGAATCCACAGAAGTTGTATCAAGAAGGGAGCGTAGTCTACCGGAAAGGCTCTATCAGCTCAAACCTTGATCGCAGGTCTGTGGCATCCAATGTAATTGCCAGTCATCACTGGGTGCTGGCCAGAGTCCCGCAAGGCTGGGCACCCCCAGCAATTGCTCGCCCTGATACAGCAGCGGCAATCTGCCACGGACAAAGCCCGGCAGGCCACTTTCGTTAAGCAGGCGCTTCAAGTCACGCCGACCGCGACCTGGCACTTCGAGGATTTCACCGCCCTGGCGGTAACGGACCTCGAGCGGACCTTCAGGCGCCTCGCCAGTCAGTGTCAACTGACCGTTGCCGGGTAACTCTAGTGGGTTTTGCGGATCGGGCCAGCTCACCGTGGCGTCGGAAAATTCCGACCTCGTGGAGGGCAGCCACCAGATGCGTTGCCCGCAACGATGTAACTCGCCATCGGCCAGGCGCCATAGCGGCTGTGCATCGCCCTTGGCATCGCGCATGGAATGCCAACCGGCCCAGTGGTCGCTGTCAGGCAAACGGGTCAGTGGAGCCAGCCAATGGCGTAGGGCATTGCGCTGGCGGGCGTCGGAAAGCTCGCACAGCGGCGCAAGCGCCAAGGACGGCAGCCCCAACCAGGGAAACGCCGAAGCTTTACTTGCAGCCTGCAGGTCCAACAGTGCCAACTCATCCAGCAACCCCTGGGCCTCGCCCAGATGCTCGGCGGTACGGGCCAAGCCGGTGACGGCCTGGGGCCAGCGCTCGGTCAGCGCAGGCAACACGCGGTGACGCAAATAATTACGGGAAAACCGCGAATCTGCATTGGAAGGATCTTCAATCCACTTGAGCTGATGTTCGTGGGCGTAGACCTCCAACGCTTCGCGGGAAACATCCAGCAACGGCCGTACCAGATAGCCACCGGCCAAAGGGCGCTGTGCCGGCATCGCCGCCAGCCCGCGCACCCCTGCACCCCGCAGCAGGCGGAATAACAGGGTTTCAGCCTGATCATCGCGATGCTGGCCCGTCAGCACCACCTCCCCTGCCCCGGTCACCTCGGCAAAGGCCCGGTAACGCGCCTCACGGGCGGCACGCTCCAGGCTGGCACCCGGTTGTACCTGCACGCGCTTCACACTCAGCGGCACGCCCAGGTTGTCGCAGATGGACTGGCAATGAGCAGGCCACGCGTCGGCCGCCGCTTGCAAGCCATGGTGGACATGGACGGCGCTGAGGGGTGGCAGGGTTTCGGTGTTGGCCAGGGAGGCCAGGAGATGCAACAGGACGGTGGAATCGAGACCACCCGAGAATGCGATGTGCCAGGCCGGGGCGTTGCGCCATGGAGCCAGCTTTTTCAGGAGGTTGGCCGGCAGGATTGGTTTCATCACATGTCACCGCCGCAAATCTGAAATACGTTCGTCAAGCATACACAAAGCAAATGTGGGAGCGGGCTTGTGCAGGAGCCGGGCTTGCCCGCGATGGCATCGACTCGGTGCATCTATTGCACCGAGTCGATGCTATCGCAGGCAAGCCAGCTCCCACTCAAACCGGCTCCCACACTAAGGGATTGCGTCGCGCTTAGAGACCGTAGCTCATCAGGCGCTCGTAGCGACGGGCCAGCAGTGCTTCGTTATCCAGCTTCTTGAGCATTGCCAGTTGCGAGCCCAGCTCAGCACGAATGGTCGCAGCAGCGGCAGCCGGGTCACGATGGGCACCGCCCAATGGCTCGGCGATCACTTTATCGACGATACCCAGACCTTTGAGGCGATCGGCGGTGATGCCCATGGCTTCGGCAGCGTCCGGCGCCTTTTCGGCGGTTTTCCACAGGATCGAGGCGCAACCTTCTGGCGAGATCACCGCGTAGGTCGAGTATTGCAGCATGTTCAGCTGGTCGCAGACGCCGATGGCCAGTGCGCCGCCGGAACCACCTTCACCAATCACGGTGGCGATGATCGGGGTTTTCAGGCGGGCCATGACACGCAGGTTCCAGGCAATGGCTTCGCTTTGGTTGCGCTCTTCAGCGTCGATACCCGGATAAGCGCCCGGGGTGTCGATGAAGGTCAGGATCGGCATCTTGAAGCGCTCGGCCATTTCCATCAGGCGGCAAGCCTTGCGGTAGCCTTCAGGACGCGGCATGCCGAAGTTGCGGCGGACTTTCTCGCGTACTTCACGGCCCTTCTGGTGACCGATCACCATCACCGGCTGGTCGTCCAGGCGAGCGATACCGCCCACGATGGCCGCGTCGTCGGAGAAGTGGCGATCGCCGTGCAACTCGTCGAACTCGGTGAAGATGTGCTGAATGTAGTCCAGGGTGTACGGACGGCGCGGATGGCGAGCCAGTCGCGCGATCTGCCAGCTGGTCAGCTTGCCGAAGATGTCTTCGGTGAGCGTACTGCTCTTGTCTTGCAGGCGAGCGATCTCATCGCCGATATTCAGCGAATTGTCATTGCCGACCAGGCGCAGTTCTTCAATCTTGGCTTGCAGGTCAGCGATCGGCTGTTCGAAATCAAGAAAATTCGGGTTCATAAGCGTCCGTCTTGGGTCGACGGCCAGGGAGGCCTGGCCAGCCGGTTGTCTATTCGCGCCCTACCTTAAGGGAGAGGCGCGTTTAGGTCGAGATTAAATGTTGAGTCGAGGTCAGACGTATCTGACCGTCAACGGTATTGGAGGAAGACGTTGTCTCGCCCGAACTGGTCACGCAAAGCTTGAATCAAGCCATCAGCGGGATCAATTCGCCAGGTCTCGCCAAACTGCAACATGGCCTTGGCGTCATTGCCGGTGTACTCCATGGTCACCGGGCACGCGCCACGGTGGCGTTTAAGCAGGTCGCCCAGCCAGCGTAGCTGGTCGCCCTTGAGCGCTTCGGTTTTTACCTTCAAACGCAGGCTTTCGGCCAAATTGGTGCGCGCATCTTCCATGCTCATCACCCGTTTGATCCGCAGGCGCAGGCCACCGGAGAAGTCGTCATTACTGACCTCCCCTTCCACCACCACCATTGCGTCAGTCTGCAGCAGCGACTGTGCGGAGTGGAATGCATCGGCAAACAGCGACGCTTCGATGCGGCCCGAACGGTCGTCGAGGGTGATGAAACCCATCTTGTCGCCCTTTTTATTCTTCATCACGCGCAGGGCGATGATCATGCCAGCGACGGTCTGTGTATCCCGTGAAGGTTTTAGATCGATGATGCGCTGACGGGCGAAACGGCGGATTTCGCCCTCGTATTCGTCAATCGGGTGCCCTGTGAGGTACAGGCCCAGGGTGTCTTTCTCGCCCTTGAGACGCTCCTTGAGCGTCAGTTCCTTGGCCTTGCGATGGTTAGCGTAGACATCCGCATCTTCCTCGACGAACAACCCGCCAAACAGGTCGGCATGGCCGCTGTCATGGGTACGGGCGGTCTGTTCGGCGGCCTTGATCGCTTCTTCCATAGCCGTGAGCAATACCGCGCGGTTGCGGTCGATATTGGCCTGGTAGGCCTTGGGCTCATCATGGAAATACGGGCCGAGACGGTCGAGCGCACCGCTGCGGATCAAGCCGTCGAGGGTACGTTTGTTGATGCGCTTGAGGTCAACCCGTGCGCAGAAGTCGAACAGATCCTTGAACGGACCGTCCTGGCGCGCTTCGGTGATGGCTTCCACCGGACCTTCGCCCACGCCCTTGATCGCGCCAAGGCCATAGATGATGCGGCCCTCGTCGTTCACCGTGAACTTGAACTCCGAGGCGTTCACATCCGGCGCATCGAGGCGCAGCTTCATGGTGCGCACTTCCTCGATCAAGGTCACGACCTTGTCGGTGTTGTGCATATCCGCCGAGAGGACCGCGGCCATGAAAGGCGCCGGATAGTGGGCTTTCAGCCAGGCGGTCTGGTACGACACCAGGCCGTAGGCGGCGGAGTGGGATTTGTTAAAGCCGTAGCCCGCGAATTTCTCTACCAGGTCGAAGATGTTACCCGCGAGGTCGGCGTCAATATTGTTGGTCGCGCAACCTTCAATGAAACCGCCGCGCTGCTTGGCCATTTCCTCGGGTTTTTTCTTACCCATGGCTCGACGCAGCATGTCCGCACCGCCAAGGGTGTAGCCGGCCATCACCTGGGCAATCTGCATCACCTGTTCCTGATACAGGATGATGCCGTAGGTGGGCGCCAATACGGGCTTGAGGCCTTCGTACTGATAATCGGAGTGCGGGTAAGCCAGTTCGGCACGGCCGTGCTTACGGTTGATGAAGTCGTCCACCATGCCCGATTGCAGCGGGCCCGGACGGAACAGGGCCACCAGTGCGATCAAGTCTTCCAGGCAGTCGGGCTTGAGCTTTTTGATCAGCTCTTTCATGCCGCGCGATTCAAGCTGGAACACCGCTGTGGTTTCGGCTTTTTGCAGCAGGGTGTAAGTCGGCTTGTCGTCCAGCGGGATAAACGCGATATCCAGCGGTTCCTCGCCCACCTTGGCGCGGTCGCGGTTGATGGTCTTGAGTGCCCAGTCGATGATCGTCAGGGTTCGCAGGCCGAGGAAGTCGAACTTCACCAGACCGGCCGCCTCCACGTCGTCCTTGTCGAACTGGGTAACGAGGCCGTCGCCCTCTTCGTCGCAATAGATCGGCGAAAAGTCGGTGAGCTTGGTGGGGGCGATAACCACACCACCGGCGTGTTTACCGACGTTACGTACCACGCCTTCGAGCTTGCGCGCCATGTCCCAGATTTCGGCGGCTTCTTCATCGACCTTGATGAAGTCGCGCAGGATTTCTTCCTGTTCGTAGGCTTTTTCCAGGGTCATGCCGACTTCGAACGGGATCATCTTGGACAAACGATCCGCCAGGCCGTAGGACTTGCCCTGCACTCGCGCCACGTCGCGGATTACCGCTTTTGCCGCCATCGAACCGAAGGTGATGATCTGGCTTACCGCGTTGCGGCCGTATTTCTCGGCCACGTATTCGATCACGCGGTCACGGCCGTCCATGCAGAAGTCGACGTCGAAGTCGGGCATGGAGACCCGCTCCGGGTTCAGGAACCGTTCGAACAGCAGGTCATATTCCAGCGGGTCGAGGTCGGTAATCTTCTGCACGTACGCGACCAGCGAGCCAGCACCTGACCCCCGGCCCGGACCTACCGGTACGCCGTTGTTCTTGGCCCACTGGATAAAGTCCATCACGATCAGGAAGTAACCGGGGAAACCCATCTGGATGATGATATCCAGCTCGAAATTCAGCCGGTCGACATAGACCTGGCGCTTGGCGTCGTAATCCTCGGTGGTGTCCTTGGGCAACAGGACAGACAACCGCTCCTCCAGGCCGTCGAACGAGACTTTGCGGAAGTACTCGTCGATGGTCATGCCATCCGGAATCGGGAAGTTGGGCAGGAAGTGCTTGCCCAGCTTGACTTCGATATTGCAACGCTTGGCGATCTCGACGGAGTTTTCCAGGGCCTCGGGCAGGTCGCTGAACAGCTCCGCCATCTCTTCGGCGCTCTTGAGGTACTGCTCTTCGCTGTAGTTCTTCGAACGGCGCGGGTCATCCAGGGCCCGGCCTTCGCCGATGCACACGCGGGTTTCGTGGGCCTCGAAGTCTTCCTTCTTGATGAAGCGCACATCGTTGGTCGCCACCAGCGGCGCGCCCAGCTTATCGGCCAGGGCTACGGCGGCGTGCAGATGTTCTTCGTCATTGGGCCGGTTGGTACGCTGGACTTCCAGGTAGAAACGGTCGGGGAAGACCTGCATCCACTCCTTGGCCAGAACTTCGGCTTCCTGAGGGTTGCCACCCAGCAGCGCGATACCGATCTCGCCTTCTTTGGCGGCCGACAGCATGATCAGACCTTCGCTGGCCTCGGCGACCCATTCGCGCTCGATGATGATCGAGCCATTGCGCTGGCCATCGATAAAGCCACGGGAAATCAGTTCGGTGAGGTTGCGATAACCCACGCCGTTCATCGCCAACAGGCTGATGCGGCTCAGGGGGTTATCCGGGTCCTTGTTGGACAGCCAGAGGTCGGCGCCGCAGATCGGCTTGATACCCGCACCCATGGCGTTCTTGTAGAACTTGACCAGGGAACACATGTTGTTCTGATCGGTAACCGCCACCGCAGGCATGTTCATGCCCACCAGGGTTTTGACCAGCGGTTTGATCCGTACCAGGCCGTCGACCAGGGAGTATTCAGTGTGCAGGCGTAGGTGAACGAATGAAGCCGGCATAGTGATCCTGTCTAGAAACGTGGAGACAACAAGGCCCGGATTGTACCGGGCCTTGAGCAAAACATCAGCCTCGCGACTACACCTCGCTGAGGCTCTCGCGCAGCTCATAAGCCTGGCGCACCGGGGCGAATGAGCGGCGATGGATCGGCGTCGGGCCAAGACGAGCCAAGGCTTCCAGATGAACGGGCGTCGGGTAGCCTTTATGCCCGCCGATGCCATAGCCGGGGTAGATCAATTCGAATGCGGCCATTTCCCGATCACGGCTGACTTTGGCCAAGATCGAGGCGGCTGCAATGGCAGGCACCTTGCTATCACCCTTGACCACGGCCTCGGAAGGCATGGCCAGCTTGGGGCAGCGGTTACCGTCGATCATCGCCATTTTCGGGGTAATGTGCAGGCCTTCTACCGCACGCTGCATGGCCAGCATGGTGGCGTGCAGAATGTTCAGCTCGTCGATTTCTTCGACTTCGGCGCGGGCGATATGCCAGCTCAGGGCTTTCTCGCAGATCTCGTCATAGAGCTTTTCGCGGCGCGCTTCGGTGAGTTTTTTCGAGTCGTTGAGGCCAAGGATCGGACGGTTCGGATCGAGGATCACCGCCGCCGTGACCACGGCGCCGCACAAAGGTCCGCGCCCCACTTCGTCCACACCGGCCACCAGTTCGCGGGCTTCGGCAACCAGGCTGAAATCCAGGCCCATCTGCGTCGTCATAAGGCTTCCTGTTTCTTGCCGATCAAGTTCAACACGGCGTCGGCCGCCTGGTTTGACGCATCACGACGCAAGGTGCGGTGGATGTCGTCGAAACCACGGGTCTGTTCTTCGCCGCCGTCGATCAAGGGTAGTAGAGTTTGCGCGAGGGCCTCGGGCGTTGCATCGTCCTGCAACAACTCCGGCACCAACAGGCGTTGGGCCAGCAGGTTGGGCAGGGAGATGTAAGGGCTTTTGACCATGCGCTTGAGGATCCAGAAGGTCAGCGGCGCCAGGCGGTAGGCCACCACCATTGGACGCTTGTACAGCAAGGCCTCAAGGGTGGCCGTACCGGAGGCGATCAACACCGCATCACAGGCCGCCAGGGCCAGGTGCGACTGACCATCGAGCAAGGTCAACGGCAGGTTGCGTCCTTCCAGCAGTGTTTCGATCTGCGCACGACGTTGCGGGCTGGCGCAAGGCAGCACGAAACGTACGCCCGGCTTCAAGGCCTGCAGTCGCTCGGCGGCGTCGAAAAACACCGAGGCCAGGCGACCGACTTCGCCACCACGGCTGCCTGGCATCAACGCTACCAGCGGGCCGTCGGGCAAGGCCAGCTCAGCACGCGCTGCCGCGCGGTCCGCCTGCAAGGGAATGGCGTCGGCCAGGGTATGCCCGACAAACCGCACCGGTACGCCCTTTTCTTCGTAGAACCTGGCCTCGAACGGCAGCAGGGTCAGCATCAGGTCGCAACCTTCGCGGATCTTGAGCACGCGCTTCTGCCGCCACGCCCAGACAGACGGGCTGACGTAGTGCACGGTCTTGATGCCGGCCTGACGCAATTTGAGTTCGATATTGAGGGTGAAGTCCGGCGCGTCGATGCCGATGAACACATCGGGCCTTTCTTCGATAAGGGTCTGGATCAGGAGCTTGCGGCGGGCCAACAGCTCGCGCAGGCGACCCAGCACCTCGACCAGCCCCATGACCGACAGACGCTCCATGGGGAAATAGGACGTGAGCCCTTCGGCCTGCATCAGCGGGCCGCCGACACCGATGAACTCCACCGCCGGATGCTGGGCCTTGAGAGCCCGCATAAGACCTGCGCCCAGAATGTCGCCGGAAGCTTCACCGGCCACCAGCGCGATACGCAGATTAGCCATGATTAGCGGGTGATGCCGCGAGTCGACGCCTGGATCGAGTCGCGGAACACCGCGACTTCCGGGAACAACGCTGACGGCTCGGCCAGTTGGGTCAACGCCTGGTCCACCGTGAGGCCCTGGCGGTAAACCACCTTGTAGGCCCGGCGCAAGGCGTGGATGGCGTCTTCGCTGAAACCGCGACGGCGCATGCCTTCAAAGTTCATGCTGCGGGCTTCAGCCGGGTTGCCGAATACCGTGACGAACGCCGGAACGTCCTTGCCAATCGCGGTGCCCATGCCGGAAAAGCTGTGGGCGCCGATATGGCAGTACTGATGCACCAGGGTGAACCCGGACAGGATCGCCCAATCGTCAACGTGCACATGACCCGCCAGCGCGGTGTTGTTGACCAGGATGCAGTGGTTGCCGATCACGCTGTCGTGGCCGATATGCGCATAGGCCATGATCAGGTTGTGATCACCCAGTGTGGTTTCGGCCCTATCTTGCACGGTGCCACGGTGAATGGTCACACCTTCACGGATGATGTTGTGATCACCGATTACCAGGCGTGTTTCTTCACCCTTGTACTTCATGTCCGGGGTGTCTTCGCCTACCGAGGAGAACTGGTAGATGCGATTGTGTTTGCCAATGCGGGTCGGACCTTTGAGGATCACGTGTGGCCCGATGACAGTCCCCTCGCCGATTTCCACACCTGCGCCGATGATCGACCAGGGGCCGACCTCAACGTCGGCGGCCAGAACGGCCGACGGATCGATGATTGCGCGAGGGTCAATCAAACTCATAGTTTGCGTTCCGCACAGATGATCTCGGCGGAGCAGACCGGCTTGCCGTCCACCGAGGCCTGGCATTCGAACTTCCAGATCTGACGCTTGCAGCTGATGAACTTGGCTTCCAGGATCAGCTGGTCACCCGGGGTAACCGGGTTGCGGAAACGCAACTTGTCGGAGCCCACGAAATAGTAGAGCGTGCCGTCGGCAGGCTTGAGGTCGAGCATTTTGAAACCAAGGATACCGGCAGCCTGGGCCATCGCCTCGATGATCAACACGCCCGGCATGATTGGATGCGCGGGAAAGTGACCATTGAAGAACGGTTCGTTGATGCTGACATTCTTGTAGGCACGAATGCGCTTTTCCTCGACATTGAGGTCCACTACGCGGTCCACCAGCAGGAACGGGTAACGGTGAGGCAGGTATTCGCGAATCTCGTTGATGTCCATCATTTCGGGGGGAAGCCTGTAATAAAGATTGGGGGCGGGCGAACTAAAAGCACGCCCCGCTAGCAAATCAAGGAGGCAGTCTAGCGGCTGTGCACACTTGATATGGAAATGGTATCAGCCTTCTGATGAAGCATTACCGCCAGGGGTCACGTCCCCAACACGCTTTTCCAGCTGTTTGAGACGTCGAGCCATGTCGTCGAGCTGCCTCAACCGTGCTGCACTCTTGCGCCACTCAGCTGCTGGCTGCATGGCGGTACCGGAAGAATAGGCCCCAGGCTCGGTGATCGAGTGGGTGACCATGGTCATGCCGGTGATGAAGACGTTGTCGCACACTTCGATATGCCCCACCAGCCCAACACCACCGGCGAGCATGCAATGCTTGCCGATCTTGGTACTGCCGGAAATCCCCACGCACGCCGCCATGGCGGTGTGATCGCCAATCTGTACGTTGTGGGCGATCTGGATCTGGTTGTCGAGCTTCACGCCGTTGCCGATCACGGTATCGGCCAGGGCCCCGCGATCGACAGCCGTGTTGACGCCAATTTCCACGTCGTCGCCGATCAACACGCCGCCGACCTGGGCAATCTTGTTCCAGATGCCCTTGGCGTTGGCAAAGCCAAAGCCCTCACCACCGATCACAGCACCTGACTGGATGACCACACGCTCACCGATACGCACATCGTGGTACAGGGTCACGCGCGGTGCCAGCCAACCGTCCGCGCCAATTTCGCAGCGCGCACCGATAAAGCAATGGGCACCGACGGTGACACCCGCCGCAATGCGTGCGCCACTCTCGATCACCGCAAAGGCGCCGATGCTGGCCGCAGGGTCGACCTGGGCATCATCAGCGATCACCGCAGACGGATGAATACCGGCAGCGGCCTTGGGCTTGGGATCGAACAGGTGCGACACCCGCGCGTAAGCCAGGTACGGGTCAGCCACCACCAACGCTTCCCCGGCAAACCCTTCGGCGTCAGCGGCTTTCAGCAACACGGCTGCGGCTTGGCTGTCGACCAGGTATTTACGGTATTGGGGGTTTGCGAGGAAGCTCAACTGAGCTGGGCCAGCCTCCTGCAAGGTGGCTAGCCCAGTAATCTCTTTCTCCGGGGAGCCACGCAAGGTGGCTCCCAGGAACTCGGCCAACTCGCCGAGCTTGATAGTCGCGGTCATGGCTTACTTCAGCTGGTTCATGCGCTCGATCACCTGGCGGGTGATGTCGTATTGAGGCTTGACGTCGATCACAGCGCCACGCTCGAACACCAGGTCAAAGGCACCTTTCTTGATGACTTCTTCCACAGCGCTGTCGAGTTTCGGCTTCAGCTGTTTCAGCATTTCACGGTCAGCAACAGCCTTGGCTTCGTTCAGCTCTTTGGACTGGAACTGGTAGTCACGGGCCTTTTGCTTGAACTCAAGCTCCAGACGCTCGCGCTCGCCTTGCTGCATCTTGTCGCCACCGGCTACCAGGCGATCCTGGATGCCCTTGGCGCTGCTTTCGAGCGTCTTGAGCTTGGTCAGTTGCGGACCGAATTTTTTCTCGGCATCCACGGCGTACTTCTTGGCCGCGTCGGATTCCAGCAGGGCCATCTGATAGTTCAGGACGGCGATTTTCATTTCGGCGAAGGCCGGGGTCGCTACCAGCACGGTTGCCAGCAGAACCAATTGAGTCAACTTACGCACGATGTACTCCTACAGAATCCGTTGTCGTTATCTTGGGTCAGACGCTTAGAACGTCTGGCCGAGGGAGAATTGGAAAATCTGGGTTTCAGCGTTATCCGGTTTCTTGATCGGCATGGCCAGAGCAAAGCTCAATGGGCCAAGCGCAGTCACCCAGGTCACACCCACACCCACGGAGCTCGCCAAGTTGCTAAGGCTCACGTCGTTGCACTGGGTGTTGGACTTCACGCCACTCGGGTTGGTGATCTGTTCGCACTTGGAGTCGAACACGTTACCCACGTCCCAGAAGACCGAAGTACGCAGCGAACGCTGATCCTTGACGAATGGCAGCGGGAACAGAATTTCCGCACCACCCTGGATCAACACGTTACCACCGAACGGCAGCGGATCGTTGTCGGAGTCAGCGACAGTGCCCTGGTTACCCGTGAATGCCTGGCCACGGCTCGGCGTACCACGAGGACCCAAGGTGCTGTCCTTGAAGCCACGCACCGAGTTGAAACCACCAGCATAGTAGTTTTCATAGAACGGCAAGCCATTGGTAGAACCATAACCATCGCCATAGCCCAGCTCAGTGTGCAGGCGCATGGTGTAGTTGTCGCTCAATGGCTGGAACAGTTGACCACGGTAGTCAAGCTTGAAGAACGACAGGTCGCTGCCCGGCGTAGTGGTTTCCAGGGTCAGGCTCTGGGAATGACCACGAGTCGCCAGTACACCTTTGTTCAGGGTCGACTCGGACCAGCCGGCGGACGCCTTGAAGTTCAGGAACTTGTCACCTTCGCGACGGGTAAAGTCGAAGATCTCGTCCACGGTGTAGACACCGGTCTTGATTTCATCCTGTTGCGCGGTCAGGCCGAATGTCAGGCGCGAAGTCTCGCTGATCGGGTAACCGATGTTGACACCGGCACCGAGGCTGTCGATCGCATAGCTTGCAACGTCAACGTCAAGGTCTTTGTAGTCGGTGGTGCGGTAGAAGGCGTTGTAGCCCAGGCTCACACCGTCAGCAGTCCAGTAGGGGTCGGTATAACCGAAGTTATAGCGGCTCTGGTATTCGCTTCGGGTCAGGCCGATGGACACGCGGTTACCGGTACCCAGGAAGTTGTTCTGGGTGATCGAACCACCCAGGATCAGGCCGGCACTCTGTGCGAAGCCGACGCTGGCGGTGATGGAACCCGATGCCTGCTCTTCCACGGCATAGTTCACGTCAACCTGGTCATCCACGCCCGGTACGGCCGGGGTCTCGACGTTGACTTCCTTGAAGAAGCCCAGGCGCTCAAGACGGGTCTTGGACTGGTCGATCAGGTAAGTCGACGCCCAGCCACCTTCCATCTGGCGCATTTCACGACGCAGCACTTCGTCCGCAGACTTGGTGTTGCCACGGAAGTTGATACGGTTCACGTAGGCACGCTTGCCTGGATCGACGACGAACGTGATGTCCACGGTGTGGTCGTCATCGTGCGGGGTCGGTACGCCGTTGACGTTGGCGAAGGTATAGCCTTCGTTACCCAGGCGACGAGTGATCAGCTCGGACGTCGTGGTCATCAGCTTGCGCGAGAACACTTGGTCTTTCTGCACCAGCAGCAGCGCCTTGACCTGGTCTTCAGGCACTTTCAGGTCGCCGCTCAGCTTCACGTCACGAACCTTGTACTTCTCGCCTTCGTTGACGTTCACGGTGATGTAGACGTGCTTCTTGTCCGGAGTGATGGACACCTGGGTCGAAGCGATATCCATGTTGATATAGCCACGGTCCAGGTAGTAGGAACGCAGGCGCTCCAGGTCACCGGACAATTTTTCGCGGGCATACTTGTCATCGTTCTTGAAGAACGACAGCCAGTTGGTGGTCTTGAGCTCGAACAGGTCGATCAGGTCTTCATCAGCAAACTTGGTATTGCCCACCACGTTGATGTGCTGAATCGCCGCCACGGTGCCTTCGTTGATGTTGACCTTGAGGCCGACACGGTTGCGCGGCTGCGGCACCACTTCGGTCTCCACCGTCGCGGAGTAGCGGCCCTGGGCAACGTACTGGCGTTGCAGTTCGTTACGCACACCTTCAAGCGTGGCACGCTGGAAGATCTCGCCCTCGGCCAGGCCGGACTGCTTGAGCCCCTTCATCAGGTCTTCAGTGGAGATCGCCTTGTTGCCCTCGATCTCGATACTGGCGACGGAAGGTCGCTCGACGACGGTGATGACCAGGACGTTGCCTTCGCGACCCAGTTGGATATCTTGAAAGAAACCGGTTTTGAACAGCGCACGAGTGGATTCCACCAGGCGACGGTCATCAGCCTGTTCCCCAACGTTCAACGGCAAGGCACCAAAGACGCTACCCGCGGAAACCCGCTGGAGGCCGTTGACGCGAATATCGGAGATGGTGAAGGACTCGGCGTGAACTTCGGCGATCATCAATACGGTGAGAACCGCAGTTAGCAGCAGACGTTTCATGAAGTCCTTTCTTATTCCAACTGGCAATAAACAAACTGCCGCAAAATGCGGCAGATTCGCAATTCAGCGAAGCGTTACAGTCGACCCAGATCGTTGACCAAGGCTAATAACATCACCCCGACCACCAAACTGATACCGATCTGTATCCCCCAACCCTGCACCCGATCCGACAAGGGGCGACCACGCACCCACTCGACCAGATAAAACAACAGATGCCCCCCATCCAGTACTGGAATGGGCAACAAATTCAGAACACCCAGGCTAATACTCAGATAAGCCAGGAAATTCAGGAAATCCGCGACACCCGACTGGGCAGAAGCGCCCGCCACTTTAGCAATGGTTATCGGTCCACTCAAGTTTTTTACCGAGAGCTCGCCGAACAACATTTTCTTGAGCGATTCGAGGGTCAGCACACTCATGGTCCAGGTGCGCTTTGCACCCTCGCCAATCGCTGCCAGCGGCCCGTAGCTCACCTCCCGCACCATCGATGGCGGCCAGTCGACACCTTTGACCCCTGCACCCAGGTAACCCCCGGCCGCCTTGGCTTCCCCACGAACCGACAGGGTCACGGGGACGTCGATTTGAGCACCATCGCGCTCGACTTTCAGCACAATTTTGGTATCAGGCCGTACACGAACCAGATCGACCACCTGCTGCCATTCACCCAATGGCTGACCATCGAGGGCGAGCAGGCGATCACCGGTTTTCAGGCCGGCAGCCTGTGCGGGACCTTTCGGATCCAGCTCGGCCAACACCGGCGGCAAGGCCGGACGCCATGGACGTATGCCCAGGGACTTGATCGGATCAGGCTCGTCGGCGCCCTTGAGCCAATGGTCGAGGGCCAGCTCACGCGGGGTCTCGGTCGTGGAATCCTGCTCGCGCACCACCACATTGACGGTGCCGCTTTCGCCCAGGCGACGCACCAACTGCAAATTGACCGCGCCCCAACCCGTGGTGGGTTCGCCATCAATGGAAACAATTTCTTGCCCAGCGACCAGCCCAGCCTTGGCGGCGATACTGTCCGACTCGACTGCGCCGATGACCGGACGCACCTGCTGGCTACCCAGCATGGCCAAGACCCAGAAGAACACCATGGCCAGCAGGAAGTTGGCGATCGGGCCCGCGGCGACAATGGCGATACGCTGACGAACGGTCTTGCGATTGAAGGATTGGTCCAGCTGGTCGACCGGCACTTCGCCTTCGCGCTCGTCGAGCATTTTCACGTAGCCACCCAACGGGATGGCCGCGATCACGAACTCGGTGCCACGGCGGTCGTGCCAGCGCACCAGCGGCATGCCGAAACCGACGGAAAAGCGCAGTACCTTGACGCCGCAACGACGCGCCACCCAGAAGTGGCCGAATTCGTGGAAGGTAACCAGCACACCCAGAGCAACCAGGGTGCCGACAATCATGTAAAGCGCACTCATCTAATTTCTCCGCATTCCAATCCAGTGCCTGAAGACTCAAAACCGCCCACAGACTAAAGCGCGTTGCGGCCCAGCCATTGCTCTGCCAGGGCTCGGGCCTTGGTATCGGCCTCGAATACTGCCCCCAGATCACTCACCGCCACGACAGGCTCAAGAGCCAGGACGTCCTCGATGATACTCGCGATCTGCGGAAAGCGGATGCGCCGTTCGAGAAACGCCGCCACCGCCACTTCATTGGCCGCATTGAGCATCGCCGGCGCGCTGTTACCCGCTTCGGCAGCCTGCCGCGCCAGGCGCAGGCACGGGAAGCGCTGCTCGTCCGGCGCTTCGAAGTCCAGGCGAGCCACGGCAAACAAATCCAGGGGCGCGACGCCGGAATCAATCCGCTCCGGCCAGGCCAGGGCATTGGCGATCGGCGTGCGCATGTCGGGGTTACCCAACTGCGCCAGGACCGATCCGTCGACGTAATCGACCAGGGAATGAATCACACTTTGCGGGTGAATCACCACCTCGACCTGATCCGGGCGCGCATCAAACAGCCAGCACGCCTCGATCAACTCAAGCCCTTTGTTCATCATGCTGGCCGAATCCACGGAGATCTTGCGCCCCATGGACCAGTTCGGATGAGCACACGCCTGGTCGGGCGATACATGCTCCAGCTCGGCCAACGGCGTTTGCCGGAACGGACCACCGGAGGCGGTCAACAGGATCCGACGCACGCCGACCTGGTTCAAGCCGCGGGCATAGTCGCCAGGCATGCATTGGAAGATTGCGTTGTGTTCGCTGTCGAGTGGCAGCAGCACCGCACCGCTTTTGCGTACCGCCTGCATAAAGAGCGCGCCGGACATAACCAGCGCCTCTTTATTCGCCAGCAGAATCTTCTTGCCAGCGTCGACGGCAGCCAGGGTCGGACGCAGGCCTGCAGCACCCACGATCGCCGCGACCACGGTGTCCACGTCAGCGTCGGCCGACACCTGGCACAACCCCTCCTCCCCCACCAGCACTTGAGTCGCCAGCCCGGCAGCCCGCAGGTCATCCTGCAGCCCCCGCGCGGCATCGGCCTCAGGCACCACGGCGAAGCGCGGCGCGTGACGCACGCACAAGGCCAGCAGTTCGCTCAGGCGGGTAAACCCAGTGAGGGCGAAGACCTGGTAGCGGTCAGGATGACGCGCAATCACGTCAAGGGTGCTCAGCCCCACCGAGCCAGTGGCACCCAACACCGTCACTTGTTGCAGGCGGCTCACGAAGCAGTCATCCATAGCAGCACAGCGAAGATCGGGATAGCAGCAGTCAAGCTGTCGATGCGATCCAGCACACCACCGTGACCCGGCAGCAGGTTACTGCTGTCCTTGATCCCGGCCTGGCGCTTGAACATGCTTTCGGTGAGGTCACCCACCACCGAGATAAACACGACAATGGCGGTGGCCAGCAGCGCCAGGAAGATCTCCTTCACCGCCCATCCACGCACAACACCGACGACCAGCGCGATCACCAGCGTCAACGCCAAACCACCATAGACACCTTCCCAGCTCTTGCCCGGACTGACCGCCGGCGCCAACTTGCGCTTGCCGAACGCCCGACCGGAGAAGTAGGCACCGATATCAGCCCCCCAGACCAGCACCATGACGGCCAGGATCAGCCAGTTACCCATCGGGTAACGCTTGATCTCAACCAGCCCTTGCCATGCCGGCAGCAGGATCAGCAAACCGATCACCAGCTTGCAGGCAACACTGGACCATTGGCTGCTGGTACGTGGGTAGGTCAACACCAGGAACGTCGCCAGCGCCCACCACAGTACTGCTGCACCCAACACCCAGGGCGCGATGTCCGGCAGGATGTACAGGAGAAAGGCCAGGGCTGCCACGACGGCGGCATACACCACACGCGGCAACTGTGCGCTGAAGCCCGCCAGGCGCGCCCACTCCCAGGCACCCAGGGTGACGACCAGGCCGATAAACAGCGCAAAGCCGGACCCCTCGAGCAGGAAAAACCCACACAAGGCGATCGGCAACAGGATCAGTGCTGTGATGATTCGTTGTTTAAGCATTTAAACCCGGGCTCCAGCTTCGATCTGCTCGCTCGTTTTACCAAAGCGACGCTGACGGGAAGCGAAATCGGCCAGCGCATTACGCATGGCATCGTGTTTGAAGTCCGGCCAGAACAGGTCGGAGAAGTACAGCTCGGTGTAGGCCAGTTGCCACAACAGGAAATTGCTGATGCGGTGCTCGCCACCCGTACGGATGCACAAGTCCGGCAAGGGCAGGTCGCCGGTAACCAGGCAGGTTTGCAACAGTTCAGGCGTGATGTCGTCAGGTCGCAGATGACCGGCCTGCACTTCGCGGGCCAGACGTTGCGCAGCCTGGGCGATATCCCACTGGCCACCGTAGTTGGCTGCGATCTGCAGTACAAAACGGTTGGCGCCGGCGGTAATGGCTTCGGCTTCGCGCATGGCGGCTTGCAGCTCCGGATGGAAGCGTGAGCGATCGCCAATGATGCGCAGGCTGATGTTGTTGTCGTTGAGGCGCTTGGCCTCACGACGCAGGGCCTTGAAGAACAGATCCATCAGGGCACTGACTTCTTCGGCAGGCCGCTGCCAGTTCTCACTGGAGAAGGCGAACAGGGTCAATACTTCGACCTTGGCCTCGGCACACACCTCGATCACAGCCCGTACCGCGTCGACACCCGCTTTATGCCCGGCAACGCCCGGCATAAAGCGCTTCTTCGCCCAGCGATTATTCCCATCCATGATGATCGCGACATGGCGCGGCACCACAGAGGGTACAGTCTGCTTGGTCTTTTCCATGAAGGCGTCCTGACCCCTTATACGGCCATCAGGTCCTTTTCTTTTTCTTCCGTGGCCTTGGTGATCTGGGCCTCGGCATCCTTGGTCAACTTGTCGATATCGGCGGTGGCACGACGCTCTTCGTCTTCGCTGATTTCCTTGTCCTTGACCAGCTTCTTCAGGTCACCTAGGGCATCGCGACGGATGTTGCGCACGGCAACACGGGCGTCTTCGGCAGCGCTGCGCGCCTGCTTGGTGAAGCCCTTGCGGGTTTCTTCGGTAAGGGCTGGCATGGAGATCAGCAGCAACTCACCCAGATTGGTCGGGTTGAGGTTCAGGCCGGCACTCTGGATAGCCTTGTCGACGGCAGCCAGCATGTTGCGCTCGAAAGCCACGACCTGCAGGGTGCGCGAGTCCTTGACGGTGACGTTGGCCACGCTGCTCAGCGGGGTGTCGGAACCGTAGTAAGGCACCATTACGCTGCCCAGGATGCTTGGGTGCGCCTTGCCGGTACGAATCTGGCCGAATGCGTGGCTCAGAGACTCCAGGGATTTTTGCATACGCGCTTGGGCGTCTTTCTTGATTTCGTTGATCATTGTTGGCCTTCCTCGATCAGAGTCCCTTCTGCGCCGCCGTGTACGATGTTCAGCAGGGCGCCGGGCTTGTTCATGTTAAATACGCGCAGCGGCATCTTGTGGTCGCGGCACAAGCAGATAGCCGTCAGGTCCATCACGCCCAGCTTGCGATCCAGCACTTCATCGTAAGTCAGATGATCGAACTTCTCGGCATGCGGGTCTTTGAATGGGTCTGCGGTGTATACGCCGTCAACCTTGGTAGCCTTGAGCACCACGTCCGCATCGATCTCGATGGCGCGCAGGCACGCTGCCGAGTCGGTGGTGAAGAACGGGTTACCGGTGCCAGCGGCGAAGATCACCACTTCCTTGGCGTTCAGGTGGCGCATGGCTTTGCGACGATCATAGTGATCGGTCACGCCGACCATGGAAATAGCCGACATCACGATAGCCGAGATATTGGCACGCTCCAGGGCGTCGCGCATGGCCAAGGCGTTCATCACAGTGGCCAGCATGCCCATGTGGTCGCCGGTGACCCGATCCATGCCGGCCGCACTCAGTGCTGCGCCGCGGAACAGGTTGCCGCCGCCGATCACCAGGCCGACCTGCACGCCGATACCGACCAGTTGGCCGACTTCAAGCGCCATGCGGTCGAGTACCTTGGGATCGATCCCGAACTCTTCCGAGCCCATCAGGGCCTCGCCGCTGAGCTTGAGTAGAATGCGTTTATAGCGAGCCTGATAACCACTGCCCTGCTGAGCCATTGCGAATCTCTCCTGCGGCGTATTTTTTAAAAATTCTTGGCGAGCCGTTTACGGCTTGCGTTCACTCTAGCTGGACGCTGTCACAGCGCCATCGGAACACGGCTTTGTAAGCCAGTTCCGAGGGTAAGCCAAATAAAATCGGCCTTCCCATTTGAAAAGAGGCTGCGCGCGTGAGCGGGCAGCCTCTTTCGGGCGACAGTTGAAAACTGTCTTATTGCTTGGCGGCAGCCAGCTGGGCAGCAACTTCTTCAGCGAAGTTGTCGACCGGCTTCTCGATGCCTTCGCCTACTTTGAAGTAGGTGAAGGAAACGATTTCAGCACCGGCTTTCTTGGCCAGCTCGCCAACCTTGATTTCAGGGTTCTTGACGAACGCCTGCTCAACCAGGCTTGCTTCGGCCAGGAACTTGCTGATACGGCCTTTGACCATGTTCTCAACAATGTTTTCTGGCTTGCCTTTGATTTTCTCTTCGTTCAGCTGCAGGAACACAGCTTTTTCACGCTCGATCGCTTCGGCAGAAACTTCCGAAGGCAGCAGGAACTCAGGGTTGCTAGCAGCAACGTGCATTGCGATGTCTTTGGCCAGCTCAACGTCGCCGCCCTTCAGAACAACCGCTACACCGATCTTGTTGCCGTGCAGGTAACCACCAACGACGTCACCTTCAACGCGCGCCAGGCGACGGATGTTGACGTTTTCGCCAACCTTGCCGACCAGTACCAGGCGAGCAGCTTCTTGAGCTTCGATCAGAGGCTCAACGGTGGTCAGCTTGTCAGCGAACGCTTTTTCAACGCTGGCAGCAACGAATGCCTTGAAGTCGTCCTGCAGAGCCAGGAAGTCAGTCTGCGAGTTCACTTCCAGCAGCACTGCGGATTTACCGTCTTCTTTCAGGGCGATTGCGCCTTCAGCAGCTACGTTGCCTGCTTTCTTGGCAGCCTTGATGGCGCCGGAGGCACGCATGTCGTCGATGGCTTTTTCGATGTCGCCGCCGGCCTTGGTCAAGGCCTTTTTGCAATCCATCATGCCTTCGCCGGTACGCTCACGCAGTTCTTTAACCAACGCTGCAGTAATCTCTGCCATTTCAAAATCCTCTTGGATAGGTTTTCAACCATTCCACCCGATCAAACGGGCGATCAATTCTTCCCGAATCTCCCTTGTAGGCCGCTGCACGTTACAGATGATGTAGCTGCGCTGCCGACAAATGGTTTTCGAGGTGGCAAAAAGGGGGCCAAGCCCCCTTTTTGCTTACTGAGTCAACGCCAGGGCGTCAATTACTCAGCTGCGGCTACCGGAGCTTCTTCAACGAACTGCTCGGTACCACCAGCAACGTGGTTGCGACCGCGGATCACAGCGTCAGCCATCGAACCCATGTACAGCTGGATAGCGCGGATTGCGTCATCGTTGCCTGGGATGATGTAGTCAACGCCTTCCGGGCTGCTGTTGGTATCGACTACGCCGATAACCGGGATGCCCAGCTTGTTGGCTTCGGTGATCGCGATGCGCTCGTGATCAACGTCGATAACGAACAGTGCGTCAGGCAGACCGCCCATGTCCTTGATACCACCCAGGGAACGATCGAGCTTTTCCAGGTCACGGGAGCGCATCAGCGCTTCTTTCTTGGTCAGCTTGGCGAAAGTACCGTCTTCGGCCTGCACTTCAAGGTCACGCAGACGCTTGATGGAAGCACGGATGGTTTTGAAGTTGGTCAGCATGCCGCCCAACCAGCGGTGATCCACGTACGGCGAACCGCAACGTGCTGCTTCTTCAGCAACGATCTTGCCGGCGGAACGCTTGGTGCCGACGAACAGAATCTTGTTTTTGCCCTGGGCCAGGCGCTCTACGAAAGTCAGCGCTTCGTTGAACATTGGCAGGGTTTTTTCAAGGTTGATAATGTGGATCTTGTTACGCGCGCCGAAAATGTATTTACCCATTTTCGGGTTCCAGTAACGGGTCTGGTGACCGAAGTGCACACCGGCCTTCAGCATATCGCGCATGTTGACTTGGGACATGATAGTTCCTTAATAAGTCGGGTTTGGCCTCCACGTATCCCAATGACCAACCAGCGGCTTCAAGGCCTCCGGCACCCAGGTCATCGTGTCGACACGTGTGTGGATTTAAGCTTTGCGGGGTATCCCCGGAAAGCGGCGCATTTTATACCACACGAAGGGCGAAAACGAAACCCGCAATCACATTTGCCGTGAGCCGTTTCTGCGTAACCCTTTGAATAGAGCCTGAATACCCCCACCTTATAGAGAGAAGCGATCATCAGAGGCTCATGATTTGACGCCATCGTCTGGTAGAATCGTGTTTTTTGTGGCTTGTGCGAATTCTGTAACCTTTTGTCGCGCGCCCGTAAACCGTATTGATTTCAGCGCGTCGCGCTAGAGAGAGCCTGTATGACCGTTAGTTTGAAAACCGCCGAAGACATCGCTGGCATGCGCATCGCCGGCAAACTGGCTGCCGACGTGCTGGAAATGATCGCCGAGCACGTCAAGCCCGGCGTCACCACCGAAACCCTCAACCAGATCTGCCACGACTATATAGTCAACGTGCAGGGCGCCATCCCTGCGCCGCTGAACTACAAGGGCTTCCCCAAGTCGATCTGCACGTCAGTCAACCACGTGGTCTGCCACGGGATTCCGGGTGACAAGCCGTTGAAGGATGGCGACACCCTGAACATCGACGTCACCGTGATCAAGGACCGCTACTTCGGCGACACCAGCCGTATGTTCCACGTCGGCAACGTACCGGTCTGGGCCGAGCGCCTGTCCCAGGTGACCCAGGAATGCATGTACAAGGCCATTGAAATCGTCAAGCCCGGCTGCCGCCTTGGCGACATCGGCGAAGTGATCCAGAAGCACGCCGAAAAGAACGGCTTTTCGGTGGTGCGCGAATTCTGCGGCCACGGTATCGGCACCGTATTCCACGAAGAGCCGCAGATCCTGCATTACGGCCGTGCCGGCACCGGCATGGAACTGAAGGCCGGCATGACCTTCACCATCGAGCCGATGATCAACCAGGGCAAGGCTGACACCAAAGTGCTGGGCGACGGCTGGACCGCCATCACCAAGGACCGCAAGCTGTCGGCCCAGTGGGAACACACCCTGCTGGTCACCGAAACCGGCTACGAGATCTTCACCTTGCGCGCCGACGACACCATCCCGCGCACTTCGGGTGCGGTTTCGGCGTAAAGATTGCTCAGGTTTTCCCCCACTGTGTTGTGACTGACTGATAGATAGAAAGGAAAGCCGATCGATGCCCCAGGTGGATCCCGAACTCTTCGACCGTGGCCAGTTCCAGGCCGAACTGGCCCTGAAGGCGAGCCCTATCGCCGCGTTCAAGAAGGCTATCCGCCAGGCCCGCGAGGTGCTCGACGCGCGCTTTCGCAGCGGCCGGGACATCCGTCGCTTGATCGAGGACCGCGCCTGGTTCGTGGATAACATCCTGCAAAAGGCCTGGGAACAGTTCAGTTGGAGCGAGGACGCCGACATCGCCCTGGTGGCCGTCGGTGGCTACGGTCGTGGGGAGTTGCACCCCTACTCCGACATCGACCTGCTGATCCTGCTGGACAGCGCCGACCATGAGATCTTTCGCGATTCCATCGAGCGCTTTCTCACCCTGTTGTGGGACATCGGCCTGGAAGTCGGCCAGAGCGTGCGGTCGGTGGACGAATGCGCCGAAGAAGCCCGCGCCGACCTCACGGTGATCACCAACCTGATGGAAAGCCGCACCATTGCCGGCCCTGAACGCTTGCGCCAGCGCATGCTCGAAGTCACCAGCACCGCACACATGTGGCCGAGCAAGGATTTCTTCCTGGCCAAGCGCGCCGAGCAAAAGGCCCGGCACCACAAGTACAACGACACCGAGTACAACCTGGAACCCAACGTCAAGGGCTCGCCGGGCGGGCTGCGGGATATCCAGACGATTTTGTGGGTCGCGCGTCGCCAGTATGGCACCCTGAACCTGCGCGCCCTGGCTGGCGAAGGTTTCCTGGTGGAGAGCGAAAACGCCCTGCTGGCCTCGTCCCAGGAATTCCTCTGGAAGGTACGCTACGCCCTGCACATGCTCGCCGGACGCTCCGAAGACCGCTTGCTGTTCGATCACCAGCGCTCCATCGCGACCCTGCTGGGCTTTGAAGGCGAAGACGCGAAGACCAGCATCGAAAGCTTCATGCAGCAGTACTACCGGGTGGTCATGAGCATTGCGCAGCTCAGTGACCTGATCATCCAGCACTTCGAAGAAGTGATCCTGGCGCCCGAAGACGAAGCGCCGCCGCAACCGATCAACTCGCGCTTCCAACTGCACGACGGCTATATCGAGGCGCGCAACGACAATGTGTTCCGCCGCACACCGTTCGCGATGCTGGAAATCTTCGTGCTGATGGCCCAGCAGCCCGAAATCAAGGGCGTGCGCGCCGATACCATCCGTCTGCTGCGGGAAAACCGTCACCTGATCGACGACGATTTCCGGCATGACATCCGCAACACCAGCCTGTTCATCGAACTGTTCAAGTGCAAGATCGGTATCCACCGTAACCTGCGGCGCATGAACCGTTACGGCATTCTCGGGCGCTACCTGCCGGAGTTCGGCTTTATCGTCGGGCAGATGCAGCACGACCTGTTCCACATCTATACCGTGGACGCCCACACCCTGAACCTGATCAAACACCTGCGTAAGCTGCAGTACACCCAGGTGTCAGAGAAATTCCCGCTGGCCAGCAAGCTGATGGCGAAATTGCCCAAGCCTGAGCTGATCTACCTGGCCGGCCTGTACCACGACATCGGCAAGGGCCGGCATGGCGACCATTCCGAGATCGGCGCAGTGGATGCCGAGGCGTTCTGCCAGCGCCACCAGTTGCCCCTCTGGGACAGCCGCCTGATCGTCTGGCTGGTGCAGAACCATCTGGTAATGTCCACCACCGCTCAGCGCAAGGACTTGTCCGACCCGCAGGTGATCCACGACTTCGCGCAGATCGTCGGCGATGAAACCCGCCTCGACTACCTGTACGTCCTGACCGTCTCCGACATCAACGCCACCAACCCAACGCTATGGAACTCGTGGCGCGCCAGCCTGCTGCGCCAGCTGTACACCGAGACCAAGCGTGCCCTGCGCCGCGGCCTGGAAAACCCGGTGGACCGCGAAGAGCAGATCCGTCGCACCCAGAGCGCAGCCCTGGATATCCTGGTGCGTGGCGGTAACGACCCGGACGATGTCGAACAACTGTGGTCGCAACTGGGCGACGATTATTTCCTGCGCCACACCGCCGGCGACGTGGCCTGGCACAGCGACGCGATCCTGCAACAGCCCGCGGATGGCGGCCCACTGGTGCTGATCAAGGAAACCACCCAGCGTGAATTCGAAGGCGGCACGCAGATCTTCATCTACGCTCCCGACCAGCATGACTTCTTCGCCGTGACCGTGGCCGCCATGGACCAGCTCAACTTGAACATCCATGACGCCCGGGTCATCACCTCCAGCAGCCAGTTCACCCTCGACACCTACATCGTGCTCGACACCGACGGCGACTCGATTGGCGACAACCCGGTACGGGTGAAGAAAATCCGCGAGGGCCTGACCGAAGCCCTGCGCAACCCTGACGACTACCCGACCATCATCCAGCGCCGGGTACCGCGCCAGCTCAAACACTTTGCGTTTGCGCCCCAGGTGACCATTTCCAACGACGCGCAGCGCCCGGTCACGGTATTGGAACTCAGCGCACCGGATCGCCCGGGCCTGCTGGCCCGCATCGGCGGGATCTTCCTGGAGTTCGACCTGTCGTTGCAAAACGCCAAGATTGCGACCCTCGGCGAACGCGTGGAAGACGTGTTCTTCATTACCGATGCCGACAACCATCCGCTGTCCGACCCGGAACTGTGCCGCCGCCTGCAGGACGCGATCGTCCAGCAATTGAGCGTGACCCAGGAGCCCGGCGTCGAACTGACCAGACTGACCCTTTGAATTAATCTAACGTCCCAGTGGGCACGGTCCCTGTGGGAGCTGGCTTGCCTGCGATGGCATCGACTCGGTGTCGCCGATACACCGAGTGCCCCATCGCAGGCAACCAGGCGACTACAAAAAGCCGTCCTCATTCTGATCGAGGCCCTGATGAACAACGCCCTGAACCAGTTGCAGCCCTACCCGTTCGAGAAATTGCGCGCCCTGTTGGGCAGCGTCACGCCGAACCCTGACAAGCGCCCGATCGCACTGTCCATTGGCGAGCCGAAGCACAAATCGCCGACATTCGTCGCCGAAGCGCTGAGCAACAACCTCGACCAAATGGCGGTGTATCCGACCACCTTAGGCATCCCGGCCCTGCGCGAGGCCATCGGCGCCTGGTGTGAACGGCGCTTCAACGTACCCAAGGGCTGGCTCGATCCGGCACGCAACATCCTGCCGGTCAACGGCACCCGTGAAGCGCTGTTCGCCTTCACCCAGACGGTGGTCAACCGCGGTGACGACGCGCTGGTAGTAAGCCCCAACCCGTTCTACCAGATCTACGAAGGCGCAGCGTTCCTGGCCGGGGCCAAGCCGCACTACCTGCCGTGCCTGGACACCAATGGCTTCAACCCGGACTTTGACGCCGTGACGCCAGACATCTGGAAACGCTGCCAGATCCTGTTCCTGTGCTCCCCCGGCAACCCGACCGGCGCGCTGATCCCGGTCGACACCCTGAAAAAACTCATCGCCCTGGCCGACGAATACGACTTCGTGATCGCCGCCGACGAGTGCTACAGCGAACTGTACTTTGACGAGCAAACCCCGCCGCCAGGCCTGCTGAGCGCCTGCGTCGAACTGGGCCGGCAGGACTTCAAGCGTTGCGTGGTGTTCCACAGCCTGTCCAAGCGCTCCAACCTGCCGGGCCTGCGCTCCGGGTTCGTGGCCGGCGACGCCGACATCCTCAAGGCCTTCCTGCTCTACCGCACCTACCACGGCTGCGCGATGCCGGTGCAAACTCAGCTGGCCAGCATTGCAGCCTGGCAGGATGAAGCCCACGTGCAGGCCAACCGTGACCTGTACCGGGAAAAATTCGACGCCGTACTGGCGATCCTCAAGCCGGTGATGGAAGTGCAAAGCCCGGACGGCGGTTTCTACCTGTGGCCAAAGGTGAACGGCGACGATGCGGCGTTCTGCCGGGACTTGTTCGTGGAAGAACACGTGACCGTGGTGCCGGGCTCCTACCTGTCCCGCGAAGTGGACGGCTTCAACCCCGGTGCCGGGCGTGTACGCATGGCGTTGGTTGCGCCGCTGGCAGAGTGTGTGGAAGCGGCTGAGCGCATTCGCGCATTCATGACCCGCAACCGCTGATTGAAACGGTTTGTGCGCGCCCTTGCCTGACACGCCAGGGCGCGTAGTCAACGATTGAACGTTCCAGCGGTTTCGTACCAATCAGGGATCAGCGACTTTTATTGATCCCTGCAGGAGAAACCTTATGAACGTTGCCGCCGTCGTTGCTCCCCAATTCCATCACCTGCCGCACAAACAGGACGATGGGCACACGAACGCCCCCTCGAGTGCTGCACACTCAAGGCACCGACGCAATGTCGGCGACCCCGGCAGATACTGGCCGCAAAACACCACCCTCAAAATTGCCCTGTACGAGTTCGATGTCAACGACCCCTATGTGCTGGCAGTCAAAAAAGCCGCCTGTCAGTGGCTACCCCATATCAATCTGAAATTTGAGTTTGTCTCGGGAGAGGAAGGCGACGTCAGAATCGCAGCGAACAACCAACGCCCCCAATCTGCCGTTGGCACGGGTGCACTGAGCATGCCCGAAAGCACTCCGACCATGTCATTGCCCCTGGACCATACCGATCCGAGGTTCGAGTACATTGTCCTGCATGAATTCGGGCACATGCTGGGTGCCCTGCATGCCCACCAGCATCCCGACGCCGACATCCCATGGAACGTGCCCAAGGTGCACGCAGTCTATCGGCGCAATGGCGTGAGCCAGGCACAAGCCAATGCCGACCTGCTCCCGTTGCCCCGCAACACGGCCTACGACTATCAACCCTACGACTCAGACTCCGTCATGCACTATGAAATCGACCCGAGATTGACCCAGGGAAACTGGGCTCAATCGGAGAGCTGGGCGATCAGCGAGGGCGATATCGCCTGGGCGAAAAACGCCTACCCACGCCCCGCCTCATGAACACCGGCCTGCAGAAGACGGCTGCCCTACTTCTGCAACCCCAGATTGGCCTCGCTCATGTCGAGGTCGGCCAAGACTTCGCGCAGCACGTCATCGCCAATCTGGTGATGACGGCTGAGGCTGTACAGTTCCAGTCGCTGGGCCCGCAGCGCCTTGAGGCGCAATTTGCGCTCCAGTTGATCCATCCGGTGTGCCAGCGCCTGGGCGTCGGCCGAGTCGTTGAACACGTCCAATTGATGGCGGTATTCGGACATCAGCCGGGCCTTGAGCTCAGTGGCCAGCGCCGCCTGGGCAGCGTCGAGGGTTTCGGCTTCAGCGGGCTCTTCGGCCTCCAGGGCATGGATCGCGGCCACGGCGGTTTTTTTCCAGGCGTCGCGCACCTCGTTGTGGCGCTTTTCATCCGGGCTCTTCTCGATGCCGCGCAACAGCAGCGGCAACGCGATACAGGCGGCGATCAGCGACAGCAGGATCACGCCGGCGGCGATGAAGATCAGCAGGTCGCGCTCGGGAAAATCCTTGCCCGGCGCCAGCAACAAAGGCACCGACATCACACCCGCCAGCGTCACGGCACCGCGTACTCCGCCGACAGTCAGCAACCAGCAGGAACGGGCGGTAGGCACCAGTGTGAGCTCGCTTTTGCCACGAATCCTGCGCAGCAGGCCTGACAGTCGCCAGATGCTTTGCACCCAGATAAAGCGCAACACCACCAGCACCAGGAAGATCGCGACCACGTCGAGGCAGCGATAGAACAATGTCGGCCACAGGGTTGGCTCGTGACTGACCACGGCCTTGATGATGTCCGGCAGTTGCAGGCCCAACAGCAAAAAGATCAAACCGTTGAAGGCAAACTCCAGCAGTGACCAGACGCTGCGGTTGAGCAAGCGCGTGCTGGTCTGGCGCGGCAGCAGGTCGAGCCAGCTTTGCATCATGCCCGCCGCCACCGCCGACAGAATGCCCGATGCGCCCAGGCGCTCGGCCAGCACATAGGCCGCAAACGGCAGCAGCAACATGAACACCACGTGAGTGGCCGGATCGTCCCAGCCCCGCGCAATCATCCAGGCGCGGAGGCGGCCGACCAACCAGCTCAACGCGACGCCGACCGCCAGCCCGCCGACGGCCACCAGGACAAAAGTGAGGCTCGCGTCGGCCAGGGAAAACACCCCGGTCAGCGCCGCCGCCAGGGCGAACTTAAAGGTCACCAGGCCCGAAGCATCATTCATCAACGCCTCGCCTTGGAGCATATGCATCAGCGGCGTCGGCAGGCGGTTCTGGGAAATGGCTGACACCGCCACGGCATCCGTCGGTGACAATACGGCCGCCAGCGCGAAGGCTACCGGCAACGGAATCGTGGGCAATAGCCAATGGATGAAGTAACCCGCACCGACCACGGTGAACAGCACCAACCCCACGGCGAGGGTCAGGATCGGCCCGCGCAGGCGCCACAACTCACGTTTGGGCATGCGCCAGCCATCGGAGAACAGCAACGGCGGCAGGAACAGAAACAGGAACAGCTCAGGGTCCAGCGCCACGTGCAGCCCCAGCGTGGGCCAGGCCAGCAAGGCGCCGGCGGCAATCTGCACCAAAGGTAACGGCAGGGGAATCACACGCCCGACAAGACGCGAAACGCTGACCAGCATCAGCAGGATAAGAACGGTGTAGGCGGTTTGCATAAAGCGGGTTTCCCGGACAATCGACTTGCAACGACACACATCAGGCAACAACTCGCCGTTGAAGTGCCATATTAGCCGCCTATGCTGCGCGGTGGCTTTTGCACAAAAGTCGCACTGCGTCATGGGCTGGCGTGACGAGCGGCACTCAAAGCCGCTGGTCATGGCATAATCGGTGATCTTTCGTTTCTACTTGGTCCAAAGGGGGGCAATTCCTTGACCGCTTCAAGCAAAACGTTGCACCTTTTCGGTATCAAAGCCTGCGACACCATGAAAAAGGCGCGCACCTGGCTCGATGAGCACGGCGTCAGCTATGAGTTCCACGACTACAAAACGGCCGGTATCGACCGCGAACACTTGACCCAATGGTGCAACGAGCACGGTTGGCAGGTGGTTTTGAACCGTGCGGGCACCACCTTTCGCAAACTCGAAGACGAACGCAAAGCCGATCTCGATCAGTCGAAAGCCATTGATTTGATGCTCGCACAACCCTCGATGATCAAGCGCCCGGTGCTTGATCTCGGTGACAGAACCCTGATTGGCTTCAAGCCAGATAGTTATTCGGCGGCCCTCAAGTAGGCCAGCCCTTTCCATTTTTGTAGAGGTAACAGCATGTCCCATTCCCTGTTCAGCCTGGGCTTCGGCGTCGGCACTCAGAACCGCCAAGGTGCTTGGCTGGAAGTGTTTTACGCACAACCCTTGCTCAACCCATCGGCTGAAATCGTTGCCGCCATCGCACCGATCCTCGGGTACACCGAAGGCAACCAGGCGATCACCTTCACCGTCACCCAGGCCCTGCAACTGGCTGACGCACTCAAAGGTGTCGATACCGCCCAAGCCGCGCTGCTGAGCCGCCTGGCTGAAAGCCACAACCCCTTGGTCGCCACCGTGCTGGCCGAAGACGCCGCACTGACCTCCACGCCCGAGGCCTACCTCAAGCTGCACCTGCTGTCCCATCGCCTGGTCAAGCCACACGGCCTGAGCCTGGCCGGTGTGTTCCCGCAGCTGCCGAACGTGGCCTGGACCAGCCAAGGCGCGATCGACATCGCCGAACTGGCCGAGCGCCAGCTGGAAGCCCGCCTGCGTGGCGAGCTGCTGGAAGTGTTCTCGGTGGACAAGTTCCCGAAAATGACTGACTACGTAGTGCCGAGCGGCGTGCGTATCGCTGACGCCGCGCGTCTGCGCCTGGGTGCCTACGTGGGCGAAGGCACCACCGTGATGCACGAAGGTTTCGTCAACTTCAACGCCGGTACCGAAGGCCCGGGCATGATCGAAGGCCGCGTATCAGCGGGCGTATTCGTCGGCAAGGGCTCGGACCTGGGCGGCGGTTGCTCCACCATGGGCACACTGTCGGGCGGCGGCAACATCGTGATCAAGGTGGGCGAAGGCTGCCTGATCGGTGCCAACGCCGGTATCGGTATCCCGTTGGGCGACCGCAACACCGTGGAGTCGGGCCTGTACGTCACCGCCGGCACCAAGGTCGCGCTGCTGGACGAGCAGAACCAACTGGTCAAAGTGGTCAAGGCACGTGAACTGGCCGGCCAGCCGGACCTGCTGTTCCGCCGCAATTCCGAGACCGGTGCCGTGGAGTGCAAAACCCACAAATCGGCCATCGAACTGAACGAAGCGCTGCACGCTCACAACTAAGCAGCCACTCGATGCCACTAGCGGGCTCCAACCTTGGGGCTCGCTTATACGAGTCTTGAACACCATGCTAGTGCCCTCCCCCTGGCGCGCCGACTTCCCGGCCATCGCCACCCTGCAACGGCAAGACCAGACTTACCTGGACAACGCCGCCACCACGCAAAAACCCCAGGCCCTGTTGGATGCGATCAGCCATTACTACGCCAATGGCGCAGCCAATGTGCACCGTGCCCAGCACTTGCCAGGTGCCCATGCGACCCAGGCGTTCGAAGACAGTCGCAGCAAGGTCGCGCAGTGGTTGAATGCAGGCGACAGCGGGCAGATCGTATTTACCCACGGCGCAACTTCTGCGCTGAACCTCCTGGCCTACGGCCTTGAGCACCTATTCAATGCGGGCGATGAGATTGTCATCAGCGCCCTGGAACACCACGCTAACCTGCTGCCCTGGCAGCAACTGGCCAAACGTCGCGCCGCCACGCTCGTGGTGCTGCCCCTGGACGCGGACGGCGTGATCGACCTGCACGCGGCCGCCGAGCTGATCGGCCCGCGCACACGCCTGCTGGCGGTGAGCCAGCTGTCCAACGTGCTGGGCGCCTGGCAGCCTCTGGAGGCCCTGCTCGCACTGGCCCGGCCACACGGCGCCCTGAGCGTGGTCGATGGCGCCCAAGGCATCGTCCACGGTCGCCATGACGTGCAGGCCCTGGGCTGTGACTTCTATGTATTTTCCAGTCACAAACTCTACGGACCGGACGGCGTCGGCGTGCTGTTTGGCCGCAACGAAGCCCTGCACCACTTGCGCCACTGGCAGTTTGGCGGCGAGATGGTGCAACAGGCCGACTACCACAGCGCCAGCTTTCGCCCGGCGCCACTGGGTTTCGAGGCGGGCACTCCACCGATTGCCGGCGTGATCGGCCTCGGCGCCAGCCTGGATTACCTGAGCTCGCTGGATCAGCAGGCGGTTGTCGCCCACGAAGCGGCGCTGCATGACTATCTGTTGCGAGGGCTCAACGCGCGCAATGGCGTGCGCGTGCTGGGGTCACCGCAGGTAGCGCTGGTCAGCTTCGTGGTGGAGGGCGTGCACAACGCGGATCTTGCGCACCTGCTCACCGAGCAAGGCATTGCCGTGCGCGCAGGACACCATTGCGCGATGCCGCTGCTCAAGGCAATGCACCTGCCGGGAGCGATTCGCGTGTCCCTGGCGCTGTATAACGACTCTGATGACCTGGAGCGCTTCTTTGACGCGCTGGACCAGGCGCTGGATATGCTGCGATGAGCCTGCCAGTGGATGCGGTTGCCGCGCTTGAAGCCTTCCAGGCTGTCGGCAGCTGGGAACAACGCGCGCGGATGCTGATGCAATGGGGCGAGCGGCTGCCGCCACTGGCGGATGAGCATAAAGTCGACGCCAACCTGGTGCAGGGCTGCGAAAGCCTGGTGTGGCTGGTAGGCCGTTTGGAGGACGGCCACTGGCAGTTCGCTGCGAGCAGCGATGCGCGGATGATTCGTGGGTTGGTGGCGCTGCTCCTGGCGCGGGTCAATGGGTTGTCGGCCGCCGAGTTGCAGGCTGTCGACTTGCCAGACTGGTTTGCACAGCTGGGGCTGTCCCGGCAGCTGTCACCCTCGCGCAGCAATGGCCTGAACGCTGTGCTGCAGCGCATGCAAACGCTGACCCATACACAAAACTGATGGGGGAGCTGGCTTGCCTGCTCCCCCATTTTGGATGGCTGTAGGGCAGTGAGATCTAGGTGGGCTTGACCCGCTCCGACGGCCTACGCACTCCGGCGACAATCTTATCCACCGCCTTGGTTGCCGCGACCATGCCAAACGTGGCCGTGACCATCATCACCGCGCCGAACCCGCCCGCGCAGTCCAGCTTCACGCCATCGCCGACAAAACTCTTCTGCAAACAGATGCTGCCGTCCGGCTTGGGATAGCGCAGTTGCTCGGTGGAAAACACACAGGGCACGCTGTAGTGGCGGGTCACGGTGCGGGAGAAGCCGTAATCCCGACGCAAGGTGGAACGCACTTTCGAGGCCAGCGGGTCATTGAAGGTGCGGTTCAAGTCACACACCTGGATCAGCGTCGGGTCGATCTGGCCGCCGGCACCGCCGGTGGTGATGATCTGGATCTTGCGGCGCTTGCACCAGGCAATCAGTGCAGCCTTGGCGTTGACCGCATCAATGCAGTCAATCACGCAGTCGATGTTAGGCGTGATGTATTCGGCCATGGTATCGCGGGTCACGAAATCCGCCACCGCATGCACCGTGCAATCCGGGTTGATGCCGCGCAGGCGCTCTGCCATCACTTCGACCTTGGGCTTGCCCACGGTGCTGTCCAGCGCGTGCAACTGGCGGTTGCTGTTGCTGACGCAGACGTCGTCCAGGTCAAACAGCGAAATCTCGCCCACTCCACAACGGGCCATGGCTTCCGCCGCCCACGAGCCCACGCCGCCGACGCCGACGATCGCCACATGGGCCGCTTTCAAGCGTTCCAGGCCTTCAATGCCATACAAGCGGGCAACGCCTGCAAACCGCGGATCTTCTGTACTCATGACCATTACCCCAAAAACCGGCGCGCATTATGGACTACGCAGCGACAAGTTCGAAGCGACAAGCTACAAGTAAAGAACTTAGATGGCCTTTCGCTGACTAATGTCCGGTTTTGCTCTGCTCGCTGTACGGTCAGGGAAAGGCCGGTGTAGGATGCGCGCCGTTCGGCGTAGGCCGACACCTCTTTTCGTTCCACACCCTTTGGAACCCGAAATAGCCATGGCATCGCGTAAATTTGGACTCAACCTGGTGATCGTGCTGGCAATCGCCGCGCTGTTCACCGGTTTCTGGGCGTTGATCAACCGCCCCGTCACCACTCCCAACTGGCCTGAGCAGATCTCCGGGTTTTCCTACTCGCCGTTCCAGCAAGGCCAGTACCCGCAGAAAGACCAGTACCCGACCGACGACCAGATGCGTCGCGACCTCGAGATCATGAGCAAGCTGACGGACAACATCCGTACCTACTCGGTCGACGGCACCCTGGGTGACATCCCCAAGCTGGCGGAAGAATTCGGCCTGCGCGTGACCCTTGGGATCTGGATCAGCCCGGACCTGGAACGCAACGAGCGCGAAATCCAGCGCGCCATCGAAATCGCCAACAGCTCGCGCAGTGTGGTGCGGGTGGTGGTCGGCAACGAAGCCCTGTTCCGTGAAGAAATCACCCCTGAAGCACTGATTGTGTTGCTCGACCGAGTGCGCGCTGCCGTGAAAGTGCCGGTGACCACGTCCGAGCAATGGCACATCTGGGAAAAGAACCCGAAACTGGCCAATCACGTCGACCTGATCGCCGCGCACATCCTGCCGTTCTGGGAATATATCCCGATGGACAAGGCCGGCCAGTACGTACTCGACCGCGCCCGGGACCTGAAGAAGATGTTCCCGAAAAAACCGCTGTTGCTCTCGGAGGTTGGCTGGCCGAGCAACGGACGCATGCGCGGTGGCAATGAAACGTCCCCGGCAGACCAGGCGATCTACCTGCGTACACTGGTCAACAAGCTGAACCGCCAGGGTTTCAACTACTTCGTGATCGAAGCGTTCGATCAGCCGTGGAAAGTCAGCGACGAAGGCTCTGCCGGCGCCTACTGGGGCGTGTACAACGCCGCGCGCCAGCAGAAGTTCAACTTTGACGGGCCGGTGGTGGCGATCCCGCAATGGCGCGTACTGGCCATTGGTTCGGTGGTGCTCGCGCTGCTGTCGCTGACCCTATTGATGATCGACGGCTCGGCCCTGCGCCAGCGTGGCCGGACCTTCCTGACCTTCATCGCGTTCCTGTGCGGTTCGGTGCTGGTGTGGATCGGTTACGACTACAGCCAGCAATACAGCACCTGGTTCAGTGTCACCGTGGGCATCCTCCTGGCCCTCGGCGCCCTGGGCGTGTTTATCGTGCTGCTGACCGAGGCCCACGAACTGGCCGAAGCGGTATGGACCCACAAGCGCCGGCGTGAATTCCTGCCGGTTGTGGGGGATTCGGACTACCGCCCGAAAGTATCGATCCACGTGCCGTGCTACAACGAGCCGCCGGAGATGGTCAAACAGACCCTCGACGCCCTGGCGGCCCTCGACTACCCGGACTACGAAGTCCTGATCATCGACAACAACACCAAGGACCCGGCCGTGTGGGAGCCGGTACGCGACTACTGCGAAACCCTCGGCCCGCGCTTCAAGTTCTTCCATGTCGCGCCCCTGGCTGGCTTCAAGGGCGGCGCGCTGAACTACCTGATCCCGCACACCGCCAAGGATGCGGAAGTGATCGCAGTGATCGACTCCGACTACTGCGTGTCGCCAAACTGGCTCAAGCACATGGTGCCGCACTTCGCCGACCCGAAAATCGCCGTGGTGCAGTCGCCGCAGGATTACCGCGACCAGAACGAAAGCACCTTCAAGAAGCTCTGCTACGCGGAATACAAGGGCTTCTTCCATATCGGCATGGTTACCCGCAACGACCGTGACGCGATCATCCAGCACGGCACCATGACCATGACCCGTCGCTCGGTGCTCGAAGAACTGGGCTGGGCCGACTGGTGCATCTGCGAAGACGCCGAACTGGGCCTACGTGTGTTCGAGAAAGGCCTGTCAGCGGCGTATTACCACGACAGCTACGGCAAGGGCCTGATGCCGGACACCTTCATCGACTTCAAGAAACAGCGTTTCCGCTGGGCCTACGGGGCGATCCAGATCATCAAGCGCCACACCGCCAGCCTGCTGCGCGGCAAGGACACCGAGCTGACCCGTGGCCAGCGCTACCATTTCCTCGCGGGCTGGTTGCCGTGGGTGGCGGATGGCATGAACATCTTCTTCACCGTTGGCGCCCTGTTGTGGTCGGCGGCGATGATCATCGTGCCGACGCGGGTCGATCCGCCGTTGCTGATTTTCGCGATCCCGCCGTTGGCGCTGTTCGTGTTCAAGGTCGGCAAGATCATCTTCCTCTACCGCCGTGCGGTGGGTGTGAACCTCAAGGATGCGTTCTGTGCCGCCCTGGCCGGCCTGGCGTTATCCCACACGATCGCCAAGGCGGTGTTGTATGGCTTCTTCACCACCAGTATTCCGTTCTTTCGTACACCGAAAAACGCGGATAACCATGGTTTCTGGGTAGCCATTTCCGAAGCCCGCGAAGAAATGTTCATCATGCTGCTGTTGTGGGGCGCGGCGCTGGGGATCTACCTGGTGCAGGGCCTGCCAAGCAATGACATTCGCTTCTGGGTGGTGATGCTGCTGGTGCAGTCGCTGCCGTATGTGGCCGCGCTGGTCATGGCGTTCCTATCGTCGCTGCCGAAACCGGCGCCGAAGGTTGAGCCGGCAACGGTTGAGTAAAAACTTGCGCAAAGCACTAAACGGCGGCCTCTGGCCGCCGTTTTGCTATAAGATAACGGCCGTTTTATGAGACTTGGCGCAGGCCCTGCTCTTTGTGGGAGCTGGCTTGCCTGCGATAGCATCGCTGCGGTGTACCTGCCAGGCCGCGGCGCTTGCATCGCAGGCAAGCCAGCTCCCACAAAGGTTCTGCGCCGTTTCACGTCCACATTCGTCCCGCGCCCACGACATGCCTCCCGGAGTTTTCCCATGACGGCCCACGCCGACCTTTCGCCGACCCTTCAACTCGCTATCGACCTGATCCGTCGCCCCTCAGTGACGCCGGTCGACGCCGATTGCCAGAAGCTGATGATGCAGCGCCTGGGCGACGCCGGTTTTGCGCTCGAGCCGATGCGCATCGAAGAGGTGGACAACTTCTGGGCCACCCATGGCAAGCACGATGGCCCGGTGCTGTGCTTTGCTGGCCACACCGACGTGGTGCCGACTGGCCCGGTGCAAGCCTGGCAGAACGACCCGTTCGACGCGCTGATCGACGACAACGGCATGCTCTGCGGGCGTGGCGCGGCAGATATGAAAGGCAGCCTGGCCGCCATGCTGGTGGCGTCGGAGCGTTTCGTCGCCGACTACCCGGACCATAAGGGCTCGGTCGCCTTCTTGATCACCAGCGATGAGGAAGGCCCGGCGCACCATGGCACCAAGGCCGTGATCGAGCGCCTGGCCGCACGCAAGGAGCGCCTGGACTGGTGCATCGTCGGCGAACCGTCGAGCACCACGCTGGTGGGCGACGTGGTCAAGAACGGCCGCCGTGGCTCCCTCGGTGCCACCCTGACTGTACGCGGCGTGCAAGGCCACGTGGCCTACCCGCACCTGGCGAAGAACCCGATCCACCTGGCCGCACCCGCCCTCGCGGAACTGGCCGCCGAGCATTGGGATGACGGCAACACGTTCTTCCCACCGACCAGCTTCCAGATCTCCAACCTCAATGCTGGCACTGGCGCGACCAACGTGATCCCGGGTGACCTGACGGCGGTGTTCAACTTCCGTTTCTCTACCGAATCTACCGTCGAAGGCCTGCAACAGCGGGTTGCCGAGATTCTCGACAAGCATGGCCTGGACTGGCACGTGGAATGGGCGCTGTCAGGCTTGCCGTTCCTGACCGAGCCCGGCGCACTGCTGGATGCGGTATCGGCGAGCATCAAGGCGATCACCGGGCGTGAAACCCAGGCATCCACCAGCGGTGGCACCTCCGATGGCCGCTTCATCGCGACCCTCGGCACCCAAGTGGTCGAGTTGGGCCCGGTCAACGCGACGATTCACCAGGTCAACGAGCGCATCCTGGCCAGCGACCTCGATGTATTGACCGAAATCTACTACCAGACCCTGATCAAGTTGCTCGCCTGATGCTGGCCTGCCCCATTTGCAGCGCCCCGCTGAACGCGGTGGACAATGGCGTGGCGTGCCCGGCCGGGCATCGTTTCGACCGTGCACGCCAGGGTTACCTGAACCTGTTGCCGGTGCAGCACAAGAACAGCCGCGACCCAGGCGACAACCTGGCCATGGTCGAGGCGCGTCGTGACTTTCTCAACGCCGGGCACTACGCTCCGGTGGCCAGGCGCCTGGCGGAACTTGCCGCCGAACGCGCGCCGCAGCGCTGGGTGGACATCGGTTGTGGCGAGGGTTACTACACCGCGCAGATCGCCGAGGCCCTGCCCAATGCCGATGGCTATGCCCTGGATATTTCCAAGGAAGCCGTCAAGCGCGCATGCAAGCGTAACCCGGCGCTGACCTGGTTGATCGCGAGCATGGCCCGTGTGCCGTTGGCGTCAGGCAGCTGTCAGTTTCTCGCCAGCGTTTTCAGCCCATTGGACTGGGAAGAGGCCAAGCGCCTGCTCAGCCCTGGCGGCGGCCTGATGAAAGTCGGCCCCACCGCCGGCCACTTGATGGAACTGCGCGAACGCCTGTACGACGAAGTGCGCGAGTACACCGACGACAAGCATCTGGCCCTGGTACCGGACGGCATGAGTTTGGCGCACAGCGAAACCCTGGCGTTCACCCTGAGCCTGGCCGAGCCCCACGACCGCGCCAACCTGTTGGCAATGACGCCTCACGGCTGGCGCGCCAGTGCCGAGCGCCGCGCCGAGGTGATCGGGGCCGCCGAGCCGCTGCAGGTCACGGTGTCAATGCGCTACGATTATTTCGTGCTTCAATAACCGACTTTTAAGTATCCGCGAATGGATTTTCGAATCCCGCAACG
This sequence comes from Pseudomonas lurida, assembly GCF_002563895.1. Taxonomy (NCBI): domain Bacteria; kingdom Pseudomonadati; phylum Pseudomonadota; class Gammaproteobacteria; order Pseudomonadales; family Pseudomonadaceae; genus Pseudomonas; species Pseudomonas lurida. Next base: position 1,417,792 of record NZ_PDJB01000001.1, on the reverse strand, counting down.
AGGAACATCCATGCGCCAACCTGATATCGAGATTTACCTGAAGGACGCCGACGTCGACTACAAGGCCATCGCCGCCTGGCTGGGCGCCGCCCTGGGCCCGTGCACCGACTGGGTCCAGAAAGGCCAGACCTACAAGTGCAAGGCCGGCAACGTGCCCGTCACGTGGCTACCCAAAGCCGTAGGCAAATGGAACAGCCTGTACCTGGAAAGCGACCAGACCCCATGGGACGACGACATCGCCTGCGCCCGCGCCGCGTTTGCCGCGCTGAACGTCGAAGTGCGTTGCGCACCGGGGACGTGGGTTGAGGAAGAAGGTGAGGAAAGCGCTGACACCTGGGTCCGCATCAGCGCGGACGGTGAAGAGCAGATCACCTGGAAAACGGCCTGAATTCAAACGGTGGCCCTAATCAAATGTGGGAGCGGGCTCGCCCGCTCCCACATGGGTTCAGCGGCGTTACGTAACTCTAGCTCAAAGACCGACCACATCCTCCGCCTGCAGCCCCTTTTCGCCGGTCACCACGGCGTATTCCACCTGCTGGCCCTCGGCCAGGGAGCGGTGGCCTTCACCACGAATGGCGCGGTAGTGCACAAACACATCCTTGCCGTCTTCGCGTTGAATAAACCCATAGCCCTTTGCATCGTTGAACCACTTCACATTGCCGGTTTCGCGCGTTGCCATCTGTTTTACTCCCACATGCTTTTTATTGTTGAGTCGCTCGCATTGAACTGCCGAGTATAAGACAGGCTCAAAAACGTTCAACTCAAGTTTACTTCGCTGCTTTTTTGCCGATTTTCGGCGAATACGGCACACTACCCGCCCGAGCATCTGCTCGGTTTTTTCCACTTGAAGCAGCACGCCTATGACCCGCTCTCCGTTTCGCCGTCTAGTGTTTGGCACCTTGCGCCGACTGTTGTACCTCTGGGTTCGCTCGGAGACGATCAACCAGTCGTCCTTAACCCTTAACCTGGACCGCAGCCGGCCGGTGTTCTACGTCCTGCAATCGCCCTCCCTCACCGAATTGGCCGTGGTCGATGCCGAGTGCACCAAGGCCGGCCTGCCGCGCCCGGTGCTGCCGGTGGCGGTTGGCCCGTTGATGGAGCCCGCGGCGTTCTTCTACCTCACACCAGAACCGGACTGGCTCGGCCGCCAGGACAAGCGCGGCGCGCCGCCGACCCTGACTCGCCTGGTCGACACCCTCAGCGAGCACGCGCAAGAGGATGCACAAATCATTCCGGTCAGCGTGTTCTGGGGGCAGTCGCCCGAGAGCGAGTCCAGCCCGTGGAAGCTGCTGTTTGCCGACAGCTGGGCCGTCACCGGCCGTCTGCGTCGGTTGTTGAGCATCCTGATCCTGGGTCGCAAGACCCGCGTGCAATTCTCTGCGCCAATCAACCTGCGTGAATTGATCGAGCACAATAAAGGGCACGAACGTACGGTGCGCATGGCCCAGCGCATCTTGCGTGTGCACTTTCGTAACCTGAAGACCGCCGTGATCGGCCCCGACCTGTCCCACCGCCGCAACCTGGTGAAGGGGTTGGTCAACATGCCATTGGTGCGCCAAGCCATCGCCGAGGAAGCCGAACGGGAAAAGATCAGCCCGGAGAAAGCCAAGGCCCAGGCCCTGCGCTACGGCAACGAGATCGCCTCGGACTACACCTACACGGCGATTCGCTTCCTCGAAGTGGTGCTGAGCTGGTTCTGGAACAAGATCTACGACGGTATCAAGGTCAATAACATCGAAGGTGTGCAACAGGTTGCCCAGGGCTACGAGGTGATCTACGTGCCGTGCCACCGCAGCCATATCGATTACCTGCTGCTGTCCTACCTGCTGTTCAAGAATGGCCTGACCCCGCCGCACATCGCTGCGGGGATCAACCTGAACATGCCGGTGATCGGCAGCCTGCTGCGCCGTGGCGGTGCGTTTTTCATGCGACGCACCTTCAAGGGCAACCCGTTGTACACCTCGGTGTTCAACGAATACCTGCACACCCTGTTCACCAAAGGCTTCCCGGTGGAGTACTTCGTCGAAGGCGGGCGCTCGCGCACCGGGCGCATGCTGCAGCCGAAAACCGGGATGCTGGCGATTACACTGCGCAGTTTCCTGCGCTCCTCACGCATGCCGATCGTGTTCGTGCCGGTGTACATCGGCTACGAGCGCGTGCTCGAAGGCCGCACCTACCTCGGTGAGTTGCGCGGCGCGAGCAAGAAGAAAGAGTCGATCTTCGATATCTTCAAAGTGGTTGGCGCGCTCAAGCAACGCTTTGGCCAGGTCGCGGTCAACTTTGGCGAGCCGATCAAACTGGCCGAATTCCTCGACGCCGAGCAACCGGACTGGCGTGCCCAGGAATTGGCCCCGAACTACAAACCGGCCTGGCTCAACGAAACCACCAACCGCCTCGGCGAACAGGTGGCGCGCCACTTGAACGAAGCCGCCGCAGTAAACCCGGTCAACCTGGTGGCCCTGGCCCTGCTGTCCACCACACGCCTGGCCCTCGACGAACAGGCCATGGCGCGCCAACTGGACCTGTACCTGGCGCTGCTGCGCCGCGTGCCCTACTCGCCCCACACCACCTTGCCCGAAGGCGATGGCCTGGCGCTGATCCAACACGTCAAGGACATGGACCTGCTGTCGGAACAGAGCGATGCCCTGGGTAAGATTCTGTACCTGGATGAGCAGAACGCCGTCCTGATGACCTACTACCGCAACAACGTGCTGCACATCTTCGCACTGCCGGCGCTGCTGGCCAGTTTCTTCCAGAGCAGTTCGCGGATGAGCCGCGATCAGATCCTGCGCTATACCCACGCGCTGTACCCGTACCTGCAATCGGAGTTGTTTATCCGCTGGTCCCTGGAAGAGCTGGACGCCGTGATCGACCAATGGCTGGAAGCCTTTGTCGAACAAGGCCTGCTGCGTTTCGAGAATAACGTTTACCTGCGCCCGGCACCGAGTTCACGGCACTTTGTGTTGCTGACGCTGCTGTCCAAGAGCATCGCCCAGACCCTGCAACGCTTCTACATGGCGATCTCGCTGCTGCTCAACAGCGGCCAGAACAGCATCAGTGCCGAAGAACTGGAAGACCTCTGCACGATCATGGCCCAGCGCCTGTCGATCCTGCATGGCCTCAACGCCCCGGAGTTCTTCGATAAGAGCCTTTTCCGACATTTCATCCAGACCTTGCTGGAGCAAGATGTGCTGCGCCGCGACGAAGCCGGCAAGTTGAGTTATCACGATTTGCTCGGCGAGTTGGCCGAAGGCGCCGCCAAGCGCGTATTGCCAGCCGATATTCGCCTGTCGATACGCCAGGTGGCCCTGCATCGTGTCGATGGCGCGGGTGAAGCACCTGTCGAACCTGAAGAAAACCGCTAGATTTAAGCAGGCGCCGGTTGGATGCCGGCGCCGTTGAAAAGGAGTTGTACCATGAAAAAGATCATCCTCCTGGGCCTCACCGCCCTGCTCGGAGCCTGCCAAAGCATGAGTCCCACGCCCAAGGCCAGTCTCGACGGCGAAGTGTTCTACCTGCAACGCATCGCCCTGCCGCCAAGCGCGACCTTGAGTGTCAGCCTGCAAGACGTGTCCCTGGCGGATGCACCCGCCGTGACACTCGCCGAGCAGAAAGGCCCGGTCAAAGGCCAGGTGCCGCTGCCCTTCCACCTGAGCTATGACCCGTCGCAGGTCAAACCCGGCCACAGCTATTCGGTGAGTGCTCGCATCGAACTGGATGGCAAGCTACTGTTTATCACTACCGAACGGCACGCTGTGCAGCTCAATGGCGAGGACCCACAACCTCTGCGCCTGCGCGTTGATGCTGTGGCTCATTGAACAGCCTCTAGAACCTAAGCCCTATCAAAAGGAAGCGCCCATGCTCCGTAACTCCCTTCGCTTTACTGCCCTGTGCGCCGGCCTGTTGCTCGGTGCCAACGCCATGGCCCTGGACTTGAGCAGCCTGTCCCAGGGTGACGCCAGCGGCGGCCTCAAGGATGCCCTGACCCAAGGCGCGCAGATCGCCGTGAAGCAACTGGGCGTACCCGGTGGTTTCAGTAACAACCCGGAAGTGAAGATCGGCCTGCCAGGCAAGCTGGGCAAAGTCGCTGACAAGCTGAAAATGTTCGGCATGGGTGACCAGGTCACGCAGCTGGAAACCAGCATGAACAAGGCTGCCGAAACCGCCGTCACCCAGGCCCAGCCGATCCTGGTCAACGCCGTGAAAAACATGAGCGTGACTGACGCCAAGGGCATCCTCAGCGGAGGCCAGGATTCCGCCACCCAGTACCTGAACAAAAGCAGCCGTGAACAAATCCGCGCCAAGTTCCTGCCGATCGTCAAGGCCGCCACCGACAAGGTGGGTGTGGCCCAGCAATACAACGCCTTGGCCGGCAAGGCCGCGGCGTTTGGCGCAGTGGACGCCAAGAGCGCCAACGTCGAAAACTACGTGACCGAGCAGGCGCTGGACGGGTTGTTCAAGATGATTGCCAAGCAGGAAGAAACCATTCGCGAAAACCCGGCAGCGGCGGCCACCAGCCTGGCGAAGAAGGTGTTTGGCGCGCTGTAACCCCCTCCCCTCGATTGCGCCCAGTCGCTTGTCACTGGCCTGGGCGCAGCGCTCTCACGCGCTTAACGACTCAATGAAAACACTGGCCTGCCGGACACGTGATGCCCGGTGATCCTGTGTGGGTGTGGTGTGCTGTCGATCGGCTTGGCCGGTTGAGCATAGGGGTACCCCGGGCGGCTTGTATGAGGACGGTGCGGGTGCTGGCAGTTGCCATAACCTGGCCGCTGCGGCTTGGCGGGCTCATAGCCTGGTTTAGATGAATGGTTGCCTATCAGGGCCTCCAGGAACGCAATCTTGAAATTAGCAATGGCGGTAAAAATCGACATAGAACACTCCCTTAACCCACAGAAAAAGAGGCTCGTTTGCCCACTGGCAAAGTCCGAGCCTGCGCGCCGTTCCAGCACGCTTTTGTGAGTGGAGTAAACGTAGGGAACGTTCCACCTGCATCGATGGAGGTTGCATCGGCATGTGAATCGGACGCTAGCCGACCCCGTGCACGGCCGAGATAGCCGGCCAGATCAACGCCTTGACGTGTTGGTCTGGCCGGGAGCCTGCGTGATTATGCGACGTCCTTTTTCACCCGGAACCACGCAGCATAAAGTGCCGGCAGGAACAACAGCGTCAACGCCGTCGCCACGATCAACCCGCCCATGATCGCCACGGCCATCGGCCCGAAGAACACGCTGCGTGACAGCGGGATCATCGCCAGTACGGCCGCCAGGGCTGTCAGCACAATTGGGCGGAAACGTCGGACGGTGGCTTCAATAATCGCCTGCCAGGGCGCCAGGCCCGCCTTGATGTCCTGTTCGATCTGGTCCACGAGGATCACTGAGTTACGCATGATCATCCCGGACAGCGCGATGGTTCCCAGCATGGCCACGAAGCCGAAAGGCTGGCGGAACACCAGCAAGAACAGCGTCACGCCGATCAACCCCAACGGGGCTGTCAGAAACACCATGGCAGTGCGCGAGAAGCTGCGCAGTTGCAGCATCAGCAGGGTCAGCACCACCACGATAAACAAGGGTACGCCGGCCTTCACCGAGTTTTGGCCACGGGCAGAGTCCTCGACCGTGCCGCCGACATCCAGCAGGTAGCCATCCGGGAGCTCGGCACGCACGCCCTCGAGGGTCGGCAGAATCTGCTGGACCAGCGTCGCCGGTTGCTCCTTGCCGTAGATATCCGCGCGGATGGTCACTGTTGGCAGACGGTTGCGGTGCCAGATGACGCCTTCCTCGAAGCCGTATTCAAGGGTGGCGATCTGCGACAGCGCCACGCTTTTGCCGTTGTCCGTCGGCACCGCCAGGCTTGGCAGCAATGACAGTTCGGTGCGTTCATGCACGGTGCCGCGCAGGAGAATTTCGATCAACTCGTTGTCCTCCCGATACTGGCTCACGCTGGAACCGGTCAACGAACTCTGGAGGAATTTCGACATGTTGGCCGTACTCACGCCGAGGGCACGGGCGCGGTCCTGGTCGATATTGAGGTAGACGATCTTGCTCGGCTCTTCCCAGTCCAGGTGCACGTTGACCACGTGGGTATTCTCGCGAACCTTGGCCGCCACTTTGCGCGCGAGGGCGCGGACTTCCTCGATGTGTTCGCCAGTCACGCGAAACTGCACCGGATAGCCCACGGGCGGGCCGTTTTCCAGGCGGGTGACCCGTGAACGCAGGTCGGGGAATTGCTCGTTGAGGGTTTCGATCAGCCAGGTGCGCAGGCTTTCGCGTTCCTCGATGGTTTTAGCCAACACCACAAACTGGGCGAAGCTGGTGGCCGGCAGTTGTTGATCCAGCGGCAGGTAGAAACGCGGCGAACCGGTGCCGACGTAGGCCACGTAGTTGTCAATGCCCGCGTGATCCTTGAGCAACGCCTCCAGGCGCTTGACCTGGTCGGCGGTGTTGCTCAGGGAGGCGCCTTCAGCCAGCTTCAAGTCGACCATCAGTTCGAGACGGCCCGAGGCGGGGAAGAACTGTTGCGGCACAAAACGGAACAGCGCAACCGAGCCAACGAACAGCAGCAGGGTCAAGACGATCACGGTTTTGCGTCGCCGCACGCACCACTCCACCAAACGCCGCACACGTTGGTAGAACGGTGTGCCGTAGGGATCCGGGCCATCACTGCCGTGCTTGGCGGCATGCATCTTCGCCAGGTCCGGCAGGAGTTTTTCCCCCAGGTAGGGCACGAACACCACGGCGGCGACCCACGAGGCCAGCAACGCGATGGTCACCACCTGGAAGATCGAACGCGTGTACTCGCCCGTGCTCGACTGCGCGGTAGCAATCGGCAAGAAGCCAGCGGCGGTGATCAATGTGCCGGTGAGCATCGGGAACGCGGTGCTGGTCCAGGCAAAGCTGGCGGCCTTGAGCCGGTCGTAACCCTGCTCCATCTTGATCGCCATCATTTCCACGGCGATGATCGCGTCATCCACCAACAAACCCAACGCCAACACCAGTGCCCCCAGGGAAATCTTGTGCAAGCCGATGCCAAGGTAGTACATGGTGGCAAACGTCATCGCCAGCACCAGCGGAATCGCCAGGGCCACCACCATGCCGGTGCGCACGCCGAGGGAGAAGAAACTCACCAGCAACACGATGGCCAGCGCTTCGGCCAGCACCTGCACGAATTCGCCGACGCTGGTTTTCACCGCCGCCGGTTGGTCCGACACCTTGCGCAACTCCATGCCGGCCGGAAGGTTCTTTTGCAGGCGTGCGAATTCGCCTTCCAGGGCTTTGCCCAATACCAGGATGTCGCCACCGTCGCGCATGGCGACGGCCAGGCCGATCGCGTCTTCACCCATGTAGCGCATGCGCGGTGCCGGTGGGTCGTTGAAGCCGCGGTGGATGTCGGCTACATCGCCAATGCGGAAGGTGCGGTCGCCCACGCGAATGGGGAAGCTGCGGATCTCTTCCACGCTCTTGAAGTTGCCCGACACCCGCAGTTGCACGCGCTCGCTCGGCGTTTCAAAGAAGCCTGCGGTCGAGACTGCGTTCTGCTCCTGCAACGCCTGTTGCACCGCTGCCAGGGGTAGACCGAGGGTGGCGAGCTTGAGGTTGGACAGTTCGATCCAGATTTTTTCGTCCTGCAGGCCGAGCAACTCGACCTTGCCCACATCCGCCACCCGCTGCAGTTGAATCTGGATACGGTCGGCGTAGTCCTTGAGCACCGCGTAGTCAAAACCATCGCCGGTCAGCGCATAGATATTGCCGAAGGTGGTGCCAAATTCGTCGTTGAAAAAAGGCCCCTGGATATCCGGCGGCAAGGTCTGGCGGATGTCGCTGATCTTTTTGCGCACCTGGTACCACAGCTCGGGGATCTGCGCCGAATGCATGGAATCGCGGGCTATGAAGGTGACCTGGGATTCACCGGGGCGCGAGAAGGAGACGATGCGTTCGTACTCGCCCGTCTCCATGAGCTTCTTCTCGATGCGCTCGGTGACTTGCCGCGAGACTTCCTGGGCGGTTGCACCGGGCCAGTTGGTCTTGATCACCATGGCCTTGAAGGTGAACGGCGGGTCCTCGCTTTGGCCCAGCTTGGAGTAGGACAATGTACCGACGACCGCCAGTAGGATCATCAGGAACAGTACGATCTGGCGATTACGCAACGCCCATTCGGAAAGATTGAAACCCATCGGGGACTACTCCTTGGCCGCCAGATTCACCACACGGTTGGAGCGATCCACCGGGCGCACTTGCTGGCCCTCGTGGAGCACATGCACACCGGCGGCGATGACCCAATCGGTCGGGGCCAGGCCTTCCAGTACCGGGACGGATTTTTCACCAAAGGCGCCAATGCGCACCGGCACGCGGGTGATGGAATTGTCCGGCTGCACGCGCCAGACATAGGACGCGCCGTTCTCCGCACTGAGCGCCGACAGCGGCACCGACAGAGGCACAACGCCGTCGGCCTGGATGAATACGCGCGCGCTCTGACCCAGTTCAGCCGGGACCTTGCCGCCCGTGAACGCTACGCGGGCGGCGAAGGTGCGCGACTTCGGATCGGCTGCCGGCGACAGCTCGCGAATACGTCCGCTGAAGCGTTGGTCGGGCTGGCTCCACAGTTCGACCGACACCGGCTGGCCGATCTTGAAGCGGCCAAAACCTTGCTCCGGCAGGCTTATGAGTACTTCGCGCTCGCCATCGGTGGCCAGGGTGAACACCGTCTGGCCGGCAGACACCACTTGGCCGACTTCCACCGCACGCTTGGCCACCACACCGTCCTGGGGCGCACGCAATACGGCATAACCGGCCTGGTTGTTGGCCACGTCAAACTCGGCCTTGATCTGCTTGAGGCGCGCTTCACCGGAGCGGTAGAGGTTTTCGGAATTGTCGTATTGGGAACGGCTGACCATCTGACGGTCCATCAGGGTCTTGTAGCGGTCGCGCTCGGCACGCACCAGGCTCAAGTTGGCCTGGGCGGCGGCAACTTGGGCGCGGGTCGCTTCCAGTTGCAGGCGCACGTCCTGAGGGTCGAGTTCCGCCAGCGCCTGGTTGGCCTTGACCCGTTCGCCCTCCTCCACCAGCCGCTTGCTGACTTTGCCACCGATGCGAAAAGCCAGGTCTGGTTCGTAGCGGGCGCGTACTTCACCTGGGTAGCTATCCATCGCCTGCACAGAAGGCTGTGGTTGCACCACCATGGCCGGGCGGATGGTGGTTTGGGTCGCTTCTTCATGGCCGCAGGCGGCCAGCAAGCAGACCAGACTGACAGGCAACGCAAAGGGCAGGAAAGTACTGCGCATGCTGGAGGACCTTTCGCAAATGAAGCTAGGAATAATTATACTGGCGGGTATGTTATTAATACCAAACTCACCAGTCCAGTATTAAAGGTGAAAATGTCCGACAATCCTGTGAACACCAATAGCCCCGGGCGTCCCAAGGACATGGCAAAACGCCAGGCAATTCTCGAAGCAGCGAAAATCCTGTTTTTGAGCAATGGCTACGCCAGTACCAGCATGGACGCGGTGGCACTGGAAGCCGGCGTGTCGAAGCTGACCGTCTACAGCCATTTCAACGACAAAGAGACCTTGTTCACCGCCGCCGTGGTGGCCAAATGCGAAGAGCAACTGCCGGTGATGTACTTCGAGCTGCCCGCAGGCATGCCTGTGGAGACTGTGCTGTTGACGATCGCGCGGGGGTTCCATCGCCTGATCAATAGCGAAGAGTCGGTCAACCTGCATCGCCTGATGATGACCACCGGCAATCAGGACGTGAAACTCTCGCAGATCTTCTTCGAGGCAGGCCCCATGCGCATGCTGCAGGGCATGGAACGCCTGCTCGGCAAGATCGACCAGAGCGGCGCATTGAGCATCGACAAACCCTTTACGGCGGCCGAGCACTTCTTCTGCCTGCTCAAGGGCACGGCGAACTTTTGCTTGCTGTATGGCTGCGGCGGGCACCTGAGCGAAGAAGCCGCCGAAGCCCATGTTCAGGAAGTGGTAGGGTTGTTCATGCGTGCCTACAGGCCATGAACGGGCCTCAGCGCTGGCAAGCCAGCGCCTGCTATGCCATACATGCTTCTAAAAGCCGGGCATATCCACGATAAGTACCGCGCCCCCCCTCCCACTATGCGAAGCGAGCCGCTCTTGATCTGGCTTTTGATCTTGCCTTTGATCCTAGCGCCCCATCAAACACGCTGGCCGGAATTCGACAGGGATTTGGGGGGTAAACCGGCAGGGATGCCGGTTTAGCCGCCCCGCGCCATGGAGGGCGCGTGGCGGCGGCCCCCCAAATCCCTGTCGGATTACGGGCACACCGAGCCTAGGCGAGGTGCCGAGTGTTGGGGCAAGAGCCTTTTGGTTACTTTGGGGCTTTTCCAAAGTGACCCGCTGTAAGAGCGGAACCCCTAGCAGCCGTTACCTGAATAACGGATATGTACCCGGTCTGATCCAAAATCCAGGTCGGCTGTCAGGGCGCCTTCGCGGGCAAGCCCGCTCCCACAGTTTTGGGTCGCGGGGTGTCAGGAAGATTGTGGTTGGCTGTTAGGGCGCTTTCGCGAGCAAGCCCGCTCCCACATTTTTGGATCGCGAGATAACCGTTAGACAGTGGTCGGCTGTCGGGGCGCCTTCGCGAGCAAGCCCGCTCCCACAGTTGGGTCGTGGGGTAAGCGTTAGATAGCGGTTGGCTGTCGGGCCGCCGGAGTGAGCAAGCTCCCAAGCCCCAGGTACAGCGCCGTAGCCAGCGTCATGCGGATATCTATACCGCGATGAAGCCCGAAAAGCCTCAAGGCTTGAGCGCTTTCTTGGGGTAGATGTCATACCGGCTGGACTTACCATCCAGCGCATGGCTCGGCTTGGGCCCGTCAATGCACGGCGCCTTGCGCGGGCGCTTGACCACCACGCGATGGCTGGCCAGGGCCAGCGCGGCAGCCAACAGCGCGGGAGCGTCCGGATCATCCCCCACCAGCGGTCGGAACAGACGCATTTCCTTCTTCACCAGCGCGGTCTTCTCACGGTGCGGGAACATCGGGTCGAGGTAGATCACCTGGGGCGGCTCGCCTTCCCAATGGCGCATCACGTCGATGGAGTTGCCCTTGAGCAGCTGCATGCGCGCCACGATCGGTGCCACCTCAAAATCATCCGCGCCACGTGCCAACCCATCCTCAAGCAACGCACCGATCAACGGCTGACGCTCGATCAGGCTCATCTCGCAACCCAGGCTGGCCAGCACGAATGCGTCTTTGCCCAAGCCTGCCGTGGCGTCTAGCACCCGTGGGCGCACGCCTTGGGCGACGCCCACGGCCTTGGCGATCATCTGCCCGCTGCCGCCGCCGTACAGGCGTCGATGCGCCGCGCCGCCTTCGACAAAGTCCACCCGCACCGGCCCAGGCGCGTCAGGCCCAAGCTGTTGCAACTGAAGGCCATGCTCTCCCACTTGCAGGGAAAATTCCGCATCTGCCAGGTACAACGGCAAGCCCAACAGGGTAGCCCACTGCTCGGCACGGGCCTTGAAACCTTCGCCCAAGGCCTCGACCTGGATGCGGCTGGCCGCTGGTTGTTCGCTCATCAATCGCTACGCTCAAAAATATTAAGGATCGGCAAACAGCGGCCGATAAAAACAACAGTCAGGTATTTTGCCAGAGCTGAGCGTCGACCGAGAAAAATGTCAGACATTCTTCCCCTAACCATCGGTGTACTGCCGACCCATAACCACTACGGCCTGCGCAATACTCAAGCGCTGGCCGGGGTGAGTCATGTGTGGCAGGACTTCTTCGCCCGGGCACTGGCCGAGCAGCTCGGTGACACGCCGGACGCGCTCGCGGTGCAGGCGACCGCACCGGCGGACCCAGCGGTAGAACCGAGTGCCGGCGCCGACCTGTTGTCGCAGATCCTCACGCAGCGTGAGTGCGACGTGAAAGACACCGAAATCGCCCCACCCGAGCCGCTGTTCCTGCCGATCGCCGAGCTCGAGACCGACTTGCTGCCACCGGCCGCCCCGCCGTTCCCGGAAGAAGAAATCGTCGCCCAGCAGCGCCAGCAGAACTTCGAAAGTGGCTGGGTGCGCCCGATCGTGCTGAACGCTGGTCAACCGCTGCCCGAACCAGGCCCGGCGCCCGAACCACGCCCACTGCACCTGCCAATCGCCGAATTCGAACTGGACCTGCTGCCACCCGCCGCCACGCCGTACCCAACCGAAGAACTGGTCGCGCAACAAAAAGCCCTGGATTTCGATTATTACTGGGCACGTCCGTTGGTCACGCAGAACCTGCGCCTGGCCGCCTGATACTCAGCGACATACCCACCAACGCCCCATATCCAGATGGAAATGGTTGCGGTGCGCGGCGTTGTAGTCCGGGCTCAGCACCACATTGAAATCATCACAGGCGCTATCGCGTACCTGACGCAGGAACCGCGCCTTGTCGCCCTCTCCTGGCCAATCCTTGAGCACGCTGATACTGCGCCCATCCGCCAGGCGAAAGCCGGCAATGTCCAGCGCATTCGCCGACGCGTGCTGGCTGAGTCGGCCCTCGGCACGGTTGTAGATATTGCGGCAGGCAAAGCTGCCCAGGTGATCGACCCGCGTCACCGCCTGGCCAAATACCGCCTGGGCCGCCGGTTGCAGGCTGTGCCGCTCGAACAGGGCGAACGCCACCGCCAGTGGGCAACTGGCGAGAAAGCTGCTGCTCAGCCCGACGGCTGCACCCTGTACGCGCAAGGTATTACGCAAGGGGCACGTGGCATCCGCCGGCGTATCCGCCTGATGGCTGACGCGCAGGCCCGAGGTTTCCAGCACTTGGTCGCACAGCGCCGGGTCAGCCTGCAAGCGACCCAGCTTGTAGCGCGTCAACAGGTTGGGACTGGCACGCACATCCAACGGTGCCCACGGGTTCCAATCGGCCGGTAGGGGTACCCAGCCACGCCACACGCCTACGGCAAAGACTGCAGCCAGCATCAGCAGCGTGCCCATCACTGTGGAAAAACGCACCGCTTAGTCCTTGAAGAACTGGTTGGCCTGACTGAACGGCATCTTGCGCTCGGTAAAGGTGAACGTCCCCAGTTCATGCACCTCTTGGGCCGCACGATAGAACTCACCATAAGCCGCCAACGCCAGGGCCGAACCGACGCTGATGCGTCGCACGCCCATTTCGCTCAGCTGCACGACGCTCAGGTTCAAGCCCCCAGACATCAACACATTGACAGGCTTGGGCGCCACCGCCTTGACCACCGCCAGCACTTCCTCGGCACTTCGCAGGGCCGGCGCGTACAGCACGTCGGCACCGGCTTCGGCGTACGCCTGCAGGCGCCGGATTGTGTCGGCCAGATCAAGGCGCCCATGCAGGAGATTCTCCGCGCGGGCCGTCAGGGTGAAGGGGAATGGCAGGCTGCGGGCAGCGGCAACCGCGGCTTCGACGCGCTCGACGGACAGGTCAAAGGGATAGATCGGGTCAACGGCAATGCCCGTGGCATCTTCGATGGATCCGCCGACGATCCCCGTGGCAGCGGCACGCAGGATTGCCTGGGCGCAGCCTTCTGGGGTGTCGCTGAAGCCATTTTCCAGGTCGGCCGCCACCGGCAACGCCGTGGCCTTGGCAATCATGCTGGCATTGAACAACGTGTCTTCCAGGGACAACGCCCCCTCTGCATCCGGGCGTCCCAGGCTGAACGCGTAGCCCGCGCTGGTGGTGGCCAGCGCTTCAAAGCCCAGGCTGGCCAGCATCACGGCGGAGCCCGCATCCCACGGGTTGGGCATCACGAATGCGCGATCACGCTCATGCAAGGCTTTGAAGGTTTCAGCGCGAAGGGTTTGGGCATCCATGTCGGGCTCCTGGCGGGTAAGGGAGCCCTAGAGTAACCCCAGTTGCTCCGCTACGGGGGCGCGATCCAAGGTCGGAAGGGGCGGCAGCCCAGGTAGACGCGCCATCAACTGTTCGTGGAAACGCAGGGCCAACTGCGCGGCGAGGCGGTTATCCGAAGTGTGCAGGAACACATAAGGGGTGCGGCCTTCTTCGATCCAGCCAGCGACTTTTTCCACCCACGGCACCAAGAACGGATCATTGGCTTCCAGTTCGGGATGACCGATAAACCGTACCTGGGGAAACGGCGTCAGCGCCGCTGGCCGCGGTGGCACCTTGGGCTTTTTCGATTGAGCGTGCAGCACGGCGGCCGAGGTGGACGTGCAACTGAACAAGGCGCGAGGGTCCAGGCAGATTCGCTCAACGCCCCGGTCCCGCAACAAGCGATTGAGCATGCGCTCGGCATCGCCTTTGGCGAAGAACTCCGAATGGCGTACTTCCACCGCCATCGGCCGCTCCAGGCTATCAATGAAACCTGCCAATTCCCCCAGGCGCTGCGGCGTAAACGTCGCGGGCAACTGCAACCACAGAGGCGATACCCGCTCACCCAAGGGGCTCATCAAGCCAACAAAGCTTTCTGCTGCTGGCAGTTGCTCAATCAAGTTGCCGCTGTGGCTGATATCACCGGGGAATTTGGCCGTGAAGCGGAAATCGTCGGGCATGATCTCGGCCCAGCGTTGCACGGTGGCCGCCGAGGGGCGCGCGTAGAACGTGGTATTGCCTTCCACGGCGTTGAAGACTTGGGAATAAAGCGCGAGGTAATCACTGGAACGGGCATCGGCGGGGTACAGGTACTCGCGCCAGGCGTTTTCACTCCAGGACGGGCAACCGAGGTGGTAAGGCAGACGCATCAGATGTGAATGTCGAGACCCAGCACTTCCATGTCCCATTCGACAAAACCGGCGGTGGTCAGGTAGCTGGCCAGAGCGTTAGCAACGCTTTTGCTCATGGAGCGCGGGAAGACCATGTCTTGCTGACGGGCGGGAAGACCGCTGATACGCGCTTGGGAGTTGGCCTGCGCATCGGGCTGGACTTCGATGAAGTCCGGTGAATCCTCGACGGACTCGTCTACCGTGACGTTTGCCTTACGCGGCTTACGCTTGATGGGGTAGGACTGTGAGGAAAAGCCGTCTATACGCATCGATGCGAACTCGGTATCGGTGATGGCATTTTAGTGGCGCAATCCGTAGCGCGCAAATGCTCTGGTGATAACTAGAACACATAATTTGAAAAAGGTTTAAAACCGGGGTCAAATTCTGACGATTGGTGAACTTAGCCCCAAATTGCCATCATTTTTGACGTCAAATAATCCCGCGCTCTGCCTTGGTCTGCGCCACTTTATCGCGCAGGTACACAGGCGCAGCCTGGTCTGCGGGAATCGCCTCGCCCCGTTCGAAGGCGAAGCGCGCGAGCGCCAACAAGTCTTCAGCGTGGGGCAACATCGCTGCGTCCTGCCCTACCAACGGCACAGCGATGCGCTCGCCATAACCCCAGCCGGTGCCTGCACCGAACCAGTCGCCGCTGGCATCGCCAGGCAATTGCGAAGACTCCGGAGGCTGCACGGCTTCCACGCCGACCAGGCGCATCTCGCCCGCCGTTTCGCGGTAGCAGCCCCAATAGACTTCATCCATGCGTGCATCGATGGCCGCCGCAACCTGGTGTGCACCGTGTTCACGCAAGGCGCGCTGGGCCAGCACGGCAAGGTTGGACACCGGCAATACCGGGCGTTCCAGCGCAAATGCCAAGCCCTGCACCACGCCAATGGCGATGCGTACACCCGTGAATGCACCCGGCCCACGGCCGAAGGCGATGGCGTCTACCGCAGCCAAGGTGGTACCGGCGTCTTCCAGCAGCTGCTTGATCATCGGCAACAGCTTCTGCGCGTGCAGGCGCGGGATCACCTTGTAGTGGCTCGTTACCTTGCCATCGTGCAGCAAGGCAACGGAGCAAGCTTCAGTCGCGGTGTCCAGGGCCAGCAGGGTGCTCATCGGTGTGGGTGTCCAAGTCGAAAAAAGAGTGCGCCATTATAAACAACAACGGCCCGCAAGCGGGCCGTTATCCGTGAAGCAGAGGGTGTGATCAGCTCAGTGCTTGCAGCACTTTGGCGGTGATCGCTTCCACCGAGCCGACGCCAGGAATGTGGCTGTACTTCGGCTTGCCCTGGGCTGCGGACAACTTCTGGTAGAAATCCACCAGCGGTTTGGTCTGGGAGTGGTAGACCGACAGGCGATGACGCACGGTTTCTTCAGTGTCGTCCTTGCGCTGTACCAGGTCTTCGCCGGTCACATCGTCCTTGCCTTCAACCTTTGGCGGGTTGTAGACGGTGTGGTACACGCGGCCGGAGGCTTCGTGAACGCGACGACCGGCAATGCGCTGGACGATCTCTTCATCTTCAACCGCGATTTCGACCACTGCATCCAGCTCGACGCCAGCCTTCACTAGGGCTTCAGCCTGGGGAATGGTGCGCGGGAAGCCGTCGAACAGGAAACCGTTCTTGCAGTCTTCCTGGCTGATGCGTTCCTTGACCAGGTTGATGATCAAGTCATCGGAAACCAGGCCACCGCTGTCCATCACGCTCTTGGCGATCAGGCCCAGCTCGGTGCCAGCCTTGACGGCCGCACGCAGCATGTCGCCGGTGGAGATTTGTGGAATGCCGAATTTTTCAGTGATGAACTTTGCCTGAGTACCTTTACCGGCCCCGGGAGCTCCCAGCAGAATGACGCGCATCGATGTGCTCCTCAATTTTTTATAGAGATGACGCTCGGATTCGCCGCGAGGGGCCAATCGCGTAAAAATAGAATTCGGGCCGCCCAAACGGCCAAAGGCTGATCAAGATACACAGCAGGCCTTAACCACACAAGCCGCCGAAAGTCGCAGGAACCCGCGTCGTGCATGCGTCATACGTAGGGTGTGCCTGAGTGCAACCCGGCCCCGTAAACGCCGACCGCCCTTTTCCGGGCGGCCGTCGTGGTTTACCTGCAAGCCCTTGAGAACACGCAAAAAACCTTAGCCAGTGTTACGCAAACCAGCGGCAATACCCGCTACGGAGACCAGCAGCGCCTGTTCCAGAGGGCTGTCCTGCGCCGCTTCCTGCTGGCGCGAGCGCGCCAGCAACTCGGCCTGCAACAAGTGCAAGGGGTCAAGATAGGTGTTGCGCAGCCGGATAAACTCCAAGGTGTCGGGGCTGTGAGCCAGCAGTTGCGACTGGCCAGTCAGGCCAAGCACCACGCCGCACGCCTGCGACAATAGGTCGCGCAAATGCGCACCCAATGGCAGCAGGTCTGGCTGCACCAGGCGCTCGTCGTACAGGCGGGCAATGTCGGCGTCGGCCTTGGCCAGCACCATTTCCAACATGTCGATGCGGGTACGGAAGAACGGCCACTGCTCGCGCATCTGCCCCAGCAGCTCGCCTTCGCCGCGCTCCAGGGCCTTGCTCAGCGCCGCCTCCCAGCCCAGCCAGGCTGGCAGCATCAGGCGGGTCTGGGTCCAGCCAAAGATCCACGGGATCGCCCGCAAGCTTTCAATCCCGCCGGCACGGCGCTTGGCCGGACGACTGCCCAAGGGCAAGCGCCCCAGTTCCTGTTCCGGCGTGGATTGGCGGAAATACTCGACGAACTGCGGATTTTCCCGCACCACCGCACGGTAGGCGCTGACACCGTCGGCCGCCAATTCATCCATCAAATGGCGCCAGGCCGGCTCGGGCGGCGGCGGTGGCAACAGGGTCGCCTCCAATACGGCCGCCAGGTAAAGGTTGAGGTTCTGCTCGGCGATATCCGGCAGGCCGAACTTGAAGCGAATCATCTCGCCCTGTTCGGTGGTGCGGAACCGCCCCGCCACCGAACCCGGCGGCTGTGACAGGATCGCCGCGTGGGCTGGGCCGCCGCCACGGCCCACGGTGCCACCGCGACCGTGGAACAACAGCAGTTCCACTTGTTGCTCGCGGCAGATATCCACCAGCCGCTCCTGCGCGCGGTACTGCGCCCAGGCCGCGGCGGTGGTGCCCGCGTCCTTGGCCGAGTCCGAGTAGCCGATCATCACTTCCTGGGGCCCCTGCAAACGCGTGCGATAGCCCGGCAGCAGCAACAGTTGCTCGATCACCGGGCCGGCGTTATCCAGATCGGCCAGGGTCTCGAACAGCGGCACTACGCGCATCGGCCGTTGCACGCCCGACTCTTTAAGCAGCAGTTGCACCGCCAGCACGTCCGACGCAGCGCCGGCCATGGAGATGACATACGAACCCAACGACGCAGCCGGCGCGGCGGCGACTTCCTTACAGGTGTTCAGGACTTCGGCGGTGTCGGCCGAGGGTTTGAAATAGCCCGGCAGCAGCGGCCGACGATTGGACAGCTCTTTCATCAAGAAGCTGATACGCGCCTCTTCGTCCCAGTCTTCGTAGCGTCCCAGGCCGAGGTAATCGGTGATTTCTGTCATGGCCGCCGAATGACGGCTGGAATCCTGGCGCACATCCAGGCGCACCAGGAACAAACCGAACGTCACTGCGCGCCGCAGGCAGTCGAGCAACGGACCATCGGCGATCACGCCCATGCCGCACTCATGCAGCGACTGATAGCACAGCTCCAGCGGCTCCAGCAGGTCACGATTGTTCTGCAACACCTCGGCAGGCGCCGGTGTGCTGCTGCTCAACGCCGTATGCGCCCATTGGCGCGTGGCCCGCAGGCGTTCGCGCAATTGCTTGAGCAGGGCGCGATACGGTTCGACGCTGTCGCCGACCTTGGCCTGCAACGCCGGGCTGGCTTGCTGCATCGACAGCTCGGAAGCCAAATGGTCGACGTCGCGCAGGTACAGGTCGGCCGCCATCCAGCGCGCCAGCAGTAATACTTCACGGGTCACCGGCGCGGTGACATTCGGGTTGCCGTCACGGTCGCCCCCCATCCATGAGGCAAAGCGGATCGGCGCCGCCTCCAGGGGCAAGCGCAGGCCAGTGGCGGCGTGCAGGGCCTGGTCAGCCTTGCGCAGGTAATTGGGAATGGCGTGCCACAGCGAATGTTCGATGACCGCAAAGCCCCACTTGGCCTCGTCCACCGGCGTGGGCCGGGTGCGGCGGATCTCTTCGGTGTGCCAGGCTTCTGCGATCAAGCGCTGCAGGCGCTGGCGGATCTGCTCGCGCTCCGCCGTGGTGAGGTCACGGTGATCCTGCAGCGCCAGTTGGGCGGCAATCGCATCGTATTTCTGGATCAGGGTGCGGCGCGCCACTTCGGTGGGGTGGGCGGTAAGGACCAGCTCGATCTCCAGGCGCCCCAACTGGCGCGCCAGGGATTCGTTGCTGTGGCCTTCGGCTTGCAGGCGCGCCAGCAACTCGGGCAATACGCGAGACTCGAAGGGCGCCGGTTGCGACTCATCGCGCCGGTGAATCAGTTGGTATTGCTCGGCGATGTTGGCCAGGTTGAGGAACTGGTTGAACGCCCGGGCAACCGGCAGCAGTTCGTGTTCCTGCAACTGGTTGAGGCTGCTGCTCAGTTCATCGCCCGCCCCGCGGCGGTCGGCCTTGGCGCCTTTGCGGATCTGCTCGATTTTGTCGAGAAAGTCATCGCCGTACTGCTCTCGAATGGTGTTGCCCAACAGCTCACCCAGCAGGTGAACATCCTCACGCAAGCGTGCATCGATATCACTCATCAGCCAATCTCCAGCCAGAAATCCGGGACGCGCAGGTCTGCCAGAGTGCCGCCAGCATCGTTTTATGACAAGACTTTAAACCTTGTGGGTTGCAGCGAGTCTCAACACTGAGTCGCCCGTGTTTATCCATACGCGCGACTGGTCACTCATCACCGCCTGCCATCGCGGGCTTCATTGAGGTTGCCATGAAAATCCGAGAATTGGCCCAGCATTGGGAAGAGAACGCCAAGGGTCGCTTGACCAAGACCGAATACGCCATCCATCTGGATGTGGAATCCGCCGCAAGGCTGGCGGCCATCGCCGAAATGTACCCCAAGCGCAGCACCGAGGAACTGCTCGGCGAGCTGATCGGCGCCGCCCTCGAAGAGTTGGAAGCCAGCTTTCCCTATATCAAGGGCCAGCAGGTGATTGCCACCGATGAAGAGGGTGACCCGCTGTACGAAGATGTCGGCCCTACCCCGCGCTTCCTGACGCTGTCGCGGCGTTATCTGCATGATTTGTCGGCCAGCAGCGACGAACAGAAACACTGAAACTCTCACGCCAGACCCTTGTACGCCGGGCCCCTCGCGGGTCGGGCGTACCGCTGCGCGACGCATAAGTTCCAAGTTTTTTACCCTGACCAATCAGTCAAATATTTTTTTAGGCAAATCGCCATCTTCTCTGAACTTTTGAAAAAAGCCTCCGGTCACAGCCAGTAAGCCATCACTTGGAACGGTCGTTTTAAAGGCTTATTTGCGCTTAAGCGCCAAGCCCCGGCCGCAGACCAGTGACATGGATTTTGATGTTTTTCAGGAGTTATCCAATGGAGTTGAAGACGATGAAGACCAGCACTGCCAAATCCTCGTTTAACCATCTGCGCGGGCTCAAATTGGCCGCGCTGGCAATCGGCACCAGCTTCGTTCTGGCAGGTTGCGCCGGTAACCCGCCGACCGAGCAGTACGCGGTGACCCAGTCCGCTGTAAACAGCGCGGTCAGCGCCGGCGGCACCGAGTACGCGGCTGTAGAGATGAAGTCGGCCCAGGACAAGCTCAAGCAAGCCGAGATTGCCATGCACGACAAGAACTACGACGAAGCCCGTCGCCTGGCTGAACAAGCCGAGTGGGACGCTCGCGTTGCAGAGCGCAAGGCTCAGGCTGCCAAGGCTGAACAGGCTGTGAAGGATTCCCAGAAGGCTGTTGATGAGTTGCGTAAGGAAGGTATGCGTCCAGCTGCTATCCAGCAGAAGTAAGACGCCCCCCTTGACCGCATCGCACCTGATATCGAATTGAAAGGACGACACGACTATGCGTAAACAATTGATGATCCCTGCCCTGCTGGCGATGAGCGTTGCACTGGCGGCCTGCTCCACCCCGCCGAACGCGAACCTGGAAAACGCACGGACCAATTTCTCGGCCCTGCAAACCAACCCGCAAGCCACCAAGCTCGCGGCACTGGAAACCAAGGACGCCAGCGAATGGCTGGACAAGGCTGACAAGGCCTACCGCGACAAGGAAGACGAGAAGAAAGTCGACCAGTTGGCTTACCTGACCAACCAGCGCGTTGAAGTGGCCAAAGACACCATCGTGCTGCGCGAATCCGAAGCCAAGCTGAAAAACGCTGGCGACGAACGTGCCCGCGCACTGCTGGATGCTCGTGACGCACAGATCAAGCAACTGCAAGACAGCCTGAATGCCAAGCAGACCGATCGCGGTACGCTGGTGACCTTCGGTGACGTGCTGTTCGCCACCAACAAGTCCGACCTGAAATCCAGCGGTCTGGTGAACATCACCAAGCTGGCTCAGTTCCTGCGCGACAACCCGGACCGTAAAGTAATTGTCGAAGGCTACACCGACAGCACGGGTTCCGATTCGTACAACCAGAGCCTGTCCGAGCGTCGTGCTGCTTCCGTACAGCGTGCACTGGCTCAACAAGGCGTGGATATTTCGCGCATCGTGACCCAGGGTTACGGCAAGGAATACCCGGTTGCCGACAACGGCAGCGTCTCGGGTCGTGCCATGAACCGCCGCGTTGAAGTGACCATCTCCAACGACAACCAGCCAGTCAAGCCACGTTCTTCCGTTGCTTACTGATTGATTGAGGCTGCATGAAAAAACCCACCTCACGGTGGGTTTTTTTTGCCTGTCAGACGCTGACTTTGCGGCCGTTGTCACTGTCCGGCATCATCGCCTGCATGCCTTCGCGTCCCGCCATCATTTTCTTGATCTGTTCAGGATCCAGCTGAGCTGCGGAGCCACCAGAGCCAGCGGAACCGCTGCTCGACAGCATTTCCAAGAGTTTCCTGAGCAGTTCGGTGTCAGTCTTGCCCCCCTGCTGCGGCCCCTCCTGCCTCAGGCTTTGCTGCCCCCTGGCCATGCCCAACATTTTGCCGATAGCGCCAATATCCATCATCAATCTCCAGAGCTGAATGTGTAAGTTGCCTGTCGGTACCGCTGACAAAGTAGTCAGTGGTGTCTGAAGACATTCGGTTCCAGTCATTTCCGGCTATTGACGATGAGCTAACGGCTATTGCTGCAATTGCGGGGTTTCCTGGCCCATGCAACGCACGGCCTGCTTCTTGTTGTTCACCAGCACACCGCTCAGGCCTTTCTGCTCGGTGTCGAACATCACCAGTACGCCATCGACGCACTGCGCCACTTGCGCGGCCGGGGTCAGGGAGATCTTGTAATCCTCGCCTGGCACGGTCTTGAGCAGGGTGAAATCGCTGAGCAGCAACGCATCTTCCGGCTTGGCGAAGTGCAAGTAGCCGTAGTACCACAGGCAACCGACGGTACCGATGATGGTGCCGATGCCGGTGAGGATCAGCGGGATCATGTTGCGTTCTTCGCTCATTGCGGGCTCTCTGATGAATCAACGTTGGGAGTGGGGTAGTTCGGAATTTCGCCCAGGCGGCGCAAACCGTTGAAGTGTTGCGGGTCATCGAGATAGCGCAGCATCACGGTTTGCCAGGTCTTGTCGGCAAAGGTCTGCACATGCCCGCCCCGAGTCAGTTGCAACACCCTCGGCGGCGGCGCAGCCTGGTACAGGCGGATGCCGTTGGCCACGGGCACGATCGGGTCATCCAGGCTGTGGAACAACAGCTTCGGTACGCCCGTCAGCCGAGGCATGGCATGGATCGCACTGTCGTCGTCCGGTACCAGCCACGACAAAGGCACCTGGAACGGCCATGTTAACCAGGAGGTGCTCAGGGCGAATTGTCCTACGTCACGATAACTGGCGGGCACGCCGTCCAGCACCAGTGCCTTGAGCCGGGATTGGCGCTCCGGGTGGGCGGCCAGGTAGTGCACCGCCAATGCCCCCCCCAGGCTTTGGCCGAGCACGATCAACGGCTGGCCTTGGGTTTCGGGGGCCTTGTCGATCCAGTTGAACGCCGCGTCTACATCCTGATAGATCGCGGGTAACGAGGGCTTGCCTTGCGACAAGCCATAACCGCGATAGTCCAGCAACAACACCTGGTAGCCCTGCTCAGGCAACCACCAACTGCCACCCAGGTGCCAGGCCAGGTTGCCGCCGTTGCCATGCAAGTGCAGCACCGTGCCCTTGAGCGGCACACCGGGTTTGGCCGGCAGCCACCAGGCGTGGAGCTTTACGCCGTCGGCGGTGGTCAAGGTGACGTCGCGGTATTGCAATCGGGCTTTTTCCGGCGTGAAGGGCAGGCCGGGTTCGGGATAGAACAGCAGGGAGCTGCAGCCGTTCAATGTGAGTAGCAGGCACAGAATGCCGAGGATTCTCATCCGTTGAAGCCTCGCTGGTAGGTTGTACTCATTTCTCGACAGCAAATGAGATCACAGGGGCGCACTGGCTTGCCGGCGATGGCGGTGTATCAGTCGCCGTTGGTGTCACTCAAAGACCGCCATCACAGGCACGCCAGCTCCCACATTTTTTATCCGGTTTCGCCAGCCATATTGCCTAAAGGATATTCGAGTAATCCGCCTCGATCCGATCCAGGCTCAAGTGGTTGAGGAAGTTGGAGAAGCACATCCACGCTGCCAGCGCATTCATGTCGCGGAACTGCTCGGGCAGGTATTTGGGAGGCACCACCAGGCCTTCGTCGACCAGTTGGCGCAGGGTGCGCATGTCTTCCAGGGTGGTCTTACCGCAGAACAGCAGCGGCACTTGTTCCAGCTTGCCTTTGCGCACGGCAAGCTGGATGTAGTTGTAGACCATGATAAAGCCCTTGAGGTAGGACAGATCCTTGGTAAACGGCAGGCCAGTCGGCACCGAGCCACGGAATACGCGACTGGCGTTGCCGTAGCTTTCAGCCATCTCAAAGCCTTGCTCGCGGAAAAATTCGAACACCTGCAGGAAATCAGCACCCTCTTCCACCATGTGGATAGCGCGGGTACGGTTGGTCAGCTTGCGCAGGCGACTCGGGTAGGAGGCGAAGGTGATGATCTCCATCAGGATCGCCAGCCCCTCCTGGGTCACGGTGGACGACGGCGGGCCCTTGGACAGGAAGGTGCAGATCGGCTGGTTCTGGCCATTGAGCGTGGTGCCCACATGCACCAGGCCTTCATGCACTTCGAGGGCACGCACGTCGCGGTCGTTGAACATCGCATCGGCGCGGATCTTGATGTAGTCGGCGCCCGCCGCTGCGTCGGCGACGATACCGTCGGACTCGAACACACGGATGGTCTCTTCGGCCTCACCGAATACCTTGTTCAGGCGGGTTTGCAGCAAGGCGACGGCGTCCTTGGCGGTGAGCGTCTTGGCTTCGTCCTTGAGGTCCCCACGGCCGTCGATATTGTTCAGGTAGTCGGACAGCATCAGGCCCAGGTCGGCCAGGGTCGGGTCGCCGGCATGGAACGCATCGGAGGCGGCGCCGTAGAGTTCCTGGGAGATCAGGCCGAAATCCTCGGTACCACGCGCTTCGAGCATGCGCACCACCATGCGGTACTCCTTGCACATGCGGCGCATGATCTGCCCCACCGGGCTGAACTGGCCAAGGCGACGGGTGATGTCGCGCTCGATGTTCTGGAACTCCAGCTTCACCGCGCTGGAGTCGAACGACAGCGGCCGGTTGAGGTAGTAATCGCGGTCAACTGCGGGCATTTCCCTGCCCTTGGCCTTGAGGAATCCCTGGCGAATATTCTCGTCCCACTTCACGGCGTCGAGGACGCGAATCGGTGTTTGCGCCAGCACAATGCGATCAGACAAGGTGCGTATCGTCTGCTGGTAATCGTCCACCCGTTGCTTCCTCTTTAAACGTTATTTGCCCGTGCGCTGGTAGCGTACGGCTTCCACGAATACATCGGCATTGGCCGGGTCATCCAGGTAGGCAAACACCTGGTCCAAAGGACTGTCCACCAGAACCCCGGCGCCTTCGACGGTGTCTACGGTGCTGCCGTGCAACACCTTCTGGCCGATCGCTTGATGGATCTGCTCAAGGTCGAGGTTGTAGACCACCAATTCGTGCTTTTCGCTGATTTCAAAACCCGCCAGGATGAAATGCCCGCCCAGCTTGGCCGGCAACGGCGCCGACAGGTACCAGCGATTGCCATGGCGCGACACGCTGAACAGGTACTCGTCACGCTGGCCCGGCTTGGCTGTAGGGTAGCTCACGGCTTTGTAACGGTGTTCACCGACGCGCGTGATTCGCAGGTTGAGCGGCTCGCCCCAGGCGTTCTTGCTCGACCATTGGCCCAGCAGCGCGGGCGGCGCGGCTTCATGGGCAGGCAGAGGGTCCTTAAAGGTCACCAGGCACCCGCTGAGCAGCAGGAACGACAGGGCAATTACCGCAACGCGCCAGGTTTTCATCACATTCCCCATCAGGTGAGGGAACTGGCTTGCCTGCATACAGCCACCTCGGCGCTTCAGGTGAACCGAGGTGATGCAATCGCAGGCAAGCCAGCTCCCACATAAAGCGGATCGCGCATCGGCTTGGCTAGACCGAGGCCAACACCAAATGCATATAACGCTTGAGGATCTCAAGCATCTCGTCACCGGTCAGAGGCTCTGCACCGCCCAGCAGGCCCTGATATTCCATCCGACTGATTATCGCCGTCAACACTTTGGCATCCTGTTGCGGCTCGCGGGAGCCCAACACCTGGAAAAACTGCCCCGTGCCCTGCAACAGAATTTGCTGATGGGAACGCACCAACTCCGCCAGGCGCGGGTTGAGCAAGGCTTCCTGGCGAAATGCCTGCTCGGCCATGAGGTGTTCACGACGGTTGGTCAGTTGGCGCAGCACATAGTCGGCCGTCAGCCGTGCGATGTCGTCGGCCAATTGCGAACGTGACTGCGGGCTGCCGTCACCATAGGCGACCATTTCGCGCAGCAGGCCTTCGTTACGCACCCACAGTTTGCCCATGAATGCAGCGCTGCGCTCGACGTATTGGGCGAAGGTATCGGTGAGCAGGTCATCGATATCCTTGAAATAGTAGGTAGTGGCCGACAACGGCACCCCCGCCTCTGCCGCCACCGCCCGATGGCGCACGGCTCGCACGCCGTCACGCACCACAATGCGCATGGCCGCATCGAGAATGTCCTGCCTGCGCTGCTCGCTGCCCCGACGGCTGGCCTTGCGGCCCTGGTACTGGACGCTTTCAGCCACGGCAGCAGCAATGCCAGCGGCGCCTTCTTGAGCCATTACGCGGTTCACGACACACATCCTTGAATAGATCAAAACCTGGCGCTGTTTGCTTGACGCTGATAGACGCCACATAAAAAAGCCGCCTTATAAAAGGCGGCTTCGGATTGCTCTACGCTTACGCTTGTGGCCGCATGTGCGGGAACAAGATCACGTCGCGGATCGACGGCGAGTTGGTCAACAGCATCACCAGGCGGTCGATGCCGATGCCTTCACCGGCCGTTGGCGGCATGCCGTATTCCAGGGCACGCACGAAGTCAGCGTCGTAATGCATGGCTTCGTCGTCGCCGGCGTCCTTGTCGGCCACCTGGGCCATGAAACGCTCGGCCTGGTCTTCCGCATCATTGAGCTCGGAGTAGGCGTTGGCAATTTCGCGACCGCCGATGAACAGCTCGAAACGGTCGGTGACGTTCGGGTTGTCGTCGTTGCGACGGGCCAGCGGAGACACTTCGAACGGGTACTGGGTGATGAAGTGCGGCTGTTCGAGCTTGTGCTCCACCAGCTCTTCGAAAATCATCACCTGCAGTTTGCCCAGGCCTTCGAAGCCCAGCACCTTGGCGCCGGCTTTCTTGGCGATCGCACGGGCCTTGTCAATGTCGTTCAGGTCGTCGGCGGTCAACTCAGGGTTGTACTTGAGGATCGAGTCGAATACCGACAGACGCACGAACGGCTCGCCGAAATGGAACACCTTGTCGCCGTATGGCACGTCGGTGCTGCCCAGGACCAGCTGCGCCAGCTCGCGGAACAGTTCTTCGGTCAGGTCCATGTTGTCTTCGTAGTCGGCGTAGGCCTGGTAGAACTCCAACATGGTGAATTCTGGGTTGTGACGGGTCGAAACGCCTTCGTTACGGAAGTTGCGGTTGATCTCGAACACTTTTTCAAAACCGCCAACCACCAGGCGCTTGAGGTACAGCTCCGGTGCGATACGCAGGAACATTTCCATGTCCAGCGCATTGTGGTGGGTTTCGAACGGCTTGGCTGCGGCACCACCTGGGATGGTCTGCAGCATCGGGGTTTCCACTTCCAGGAAATCACGCTTCATCAGGAAGCTGCGGATGTGGGCGATGACTTGCGAACGCACGCGGAAAGTCTGGCGCACCTCTTCGTTGACGATCAGGTCAACGTAGCGCTGGCGATAGCGCTGCTCGGTGTCGGTCAGGCCGTGGTGCTTGTCTGGCAGTGGGCGCAGTGACTTGGTGAGCAGGCGTACGCTGGTCATTTCCACGTACAGGTCGCCCTTGCCGGAACGGGCCAGGGTGCCTTCGGCAGCAATGATGTCGCCCATGTCCCAGGTTTTCACCGAGGCCAGGGTCTCTTCCGACAGGGTCTTGCGGTTGACGTAGACCTGGATACGGCCGGTCATGTCCTGGATCACCATGAACGAGCCACGGTTGAGCATGATGCGACCTGCCACCTTGACCGGGATCGCAGCCTCTGCCAGCTCTTCCTTGGTCTTGTCCGCGTACTGTTTTTGCAAGGCATCGCAATAGTTTTCGCGGCGGAAGTCGTTGGGGAAGGCATTGCCCTTGGCGCGCTCGGCAGCAAGCTTTTCCTTGCGCAGGGCGATCAGGGAGTTTTCTTCCTGTTGCAGGGCTTGCGGGTCGAGTTGTTGGTCGCTCATGTCTTTAAATTTTCCATCGGGTTCGTTGTCCCCGGCCTACGGCCGGGGATCGCCGGCAAGCCGGCTCCTACGGGATCGCGCTGTGTCAGCCGGTCCCGTATTGCAATATTACAGGCCTGATTTCAGGCTGGCTTCCAGGTATTCGTCGATGTCGCCGTCGAGCACCTTGTCGCAGTCGCTGCGTTCGATGTTAGTGCGCAGATCCTTGATCCGCGACGCATCGAGCACATAAGAGCGGATCTGGTGACCCCAGCCGATATCCGACTTGGTGTCTTCCAATGCCTGGGATGCGGCGTTGCGTTTCTGCATTTCCTGCTCGTACAACTTGGCCCGCAGCATTTTCATGGCGGTGTCCTTGTTGGCGTGCTGGGAACGTTCGTTCTGGCAGCTCACCACGGTGTTGGTCGGTACGTGGGTGATACGTACGGCCGAGTCGGTGGTGTTTACGTGCTGACCACCGGCACCGGAGGAGCGGTAGGTATCGATCCGCAGGTCGGCCGGGTTGATCTCGATTTCGACCTTGTCGTCGATCTCTGGCGAGACGAACACCGCAGAGAACGAGGTATGGCGACGATTGCCGGAGTCGAACGGGCTCTTGCGCACCAGACGGTGCACGCCGATCTCGGTCCGCAGCCAGCCAAAGGCGTATTCACCCTTGATGTGTACGGTCGCGCCCTTGATACCGGCGACTTCACCGGCGGACAGTTCCATGATGGTCGCATCGAAACCGCGCTTGTCAGCCCAGCGCAGGTACATGCGCAGCAGGATATTGGCCCAGTCCTGTGCCTCGGTGCCGCCGGAACCGGCCTGGATATCCAGGTAGGCGTTGTTCGGGTCCATTTCGTGGCTGAACATGCGGCGGAATTCAAGCTTGGCGAGGTTTTCCTCGAGACGGGCCAGTTCGGCGACGACATCGCCCACTGCGCCTTCGTCGTTTTCTTCGACGGCCATGTCCAGCAGGTCACGGCAATCGGCCAGACCGGTGTTCAGCTCGTCAAGGGTATCGACGATCTGCGCCAGCGCTGCGCGCTCGCGGCCCAGTTCCTGGGCGTATTCAGGTTTGTTCCAGACACTCGGATCTTCAAGCTCGCGATTGACTTCGGTCAGACGCTCATGCTTTTGATCGTAGTCAAAGATACCCCCGAATAGTTTCGGAGCGCTCGGACAGGTCCTTGATGGTGTTCAGGATCGGGTTGATTTCCATGGCGGGCAGCACTCGTTGGCGAACTTTTGAAAGCCGGCGAGTATAACGGCAAACGGGGGGGAACGGCAGCCCGCTTGGCGAAAAGGCGTGGGTGTTGTGTGGGAGCCGGCTTGCCTGCGATGCGGGCACCTCGGTGCATCAGGCGCACCCGGTCGATGCTATCGCAGGCAAGCCAGCTCCCACATTTAAACCGAGATCGGCACAAAGAACCGGTCGGCCCTAAGGCCGCCGCGCTTGTGCTTTTGATCTGGGGTGCCCCACTGTAAGAGCGGAACCCCAAGCAACCATTACCGCAGCGACGGATATGCACCCCGCCCCCAACAACACGGCGCCCTGCCCTACTCGATCCCCACCTGATTCCGCCCATTATGCTTAGCCGTATACAACCCCTTATCCGCCGCCATAATCAGCTGCCGACAATCCGTCCCCTGCACCGGCGTCATGGTCGACAGCCCGATACTGATGGTCAGGCTCGATCCCTCGGTCGGCGCGTTATGTGGGATCTTCAGCGCGGCAACCGCCATGCGCAGCTTTTCAGCGACCAACCGCGCACCACCCGGCGAGGTATTCGGCAGCACCAAGGCAAACTCTTCACCGCCGTAGCGCGCCGGCAGGTCCGAGGGGCGGCTGCTGGCGTCGCGGATGGCGGCGGCCACCTTGCGCAAGGCCTCGTCACCTTCGACATGCCCAAAGCTGTCGTTGTAGGTCTTGAAGAAATCCACGTCGATCATCAGCAGCGACAGTTGAGTCTGGTCACGCATGGCACGGCGCCACTCCAGCTCCAGGTATTCGTCGAAATGACGACGGTTGGACAGCCCGGTGAGGCCGTCGGAGTTCATCAGCCGTTGCAGTACCAGGTTGGTGTCCAGCAGTTGCTGCTGGCTGACCCGCAGCGCGCGATAGGCTGCATCGCGTTGCAACAGGGTCATGTAGGAGCGCGAGTGATAGCGGATACGCGCCACCAGTTCGATATTGTCCGGCAGCTTGACCAAGTAATCGTTGGCCCCAGCCGAAAACGCCGCACTCTTGATCAGCGGGTCTTCCTTGGTGGAAAGCACGATGATCGGGATGTTCTGCGTGGCCGGGTGGTTGCGGTATTCGCGCACCAGGGTCAGGCCGTCGAGGCCGGGCATCACCAGATCCTGCAAGATAACGGTGGGCTTGATGCGGATAGCCTGGGCGATGGCCTGGTGCGGGTCGGCGCAGAAGTGAAAGTCGATGTTTTCTTCATGCGCCAGGCCACGCCGCACGGCTTCGCCGATCATGGCCTGGTCGTCGACCAACAGCACCATGGCGGCGTTTTCGTCGGTCTTGATGTCGTCGATCTGTAAATCATTCATGTGCAGTCACCTGAATTACTGCCGGCAAGCCGGTGCTGCGAGAGGTCGTGTTCATTTGGCGAATACCTCCAGCAGTCGGGGCGCAATTCTATCCAGTGGGCGAATTTCAACAGCAGCATCAATCGCCGCCGCCGCTTTGGGCATGCCATACACCGCCGAGCTTTGCTGATCCTGGGCGATGGTCAAATAACCTTGTTCACGCAGCAGCTTGAGGCCCTGGGCCCCGTCGCGCCCCATGCCGGTCAACAGTACGCCGACGGCATCGCCATTCCAGTGGCTGGCCACGCTTTCGAAAAACACGTCGATTGAAGGCCGGTAAATCTCGTTCACCGGCTCTGCGGTATAGGCTAGCGTGCCGTTCTTCAATAAACGAATGTGGTGGTTGGTGCCGGCCAGCAGCACCACGCCGCTTTGCGGTGGCTCGCCTTCGCGGGCCAGGCGCACCGGCAAGCCGGAGGCGCTGCTCAGCCACTCGGCCATGCCGGCTGCGAACACCTGGTCGACATGCTGAACCAGCACGATGGCGGCGGGAAAGTCACGGGGCAAGCCCTTGAGCAGGATTTCCAGGGCGGCCGGGCCGCCCGCAGACGACCCGATAGCCACCAGGCTCTGGCGTTTGCCGGTGATACGCGGAGCGACGGCTTCGGCACGTACTCGGCTGCCGCGCTGGCCGATCAGCCAACCGATGTTGAGGATCTTGCGCAACAGCGGCGCCGCCGCATCCTTGGGGTTGCCCACGCCCAGGGTCGGGGTGTCCACCACGTCGAGGGCGCCATGGCCCATGGCTTCGAACACCCGGCTCACATTGGCCTGGCGGTCGACGGTGACGATAACGATGGCACACGGGGTCTCGGCCATGATCTGGCGGGTCGCTTCCACGCCGTCCATCACCGGCATGATGAGGTCCATCAGGATCAGGTCCGGCGTCAGCTCGGCACAGCGCTGCACCGCCTCCAGGCCATTGGTGGCCACCCACATCACCTGGTGCGCGGGCTCGAAACTCAAGGCGCGGCGCAAGGCCTCCACCGCCAGGGGCATGTCATTGACGATCGCAATCCTCATGCCCGCGCGCCTCCGATCAGTTCCACCACGGCATCCAGCAGGGCGTCATCGTGGAAACTGGCTTTAGCTAGATAATAGTCGGCGCCAGCATCCAGTCCACGGCGTCGGTCCTCTTCACGATCTTTGTAGGACACCACCATCACCGGCAACGATTGCAGGCGACTGTCACGGCGCAAGAGTGTGACCAATTCAATACCGTCCATGCGGGGCATATCAATATCAGTGATCAACAGGTCAAAGTCTTCGGAACGCAAGGCGTTCCAGCCGTCCATGCCATCGACCGCCACGGCCACTTCATAACCACGATTAAGTAACAATTTGCGTTGCAGTTCACGCACGGTCAGCGAGTCATCGACCACCAGCACCCGTTTACGCGGCGCCTCAGTGGTTTGCTGGCTGCGCCGGGCGATACGTTCCAGTCGACCGGTATTGAGCAGTTTGTCCACCGAACGCAGCATGTCTTCCACGTCGACGATCAATACCACCGACCCGTCGTCCAGCAAGGCGCCGGCGGAAATGTCCTGGACCTTGCCCAGGCGATCATCCAGCGGCAACACCACCAGCGTACGCTCGCCGATAAAGCGCTCCACGGCAATCCCGTACACCGCATCGCGCTCGCGGATCACCACTACTTTCAACGTTTCTGACTGGTTCTGGCCCGCTGGGCGCTGCAACAACTGGCTGGCGGCGACCAGGCCGACATGCCGGCCCTCGTGCCAGAAATGCTGGCGACCTTCCAGTTGCACAATGTCATCGGGCACCAGGTCGCACATGCGTTCGATATGAGCCAGCGGGAACGCATAGGCTTCCTCACCGACTTCCACCACCAGGCTGCGCACCACCGACAAGGTCAACGGCACTTCCAAGTGGAAACGACTGCCGCGCCCCGCCGTCTGCTCCAGCACCACCGCACCACGCAGTTGGCGGACCATGTGCTGCACCGCATCCAGGCCGACACCGCGCCCGGAGACTTCGGTGACCTTGTCGCGCAGGCTGAACCCCGGCAGGAACAGGAACGTCAGCAACTCCTCTTCGCTCAGGCGCAGGGCGGTTTCGGCCGGCGACAGATGCCGGTCGACGATGGTGCCGCGCAGGCGCTCCAGGTCGACGCCATTGCCGTCATCGCTCAGTTCCAGCACCAGCAGACCGGCCTGATGGGAGGCGCGCAGACGGATCAAGCCTTCAGCCGGCTTGCCCGCCAGCAGGCGCTGCTCAGGCATTTCGATGCCGTGGTCGACAGCATTGCGCAGCAAATGGGTGAGCGGGGCTTCGAGTTTTTCCAGCACGTCACGGTCGACCTGGGTCTTTTCGCCCTCGATCTCCAGGCGCACCTGCTTGCCGAGACTGCGCCCGAGGTCACGCACCATGCGCACTTGCCCGGCCAATACATCGGCAAACGGGCGCATGCGACAGGCCAGCGCGGTGTCATACAGCACCTGGGCGCGCTGCCCGGCCTGCCAACCGAACTCGTCCAGCTCGGCGGTTTTTTCCGCCAGCAGGGCCTGGGCTTCGCTGAGCAGTCGGCGGGTATCGGCCAGGGCTTCCTGGGCTTCGAGGTTCAGGTGCTGGGTCTTGAGATGCCCGTCCAGCGTATCCAGCGCCCGTACGCTCTGGCTTTGAATGCGCTTGAGGCGCTGCAGACTGACCAGGTACGGCTTGAGCCGCTGGGTTTCCACCAAGGACTTGCTCGACAGGTCGAGCAGGCTGTTCAAGCGTTCGGCGGTCACCCGCAGGACGCGCTCACCGCCTTCGGTCATGCGCTTGCCTTGGCGCGGCAGCTCGCTGGTCACCGGCGGCGCGGGCTCGGGCTCCGGCGGCAGTTCTTCTACGACGGCCGCTGGCGCTGACGGCGGCGGCGTCGCTTTAACCGGCGCCTGGGACGGATCCAGCAGGCGCTCCATCAAGGCGACATAGGCTTCGATATCTGCCGGCCCTACGTCATTACCCGGCGTGGCGATGCGCATCAGCAGGTCGGTGCCTTGCAGCAGTGCGTCAATATGTTCGGGTTGCAGGTACAAGCGGCTTTCCTGGGCACTGACCAGGCAATCCTCCATGACATGGGACACGCTGACGCCGGCGTCCACCCCAACGATGCGCGCCGCGCCTTTGAGCGAGTGCGCCGCGCGCATGCAGGCTTCGAGCTGGTCGGCCTGGGTCGGGTTGCGCTCCAGGGCCAGCAGGCCCGCGCTCAGTACCTGGGTCTGCGCATCGGCTTCCAGGCTGAAGAGTTCCAGCAGCGAGGCATCGCGCATCTGGTCGGGGGTCATGTGAGGCTCCGGGTCACGGCGGACAACAATTGCGCCTCGTCGAGCCAACGCAGGCTGCGGCCTTTCCACTGCAGTACACCTTGGGTGTAGCGCGCGCTGGCCTGGGTGCCCGAGGCCGATGCCGCCTTCAAGGTACGCTCATCGATGGCATGGATGCCGTCGACTTCATCCACCGGTACCACCACCGGGCCATCCTGGGCAGCGATGATCAACATGCGCGGCATGATGCGCCCGCCGCTGGCGCCGGGCCCGGTGGCGTCCAGGCCGAGCAGCTCCACCAGCGACAGGCACGCCACCAGCGCGCCGCGCACGTTGGCCACGCCGAGCAGGGCGCGGGAACGCTGGTGTGGCAGGGAATGAATCGGTTGCAGCGGCGCGACCTCCACCAGGCAGCGGGTGGCAATGCCCAACCACTCTTC
The DNA here is from genome assembly GCF_002563895.1 of Pseudomonas lurida. Taxonomy (NCBI): domain Bacteria; kingdom Pseudomonadati; phylum Pseudomonadota; class Gammaproteobacteria; order Pseudomonadales; family Pseudomonadaceae; genus Pseudomonas; species Pseudomonas lurida. The sequence goes on along the minus strand of NZ_PDJB01000001.1, from coordinate 1,383,829 downwards.
GCCCAGGCGGAACATCAGCAGGGAACGGGTGACCACATCCTCACCCAGCTCGACCGCGGCATGCGGGCGATGCGCGTCCTGCTGCAGGGCGTACCGGTCTAGCAAGCGCGTGGCCGCCGCCGAGTACACCGAACAGTTACGGCAATGGATATGGTCCGCCAGCAGCGGGCAGGACTTGTCACCGTGGATACCGATGCGGTTCCAGCAGTCGTCGATGGCCTGGGTGTCGGCCAGGGTCAGGTCCAGGCCTGCGGTGTCGAGCGCATCGGGGCTACTCATCGTTTGGACTCACTGTCAGCTCGCTCGCTACGGGCGGCCCGCGCTTGCAAGCGGCGTGCCCCCGCACTGTCGCCCTGGGACTCGAGCAGCGCGGCCAGGTGCATCAAGGCTTGCGGGTGCTGGGGTTCCAGGTACAAGGCTTTTCGATAATACCCCTGGGCTTCCAGGGCACTGCCGGCCACGTCGCTGAGCAGCCCCAACCAGTAGAACACCTGGGCGGCCGGCGGGTGACTGCTCAGATAACGCTCGCAAGCTGCACGGGCCTCGGCACTTTTGCCTTCGTTGGCCAACGTGGCGATCTGGCTAAGCAGCTCGCCTGCGTCGGACAGCGGTGCCTTGATCGGCACCACCTGGGCGCTGGGCGAGCTGAACGGTCGCGGCCTGGTCGGAATCGGCGCGGCGCTGCGCTGAGGCAATGGCGCGGGCATCGGCTTGAACACGGGCTCAGGCTGGGCCGGCTCGGCATGCCGGCTGAACGCAAAGGATTGCGGCACACCAATCGAACGCATGCCATGGCGCCCGAGCAAGCTGCCCTCGGCGGGACCGATAAACAGCACGCCGTCCACGTGGGTCAGGCCCTTGAGCACGTCGAACACTTGCTTCTGGGTCGGCTGGTCGAAGTAGATCAGCAGGTTGCGGCAGAACACAAAGTCGTAGCTCGCCTCATTGGCCAGCAGCGCGGGATCGAGCAAGTTACCGACCTGCAGGCGCACCTGTTCACGCACGCGGTCGGCGATGTGGTAGCCGTCACCATACTCGGTGAAGTGGCGGTCGCGAAAACCGAGATCGCCCCCCCGAAACGAGTTCCTGCCATATACCCCACGTCGCGCGCGCTCCACCGACAGCGGGCTGACGTCCATGCCCTGCACTTTGAACTGGTGTGGCGCGAGGCCGGCATCCAGCAGCGCCATGGCAATCGAGTAGGGTTCTTCGCCGGTGGAACACGGCAGGCTGAGGATACGCAGGGCACGCATCTGCTTGATATCGGCCAGGCGCGCCTTCGCCAGGCGGGCCAGGGTCGCAAAGGACTCGGGGTAACGGAAAAACCAGGTTTCCGGGACGATGACCGCTTCGATCAGCGCCTGCTGTTCATCCTCGGAGCTTTGCAGGTACTGCCAGTAGTCGCCGGGCGTCTGTGCATTGACGGCCTGGCTGCGTTGGCGCACCGCGCGCTCGATGATAGCTTCGCCGACCGACGCGACATCCAGGCCGATGCGCGCTTTCAGGAACGCAAAGAAACGCGGGTCGTGGCTCATATGCACTGCTCGGTCGAAAACAGCAAGGCACGTACGTCATCGGTGAGCAATTCGTTGACACCTATCCACTGCATCAGGCCCACGGCATCTTCACGCACCAACCCCAGGTAACGCGCCTCGCGGTTGTCCAGGCCATAGGGCTTGAACTCCCCAAGCTCGCAACGCAGGGTGTCGGTGGCTTGCTCCAGGATCAGTCCCAGCCAGCGGGCTTCAACCCAAGGCTGTGGTTGGTAATTGACCAGCACCAGGCGCGTACTGGTACGGGCCTTGGCCGGCTTGCCGAAGGTCAGGGCGCTGAGGTCGATGACCGGCACCAGCGCGCCACGGTGGGCAAAGATACCCGCCACCCACGCCGGCGCATGGGCAATGGGTTTGAGCGGCAAGCGTGGCAGGACCTCGGCGATTTCCGTGGCCCTGAGGGCAAAGCGCTCATCACCGATGTGGAACACCAGGAACAACGCCTTTTTCGCTGCCGGAACGGCACCGCGTCTCGCCGCGAGGTCGCTCATCAGACTTTGAAACGCGACACGCCACTGCGCAGGCCGACCGCGACCTGGCTCAGCTCATCAATGGCAAAGCTGGCCTGGCGCAGGGACTCCACCGTCTGGCTGCTGGCATCGCCCAGTTGCACCAGGGCGTGATTGATCTGCTCGGCGCCTGTGGCCTGGGCCTGCATGCCTTCATTGACCATCAACACCCGCGGCGCCAAGGCCTGAACCTGGTGGATGATCTGCGACAACTGCTCGCCCACTTGCTGCACTTCGAACATGCCGCGGCGCACTTCTTCGGAGAACTTGTCCATGCCCATCACGCCTGCCGACACCGCCGACTGGATCTCGCGCACCATCTGTTCGATGTCGTAGGTGGCCACCGCGGTCTGGTCGGCGAGGCGGCGCACTTCGGTAGCAACCACGGCAAAACCGCGGCCGTACTCACCGGCCTTTTCGGCTTCGATGGCGGCATTCAGCGACAGCAGGTTGGTCTGGTCGGCGACCTTGACGATAGTCACCACCACTTGGTTGATGTTACCGGCCTTCTCATTGAGGATCGCCAGCTTGGCGTTGACCAGGTCGGCGGCGCCCATCACCGAATGCATGGTTTCCTCCATGCGCGCCAGGCCTTGCTGGCCGGAACCGGCGGCGACCGATGCCTGGTCGGCGGCGGTGGACACTTCGGTCATCGTGCGCACCAGGTCCTTGGACGTGGCGGCGATCTCACGGGACGTGGCGCCGATCTCGGTAGTGGTGGCGGCGGTCTCAGTGGCGGTGGCCTGCTGCTGCTTGGAAGTGGCGGCAATCTCGGTCACCGAGGTGGTTACCTGCACCGACGAACGCTGAGCCTGGGACACCAGCGCCGTCAGCTCGGTCATCATGTCGTTGAAGCCGGTTTCGACGGCACCGAACTCGTCCTTGCGCTCCAGGTTCAGGCGTTTGCTCAGGTCGCCGTCGCGCATGGTGCCGAGGATATCGACGATGCGTTGCATCGGCGCCATGATTGCGCGCATCAGCAGCAGGCCACACAGGCCGGCAGCGAGGATGGCGATGATCAGCGACACGGCCATGCTGACCTTGGCCGACAGCACCGACTCGTCGATCGCCGCCGTGGCCCGGTCAGACACGCTCTTGTTCTCAGTAATGATGTCGTTGAGCTTCATGCGCCCTTCAGTCCAGATCGGCGTCAATTGCTCTTCCAACAATGTGCGCGCACCCGGCAGGTCATCGGCCTCGACGCGCTCCAGCACCTGGCTCAGGACCTTGTTGTAGGTGAGGTGGGCCGCCTTGAAGTTATCGAACTCCATGCGATCGGCCTGGCCATGTATGGTTTTTTCGTAGTTGGCCATCTGCTGTTCAATACGCGCTTCGAACGCCTTGTAGTCCGTCTTATCCGTATTGTTCAAGGTTTTGTCGTCGCGCAGGCCGACGATGTCGATGGTATGCAAGTAGCTGTCGACCCAGGCGCTGCGGATCATCGAGCTGAGGTAGACCCCCGGCACCGCATCGTCCCGGACGGCTTCCTGGCTGGCTTCGATCTTCAGCAACCGTGAGTAGGACACCACGACCATCAGCAGCATGATCGCGATAATGACCGCAAAGCTCGCCAAAATCCGTTGGCGCAAGGTCCAGTTCTTCACAGTATTTCCTCGAAGGGCCATTCAAATGGGGGGAGTATAGCTGAGCACAAGCCCTCATTTATCAACGGGTTTTGATGGAGCGCTCACAGAATGCAAAAACACCCCGGGCCATTGCGGCAGCCGGGGTGCTTTCATTTATCGGACAGGTTCAAAGGGTGGCTTGGCGCACCTGCTTTTCCAGTTCCAGCTTCAAGCCAGGCTCCAGTTTCAGTTGGCGCGCCAACTCGTCAAGGTAGGCCTTCTCCATGAAGTTTTCCTCGTCCACCAGCATCACGCTGGCGATGTACATCTCGGCCGCCATTTCCGGCGTGCCCGCAGCGCGCGCCACATCGGCCGGGTCCAGCGGTTTGTTCAGTTCGGCGTGCAGCCAGCTTTGCAGCTCGCGGTCGTTATCCAGCTTGATGAACTCACCTTCGATCAGTGCTCGCTCGCGCTCATCCACATGGCCGTCGGCCTTGGCGGCGGCGACCAGCGCCTTGAGAATGCCCTGGCTGTGTTGCTCGACCTGCGCGGGTGGCAGGCGGTCGATGGTTTGCGGCTCACCCTGGGGCGCGCTGGCCTGCTGCGCCTGCCAGTTGCCGTAGGCTTTGTAGGCAATCACCCCCAGTGCCGCGAGGCCTCCGTAGGTCAGCGCCTTGCCACCGAACTTGCGAGCCTTCTTGTTGCCCATCAGCAAGCCCATGGCGCCGGCCGCCAGGGCCCCGCCGCCCGCGCCACCGAGCAGGCCGCCCAGGCCGCCACCGCCGAGCAAGCCGCCCAAGGCGCCTTTGTCGTCGGGTTTACGCTGGCCGCCAGCCTTGTTCTGCAGCATGTCCTGGCCAGACTTGAGCAACTGATCGAGCAATCCACGGGTATTCATTCGCAGTCTCCAGATACTAGGGTTCATAGGACCAATAGGCCTCCAGCGTAAAACTAAGTGCCAAAAAGCCGCGATCTAGAGTGCTTCCAGATGTAACGCGGTCGACCTTCTCTAAAATCGATATACACTCGAGCAAATCTATAAAAACACCCCACTGGTAATTCCAGCATGATGACCTTGCGTCAAATCCGGCACTTTATTGCCGTGGCCGAGACCGGTTCGATCTCCGCCGCCGCGCAAACGGCATTTATCTCCCAGTCGACCCTGACCCTGGCGATCCAGCAGCTGGAGCAGGAAATCGGCGTCAACCTGTTCAACCGCCACGCCAAGGGCATGACCCTGACCCACCAGGGCCATCAATTCCTGCGTCAGGCACACCTTATTCTCGCCACCGTCGACAATGCCAAACGCAGCCTGCAACAGAGTACCGACCAGGTCGCCGGGCAGTTGATCATCGGCGTGACCAGCCTGGTGGCCGGCTATTACCTGGCCGACCTGCTGACACGCTTCCAGCGCGCCTACCCCAACGTGGAAATCCGCGTGATGGAGGATGAGCGCCCGTATATCGAGCATTTGCTCGTCAGCGGCGAAATCGACGTGGGCGTACTGATCCTCTCCAACCTCGAAGACCGCCACGCCCTGCAGACCGAAGTACTCACCCACTCGCCACACCGCCTGTGGCTGCCGGCGCAACACCCGCTGCTGGAGCACGACAGCATCAACCTGGCCGATGTGGCGCGTGAACCGCTGATCCAACTGAATGTGGACGAAATGGGCCACAACGCCCAGCGCCTGTGGGCCGGTGCCGGGCTGCAACCACGGGTGACATTGCGCACGGCGTCCACCGAAGCAGTCCGAAGCCTGGTGGCCGCAGGCCTGGGCGTGTCGATCCAGCCTGACATGACATACCGCCCCTGGTCGCTTGAGGGCGACATTATTGAAGCACGGCCGATTGCCGACCTCAGCCAGACCCTCGACGTGGGCCTGGCCTGGCGCCGTGGCACCGCCCGCCCGGCGCTGGTGGATCCGTTCCTGACCGTCGCACGGGAACAGCCGCACCCACGCAAGCCATCTATTTAATCGAATGCTGCATTCAGTATTTAGTATTTGTTGACCTCGCGCCTGACCTCTACTCTCGCTTCATCCATAAGAGAAAGGTCGGGCGCCTTGTAAGAGAACGCCAATGGCCACACAAGAAAAGAGATCGCGAAAAATGTCCGGCGCGCCCACCCCGCTGCTCACTGCGTTGCTGATCGACGGCGAACTGGTCCAGGGCCAGGGTGTTGCCGAGCCGATCCTCAACCCGGCCACGGGTGAAGTCCTCACCCAGATCGCCGAAGCCAGCACCGAGCAGGTGGAAACCGCGATCCTTGCCGCCCACCGCGCCTTTGCCGGCTGGTCGCGCACCACGCCGCAGCAACGCTCGAACATTCTGCTCGGCATTGCCGACGCGATCGAAAAACAAGCCGACTACCTCGCCCGCCTGGAATCCCTGAACTGCGGCAAGCCGTTGCACCTGGCGCGCCAGGATGACTTGAGTGCCACCGTCGACGTGTTCCGCTTCTTCGCCGGGGCTGTGCGTTGCCAGACCGGGCAACTGAGCGGCGAATACCTGCCGGGCTACACCAGCATGGTGCGCCGCGATCCCATCGGTGTGGTGGCCTCGATTGCGCCATGGAACTACCCACTGATGATGGCGGCGTGGAAAATCGCACCGGCCCTGGCCGCCGGTAATACCTTGGTGTTCAAGCCGTCGGAACACACGCCACTGTCGATCCTCGCCCTCGCCCCCGTCCTTAAAGAACTGCTGCCGCGTGGGGTGATCAACATTCTGTGTGGCGGCGGCGAAGGCGTCGGCAGCCATCTGGTCAGCCACCCCAAGGTGCGCATGGTCTCGCTGACCGGCGATATCGTCACCGGGCAGAAGATTCTGCAAGCAGCCTCCAAAACCCTTAAACGCACGCACCTGGAACTGGGCGGCAAGGCGCCGGTGATCGTGTGCAACGATGCCGACCTGCAAGCCGTGGTCGAGGGCGTGCGCGCCTACGGTTACTACAACGCCGGCCAGGACTGCACCGCGGCATGTCGCATCTACGCCCAGGCCGGTATTCACGACAAGCTGGTTGCCGAACTTGGCGCGGCCGTGAGCAGCCTGCGCTTTGCCGGCAAACGCGATGCCGATAATGAACTGGGCCCGCTGATCAGCACGCGCCAGCGCGACCGCGTCGCCAGTTTTGTCGAACGCGCCCTCGGCCAGCCACATATCGAGCGGGTTACAGGGGCCGCCGTGCACTCGGGTGCGGGCTTCTACTACCAGCCTACGCTGCTCGCCGGCTGCAAACAGAACGATGAGATCGTGCAGCGCGAAGTGTTCGGCCCGGTGGTCACCGTGACGCGCTTCGACGAACTGGAACAGGCGGTGGACTGGGCCAACGACTCCGAATACGGCCTGGCCTCGTCGGTGTGGACCCAGAACCTGGACAAGGCCATGCAAGTGGCGGCGCGCCTGCAATACGGCTGCACCTGGATCAACAGCCATTTCATGCTGGTCAGCGAAATGCCCCACGGCGGCTTGAAGCGCTCAGGCTATGGGAAGGATCTGTCCAGCGATTCGCTGCAGGACTACAGCGTGGTGCGCCACATCATGGCTAGACACGGAAATCAGCTGTAGGCAGCAAGCGACCGGCTGCCAGTAAACGCGGAACCGCGTTTTCTTGCGGCTTGCAGCTTGCAGCTTGCAGCTTGGCGCAAGAGCTACGCTAAAACAAAAAACGACACGTACCACTGCTTTTACTGCCCCGACCATAATTAAAGAAGAGGGAACCCCCATGTCTGCGCACAAGACCGCACTGCTCAGTGCCCTGACCACCGCGCTGCTGGCGAGCGCCAGCCTCCAGGCCGCCGAACCGCTCAAGGCGGTGGGTGCCGGCGAAGGCCAGCTGGATATCGTCGCCTGGCCCGGCTATATCGAACGTGGTGAAAGCGACAAGGCCTACGACTGGGTCAGCGGTTTCGAGAAGGAAACCGGCTGCAAGGTCAATGTGAAAACCGCCGCCACCTCTGACGAGATGGTCAGCCTGATGGCGAAGGGCGGGTATGACCTGGTGACCGCGTCGGGCGATGCATCGCTGCGACTGATCGTCGGCAAGCGGGTGCAGCCGATCAATACCGCGCTCATCCCCAATTGGAAAAACATCGACCCACGCCTGAAAGACGCGCCGTGGTACGTGGTCGGCCAGCAAACCTACGGCACCCCATACCAGTGGGGCCCGAACGTGCTGATGTACAACACCAACGTGTTCAAGACCGCGCCCACCAGCTGGGACGTGCTGTTCAACGCGCAGAACCTGCCGGACGGCAAGCCGAACAAAGGCCGCGTGCAGGCGTATGACGGCCCTATCTACATCGCCGACGCGGCGCTGTACCTCAAGGCGACCAAGCCGGAACTGGGTATTCAAAGCCCGTACGAACTGACCGAAACCCAATACAAGGCCGTGCTCGAGTTGCTGCGCGCGCAACAACCGCTGATCCACCGCTACTGGCACGACACCACTGTGCAAATGAGTGACTTCAAAAATGAAGGCGTGGTGGCCTCCAGCGCCTGGCCGTACCAGGTCAACGGCCTGCAGAACGAGAAGCAGCCGATTGCTTCGACGATTCCGAAGGAAGGCGCCACCGGCTGGGCCGACACCACCATGTTGCACACCGAGGCCAAGCACCCGAACTGCGCCTACAAGTGGATGGACTGGTCGCTGCAACCCAAGGTCCAGGGCGATGTCGCCGCCTGGTTCGGTTCGCTGCCGGCAGTGCCTGCGGCCTGTAAGGAAAGCGAACTGCTCGGCGCCGAGGGTTGCAAGACCAACGGCTTCGACCAGTTCGAAAAGATCGCCTTCTGGAAAACCCCGCAGGCTGAAGGCGGCAAGTTCGTGCCCTACAGCCGCTGGACCCAGGATTACATCGCGATCATGGGCGGCCGCTGAGGCCTCCCAGGCTGCAGAGGTCCACTGTAGGCAGGGTTCAGGAGTGAGCTGGCTTGCCTGGGAAGGCATCACCTTGGTGTAGCTGATACACCAAGGCGCCTGCATCGCGGGCAAGCCTAGCGCCCAACCGAAAAGTGCCCACATTTTGACCGCGCACACCGTTATCTCGTTTTTTCAGAAGTCCAGGCCGGGCCGCTGCGACGACCCGCGCCTTTTCGGAGCACCGCACCATGACGCTTGCAGTCCAATTCACCCACGTTTCCCGTCAGTTCGGCGAAGTGAAAGCCGTTGACCGGGTTTCCATCGATATCCAGGACGGCGAGTTCTTTTCCATGCTCGGCCCTTCCGGCTCGGGCAAGACCACCTGCCTGCGCCTGATCGCCGGGTTCGAGCAGCCGAGCGCAGGCTCGATCCGGATCCATGGCGAGGAAGCCGCGGGCTTACCGCCCTATCAGCGCGATGTGAACACCGTGTTCCAGGATTACGCGCTGTTCCCCCACATGAATGTGCGCGACAACGTCGCCTACGGCCTCAAGGTCAAGGGCGTGGGCAAGACCGAACGGCTGAACCGTGCCGAAGAAGCCCTGGGCATGGTCGCCCTCGGTGGCTACGGCGACCGCAAGCCCGTACAGCTCTCTGGCGGCCAACGCCAACGGGTCGCCCTGGCCCGCGCCCTGGTCAATCGCCCGCGCGTTTTGCTGCTGGACGAACCACTGGGCGCCCTCGACCTCAAGTTGCGCGAGCAGATGCAAAGCGAGCTCAAGAAGCTGCAGCGCCAACTGGGCATCACCTTTATCTTCGTGACCCACGACCAGACCGAAGCGCTGTCGATGTCCGACCGTGTGGCGGTGTTCAACAAGGGCCGCATCGAGCAGGTCGACACCCCGCGCAATCTCTACATGAAACCCGCCACCGCGTTCGTCGCCGAGTTCGTCGGCACCTCCAACGTCATTCGTGGCGAGCTGGCGCAGCGCCTCAGCGGCAGCGCGCAGCCCTTCTCGATCCGCCCGGAACATGTGCGGTTTGCCGACGGCCCGCTGGGCGCCGGCGAAGTGGAAATCAGCGGCTTGCTCCACGACATCCAATATCAGGGCAGCGCCACCCGCTATGAACTGAAACTGGAAAATGGCCAAGCACTGAATATCAGCCAGGCCAACAACCAGTGGCTGGATACCAGCAGCGGCCACCAGGTCGGTCAGTCCATCACCGCCCGCTGGGCGCGGGAAGCCATGACGCCACTGACCGACATCGCAGGCGAGGTGTGACATGAGCCTGGCCCTTTCCCAACCACCGATGCGCAGGTTTTCCAACCTGCTTTATCGCAAGCCCAACCTCTACCTGGCGATGTTGCTGGTGCCGCCGCTGATCTGGTTCGGCGCGATCTACCTGGGCTCGCTACTGACCCTGCTGTGGCAAGGTTTCTATACGTTTGACGACTTCACCATGGCGGTCACGCCGGACCTGACCCTGGCCAACTTCGCCGCGCTGTTCCAGCCGTCGAACTTCGACATCATCGTGCGCACCCTGAGCATGGCGATTGTGGTGTCGATCGCCAGTGCCATCGTCGCCTTCCCCATCGCCTACTACATGGCGCGCTACACCACGGGCAAGACCAAGGCGTTCTTCTATATCGCGGTAATGATGCCGATGTGGGCCAGCTACATCGTCAAGGCCTATGCCTGGACCTTGCTGCTGGCCAAGGGCGGCGTGGCGCAGTGGTTCGTGCAGCACCTGGGGCTGGAGCCACTGCTGCAGTTCGTGCTGGGCATTCCCGGCGTGGGTGGCAGCACCTTGAGCACCTCGCACCTGGGGCGCTTCATGGTGTTCGTCTATATCTGGCTGCCGTTCATGATCCTGCCGATCCAGGCGTCGCTGGAACGCTTGCCGCCATCGCTGCTGCAGGCCTCGGCCGACCTGGGAGCCAAGCCGCGCCAGACCTTCATGCAGGTGATTTTGCCGCTGTCGGTGCCGGGGATTGCCGCCGGTTCGATCTTCACGTTCTCGCTGACCCTGGGCGACTTCATCGTGCCGCAACTGGTGGGCCCGCCCGGCTACTTCGTTGGCGGCATGGTGTACGCGCAGCAAGGCGCCATCGGCAACATGCCCATGGCGGCGGCGTTCACCCTGGTACCGATCGTGCTGATCGCGGTCTACCTGTCCATCGTCAAACGCCTGGGGGCCTTCGATGCACTCTGAAAAATCAAGCATGAGTCTGAAGATCGCAGCCTGGGGCGGGTTGGTGTTCCTGCACTTCCCGATCCTGATCATCTTCCTCTACGCCTTCAACACCGAAGAAGCCGCGTTCAGCTTTCCGCCCCAGGGCTTCACCCTGAGGTGGTTCAGCGTGGCATTCGCCCGGCCGGATGTACTGGAAGCGATCAAGCTGTCGTTGCAGATCGCCGCCATTGCCACGCTGATTGCGATGGTGCTCGGCACCCTGGCTTCGGCCGCCCTGTATCGCCGCGAATTCTTCGGCAAGCAGGGCGTGTCGTTGATGCTGATCCTGCCGATTGCGCTGCCGGGGATCATCACCGGTATCGCGCTGCTGGCGACTTTCAAGACACTGGGCATCGAGCCGGGGATGTTCACCATCATCGTCGGCCACGCGACGTTCTGCGTGGTGATCGTCTACAACAACGTCATCGCGCGGTTGCGGCGGACGTCCCACAGCTTGATCGAAGCCTCGATGGACCTGGGCGCCGACGGCTGGCAGACCTTCCGCTACATCATCATGCCCAACCTGGGCTCGGCGCTGCTGGCCGGCGGCATGCTCGCCTTTGCGCTGTCGTTTGACGAAATCATCGTCACCACCTTCACCGCCGGCCACGAGCGCACCTTGCCGCTGTGGCTGCTCAATCAACTGAGTCGCCCACGGGATGTGCCGGTGACCAACGTGGTGGCGATGCTGGTGATGCTGGTGACGATGTTCCCGATTCTCGGTGCCTATTACCTGACCCGCGGTGGTGAAAGCGTGGCGGGGAGTGGCGGTAAATAACTGACAACACATTGCCACTGTTTAAACACGGTCAATGTGGGAGCGAGCTTGCCTGCGATAACAGTATCGGCTGAACCACCGCTGTCGCAGGCAAGCCCGCTCCCACCGTTGACGCGGTTTCTACAGAAGAAGAACTGTCGCTCAGAGGAGAGCTGAACCATGCAAACCAAACTCTTGATCAACGGCCACTTGGTCGAAGGCGAAGGCCCGGCACAGGCGGTGTTCAACCCGGCTTTGGGCCGCGTACTGGTGGAAATCAAGGAAGCCAGCGAAGCCCAGGTCGACGCCGCCGTGCGCGCCGCCGATGCGGCTTTCGAGGGCTGGTCGCAAACCGCGCCCAAGGATCGGTCGCTGCTGCTGCTGAAACTGGCGGACGTGATCGAAGCCCACGGCGAAGAGCTGGCCAAGCTGGAATCGGACAACTGTGGCAAGCCTTACAGCGCCGCGCTGAACGATGAGATCCCGGCGATTGCCGACGTGTTCCGCTTCTTTGCCGGCGCCAGCCGTTGCATGAGCGGTTCGGCCGGCGGTGAGTATCTGCCCGGCCATACGTCGATGATCCGCCGCGACCCGGTGGGCGTGATCGCCTCCATCGCGCCGTGGAACTACCCACTGATGATGGTCGCCTGGAAAATCGCCCCGGCCCTCGCCGCTGGTAATACCGTGGTGCTCAAGCCGTCGGAACAAACCCCGCTGACTGCCCTGCGCCTGGTCGAACTGGCTGCGGACATTTTTCCGGCCGGTGTGCTCAACCTGGTATTCGGTCGTGGTCCGACGGTGGGCAGCCCGCTGGTGAGCCACCCGAAAGTGCGCATGGTGTCGTTGACCGGCTCTATCGCCACCGGCGCGAACATCATCTCCAGCACCGCCGACAGCGTGAAGCGCCTGCACATGGAGCTGGGCGGAAAAGCGCCGGTGATCATTTTCAATGACGCCGATATCGATGCAGCGGTGGAAGGTATTCGCACCTTCGGTTTCTACAACGCCGGCCAGGATTGCACCGCGGCGTGCCGGATTTATGCGCAAGCGGACATCTACGATGCGTTTGTCGAGAAGCTCGGCGCGGCAGTCGCCAGCATCAAATACGGTTTGCAGGATGACCCATCCACCGAGCTGGGCCCACTGATCACCGCGCAACACCGCGACCGCGTGGCCGGGTTTGTCGAGCGTGCCGTGGCGCAGCCGCATATTCGCCTGGTCACCGGTGGCAAGGCGGTGGAAGGCAATGGCTTCTTCTTCGAGCCGACCGTGCTGGCTGACGCACAGCAGGACGACGAGATCGTGCGCCGTGAGGTTTTCGGCCCGGTGGTGTCGGTGACCAAGTTCTCCGATGAAGCACAGGTGCTGGGCTGGGCCAATGATTCGGACTACGGCCTGGCGTCATCCGTGTGGACTGCCGACGTAGGACGCGCCCATCGCTTGGCCGCACGCCTGCAATACGGCTGCACCTGGGTGAACACCCACTTCATGCTCGTCAGCGAAATGCCTCACGGCGGTCAGAAACTGTCGGGTTATGGCAAAGACATGTCCATGTACGGCTTGGAGGACTACACCACCGTTCGCCATGTGATGTTCAAGCACTGACGCTTTACCCCTGTGGGAACGGTCTTGTGTGGGAGCACGCTCGCTCCCACAGTAAGCCCGGCGCCCACGGGGCCTCATAACAATAAATACTTCGTAGGTTCTCCTCATGGATATCACCCGCCGCGACTTCCTCAACGGCGTCGCTGTCACCATTGCCGCTGGCATGACCCCGCTGCAACTGCTTCAAGCCGCTCCCGATGGTCGCTACTACCCACCCGCCCTCACCGGCCTGCGCGGCAGCCACGTCGGCTCGTTCGAAGTGGCGCACCAGATGGGCTGGGAAAAGAAGGTGTTCGACACCGACAAACTGCCGATCACCGAGCACTATGACCTGATAGTCGTGGGTGGCGGCTTGAGTGGGCTGTCGGCGGCGTGGTTCTACCGTGAGAAGCACCCCAAGGCGAAGATCCTGATCCTGGAAAACCACGACGACTTCGGCGGCCATGCCAAGCGCAATGAATTCCAGGCCGGTGGCCGCATGATCATCGGCTACGGTGGCAGCGAGGCGTTCCAGTCGCCCAACCACCTGTACAGCAAGGAGGTGAACGGGCTGCTGAAGAAACTCGGGGTGAACATCAAGCGCTTCGAAACCGCCTTCGACCGCCAGTTCTACCCAGGCCTCGGGCTGTCGCGCGGGGTATTTTTCGACAAGGAAAACTTCGGCGAAGACAAACTGGTGACCGGCGATCCCACCCCGATGGTGGCCGACGACATCGCGCCAGACCGACTGAATGCGCGTGCCATCAGCGATTTCATCAATGACTTCCCGTTGCCACCGGCAGACCGCCAGGCCCTGATTGAGCTGCACACGGCGCCCAAGGACTACCTGCCGGGCAAGACCGCCGAAGAAAAGGCCACTTATCTGGCGGCGACCAGCTACCGCGATTTCCTGCTGAAGAACGTCGGCCTATCAGAAGGCGCGGTGAAGTACTTCCAGAGCCGGACCAATGACTTCATGGCCCTGAGCATTGATGCGGTGGCCTCGTCCGATGCCTACAGTGTGGGTTTCCCTGGCTTTGCCGGGATGAACCTGGCGCCGATCAGCGAAGAAGCCGCTGCAGAAATGGAAGAGCCCTATATCTATCATTTCCCGGATGGCAATGCGTCGGTGGCGCGGTTGCTGGTGCGCAGTCTGATCCCAGGCGTCGCGCCGGGGCACACCATGGACGATATCGTGTTGGCCGCGTTTGACTACGCCAAGCTCGACCAGCCCAAGGCCGCCGTGCGCTTGCGCCTGAACAGCACGGCGGTCAGCGTGCGCAACGTCGGTGATAGCGTGCATGTCGGCTACAGCCGTGGCGGACAACTCGCACAGGTGCGCGGCAAACGCTGCATCCTGGCCTGCTACAACATGATGATTCCGTACCTGCTCAAGGACTTGCCGGCACCCCAAGCGCATGCCCTGAGCCAGAACGTGAAATACCCGCTGGTGTACACCAAGGTGGTGATCCGCAATTGGCAGTCGTTCCAGAAACTGGGCGTGCATGAGATTTACGCGGCGACCCAGCCTTACAGCCGGATCAAACTGGACTACTCGGTGAGCATGGGCGGCTACGACCACCCGCGTGACCCGACGCAGCCGATTGGCTTGCACATGGTCTACGTGCCCACCAGCCCCAACAGCGGCATGAACGCCCGCGACCAGGCCCGCGCCGGGCGGGGCAAGTTGTACGGGCAGACGTTCGAGCAGTTGGAAGCGCAGTTGCGTGACCAGTTGCAACGCATGCTCGGCCCGGGTGGTTTCGACCATGAGCGCGATATCCTGGCGATCACTGTCAACCGCTGGTCACATGGTTATGCGAGCTTCTCCAACAGTCTGTTTGATGATGCCGAGGAGAACACAGCGTGGATGAACCTGGCGCGCAAGCCCGTGGGGCATGTGGCCATCGCCAACTCGGATGCGGCATGGAGTGCGTATGCCCATGCGGCGATTGATGAGGCGTATCGGGCGGTGGGTGAAGTCGCCTGACGTGCAGTCTGAATATGGGAGCGGGCTTGCTCGCTCCCATATTTGATCCTCATACTTTTCAAGTACTGCGCGCGTCCGCAGAGTCTGAAATGTCTTGTCGCATTTGCAACGCCATCAGCACGCTATCAATCAATTTTCCTACGTCATCGAACCGCTTAAGCTATCCGGCGTCTGTTTAATGTCCGTTGCGTTTGGTCGAAGGCATGTCCGAACCTTAATTTCTGATCCGCTACGTGCCAGGAAAGGCGCGGGATTTGCTCACGACAGGTTGTCTCTATGCACCGCAGGAATTTGCTCAAAGCGTCCATGGCCATTGCGGCCTACACCGGTTTGTCGGCCAGCGGCCTGCTTGCCGCCCAGGCCTGGGCCGGGAACCGTGCCGCCGACGGCAAGGCCGTGGCGTTCGACTTCGAAACGCTCAAGGCCCAGGCCAAACAACTCGCCGGGACCGCGTACAAAGACACCAAACAGGTATTGCCGCCGACCCTGGCGACCATGACCCCGCAGAATTTCAACGCCATCGGCTACGACGGCAACCATTCGCTGTGGAAGGAATTGAACGGCCAACTGGACGTGCAGTTCTTCCACGTCGGCATGGGTTTCAAGACGCCAGTACGCATGCACAGCGTCGACCCCAAGACCCGCGAAGCACGTGAAGTGCATTTCCGCCCTTCGCTGTTCAATTACGAAAAAACCACGGTCGACACCAAGCAACTGACCGGCGACCTCGGTTTCTCCGGCTTCAAGCTGTTCAAGGCGCCAGAACTGGATCGCCATGACGTGCTGTCGTTTCTCGGCGCCAGCTACTTCCGCGCGGTGGACTCCACCGGCCAGTACGGCCTTTCTGCGCGCGGCCTGGCCATCGACACCTACGCGAAAAAACGCGAGGAATTCCCCGACTTCACACAGTTCTGGTTTGAAACCCCGGACAAGAACGCCACCCGCTTCGTGGTCTACGCCCTGCTCGACTCGCCGAGCGCCACCGGTGCGTACCGCTTCGACATCGACTGCCAGGCCAACCAGGTGGTGATGGCCATCGATGCCCATATCAATGCGCGCACCACCATCGAACAACTGGGCATTGCGCCGATGACCAGCATGTTCAGCTGCGGCACCCACGAGCGCCGCATGTGCGACACCATCCACCCGCAGATCCACGACTCGGACCGCCTGGCAATGTGGCGTGGCAACGGCGAGTGGATCTGCCGCCCGCTGAACAACCCCGCCAAGCTGCAATTCAACGCTTTTGCCGATAAAGACCCGAAAGGCTTCGGCCTGGTGCAGACCGACCACGAGTTCGCCAGCTACCAGGACACTGTGGACTGGTACAGCAAGCGCCCAAGCCTGTGGGTCGAACCAACCACCGCCTGGGGCGAAGGCTCGATCGACCTGCTGGAAATTCCGACGACCGGCGAGACCCTCGATAACATCGTGGCCTTCTGGACCCCGAAAAAACCCGTGGCTGCCGGTGATTCACTCAACTACGGCTACAAGCTGTACTGGAGCGCGCTGCCACCGGTCAGCACACCGCTGGCTCAGGTCGATGCCACCCGTTCCGGCATGGGCGGCTTTACCGAAGGCTGGGCACCGGGTGAACACTACCCGCAAGTCTGGGCCCGCCGTTTTGCCGTGGACTTCAAGGGCGGTGGCCTGGACCGCCTGCCACCGGGTACCGGAATCGAACCGGTGGTCACCTGCTCCCATGGCGAAGTGAAAGACTTCAGCGTGCTGGTGCTGGATAACATCAAGGGCTACCGCATCCTGTTTGACTGGTACCCGACCAGCGACAGCGTGGACCCGGTGGAGCTGCGCCTGTTTATCCGCACTCAAGACCGCACCCTGAGTGAGACCTGGTTGTATCAGTACTTCCCGCCGGCACCGGACCAGCGCAAGTACACCTGATCGGCCCTTGTAGGAGCTGGCACGCCAGCTCCTACAAGTGCTCAGAACCGCGACACACTCTTCATCGCCCCAATCAAATACCGCATCGCCACCTGATCGTTCTCGGTCAGGGCGCGATATTGCGCCAGCAGCTCCAGCTCATCCGAGCTCAACTTTCGCCCCCGCAAAGACACCCGGCGAGTCAGAAAAGACGCCACCACACCCGCTACACCATAGGACTTGGCCATGGACTGTTTCTCCTGATATCCATCAAATACTCCTGTTGCCCATTACCCGCCTCCCATGAAGCGCAATGCCTCAGCGGGCAAACCGACTGACTTCCTGGGCCAGAAATCAGACTTACCCTAAGCGTAGAAACGATCTCGTCACTTGTGGGATTTTTTTAGAGTATTCACTTAAAAAAATATCTAGGTAACAAAGACCTACAGCCTAATCCCACTCCATGGCCACAAAAAAACCCACCGGGTCAGGGTGGGTTTCAGTGGCACGTTATGCGGCTCAATCCCTCAAGTCAGACTCATGGATCGGCTGGTCGCGATGGGTCGCGCGCTGATATTGCGCCGGCCAGATGGCCTTGCGCCCGCCCAAGTCATCGTCGGCGTGCAGTGGCCAGTACGGGTCACGTAACAGCTCACGGGCGAGGAAGATGATATCGGCCTGGCAGGTGCGCAAGATGTGCTCAGCCTGGGCGGGCTCGGTAATCATGCCGACAGTGCCGGTGGCAATACCCGACTCTTTGCGCACCCGCTCGGCGAAGCGGGTCTGGTAGCCGGGGCCGGTGGGAATCTCGGCATTGGCGGCGGTGCCACCGGAAGAGACGTCGATCAGGTCGACGCCCAGGTCTTTCAGGCGGCGCGCCAGCTCCACGGTTTCATCCGGGTTCCAGCCGTCCTCCACCCAGTCGGTGGCCGATACCCGCACAAACAGCGGCAGTTCCTGAGGCCAGACCTCGCGCACCGCACGGGTCACTTCGAGCACTAGGCGAATGCGGTTTTCAAACGAGCCGCCGTAGTGGTCCTGTCGTTGGTTGCTGATGGGCGAAAGGAATTGATGCAGCAGGTAACCGTGGGCCGCGTGGATTTCCGCCACTTCGAAACCTGCGGTCAACGCGCGCTTGGCCGCGGCAACAAAATCGGCGATCACTTGCTGGATCTGCCCTTCGTCCAACGGCTTGGGCTGGGTGTGCTGGGGGTCGAAGGCAATCGGCGATGGCCCCACCGGCACCCAGCCGCCGTCTTCCGGCTTGACGCTGCCGTGCTTGCCGATCCAGGGCCGATGGGTGCTGGCCTTGCGCCCGGCATGAGCCAGCTGGATGCCGGCCACGGCGCCCTGGGCTGCGATGAACCGCGTGATGCGTTGCAGCGGTTCGATCTGCTCATCGTTCCACAGGCCGAGGTCTTCGGCGGTGATGCGGCCATCGGCAGTCACGGCGGTGGCTTCGGTGAAAATCAACCCGGCGCCGCCGACTGCACGACTGCCAAGGTGGACGAGGTGCCAGTCATTGGCCAGGCCATCGACGCTCGAGTATTGGCACATGGGCGACACGGCGATGCGGTTGAGCAGGGTCAATTGACGGAGGGTGTAGGGTTCGAGCAGCTGACTCATGGCGCACCTCTTCTTAGCATTTTGGGCACTTTTGCAGGCGCAACCTTGCTCCTGCACGACAGTGCTTAGAGCCTAGTCGACAACGCTGGATTGCACAGGGTTCAGAAAGGAAAGCGGGAGCCGATTGCCGGCCCCCGTGCTGCGACGGTCTACATCTCGACCTGGGTGCCCAGCTCGATCACGCGGTTTACCGGGAGTTTGAAGAAGCGCAGGTTGCCGTTGGCGTTCTTCAACATGAACGCGAACAAGCTTTCGCGCCAACGGGCCATGCCCTTGATGCGCGAGGCGATCACCGTTTCACGACTGAGGAAATAGGTGGTGCGCATCGGACTGAAATCCAGGTCGTCCAGATGGCACAGCTTCAGTGCCTCGGGTACGTCCGGCTCGTCGGTAAAACCGAAATGCAGGATCACGCGGAAAAAACCTTCCCCGTAGGCATCCACCTCAAAGCGCCGCGAGGCCGGCACACGCGGAATATCCTCGTAGACCACCGTCAACATCACCACCTGCTCATGCAACACCTGGTTATGCAGCAGGTTGTGCAACAACGCATGGGGCACGGCGTCCGGGCGAGCGGTGAGGAACACCGCAGTGCCCTGCACCCGATGGGGCGGCTGCACGCGAATACTGCTGATAAAGATCGGCAATGGCAGGCCACCTTCGTCGAGGCGATCCACCAGCAATTGCTTGCCGCGTTTCCAGGTGGTCATCAGCACGAACAGCACGATCCCCGCCAAGACCGGGAAGGCGCCACCCTGGATGATTTTCGGCACGTTGGCGGCAAAATACAGCCCATCGACCAACAGGCAGCACACCAATACGGGCACGGCCAGGATCGGCGGCCATTTCCACAGCAGCAGCATCACGGCCGACACCAGGATGGTGGTCATCAGCATAGTCCCGGTCACCGCCACGCCGTAGGCCGATGCCAATGCGTTGGAGGATTCGAAACCCAGCACCAGCAGGATCACACCGACCATAAGCGACCAGTTCACCGCGCCGATGTAGATCTGGCCCTGCTCGGCACTCGAGGTGTGCTGGATATGCATGCGCGGGATGTAACCCAGCTGGATCGCCTGGCGGGTCAATGAGAACGCACCGGAAATGACTGCCTGGGATGCAATCACCGTAGCCAGGGTGGACAACACGACCAGCGGGATCAGCGCCCAGCTCGGGGCGAGGAGGTAGAACGGGTTGCGCGCTGCCTCCGGATCGCCCAGCAGCATGGCGCCCTGGCCGAAATAGTTGAGCACCAGCGCCGGCAACACCAGCATGAACCACGCACGGGCGATGGGTTTGCGGCCGAAGTGCCCCATGTCGGCGTACAGCGCCTCGGCGCCGGTCAATGCCAGTACCACCGCGCCGAGGATGGCCACGCCTATGCCTGGGTGAGCCTCGAAGAAACGCACGCCCCACATCGGATTCAGCGCGTTGAGCACCTCAGGGTGCAGGGTGATGCCATACACACCGAGACCGCCGAGGACCAGGAACCATGTCACCATCACCGGACCGAACAGCTTGCCGATACGGTCCGTGCCGTGTTTCTGGATGAGAAACAGCGCTACCAGCACCACCAGCGCGATCGGCACCACCCACTTTTCCAGGCCGTCGAACGCCAATTCCAGGCCTTCAATGGCCGACAATACTGAAATCGCCGGGGTGATCATGCTGTCGCCGTAGAACAGCGCCGCGCCGCACAGGCCACATACCACCAGGAAACTGCGCAGTTTCTTGCGCTCCCCCGCCGCTCGTCGTGCCAGTGCAGTGAGCGCCATAATACCGCCCTCGCCCTGGTTGTCGGCGCGCAGCACGAAGAGCATGTATTTGATCGAGACCACCCAGATCAGTGACCAGAAGATCAGCGCCAGGATCCCCAGCACGCCGTCATGGTTGACCTGAACCCCATACCCTCCGTTGAACACCTCTTTAAGGGTGTAGAGCGGACTGGTCCCGATATCGCCATAAACCACCCCGACCGCTGCCACCAGCATGCCGATCGGCTTGGCATTTGATTCCTCGGCACCTGCTGCCTGACTACTCGCGTGACCCATCAACCACTCCTGCCCTTTGACCTGAGGTCTTTTATAAACAACGCGTCTAAGCTGACCGTAGCATGCGCTGTTTTACTTCTCGTAACAGACGTTTTATTGACCCCGGGCTTTTACCCGTATGCAACGGCGCGAAGCATAGCGCAGCACTCGTCGCATTTCCCCGCATAAAGCTGGTCAAGTGCGTTGCCCGTCGCTAGAATTGCGCACTTTTTGATCAGAGGCGCACCAAGCGCCCGTCCGCAGCCCTGTCGTGCCCGACTGGCGGCGTCATTCAATACCGAGGTTAGACATGTCCACCACCATCGCAAAGGCCAACCCCAAGGTTGGCTTTGTTTCCCTGGGTTGCCCGAAGGCTCTGGTCGACTCCGAGCGCATCCTCACGCAACTGCGTATGGAAGGCTATGACGTTGTGTCCACCTACCAGGACGCCGACGTGGTGGTGGTCAACACCTGCGGCTTCATCGACTCGGCCAAGGCAGAGTCCCTGGAAGTGATCGGCGAAGCCATCAAGGAAAACGGCAAGGTCATCGTGACCGGCTGCATGGGCGTGGAAGAAGGCAATATCCGCAACGTGCACCCGAGCGTGCTGGCCGTGACCGGCCCGCAGCAGTACGAGCAGGTGGTCAACGCGGTGCACGAAGTCGTGCCACCGCGCCAGGACCACAACCCGCTGATCGACCTGGTGCCGCCGCAAGGCATCAAGCTGACACCACGCCATTACGCCTACCTGAAGATTTCCGAAGGCTGCAACCACAGCTGCAGCTTCTGCATCATTCCGTCGATGCGCGGCAAGCTGGTGAGCCGCCCAGTCGGCGACGTACTGGACGAGGCCCAGCGCCTGGTCAAATCCGGCGTCAAAGAGCTGTTGGTGATCTCCCAGGACACCAGCGCCTACGGCGTCGACGTGAAATACCGCACCGGTTTCTGGAACGGCGCGCCGGTGAAAACCCGCATGACCGAACTGTGCGAAGCCCTCAGCAGCCTGGGTGTGTGGGTGCGCCTGCACTATGTCTACCCGTACCCGCATGTGGACGAGCTGATCCCGCTGATGGCTGCCGGCAAGATCCTGCCGTACCTGGACATCCCGTTCCAGCACGCCAGCCCGAAAGTGCTCAAGGCCATGAAACGCCCCGCTTTCGAAGACAAGACCCTGGCGCGCATCAAGAACTGGCGCGAGATCTGCCCGGAACTGATCATCCGCTCGACCTTCATCGTCGGCTTCCCCGGCGAAACCGAGGAAGACTTCCAGTACCTGCTGGACTGGCTGACCGAAGCCCAGCTGGACCGCGTCGGCTGCTTCCAGTACTCGCCGGTTGAAGGTGCCCCGGCCAACCTGCTGGACCTGGCCGTGGTGCCGGACGACGTCAAGCAGGACCGTTGGGAGCGTTTCATGGCGCACCAGCAGGCCATCAGCTCGGCGCGCCTGCAACTGCGCATCGGCAAGGAAATCGAAGTACTGATCGACGAAGTCGATGAGCAAGGCGCCGTTGGCCGATGCTTCTTCGATGCGCCGGAAATCGACGGTAACGTCTTTATCGACGACGCCAGCGGCCTGAAGCCGGGCGACAAGGTCTGGTGCACCGTGACCGATGCCGACGAATACGACCTGTGGGCTGAAAAGCGCGACTGATCGGTAACACTGTAAAAAGCCCTGCATCTGATCAAGATGTGGGGCTTTTTTAGGTCTATCGTTTGCCCATCGCCAATCATCGGCAGGGGCAGCGAGCATGCGTCGGCATTCGGTTATCCACACACCTAAATCCAGTGATTATCAAAAACTGACTGAAATCTGGGAGTCCTCGGTGCGGGCTACCCATGATTTCCTGCCGGACAGCTACATCGAGCTACTGAGGAACCTGGTGCTGACTCACTACCTGGACACAGTGATGCTGATTTGCACCAAAGACTCGTACCAACGCATCACCGGGTTTGCCGGTGTCGCCGCGGGCAAGGTCGAGATGCTGTTTATCGACCCGCAGCACCGGGGCCAAGGCCTTGGCCGGCAATTGCTGCGCTATGCGATCGAGCACATGAACGCCGACGAGCTGGAAGTGAACGAGCAGAATCCCCAGGCCTTGGGCTTCTACCTCAAACAGGGGTTCGAGGTGATCGGGCGCACGGAGCATGACGGCCTGGGCCAGCCCTATCCGTTGCTGCATATGCGTTTGCGCCAGCAGCAACACCTGCGCAGCGGCTGACGAACCGCAGAACACCTGTGGGTGCTGGCGTGCCTGGGCCCACAAAAAGCGACAGCACTGAAATGGGGCCGGGATTAACCGGCGCCAGGCAGGTACAATAGCTGCCCCCTTTTGCTACGGCCCCTGTCATGACTGACCCCATACGCCTCTCCAAACGCCTTATCGAACTGGTCGGTTGCTCCCGTCGGGAGGCTGAGCTGTTCATCGAAGGCGGCTGGGTCTCGGTGGACGGTGAAGTGATCGACGAACCTCAGTTCAAGGTCACCACCCAGAAGGTCGAGCTCGACCCCGACGCGAAGGCCACCGCGCCAGAACCGGTGACCATCCTGCTGAACGCCCCGGCCGGCGTGGATGCCGAAACCGCCATGGCGTCGATCAGCGCCGAGACGCTCTCGCAAGAACACCGCTTCGGCAAGCGCCCACTCAAGGGCCATTTCCTGCGCCTCACCGCCAGCGCCGACCTGCAAGCCAAGGCCAGCGGCCTGCTGGTGTTTACCCAGGACTGGAAGATCCTGCGCAAGTTGACCGCCGACGCCGCCAAGATCGAGCAGGAATACGTGGTGGAAGTCGAAGGCGACATGGTTGCCCACGGTCTCAACCGCCTGAACCACGGCCTGACCTACAAAGGCAAGGAGCTGCCGGCCGTCAAAGCCAGCTGGCAGAACGAAAACCGCCTGCGCTTTGCGATGAAAAACCCGCAGCCTGGCGTGATCGCGCTGTTCTGCGAAGCGGTTGGCCTGAAAGTCATCGCCATTCGCCGCATCCGCATCGGCGGCGTGTCCATCGGCAAGGTGCCGGTCGGCCAATGGCGCTACCTGTCCGGCAAAGAGAAGTTCTAAGCCGCGGCCCTTTTCTCGACACCGCCCCACTGTGGCGGTGTCCTCAGTTGAATACCAGGATTGCCTACCATGATTCACAACGACGTACTGCGCAGCGTGCGCTACATGCTCGACATCAGCGACAACAAGATGGTCGAGATCATCAAGCTCGGCGGCATGGAAGTGACCAAGGACGACCTGCTGACCTACCTCAAGAAGGACGAGGAAGAAGGCTTCGTGTTCTGCCCGGATGAAGTCATGGCCCACTTCCTCGATGGCCTGGTGATCTTCAAGCGCGGCAAGGACGAAAGCCGCCCGCCGCAGCCGATCGAGACACCGGTGACCAACAACATCATCCTCAAGAAGCTGCGTGTGGCCTTCGAGCTGAAAGAAGACGACATGCACGCCATCCTCAAGGCCGCTGAATTTCCGGTGTCCAAACCTGAGCTGAGCGCCTTGTTCCGCAAGTTCGGCCACACCAACTACCGCCCGTGTGGCGACCAGTTGCTGCGTAACTTCCTCAAGGGGCTGACGCTGCGCGTCAGGGCTTGAGAACAGCGACGAGCCTCAAGCCGCACGTTAAACGCCTGTGGCTTGCAGCTTGTAACTTGAGGCTTCAGAAATGACCTACCCCGTCTCGCCCGTCGGCTTCGTGCGCTCCTGCTTCAAGGAGAAGTTCGCCATCCCCCGCCAACCGCAGCTGGCGCCAGCCGCCCGTGGCGTGCTGGAGCTGGTGGCGCCGTTCGACGGCGGTGAAGCGGTGCAGGGCCTGGAGCAGGTCAGCCATGTGTGGCTGCTGTTCCTGTTCCACCAGGCGCTGGAAGACAAGCCTCGCCTGAAAGTGCGCCCTCCGCGCCTGGGCGGCAACACGTCAATGGGCGTGTTCGCCACCCGCGCGACTCATCGCCCCAATGGCATTGGCCAGTCGGTGGTGAAGCTGGACAAGGTGGAACCGGGCCGCCTGTGGATTTCCGGAATCGACTTGCTGGATGGCACGCCGGTGCTGGATATCAAGCCGTATGTGCCGTATGCCGACATCGTCGACACGGCCACCAATGAGATTGCCAGCGGCGCGCCGCAGCTGATCCCCGTGCAGTGGCTGAAGACCGCCCTGCAACAGGCACAAAGCCACGCCCAACGCCTTGGCGAGCCCCTGGTGGAACTGATTGATCAGTGCCTGGCACAGGATCCACGGCCGGCGTACCAGACGCCAGGGCCAGAGCGCGAATACGGTGCACAGTTCTGGGATGTGGATGTGCGTTGGCACTATCCCGAGACCGGGGTGATTTGCGTGCTGGAAGTGCTTGCGGCTGGATAAACCCCAAAAACCAGTGTGGGAGCGGGCTTGCCTGCGATGCAGACGCCTCGGTCTTTAGTTGAACCGAGGTCTGCAATCGCAGGCAAACCAGCTCCCACATTATTGGGTCAGTGCTTATTTCTCGACGAACGCCCGTTCGATCAGGTAATCGCCCGGCTCACGCATCCGTGGCGAAACTTTCAGACCGAAGCTGTTCAACACTTCGCTGGTTTCGTCCAGCATGCTTGGGCTGCCGCACAGCATCGCGCGGTCGTCTTCGGGGTTGATCGGCGGCAGGCCGATGTCGCTGAACAGCTTGCCGCTGCGCATCAGGTCGGTCAGGCGGCCCTCGTTTTCGAACGGCTCGCGGGTGACAGTCGGGTAGTAGATCAACTTGTCACGCAGGGCCTCGCCGAAGAATTCGTTCTGCGGCAGGTGCTCGGTGATGAATTCGCGGTAGGCGACTTCGTTGACGTAACGCACGCCGTGGCACAGGATCACTTTTTCGAAACGCTCGTAGGTTTCCGGGTCCTGGATCACGCTCATGAAGGGAGCAAGGCCAGTACCGGTGCTGAGCAGGTACAGGTGTTTGCCCGGCTTCAAATCGTCAAGCACCAGGGTGCCTGTCGGTTTCTTGCTGATGATGATCTCGTCGCCTTCCTTCAAATGCTGCAATTGGGAAGTCAGCGGGCCATCTGGCACTTTAATGCTGAAGAACTCCAGATGCTCTTCCCAGTTCGGGCTGGCAATGGAGTAAGCGCGCATGAGCGGGCGGCCATTGGGTTGTTGCAGGCCGATCATCACGAACTGACCGTTCTCGAAGCGCAGGCCCGGATCGCGGGTGCACTTGAAGCTGAACAGAGTGTCGTTCCAGTGATGAACACTGAGGACACGCTCGTGGTTCATGTTGCTCATGTACGGGGGACTCCTGGAAATGGGTCTGCGCCAAATGTAGTTGCGCAATTGCACAGCATTCTAATGGCGGCGACAATATCTGTTAACTGGATTATTAAGATAAGGGTTATCGGTTATATCGATATGCGATTTACTCTCCGTCAACTGCAAGTCTTCGTCGCCGTCGCCCAGCAGGAAAGCGTCTCGCGCGCTGCTGGCCTTCTGGCCTTATCTCAATCCGCCGCCAGCACCTCGATCACCGAGCTGGAGCGTCAATCCAGCTGCCAATTATTCGACCGCGCGGGCAAGCGCCTGAGCCTCAACGCCCTCGGTCATCAGCTGTTGCCCCAGGCCGTGGCGCTGCTGGACCAGGCCAAGGAGATCGAGGACCTGCTCAACGGCAAGTCCGGCTTTGGCTCCCTGGCAGTTGGCGCGACCCTCACCATCGGTAACTACCTGGCCACGCTGCTGATCGGCAGCTTCATGCAGCAGCATCCGGAAAGCCAGGTGAAGCTGCATGTGCAGAACACTGCTCATATCGTGCACCAAGTGGCGCATTACGAAATTGACCTGGGTCTAATCGAAGGCGACTGCAGCCACCCGGATATCGAGGTGCAAACCTGGGTCGAGGATGAGCTGGTGGTGTTTTGCGCGCCGCAGCATCACTTGGCCAAGCGTGGCGTGGCAAGCATGGATGAGTTGACCCATGAGGCGTGGATCCTGCGGGAACAGGGTTCGGGCACGCGCCTGACGTTTGACCAAGCCATGCGCCATCACCGCAGCGCGCTGAATATCCGCCTGGAACTGGAACACACCGAGGCCATCAAGCGTGCGGTGGAATCGGGACTGGGTATCGGCTGCATTTCGCGGCTGGCACTGCGCGATGCGTTCCGCCGTGGCAGCCTGGTGCCGGTGGAAACCCCGGACCTGGACCTGGCCCGGCAGTTCTACTTCATCTGGCACAAACAGAAGTACCAGACCTCGGCAATGCGCGAGTTCCTGGAGCTCTGCCGCGCCTTCACCGCCGGGGTCCAGCGCAGCGACGAAATCGTGCTGCCGAGTATTGCCTGAGGGTCAGACCAGGATGACGGCCCACACCAGGGTAATCATGGTCAGCGCAACGAACTGCGCGGCGCTGCCCATGTCCTTGGCGTTTTTCGACAGCGGGTGGCGGTCCAGGGAAATACGGTCGATCGCCGCTTCCACTGCCGAGTTGAGCAACTCGACGATCAATGCCAGCAGGCACACGGCGATCAGCAAGGCCCGCTCGACGCGGCTGACATTCAGGAAAAAGCTCACCGGGATCAGGATCACGTTGAGCAGTACCAACTGGCGGAAGGCTGCCTCGCCGGTGAACGCTGCGCGTAGGCCATCCAGGGAATACCCCCCAGCGTTGAAGATACGTTTGATACCGGTTTGACCCTTGAAAGGCGACATAGATGTAGGCAACTGAACCAAAGGAGTGGGGAAACTAGATCACGCAAAGTCAAAAAAGCGTGAACCGGTGACAGCTTAGTGCTGCGAAATTGACTCAAGTTGTTGCAAGAGCAGCGCCGCCTGGGTGCGCGTGCGCACGCCAAGCTTGCGGAAGATCGCCGTCACGTGGGCCTTGATCGTCGCTTCCGACACGCTCAGCTCGTAGGCAATCTGCTTGTTCAGCAAGCCTTCGCAGACCATGGTCAGCACCCGGAACTGCTGGGGCGTCAGGCTGGCGAGGCCATCACGGGCGGCCTTGGCTTCGTCGGACACGTTGATTTCTTCAAACGCCTGCGGCGGCCAAGACACATCGCCGTCCAGCACGGTACGTACCGCTTTCTGGATATCTTCCATCGCGCTGGACTTGGGAATGAAACCGCTGGCACCAAACTCCTTGGAGCGCACCACCACATCGGCTTCTTCCTGGGCCGAGACCATCACCACGGGGATTTGCGGGTATTGCCCACGCAACAGCACCAGCCCGGAGAAACCGTAGGCACCAGGCATATTCAGGTCGAGCAGCACCAGGTCCCAGTCGGATTTTTCGGTGAGGCGGGCTTCCAGCTCGGCAATGCTGGCCACTTCGACCAGGCGCACGTCCGGGCCAAGACCCAGGGTCACTGCTTGGTGCAGCGCGCTGCGAAACAGCGGGTGGTCATCGGCTATCAGGATTTCGTATGTGGCCATTGATTAAATGATCCTGTTTTTTATGGCAGCCCTGATGGGTTCAGGGTTCACCGGTACACAAGGCGACAGCCAGGCAGCCATCGCCACAGGGCACGCTCGACGTCAAAAGCACCTGGAACGACATCGAAAAAATTCACGGTTGCACCCCAATCGGCGCTCAGCATGCCCAGCGTAGCCTGGGGGGTCAAGCACTACGCCCACGGGCATTTTAGCGGCGTGCGAGTTTAGGGTGCCATCATGCAAACGTCGTCTGGCTATACCGCCGGTATATAGGGCGCAAGACGAGTATGGACGATGTCCGTCGGGTCCAGGGGTAACTGGAACTTGGCCGCCAGGTAATGGGTGCTGAACACGTCCAGGTAGGCATCCAGCACTTCGCAGGCGGCGAGGTCATCTGCCAACTCAAGGCACAGCGCGGCGACTTCGGCGGTACAGAAATGATCGTCGCGCTTTGAGCGGCGCAGCTTGTAGCGTGACAGCTGTTCCGGCGCCAGGCTGAGTACCGGCAGTTGCTCCAGGTAGGGGCTTTTGCGGAACATCTTGCGCGCCTCGCTCCAAGTGCCATCCAACAGGATGAACAGCGGGCGCTTGCCCTCCTCCACTGTCACTTCGCTGACTACGCGCTCAGGGGCGACGAATTCGCCGGGGAACACGATATAGGGCTGCCACTGCGGGTCGGCCAGCAAGGTGAGCAATCCGGGGTCGACCTCAGTGCGCGACCAGGCGAACGCCGTGGTGTCGGTGATGACATCGGCGATCAGCCAGCCGGTGTTGCTGGGCTTCATGGGCTCGACGTCGTGCATCAGCAGGCACATGGCGGATTTCGCCGCGACGCTCGGTCGCCACGCACACAGGCAGTACTCGGGGATCACCCGGCAGCCTGGGCAACGTTCGGCGCGCGAGCCACGGTTGAGGAACGGCCGGACGGCGCGGGCCAGGCGCTGGGTGCGCAGGCGGGAAACGGCATGGCTCATCGCAGGCGCCGTTGGGACGGGTCAATCGACACGGTGAAAACTCTTGGAAGGCTAAAGAGGCCGCAGTTTACCAGCGATACGCCTGGCTGTAGTGGCAGAGGCTCACCTATAATTGTGCGCCACTGAACGCACGGCGCAGTGGCTGGTCTATGCACCAGTAACCGAATCAGGAGAGTTTCATGCTGCGTTCCATGCTGCGTTTTGTCGCCCCATCCGTCGCCCTCGC
Source organism: Pseudomonas lurida (assembly GCF_002563895.1). Lineage (NCBI taxonomy): Bacteria > Pseudomonadati > Pseudomonadota > Gammaproteobacteria > Pseudomonadales > Pseudomonadaceae > Pseudomonas > Pseudomonas lurida. The sequence goes on along the minus strand of NZ_PDJB01000001.1, from coordinate 1,354,648 downwards.
GCTGGTATTGCCCGTGTGCGCCCAGGCGGCCTCGCTGCTGGAGGCCCAAATGAACAGGAAGCTGCAAAGCGTCGCGGCCGAGAGCAACAAGGACCTGCCCCGGGAAATCGACGAAAAAACCCTGGAAGTGGCCTACACCGTAGAAGGCATGCAACTGATCGATCACCTGAGCGTCTTGCCCGACCGCGCCGAGCAGATGCGCGCCAACCCAAAGGCCGTGTATTTCCAGCTCGGCCAGAGCGTTTGCCTGAACAAAGGCTACCGCGAACTGATGGCCAAGGGCGCTGTAATGCGCTACGAAATCACCGAGAACAAGACCAACCGCCCTGTGGCCTCGGTGAAGTTCGTGGAAGCGGATTGCCCGGCACCGGCTGCGGCGAAGAAGAAAAAGTAATCGCTGCCTGACCCTCGCGCGCTGCTGTCCAGTGGCGCGCACGCCCCCCCCAGCGTCATCTCTGCGTAAGCGGCTAAACTCCTTGATGAGTGACCAATAAGCGGTTGCCAGCCAAGGGTTTTTCGGCCCATGATCAAGCTATCCCAATCGCCCGTTCACCACGGTTTTCACGCCGTTCCGTAACATTTTCAGGGCAAAAGAGGGTTGCCCTCCTGCAACTTGCAGTGCAAAAGTTTTTTAAATCACAAGGAACATACAGAGGCCGTTTTCCGCCCGGCGAACATGTGCAATGCCTTGGGCATGCAGCGACACATGCAGTGTCGCGGCCCCCGGACGAATTTCTCGCCGCAGGCCCTGCCTCTGTGAAGAAGGAGACGTTGAATGCCTTACGAACCGAACGACAGCCTGCTCCGGCATTTTGAAGATAACGGCGCCGACCTCACGCAGCAGGTCGAAGCTCAACTCCAGCTGATCGCGCCAAACAGTCCGAACATCCCGCTGTATCGCGACATGATCCTCACCGTGCTGCGCATGGCCCAGGACGACCGCAACCGCTGGAACGCCAAGATAACCCTGCAAGCCATCCGCGAACTGGACCACGCTTTCCGCGTACTGGAACAGTTCAAGGGCCGCCGCAAGGTCACGGTGTTTGGCTCTGCCCGCACGCCAGCAGAGAGCCCGCTGTACGCCCTGGCCCGTGAAGTCGGCGCAGCCCTGTCGCGCTCGGACCTAATGGTGATCACCGGCGGCGGCGGTGGCATCATGGCCGCCGCCCACGAAGGCGCAGGCTTGGAACACAGCCTGGGGTTTAACATCACCCTGCCGTTTGAACAGCATGCCAACCCAACCATCGATGGCACTGAGAATCTGCTGTCATTCCACTTTTTCTTTACCCGAAAGCTGTTCTTCGTCAAGGAAGCCGATGCACTGGTGCTGTGCCCCGGCGGCTTCGGCACACTGGATGAAGCGCTGGAAGTCCTTACCCTGATCCAGACCGGCAAGAGCCCCCTGGTACCCGTGGTGTTGCTGGACGCACCAGGCGGCGGGTTCTGGCAAGGCGCCCTGGACTTTATCCGCAGCCAGCTGGAAGCCAATCGCTACATCCTGCCCACCGACCTCAAGCTGGTACGCCTGGTGTACAGCGCAGAAGAGGCGGTGGAAGAGATCAACCAGTTTTATGCCAACTTCCACTCCACTCGTTGGTTGAAGCGTGAATTTGTAGTGCGCATGCATCATCCGCTCAGTGATCGGGCATTGGCCCATCTACAAAGTGAGTTCGCCAGCTTGCGGCTGAGTGGAGAGTTCCAACAACTGGCGTATACCGGCGAGGAACATGATGAGCCGAAGTACAGCCATTTGACGCGCTTGGTGTTCAATTTCAATGGTCGCGACCAGGGCCGGCTGCGGGAGTTGGTCGACTACATCAACCTGCCGGAGAACTGGGCGCAGGCACAGGGGAAGGCGCAGCAACGGGTGGCACCGGAGCCGGCGTAATTTTCTGCGGGCAAAAAAAAAGACCCACTATTTTCATAGTGGGTCTTTTGTTTTTTAGCTAATTCAGTCGTCCATACCCCGACCGCTCAACAAGCGACTGATCATCTCCATCGAAAAACCGCGATAACTCAGGAATCGACCCTGCTTCGCACGTTCCCTGGCATCAATCGGAAGATGGCCAGAAAACTTGCGACGCCAGGTCTCCTCCAGCTGCGCCTGCCAACTGATACCGCACTCACGCAGGGCAAGGTCGATATCCGCACGTTGCAGACCGCGCTGGCTTAGTTCTTCACGAATACGCGCCGGGCCGTAGCCAGAGCGGGCTCGGTAGGAGACAAAACTCTCGAGGTAACGGGATTCGGAAAGCAGCCCCTCTTCCGTCAAACGGTCGAGGGCCGTTTCGATCATCTCGGGCTCCGCGCCGCGCTGACGCAGTTTACGCGTCAGCTCGACTCGACCGTGCTCGCGGCGAGCGAGCAGGTCCATCGCAGTGCGCCGAACGGCGACGAGTGTATCCAGTACAACAGTCATCGTTTGGTTCAGATATCAGTGTCAGCTTCTTCCACTTCTTCAACCGGCTCACGGTTGGCGGCAGCTTTCACGTCTGGCGCTGCGGTGAGCAGCTTGTCACGGATCTGCTTCTCAAGCGTGGCAGCGATGTCCGGGTTGTCCGCCAGGAACTTGGCCGAGTTGGCTTTGCCCTGACCGATCTTGCTGCCGTTGTAAGCATACCAAGCGCCGGACTTCTCGACGAAACCATGCAGAACGCCCAAGTCGATCATCTCGCCATTCAGGTAGATACCCTTGCCGTAGAGAATCTGGAACTCGGCCTGACGGAAAGGCGGGGCCACTTTGTTCTTCACGACTTTAACGCGGGTTTCGCTACCGACAACCTCGTCACCTTCCTTCACCGCGCCAGTACGGCGGATATCCAGACGGACCGAAGCGTAGAACTTCAGCGCGTTACCACCGGTGGTGGTTTCCGGGCTGCCGAACATCACGCCGATCTTCATACGGATCTGGTTGATGAAGATCACCAGGCAGTTGGCGTTCTTGATGTTACCGGTGATTTTACGCAGCGCCTGGGACATCAGGCGGGCTTGCAGGCCCACGTGCATGTCGCCCATTTCGCCTTCGATTTCAGCCTTGGGTACCAGGGCAGCCACGGAGTCGACCACGATCACGTCGATGGCGTTGGAGCGCACCAGCATGTCGGTGATTTCCAAGGCTTGCTCACCGGTGTCCGGCTGGGAAACCAGCAGGTCATCGACGTTAACGCCCAGCTTACCGGCGTATTCAGGGTCCAGTGCGTGCTCGGCGTCGACGAACGCACAGGTGGCGCCCATTTTCTGCGCCTGGGCAATCACCGACAGGGTCAGGGTAGTTTTACCGGAAGATTCAGGACCGTAGATTTCAACGATACGGCCTTTTGGCAGGCCGCCAATGCCGAGCGCGATGTCCAGACCCAGAGAGCCAGTGGAAATAGCCGGGATCGCCTGACGGTCGTGATCGCCCATACGCATTACGGCACCCTTGCCGAATTGACGTTCGATCTGACCCAGGGCCGCAGCCAAGGCTTTCTTCTTGTTGTCGTCCATTAAAGTCCTCACGTAATCAATAAGGCCTGGTCGGCCAACACCTGTATAAGTAGACAGTATTGTTCCACAAAGATCGGAGATCGCCTACCCCTGATTGTCTATTTCTGCTGCAGCTCGTCGCAACAACCCCTCTAACGCGGCCTTTACCGTTTGTCGGCGAACCTCATCGCGGCTGCCAGGGAAGTGTTGCAGCTCGGCGGTCAGCTCCTCGCCAACGCCAAAGGCGAGCCACACGGTGCCCACCGGTTTGTCTGGCGAGCCCCCATCCGGCCCCGCCACGCCACTGACCGCCACGGCAAATCGCGCCAGGCTTTTTTCCTGTGCGCCACGGACCATCGCCTCCACCACTTCCTGGCTGACCGCACCCACTCTTGGAAACAACGCTTCCGGCACATTCAACTGCCGGGTCTTCTGGCGGTTGGAATAGGTAACGTAACCCGCCTCGAACCAGGCCGAGCTTCCCGGGATCCGCGTGATGGCCTCCGCGATACCGCCACCGGTGCAGGACTCGGCCGTGGTGACATGGGCGTTGAGCACCTGCAGGCGGCGACCCAGTTCAGCAGCCAGTTGAGTGATTTCCTTCACGGTCGTCTCCAGAAGTGGGGGGGGGGCGTGTTTGCCTACCCTACAGGAGCAAATCGCGCATGCAAGCGACAGAATGGAACAAGAGATTAGCGGGCGACCGCGCGCACGTAGGCCTGGCAGGCGCGCAAGGCAATCAGGGCGTTATCACCGTCGTCGGTGATGCCGATAATTCGCCGAGCATGCGCCGGGTCAAGTCGGGCTCGCGGGGCTGCATGAACCACGCTGCCGGCGGGGGCGGGGGTTGGCAGTGAACAGCCACTGGCGGCGTCGGTAGCGTCGAGAAGGACTGACAGCCGCACATCAGCAGTGGCCAGGCGGTCACGCAAAGCCGCTTGATTACGTTGCGCATCGCTCAACTCCCGAGCATGTTGTTGATCACTGGCATTGAGCTGTTGCTCCAGGGCCTGCCGTTTGGCCTGTTCGGCCTGTTGTTGATGCAGGGCAGCCTGCGCCTGTGTTGCCGACAAGCGTTCAATGCGCGCCCCATATCGCCACGCCTGCACCTGCCAGACAACAGCCACCAGCAGGCATATGCCGATCAGGCGGCACGTGCCTAAGACACGCATAACACCGCCTTGGCACGCGCCCACAGGCGCAAACGGTCCTCCAGCCCATTGAGCCCGCCGTTGATACGCCGCGTGATGGTGGTGAACTGGTCGTTGTCGGCCAATTCGTTCAGGCCATTGCTTTGCCAGAACCAGGCGGCCGACTCACACGCCCATTGCGGTTGCTCCAATAATTCGGGTTGTCGCAACAGGCGATCGTCCCCGAACAGTGCCTGGCTGCAGGCCAGGTAGTTGCGGCGCCCCGTGATCTGGATAAGCCCACGCCCTCGATACCTCTGGCCGTCACCGTCGGCTTCGGGGGTATTGCCCAAGCGCGCAGCCAGGGTGCCAGTGTCGTATTTGCTCAGGTATTGATCGCTGCCGAGTTCGCGAACGTAGCGAAAATGGCCGGACTCATGGCCGATTTGGGCGAGGAAGGCAGCGGTGCGCTTTAAGCTGTTGATTGAATATTGATTCAACGCTGCATTTAGAGCCGTTATGAACATGTCGGCCCTCAAGCGGGCTCCTGGCATCACTTGAAGCAGTTGAGGGAGAGAAATCACCATGGGTTTACCTTTGAAAGTCACTACACCGACAGCCCACATGCCGTGATCGAACTGCGATAACCCGTTGCCGGATCGCCGACATGCACCACCTGTTTTATCGACCATTGCCCCTGCATATACGAAGGCCAGGTTTCATCCAGCAACAGCAACCCTTCAGCCGCAAGCAGCGGGTTGCCCGGGCAATCGATCTGCAACTTCAAACCTTCGCGCCCTACCCTTCGAAGTTCGCCTTCGGCCACGGCACGGGCCTCATCTTCGTTCTGGCAGGGTTGGCGCAGGGTTTTGAAAGGAGCATTGCCGACTTGAACCACACGCCGCTTGCCGGCGGCGGCATCCCACCAAGTGACACGGCAACCCTGGTATTTGGCGCGGTTTTTTTCGTCGAGCCTGGCGGTGATGAACGCCTGTTCGCCGGGCCGGTTGTCGGCGGTCACGGACAATCTCACTTCCGGTAGCAATTGGCCCGAAAGCGACTTGGCCCGCCCGGCTTCGGCCAACACATACAGCTCGTTGATCGGTTTGGTCACTGCGCCGTAACGCGTAGCCAGGCGGGTGATGAATGCCATATCGCTCTCGTTGGACTGGTCGATGTGAGGAATCGCAATACCTTCCAGCGCCGGCGCCACACGCGGTGAAAAGCCGTGCCGGCTGACCAATTGGCGAAACAACGCGCCGAGGGTGGTCGGCCCGTAGCTGGCGGATCGACGCTGGCGATAGCCACTGGCATCCGTAGCGCTGAAGGGTGCAGCGGTTGCTACGATCATCAGCCGCATGGGGAACAGCACCGGGGTTCGCTGGGTGACGACAAATTCGCCCTTTTCCACCAGTCCCGACTCCTGATAACCAACCCGCAGGCCGATCTTTCCACTCAGGCTGGGCAGCCCTTCGAGCCCTTCGATACTCAGTGTCAGTTCGAGCCGGTCAGCCTCGATCCCTGCGGCGTCGGTGTGGCTCCAGTGCATCAGGCGTTGATTGAGCAGCGCCGCGTTGGCGCCGTAGAACTCCACGATCGGGGTAAATCCCTGTGCCATATCGCCTCCTTAATCCCAGGCCGAAACAGGCCGCAGTGGCGCTGACCGCGAGGCCATTTCTGGCACGGTCACCGATACGCCGGCCGGCAGTACCGGGCCGTATTCG